>JBHGUR010000097.1:0-23394 GCA_048976805.1 Ectobacillus sp. | reverse complement strand
ACTAACGTTTAACACAGACATCCATGCAAGAATATAACTCGCACCACGATAGATAAAAAATTTTTATTTTTTAGGGTAGGCCGATGTTGATTTTGATATCACGTACGTCTGTACATCACGGCTATGCAGACATTGCAACCCGCACTTATCTTTCTCTCTCTGGTTTTCCTTTGGACGAGGCAGAACTAGGCCCTGACCGTTACGATATACGGCTGGGAGCACTCTCCCCCTCTAAAAAGAAGGGGTTACATCAACGCTAACGTTTAACACAGATTATTTTTTAGGGTAGCCAAAAACAAAAAAGCGAGTCCCTTTGCTTAATTTTTACTTTCTATCCGTTCGCTCAAGCTGCTGTATCATGGCTCCTTCTTTATCCCATTTTACAGCACGGTAATAGGCATCGTGGTAGAAGGTAAACCATGCCCCATGCTCCACCCCGTATGCAATCCATTCTTGCTTCTGCCGAATCGATGTCATTGGATAGTCATCATATGCCATAACCCAAAGCGGGTTTTGATGCGCATGCGTTGGCATAATGTCCGCTAGGTGCAGCATTGTATCATTTCCATCCTTTACGATTACGATCGCATGACCGTCGCTATGCCCACCAGTATGTACCATACGAACATGCTCTGTTACCTCAACCTCCTGCTCAAATGTTGCAATTTGATGTACTATCGGCTCCCAGTTTTCTTTCCAATATGTATTGCGGGAGCGGATATTAGGCTGCCGCATTTCCTCCCATTCTGCTTTCGATACGTAAATTTTAGCGTTCGGAAAAGCTGGGACCAATTGTCCGTTCTCCCATTTCGTCAATCCGCATGCGTGATCAAAATGCAAATGCGTCATACATACATAATGGATATCCGCTGCGGCAAGCCCCAGTTCATGCAAGCTGGCTTCAACAGAAGATTCTTCAGTGACTCCTTGATTTTTCTTCATTTTTTCATTCATTTTATTATTCCCGATTCCGGAATCAATTAACAAATTTCCATGCTGCGTCTGCAGCAGCAGCGGATCTGTGCGCAAATGAATTTGGTTCATTTCATTATGTTCGTATTTACGGGACCAAAGCACCTTAGGCACAACGCCAAACATTGCGCCGCCGTCCAGGTGCGTGTTGCCTCCCCTAAGCCATGTAACGCGAATCTCACCGATTTTTAATGTATCCATGCTCTTTCTATCCCCTTTTCCATATTATCCCTTACTGCATTCTATTTTAGCATGGAATTAAGGAAAGTAAGCGAAATTTTCTAGTTCTACTAAAAAACTCTTGTTAAAAAAACCTGCGCAATTACTGCACAGGTTCATTACGAAACTTCGCTTCTACGCGGTAGATGCGGTTTCCCTTACTAGAAAATTTTTCTTCGTACTCGGTCATAATATTGCCTTCAAATTCGCTATTATGAAGATCTAGGCTGAGGAATTTAAGCTCCATTCCATATTGGGAAAAGCTTATCAATGAGTATTCAAACAATCCTTGATTGTCGGTTTTAAAATGAAGTTCGCCGCCCTTTGCCAGCACTTGCTCGTAATTCTGCAGAAATGCTTTATATGTTAAACGGCGTTTTTCATGGCGAGCCTTCGGCCATGGATCGGAGAAATTCAAATACACGCGGTCAATCTCTCCGTCTGCAAAAAATACGGTTAAATCCTTCGCATCTTTATTAATTAGCTTTAAGTTCGGCACTTCCGCCTCAATTTGCTTTTCTAGCGCATCAACAATAACGCTTGTAAATTTCTCAATGCCGATATAATTTACATCTGGATTTGCTTTTGCCATTTCATAAATAAAACGGCCGCGGCCTGTTCCTACTTCAATATGAATCGGTTTATCATTGCCAAACAGCTTCTTCCATTGCCCCCTATGCTCCTCTGGATTAGCAATAACGTATTGAGGGTAATTTTGAATTTTTTCCATTGCGTAAGGTTTATGTCTAAGGCGCATGAGATTCCTTCCTTTCTTTGGCAACAAAAAACCAAGTACAAGAAAGCACTCGGTTCCTTCTTAAGTATAGGCTCTGTTAAACTTGATTGTTGATTTTCCACTACAGGCGGACGCTTTCCGCAGGCGGGACCGAGCCGCTTTTCCCACTGGAGTCGCCGCCTTTCGTTTCAAATCAACAAATGAATCCAAATCAACATTAGCCTTTAACAGAGCCTAAGTATAAAATGGGCACACTTCACGGAAACTATAAGACGAACAATATAAAAAAAGGATGTGCATACAGATGCCTCTTAGCCACGAACATCAAATTGCCGTTTTAAAGGACATCTTAACCAATCACCAATGCGATTGCTGCGGAACAGTTTCCGAATGTGAGCAAATGGAACGGCTTATTAAATCTTTAATGGAAAATGACAGCATCAATGCTGACATGAAAACGATGCTTAACGATGTATATTATTATAGTCAAACGGGTAAGTACTCTTCTGATTTAGACCAGCACATTAACAATCACCAAGAGCAGCTTTCACAATGGATTTCAGGAATAGACAGTTTCTCATAAAGGATACATTGCAATAAAGCGACATCATTGCCGGCCCTATTTATGCCTGCGATTAATGCCAAATGGTTTTTTGTGGGCAGTTCCCTTGCTGACCTTTTCTGCAATAGGTTTAAAGTGGGGCTACTGCCCATTAATATCGGATAAATCCGCCAAATACTGAAGCCAGTATTCCATTTCTTCTCGCTTTCCCTTTTTCATATACCATTGGACCGAGACAATGGATTGGGCCACTACATACCAACGCATGCGGCGAAGCAGCGAATCGTCCAATTCCAGCCCATAGCTTTGCAGCCACTCTCCCCACTGCTCCTTCGGCACATACCAATGCAGCAGCATGCCAATATCCAAGGCCGGGTCTGCAATCACTGCGCCGTCCCAATCTATCAAATACAGCTCATCTTCATCCGATAATAACCAATTATTATGGTTTACATCACAATGGCAAACAGCAGGACGTTCATATTCCACGCTTGCACATGAGCTTTTTAAATATTGAAGGGCCTTTTGAACAGGCGCCAGATTTTTCACCTTTTCATCTAATGCAGCAACAATCTGTTCCAATATGTCTTTTGCGCTAAGCGGCTTCTTTCCAAGCTTTTGAATCATATGGAGCAAAGCATCGGAAGAATGGATTTTTTTTAGCAGCAGCGCCACTTCCTCCATCTTCATTTCTTCAGGCTCCAGCTTGCGGCCATTTAACCACGCTTGTGCCGAAATAACATCCCCATTTGTCATCCGCTTCGTCCAAAGCAGCTTCGGAACAATCCCCTCAGCCGACAAAACAGCCAAGAAAGGGGAGGTATTTCGCTTTAAAAACACCTTGCGGCCCTGTTGCTCGGCAATGTAGGCATCACCCGTCGCACCGCCCGCAGAATCCACCTTCCAATCGTCTCCTAATAAATGTTCTAACCATTCCATATCCATTACCCGTCAACAATTCCTTTTGTTGTTTTCATCATTATAGAAATATAACATTACAAAAAAGAGAGCTATCATGGCAATCGTACCAAAATAGCTACCTTTGTCAATTCTACCTTTATTCAATTCCTATAGTCAAGTAGGGAGTTGTCACAATTTCGCCAAGACATAAGCGCTGATCGGTTCAGCTAAAAACACCTCACCGTTAAAAACTGACAACGGCTCAGGGGAGGCGCTATTACAGTCGGCTAGTATATGCCATTCTCCTTTGTAGGGAAGGCGGACGGATTCCCGGCGATTATCGCTGTTAAAAATAACAATTAGTTCCTTCCAGCGTCCAAACTCGCCTACGTCATGAAGATGATATACGATAACAGACCATGCTGCACTTAAGAACCTCATATGCTTACGAATTAAACTTGCAGAAGGCAGCCGAAATGCCCCGTGGGATTTTCGAATCGCGATAATGTTCTTTATATATTCAACCGTTTCTATATTATCGACTTTGCGTTTCCAGTCGATTTGATTAATATCGTCCGGAGCGTTGTAGCTGTTCTCTATACGCTGCTTTGTGCGGAAAAATTCTTGGCCCGCATGTATAAACGGAATCCCTTGCGATAATAGCGTAATCGTCGTAGCAAGCCTGTGGCGGCGCTTGCGAATTTCCTCATTTTCTTCCTTATTGCTTTCCAGCAGCTTATCCCATAACGTCGAATTATCGTGCGATTCTACATAATTAATAGTTTGATTCGGTTCCACAAACAAACTATGTTCATGCGCTTCAAACGGAATGCTCCCGGCAATAAGACGTTTTATTTCTTCTATATTCACCGCGCCGCCAAGCGCATAGCCCCGGTGGTAAATGTCAAATGTTCCACCCTTAATTTGGTCGCGAAAGCGGTCGTTAAACTGTGCAATGCGCGGCATTTTAGACGCATTAAATAAAGCAGCCTTTTTCTCGCTCTCAAGCGTCGTATTTAAATCCCAGCCTTCCCCAAGCAATAAAACGTTTGGGTTCACTTTATCAACTTCCCGGCGAATGGTATTCATTGTCTCGTAATCTAAAACGCCCATCAAATCAAAACGGAAGCCGTCAACGTTATATTCGCGCAACCAAAACAAAACAGAATCGACAATAAACTTTCGAACCATTTTTCGCTCCGAAGCAATATCATTTCCGACCCCAGTTCCATTTGAAGGCATACCATTCGCATCATAACGGAAGTAATACCCGGGGACGAGCCTTTCAAAAGAGCTGCTTTCTAAAAGATACACATGATTATACACAACATCCATAATTACGCGTAATCCGTTTTCATGCAGTACCTGTATCATTCTCTTCAGTTCCGAAATTCTGCTATACGGATTTTCTGGGTTCATTGCATAGCTTCCTTCAGGCGTATTATAATGGCTTGGGTTGTATCCCCAGTTATAGCTTTCCAAAGGCGCGGTTTCATTGACCCCTTCAAAATCATTAAAAGGAAGCAACTCCAGATGTGTAATGCCGAGTTCCTTTAAATAAGCAAGACCTGTCGCTGTTCCACCCGGCCCTCTTGTATCGGTCTCTGTCAGCCCTAAGTATTTTCCTTTATGCACTACACCGCTTTCGGGATGAATCGTTAAATCGCGAATGTGGGCTTCATAAATAATCGCATCCGTAAAATGCAAAAAAGGCGGTAAAGATACCGGATTTTGCACCCTTGTTTTGGCGATATCAATGACTACCCCATATCTTCCATTAACTGAGACCGCTTTCGCATACGGGTCTACCCCTTCGCGCCATACAAGGTTCACGCATACTAAATATCTATAAAGCGCCCTCTCTTTATCCCCCGGCAAAATCGCACTCCATACACCGTTTTGCCCGCGTTCCATCGCATAATCCGTATACTGGCCGTTTTTTTCATATATTCGCACTTTCGCAAGAGATGCTGACGGTGCCCATAATTTAAATATGCTTTGTTCGGGTGTGTACGTTACTCCCAAATCATCGCCATCGTAATAATAAGCTTCATCGAATTCCTTCGTGCGAATGACAGCTCCTATTTGCAAGTCGGTTTCATCATTGCGTTCATTTTTTACGATATAGGATTTCCCAAGTTCTAAATACGCCTGCACCCGGCATTCATATTTCATAAATTGCGGAAGCTCTATCGTATTAAAAATTTCAAGCGGCCATTCTTCTTCCCCATGCTTTAAATAAAACTGCTGTGCTCCGCCGTAGCTTTTTGGAAGCAAAACGGTAATCATATTCATTTCATCCAAGTACGCTTCAAATACGCGAGCGACTTTAAGCATTGCTTTCACCATCCTCTAAACCTTCTTTAGCCTTCCTTCGCTTATTTGAGCTGCTCATAATAGTATATTCGCCCCTGCAGCAAGCGGTTTCATCGTTTTCTTTATTCCGAACAGCGGAACTGGCTGTAAATTTCCTTATATTTTGGCACCTGATTCAACTGTGTTTCATACAAAGCCACCTTTTCAACAAGGAATTCCATCCCGTCCCACGCTTGTGTATCCGCTCCCTTAAACGGCTCCTCTCCCCGCCATCTTCGCGCCAATGTAATATGAGGTTTATACGGACGTTTTTCCAAAGAAAAGCCAACATTTTCGCAAATGCGCTTTACATCCTGCTGCAATGTATACAACTGCGGCTCTGCTGTTACGCCAGCCCATAAAACACGGGGTTGCCTTGGGGAACCAAAAGTATGTAATCCCTGCAAAGCTAGGGAAATGTTAGGAACAGCCAAATGTTTCAGCTCTGTTTGTAGCAAAGAAAGCTTATCCAAAGATACACTTCCTAAAAACGCCAGCGTAATATGATAATCTTCTTGATGTACCCATGTTTGAAACGGGAGAATATTTTGGGCTTGTTCTTTCCATGATGCGAGAACCTCCTTTATAAAGGGCGGCAAAGATATAGCAATAAAATAGTGTGTTCCCATTATGCACTCTCCTTTTCATGCTTCCCTTGGCCGCTTTGCATTCGCAACTGCCCTATAAATAGCAGTACGCCACAAAAAGTGAGAAGCGCATAAGCAAGATATACCATTTGCACTCCGAAATAATCCATTAAAAGGCCGCCGACTAATGTACAAAACCATGCCCCAAACCCACCGCCAGCGGTCGCATATAGCGCAACGGCGGTAGATTGCATGGGAGGCGGCGCCAACTCCCGTACATATTGCAGCGCTGCCGGTATGAACAAGCCGATTGATAACCCCTGTGAAACAGTTGTTGCATACACAAGAGTAAGCGGCGGCTCAAAAAAGTAAAATAACCAACGCACAGAAGAAATAAGTGCGGCTACAATTAAAATTCTCTCTATGCCGAACTTGCGAATCCAAAAATCCGCCGCTTTCATAAACGGCGCCTCACTGCCAGCAGCCAATAAAAAGGCAAATCCTACTCCTGTTAGTGTACCACCAAGACTTGTAATTAATAAACCAAAATACGTATTATTCGCCTGAATTGGTCCGAAAATTAAGAAAGTACAAACTAAAAACACTGCAAATTCGCGTTTTTTCATAAGATGGCGGCAGCCCTCTATAATATTGACTCTCATGGCCCCGCCTTCTTTCGGAAGGATCCAAATTAATAACGCCGCAATGAATAAAGCCGCCATAAATAAATAAAAAATGATATAAATGCCAAAATATTCGCCGGCCTTGCCTGCTGCCAAAACAGCAACCGCAAAGCCAAGGGCTCCATACAGGCGGATACTTCCATAGTTGCCCCCATATTTTTGTACATGGCTAAGCGTAATGCTATCGGATATCGGAACAATGGCGCTTTGTCCAAGAGCTAGTAAAATAGCAATTATGAATAAAATAGGGTAATTTACGGAAGTGGAATATAAAACTCCCATAAAGCCAGTCAAAAGTAAGGTAAAAAACAGAATATGACGCGGCTTTTGTGTAAAATCGCACAATATCCCCCAAAGAGGCTGAATAAAAATCATAACAATCGGCCCGACCGACATAATGTTGCCGATCTGGACACCCGAAAGCTTTACATAATCTTTTAAATATACTCCTAGCAATGGAAATAACGCCCCCATGCCAAAAAATACGAAAAAATAAAATCCCCGAAAGACTGTCCCTGTCATTCTCCGTTCCTTATGCAGCGATACATCCAACTTGATTCCCCCTTATTAAGAAACTGTCCAGCATAAAGCAAAAAGAAGCCCGCTCTCATTTCGAGAGCGGTATCCTTACCTCGCCAGTTCAAAAATAGCCTGGGCATAGATTGCCGTTGCCTTTAGCAAATCCTCTATCTCAATATATTCATCCTTTTGATGGGCAAATTCTTCTTTTCCCGGAAACAACGGCCCAAATGCGACCCCTGCTTTTAAAGAACGTGCATACGTTCCACCGCCAATAGAAAGCAATGTTGCCTGCTCCCCTGTCTGCTCCTCGTATACGCGCTGAAGCGTGCGAATTAATACATGATCTTTATCTACATGATGCGGGCGGGAGTTAGATACGTCCTGCACTGCAAAGCCATATGCTGCAGCCGCCGCTTCTAATGCTTTTAATGTCTCTTCCAACTTCGTTGTAACAGGATAACGAATATTCAATCCAATCTTTCCGCCTGTTGGTTCTGTATAAGACATTAAACCGACATTTACGGTTAAATCGCCTGTAATTTCATCGCTATACGCTATACCAAGTTTTTTGCCCGTGGTATCCCCTATAAAGGATTGCGCCACAAAACGGATAAATGCGGCACCAGCTTCATCAAGCGGCACATTTTCCAAAAACGCCGCTAAATGCAAGCCGGCATTCTCTCCCTTTTCTGGTGTAGAGCCATGTGCAGACACGCCTGACATTTCTAGCACAACCGTTTCTCCTTCGACAGACGCATTTCCAACTTGGTATGTTTTCTGCAAATATTCTTTATAGGTTTGTGCAAGCTGCACGGCATTCGCTGTCCTTACAAGCGCCTTCGCAAAATCCGGCACCATGTTCAACCGTCTGCCTGATGTGAATTCAACTAGCAATGCATTCGCTTGCACTTTCTTATTTTGTTGGACGAGATGCACATCACAAATTCCCTTTTCCGCATTAATAATCGGAAAATCCGCATCCGGCGCAAACCCCATTGTCGGCATTTCTTCATGTTTAAAATAATGGCCTACACAGCGCCACTGGCTTTCTTCATCTGTTCCAAGTATCATGCGCACACGCTTTGAAAGCGGCAACCCGAGTTCTTTTACAATTTTCATCGCATAATAGGCTGCCATTGTCGGTCCTTTATCGTCAATCGCGCCCCGGGCATAAATATTCCCATCACGTATATCGGCACCATACGGGTCGCTCGTCCAGCCGTCCCCTCCCGGCACTACATCTACGTGGCATAGTATCCCAATCAGTTCTTCGCCTGTGCCCATCTCTAAATGGCCTGCATATCCATCCAAATTTTTTGCAATAAAGCCGTCCTTTTCCCCTTTATTCAGCATAAACGACAGCGCCTCGGCAATACCTCGTCCGAACGGTGCACCTTCTTGTTTGTCATTTTCGTCCAACACGCTTTTAATGCGCAAAAACTGCTGTGTATCGTGAATAAGTGCACCTTTACGTTTTAAAACCTCATCCATCCAGTTGATATTTACCATGCTTTCACCTGCTTATCCTTATGTACTATTTAATGATAGCAAACGGTTTTAAATTATGCCAATACATGTCATAAAACTTGAATTATCGAACGTTCTATCATATAAACTAAAATAAACTTTGTGTTTTGCATTATTTTTTTAACAAATTAGAGGATTTTGGCGTTTTTGGTAGAATTTAATTGTATAAAGACAAAGAATATTACTGTCCTTTTCCACATAATTCTTTTACAATTTTTTTGTGCTTGTTAATTTTCTGTTAAAAGTGGGGAAAATATAGCATTAAATTTATTGTTTAGAGTACAATGGAAATGAAAAGACACCCTTTCCCTGTTGGGTCATTAAAATACTCGTGGAGGAGTGGTTTTTTGAAGACAACAACTACTCGTATGCTGACACGGATTAAGTCGATTTACATGTACATTAATCAGAAGGGGATTGTTACAACGCAAGATCTTGTAGATGAATTTGGCATCACGCCAAGAACCATTCAGCGTGATCTTAATGTGTTGCAGTTTAATGAATTGGTGTATAGCCCAAGTCGTGGAAAATGGACAACAACAGGAAAGAGAGTCAGACTTTCGTCGTAAGTAAATATAATGATTGCATAGATACATAGCCCCTTTCTCCCTCAAGAAAGGGGCTCGTTTTTTCATCTTAATTAAAATATATATCCAATTTATGATTTGGGCATATACGGCTAGGTAGACCAAACAGCACCTTGGTTTTCCGCCGCATGGGGCAGGGATAGGGTTTGGCCGCTTCTATGCATAGCCGGATGCTCTCTCCCCTTTCAAAAGAAAGGTTTTATGTTCTTTTTTCAACTTGCATTTATATAGACATGCTGCGAAACTTAAATCATTTTTCTAATTCCATTGATATATGAAAGCTATCCTTTTAACAGTTCTATCTCCTCTTCTGTTAACTCACGATATTCCCCAAGTTCTAATTCCTCATCGAGCTTCAGCGGTCCCATTTCAATCCGCTTTAAATAGACTACCTTTTTGCCGACAGCTTCAAACATGCGCTTTACTTGATGAAACTTCCCTTCCACTATAACAAGTTCAATGTCCGAAATTTCTCCTTGCTGCAAAATCGTCAGCTCTCCCGGCTTTGTTTTATAACCGTCATCTAGCGTAACGCCTTCCAAAAAAGCTGCAGCGTCCTCTTCTGTTACCCTTCCTTGCACCTTTGCGTAATATTTTTTCGGCACATGCTTTTTTGGCGATAAAAGCTGATGCGCCAGCTGCCCGTCATTTGTTAATAAAAGCAATCCCTCTGTATCTTTATCCAAACGCCCTACCGGAAACGGGTCAAATACTATATCCTCGGGTTCCAATAAGTCAATTACCGTTTCGTGCACATCATCTTCCGTAGCAGAAATCACACCGGGCGGCTTGTTCATCATTAGATAAATAAATTCCTTATACTCTACCACTTCACCGTACACAGTAACCTCATCTTTTTCTACATCAACGTGAAACTTTGCGTCCTTTACGGGAAGGCCGTCTACTTTTACAGCGCCTTCTTTTAAAAGCTTCTTTACATCTTTGCGGCTCCCATAGCCCATGTTTGCCAGCAGTTTATCAATTCTCATATTTTCACCTTCTTTATATGTAGAAAGAAAGGGGTTGCTTACGCCCCTTTCTTTCGCATTTTCAGCTTTCTGCCGAATTTCGCCTTTAGTTTGTCCAAAAATTCTGCGCCAAACATACGGTTCAGTACACCGGTACGGATTGCCAAAAAGACGTATACCGCTGCTCCAATTCCTGCCGCTGCTGTGACTGTTATAACCGCAGCCAGACGGTTGCCTGTATAATCAAGCACCGGCGTGATTCCCCATATCACAAGCTTTACAGCAAGTATCATTATAGCTGTTAATGTAAGCACCTGAAACGTACGCTTATATACAACCCCAAAGCTAAAGCCCGTATACTTGGCAATTTGTCTGTTTGTATACACAATAGAAGCAGCAAAGCCGATTCCAGTTGCAAGGATCGCTCCCACTGTTTCAAAATACCGAATCAGCACAAGGTTTCCGATAATCTTTAGCGCAATTCCAATAAAAAGGGCGATAATCGCATGCCGCTGCTGGTTGATTCCCTGCAAAATAGCTGCCGTTACCGAGAACAGCGCAAATAATAACGCGACTGGGGCATACCACATGAGAATATGGCCACCAAGCTCGCTTGCCCCGTAAAAGGCAGAATAAATCGGATACGCCAACACGGAAATCCCGGCTACAGCCGGCAAAGTCAAAAAGACATTCACCTGGAATGTTTGCGAGATTTGGCGGTGCAATACGCCTTGGTTGTTTTCTGTAAACGACTTTGTTACCGCAGGCACAAGCGTTAAGCTAAACGCAGTTGCAAGCGAAACCGGAATCATAATCAGCTTGTGCGTCCACATCGTAAAAATCCCGAATGCATCTGAAGCGATTTCCCCTTCTCCGATTGCCTGCATGACACGGTTAAAGGTCACTGTATCTACCCCTTGATATAAAGGAATCGTCAAACCAACCACAACATACGGAATTGCATAGGCAAATAGTTCTTTAAATAATTGCGGTGTGCTTACGTCAGAAGGCTTTACAGTTTGGCTTGCCAACAGTTCATCCAAATGATGCTTCCGCTTTTTCCAATACCAAATCAATACTAGCAAAGCGCCGACAGCAGATACAAATGCCGCAAAGGTAGAAACGCCGATTGCCTGCGCAACCGTGCCATGCAACACTTTAATTACAATAAAGCTTCCCGCAAGCAACACAACGACCCGAATGATTTGTTCAATAATTTGTGAAACGGTCGTCGGCCCCATGGATTGATGTCCTTGAAAAAAGCCGCGAATCAAACTCGCAGCCGGAACAACAAGCAATGCAAAGCTGACAAGACGAATAATAAGCGTTACTTCTTCTATCGTATTATCAACCTGCTTTTGTCCGAGGAAGGCTTCTGCAAACAACGGCGCTGTTGCATATAATACAGCAAATGACAGGATTCCCATAACCGTCATCAACGTCATCCCCGAACGGAACATACGCCTGCTTGTTTCATAATCTCCGAGCGCATTATACTTTGCGACAAACTTGGAAACAGCGAGCGGCACCCCCGCCGTTGCGATGCTTAAAAAAATCGTATAAGGGATATACCCGTATGAATACAAGGCTCCCCCATTCGTGCCAACGAGCGCTTCAAACGGGAACACATAAACCATCCCTAAAAACTTCACAAGGAAGGTTCCGAGTGTCACAATTAGCGTTCCGCGCAAAAATTTTGAATCAGACATACAAAATCCTCCAAGCAAATGGATTCTAACTTTTGTATTGTATCATAATTTACGAGAAAAGCGGAACCGGCTTGCAGGTGAAGCCGGCACTCCTTTTAAGCAGGTTGGGCAGTTAGCCTATCGGTCAAACCCGCCGGATTCTGATGAAATAGAAGACACGGTTTTTCTTTTTCTCTTAATCATGCTATTCTTGTCTACAGTACATATTACAAGGGTGATAATAATGAATTATGATGTAATTGTAATCGGCGGCGGGCCGTCCGGCCTGATGGCGGCAATCGGCGCTGCAGAAGGCGGCGCAAAGGTGCTGCTGCTTGATAAAGGCGATAAGCTCGGACGAAAACTTGCCATTTCGGGCGGCGGGCGCTGCAACGTGACGAACCGGCTTCCTGTTGAAGAAATCGTCAAGCATATTCCAGGAAACGGCCGTTTTTTATATAGTGCGTTCTCTATTTTTAATAATGAAGATATCATTCGTTTCTTTGAAAAATTAGGGGTACAATTAAAAGAAGAAGACCATGGGCGCATGTTCCCCGTTTCCGATAAAGCCCAATCCGTTGTTGATGCGCTTTTGCGCAGGCTGTATGAATTAAAAGTGGACATTCGCGTTCACACACCGGTCAAAACGATTCAATACGAAAATGGGCAAACGTCAGCCGTTGTTCTGCAAAACGGCGAAATCCTTCCGACAAAACATGTCGTCATTGCTGTCGGCGGCAAATCCGTTCCGCATACTGGCTCTACCGGCGACGGATATGCCTGGGCGGAAAAAGCTGGACATACCGTTACAGAACTGTTTCCGACAGAGGTTCCGATTACATCAGATGAACCGTTTATCAAAGAACGCGTACTACAAGGATTGTCTTTGCGAGATATCGGATTAAGTGTAATTGATCCGAAAGGAAAAACCGTCAAAACCCATGTGATGGATATGATTTTCACACATTTTGGCATCTCCGGCCCGGCGGCGCTTCGCTGCAGCCAATATGTCATTAAAACGATGAAAAAATTTAAAACAGACAAGGTGGGCATTCGCATTGATGCATTGCCAAACGAAAAAGAAGAACCCCTCTTCCAAAGCATTGTCAAGCAAGTAAAAGAAGAGCCGAAAAAAGGAATTAAAAATGTCTTAAAAGGCTATGCACCCGAGCGGTATTTATTATTTTTACTAGAAAAAAATGAAATAGATCCCGCGCAGGCGGCCGGCCAAATTTCAAATGAAAAGCTGCGCTCCTTCGTAAAAGATTTAAAAGGATTTGTTTTTAACGTAAATGGCACGCAGCCGCTTGAAAAAGCTTTTGTAACAGGAGGGGGCGTATCGGTCAAGGAAATCAATCCAAAGGAAATGTCTTCAAAACTGATGCGCGGATTATATTTCTGCGGCGAGATTTTGGATATTCACGGCTATACAGGCGGGTATAACATTACAGCGGCACTTGTTACCGGAAGAATCGCCGGCATAACGGCGGCATACTATGCACAACAAGAAAGAGCCTAGCATATGCTAGGCTCTATATATAATCATTGCCGAAAAGCAATAAATCTGGTTTTCTTCGTCATTGTTGGAAACGGCCACCTCATATTTAATGTCTACAATTCGATTCTCGTCAAGCTTCTTAAGAAAACTGTTAATGGAATCTTCTAAATCCTTTTCGTGGCTTTCATCGAATAATTTTACGCGTATCATGCTAACACCATCCCAAATCACAGCCTTCGACTGACGGGTTTACATCTCTTCTTGTATCAATGATCCGGTAAAATCTCCCATTTTCATATACATAGCCTTCCTCGAGCTCGTACGGTTGATCCTCTGCCTTCACATAAAACTTTCCAATCATAAACTTATTAGAATATAATTCCAAATACTCCTCTTTAAACCTGGCAATTACTTTTTCTGTAATATCAATTTTCAATGTTTTTCCCATTCATGCCCCCTCCCTTCATGAATGTTGTATTTGATTTATTTTATTAAGTTTTTTAGGAAATATGACTATATAAATACAAAGTGGAAAATCGGCTTAAAAGCTGCTTTTTAGATAGGCGAGAGCATTCGGCTATGCATAGAAGCGGTCAAAACCTATTTCTGCCCCATACGATGAAAAACCAGAGAGAGGAAGCAAGTACAAGGTGCTGTTTGTTCTGCCTAGCCGCGATGTATATGTCCAAATAATAAATTTGGACATATATAAATATTAGTATCAATATATATCCTTTTAGAGGGGGAGCATACTGCTATGGAAACTGCAAATTGTATATATGAAAAAAAAAAGAATTTCTCAAGAAACTGCTGCAAAAAGAAAAAATCCCCTAAAGCTTTCTTTAAGAGATTTTATAGATTGCGGTTATTTGCTGCGTTTGCCGGCCTGTTTTGCACTCTGCTTCCGTTGACAAAGTCGGCGACAACCGGCCCGGTGGCGCCGTTATTCGTTTTTGAGGCAGTCGCAGAGGTATCGCTGCAATTATCCCCAAACTGTACAGTGCCATTGTTGTTGATAATAATAAACTTTTCAATACGCACGCCCATTTTCTATCGACCTTTCTGGCTCGTCATACTATTATATATGCAGCATATACGACAAGCGTTCCGGCATCCCCCTTAGATTAGCGCTTCATTTGCCAGCTCCGTTAGGCCGATTTCTTCAGGAGGCAACATCGCTTCCGTTTTCGTTCTGCGCCCGTTTAAAATCTCCGCTTCGCTGGAAGCCCCCGATCCGCTATACGTTTTGGCGAACGTTACAGGAGAAAGATTACAGCGTGTGCCAAAATTCACGATTCCGCTATTATTTACAATTTTCACCTTTTGAATTCTAGGAGCCATGCACAATCCTCCTTCCTGCTATACTATATGCCAAAAAGAAAAAACTTGAAACAAACCGTTCCAAGCTTTCATTCTACTTTCCCTTCATACATCATCATGCCGCCGTCCATATTAACAGCCTTATAGCCGAGCCCGTTTAAGTATTTACAAACATACTCGCTCCGCACACCGGCTTTGCACACAAAAATATATTCCGTACCCTTATCAAAAGCGTCCAGCTTGTTTGGAATATCGCCCATTTTTATATGAACGGCTTCTGGAATTTTTCCGTAATACGCGATTTCTTCATCTTCGCGCACATCTACAAGAAACAAGGTTTCCCCTGCTTCTAGGCGCTCCTGCACCTCTTTCGGCGTAATGTGTTTCATCCTTTTCCTCCTTTTCCTTCATTCTCACAACGTTGTATGCGCAATCACGGTAGCTTGAACCGCCCCTGATTCCGCCATTTCCCCTGTTCTTCCGTCTACAAAATGATAGTGCTGCCTGTCCTCTTGCTTCCACGTCCGGAAGCTGATGCCTGATATTGCGATAGAAGCATTTTCCACTTCAATGCGTGCGATGTCCCGCTCCGCCTGAAACGGATGGGCAATTCCGATTGTATATGTTCCGATTAACGCAATATCTCCGCCCGCGGAAAGCGTCCGCCTGTAGTGGAACATCAACAATCAAGTTTAACAGAGACATCCATGCAAGAATATAACTCGCACCACGATAGATAAAAAATTTTTATTTTTTAGGGTAGGCCGATGTTGATTTTGATATCACGTACGTCTGTACATCACGGTTATGCAGACCAACAGCAACCCGCACTTATCCTCTCCCTCTGGTTTTCCTTTGGACGAGGCCAAAGCTAGGCCCTGACCGTTACGATATACGGCCGGGAGCACTCTCCCCCTCTAAAAATAAGGGGTTACATCAACACTAATGTTTAACACAGATTATTTTTTAGGGTAGCTAAAAAAGGGGCTGACCGCCTATAGCCGTTATATAGCATTTCTACGCCTTTAACCCTAATTTTGATTTACGGATCAACTGGTTTACCACTTCTGAAAACACTAAACCAATCGCAATAGAACCAGAAATCATAAATGCTTTAGCAGCAAGATTAAGCGCCGTATTATAATCGTTTTCCACGAAATTTCTCATCGCATCGTACGCCATCCCGCCCGGTACGAGCGGAATAATTCCCGCAACCGTAAAAATAATAATCGGCATCTTGCACACCTTGGCGTATATTTGGCTAATGACCCCGATGGAAAAAGAAGCCGCAACAGTCGCCAAAACCACATCTATCCCTTTTTCCACCATAGCAAAATAAATAATCCAGCCTACCATGCCTACAAAGCCGCATCTAACAAGAGATTCCCGGGGCGCATTGAAAATAATGCCAAAAGCGGCAGCCGCGATGAAGCTTGTAATCAGTTGTTCTAAAATAGCCATTTTCTATTCTCCCGCCCTATAAAAAAGTCAAAATAAACGCAATTCCCGAACCGATTGCAAACGATGTTAAAAACGCCTCTGCACCTTTTGACAGCCCTGATAATAGGTGGCCCGCCATCAAATCCCTGACCGCATTTGTAATTAAAAGTCCAGGCACGAGCGGCATAACCGAACCGATAATAATCTTGTCCAGCTCAACACCGAGGCCAAGCTGCACGCAAAAATAGGACAAAAGCCCGATAATAAAGGAAGCCATAAATTCAGAAAAAAACTTAATCGGAACGAGACGGTGCAAAAGCAGCAAACTTACAAACCCTAACCCTCCAGCTATCATCGCCGGTAAAAAGTCGCGCCACATTCCTTGAAACATAATTAGGAAGCATCCGCTGGAAATAGACGCCGCCGCAACTTGCAGCATAACCGGAAATTGCAAGTTCGATGAGTTGATTTGTTTTAAGACGCGGTGCGCTTCTGCAACCGTTAGTTCGCCGCTGCTGATTTTTCTGGAGATGCTGTTGACCATCGCTACTTTTTTCAAATCTGTCGTGCGCTCTGAGATGCGGATCAGCTTCGTTTTTGTCGGCTCCTCGGTTTCAATCGAAAACATAATGCCTGTAGGTGTAACATAGCTGTGGGATTGTTTAATTCCAAACGAAGCTGCAATCCGCTCCATCGTATCCTCTACCCGGTACGTTTCCGCCCCGCATTCTAACATAATTTTTCCAGCTAACAAGCTGACATCCATAATATCATATTTATCTAATATTTGTTGTTCCATACAATCTCTCCAAATGCTTAAAGGCTTGTTCTTCTAAATCATTTACTTTTTACAGTTTATAAGAAAAAGCAGAAAGGACGCAATTGTTTGCCTGAAAAACATTTGCTTTCTCCTTCCCGTGTTACATAAAAGAAAATGATACCGGTGAGAATAAAAAATAGTCTTGAACGGAGAAAGAATATAGGAGGTATCCATACATGGAGGGCAAACCGTTACTTGAAGTTGAACAACTCGCACTGAAAAAGCTAAAAATATTTCGGCAAAGCTACATACGCTATATCTTGCGGGCAATGCTGGCAAGCATGTTTATAGGCTTTGGCGTAATTGTTGCATTTAAAACCGGCAACTACTTTTATATGGAGCATTCCCCGGTAGCTTATCCGATGGCTGCTTTGACGTTCGGAGCCGCTATTATATTAATCGCCTACGGAGGCGGGGATCTTTTTACCGGCGATACCTTCTATTACACATTTGCGGCACTCCGCAAAAAAATGCATTGGAATGACGTTGTGAAATTATGGATAGCCAGCTATGCTGGAAATATTTTAGGCGCAGCCGCTTTCGCTTTTCTTATTTTTACAACCGGCCTGTTTGCGGAAAGTTCAGTAAACAGCTTTTTATTAAGTGTTGTAGAGAAAAAAATGCATGTGCCGATTATCGAATTATTTTTTCGCGCTATTCTCTGTAATTGGCTCGTCTGCCTGGCTTTTTTCATTCCGATGTCCTTAAAAGAGGACGGACCCAAGCTATTTGTCATGATTTTATTCGTATTCTGCTTCTTCATTTCCGGATATGAGCACAGCATCGCCAACATGTGTACATTTGCAATTGCGCTCGTTTTAAATCATCCTGGCACCATTTCTTTTAACGGTGTCATATACAATCTCGTACCTGTAACCTTAGGCAACCTTATCGGCGGATCCTTGTTAATGGGATGGATGTATTATTATGTTAACAAACCTTTTATGGAAGAATAAAGAGGCCCGCAAATAAGCAAACCTTTTTGTTTAGCTTTCTAGCCGATATTAAAAAATTGATAATGCTATGGAAAACCTTTATAATTTTTGAAGACAATTTCATTCTATTACTAAAATGAATGAAAAACTTTGCGACTACGGGCAATGTAGTCGTTTTTTATTACAATGGCTCTGTTAAAGGCTAATGTTGATTTTGGTTCATTTGTTGATTTGGAACGAAAGGCGGCGGCTCCAGCGGGAAAAGCGGCTCGGCCCCACCCGCAGAAAGCGTCCGTCTGTAGTGGAAAATCAACACTCAAGTTTAACAGAGCCATTACAATACTAAATTGGTCCTTTTTGGAAGACTATAGGCGGGTTAACATTTTGTAAAAATAGGTGTGCCATTCAAATTTCTTGGGATACTATTTTGTATAAGAGAAACTCTCATTCGCATGCTGGCGGTTTCGCCAAACCGGGCTCTGCCCTTGCTTATACTTCCTTAAATACGCTAAGTTTTAAGGCGGGAACTTGCTTCCCCTATTTAGGATAAATTAACAAAGGTGAGGATTACAGTGAATACTAACAACAATACATACTGCACTATAGTGATCTTTGGAGCAACAGGCGATTTGGCAAAGAGAAAATTATTTCCTTCCATATACAGCCTTTATAAAAAGGGTATGCTTGCGAAAAACTTTGCAGTCGTCGGTGTTGCAAGACGCGAGTGGAGCGATGAAGTTTTCCGCGAAAACGTGGCAGCTTCCATCCCGCATTTAAAACGAAAAGGCGATGATTTAGAAGAATTTTTAACTCATTTCCGTTATCTAGCGTTTGACGTTACAAATACAGCTTCTTACCAGGACTTAAATAAGCTCCTCAATGAACTGGAGCAGCAGTTTTCAATCCCGGGCAACCGCATGTTTTATATGGCGATGGCGCCGGAATTTTTCGGTACAATTGCTTCCCATTTAAAATCGGAAGGCGTAACGAATGAGACCGGCTGGAACCGTTTAATTATTGAAAAGCCGTTTGGCCATGACTTGCCTTCAGCAAAAGCTTTAAATGATGAAATCCGCCAGGCGTTTACGGAAGATGAAATTTATCGTATTGACCATTATCTCGGCAAAGAAATGGTACAAAATATCGGCGTTATCCGCTTTGCAAATCCGGTATTTGAATCATTGTGGAATAATCGATACATCTCAAATATTCAAATTACATCAAGCGAGTATTTGGGCGTAGAGGACCGCGGAGGATATTATGACACTTCCGGCGCATTAAGGGATATGGTACAAAACCATATTTTGCAAATGGTTGCTTTGCTTGCGATGGAGCCGCCAATCCGTTTAGCGACAGAAGAAGTGCGCAGTGAAAAAATTAAAGTATTGCGGGCACTCCGTCCAATGAAAATGGAAGAAGTAAACCACTATTTCGTCCGCGGCCAATATGGCCCTGGGGAAATTGACGGCAAAGAAGTACCGGGATACCGAAGCGAAAGCAAGGTTGACCCAAATTCAACAACCGAAACATTTGTAGCCGGCAAGCTGCTAATAGACAACTTCCGTTGGGCCGGAGTTCCGATTTATATCCGGACAGGAAAAAGAATGACAGAGAAATCGACGAAAATTGTCATTGAATTTAAAGAGGCGCCGCTGAACTTGTATTCAAAGGAGGATAACAAAATCCACCCGAATTTATTAATTATTCATATTCAGCCGGAGGAAGGCATTTCTATTGTCATTAACGGCAAAAAGCTTGGCGCTTCTGAAGAAACAACTCCGGTTAAGCTTGACTACTGCAATAACTGCGTGGATGCAATCAACACGCCGGAAGCGTACGAAAAGCTTCTATATGACGCAATACAAGGCGATGGCACGAATTTTACACATTGGGACGAAGTAGCATTATCTTGGCAATTTGTTGATATAATTTCTAAAGCATGGGAAAATAATACTGAAGTTAATTTTCCTAATTATGCCTCAGGCTCAATGGGACCTGACGCTTCCGATGAGCTGCTTGCGAAGGACGGCTTCCACTGGTGGCCAATTTCAGATGACAGCACATACTCCATTTAATCTACTTACAGGGCGAGGGAGATGTTTTAATGAAAAAGATGTATGACATTACAGTACCTATCTACGAGGGTATGCCTGTTTATAAAAACAAGCCGGAAAAACAGCCAGTAATTAATAAAGTAACAAACGGGCATGTAACAGAATCCACTTTAAAGATGGATGCCCATACAGGAACGCATATTGATGCGCCGTTACATATGATTAACGAAGGCGATACGTTCGAAACACTTGATATCGAAAAATTAGTCGGCGAAGCGAAAGTGTTTGATTTAACAAACGTAGAGGGCGGCATCACCGCTGAGGATCTTGCGGATTTAGATATTCAAAAAGGCGATTTTGTTTTATTTAAAACGAAGAATTCCTTCGATGAGGGGTTTAATTTTGAGTTTGTTTACTTGGCTGAAAGCAGTGCGAAGCTGCTTGCCGAAAAAGGAGTGCGCGGCGTCGGCATCGATGCGCTAGGCGTAGAGCGCGCCCAGGAAGGGCACCCAACCCATAAAACGCTATTTGCAAATAATATTATTGTTATTGAAGGACTAACATTTAAGGAAGTAGAAGCAGGAACGTACTTTATGGTTGCCGCTCCGTTAAAGCTAGTAGGCACGGATGCAGCGCCTGCGCGTGTGCTTTTATTCCAATAAACCTATAGGAAAATCGGCAGCAAATGTCTACCTGCGCTGCCGATTTTTTTGTTCCTTCTACATCAAAATAGAGGACAGGCCCTATTAAGCCTGTCCTTATTTTTTGGTTCAACTAACAAATGCAGCCTTTCCCTTACTTCCACTTTGTATGGAATGTACCCTCTTTATCAATTCGTTTATACGTATGCGCGCCAAAGTAATCACGCTGCGCTTGCAGCAGGTTTGCAGGCAATGTCGCCATGCGGTAGCTGTCATAATAGGAAAGGGCTGCTGAAAAAGCAGGCACCGGAATTCCTTGCTGTACCGCAATGGAAATGATCTGGCGCAAGCTGCCTTGGTAAGACTCGACGATTTCTTTAAAGTATGGATCAAGCAAAAGGTTCGGCAAGCTTGCCTCGCGGTCATATGCTTCCTTAATGTTCTGCAAGAAAGCAGCGCGGATAATGCATCCGCCTCTCCATAGCATAGCAATATTTCCAAAATTAAGATTCCAATTATATTCTTCAGAAGCAGCCTTCAACTGCGTAAACCCTTGCGCATACGAACAAATTTTACTCATATATAACGCTTGGCGAACCGCTTCAATCAGCTGTTCTTTTTCAGCAGGAAGAGCCGGCTTGTCCTTAGGTCCTGACAACACCTTGCTTGCATGCACACGCTCTTCTTTTAAAGCGGAAATAAAGCGCGCAAATACAGATTCTGTAATAATCGGAAGCGGCACGCCTAAATCAAGGGCGTTTTGGCTCGTCCATTTTCCGGTTCCCTTTTGGCCGGCAGTATCTAAAATCATGTCGACTAACGGCTTGCCCGTTTCTTCATCCTTCTTTGTGAAGATGTCCGCCGTAATCTCAATTAGATAACTCTCAAGCTCCCCTTTATTCCACTCTGCAAAAATTTCATGAAGCTCTTCTGCAGTTAGCTGCAGCGTTTCTTTTAAGAAAAAGTACGCTTCGCAAATAAGCTGCATATCGCCGTATTCAATGCCGTTATGAACCATTTTTACATAATGGCCTGCGCCGTCTGGGCCTATGTATGAGCAGCACGGCTCTCCATTTACTTTTGCAGAAATGTTTTCAAGCATATCCTTTACTTTTTCGTAAGCATCCTTCTGCCCGCCTGGCATAATGGAAGGCCCTTTTAACGCGCCTTCTTCTCCGCCGGAAACGCCCGCGCCGATGAAATTGATTCCTTTTTCAGCAAGGCGTTTATTTCTGCGCATTGTATCCACAAAGTACGTATTGCCGCCATCAATTAAAATATCGCCTTGATCCAAATAAGGAAGCAAGGAATCAATTGCTTTATCAGTTATTTCCCCCGCATTTACCATTAATAAAATTTTGCGCGGAGATTCGAGCGAGTTAATAAACTCTTCAACGTGATGCGTGCCTACAAGGTTTTTGCCTTGATGTTCTTGGATGATTTCATTTACCTTTTCCTCAGAAATATCATAGAGGGCAACAGAATACCCTTTGCTTTCAAAATTAAGGGCAAGGCTTTTTCCCATAACGCCTACACCGACAACTCCAATTTGCTGTTTTGGCATGCTTTATCGTTCCTTCCTATGTATATTACGTTGTCTATATTATATTATATAGGCTTTAAAGTGAAACTTTAGCAACTGAAGGCTATGTAAATAAAAATGTGGCTTTGTTAAACATTATTGTTAATAATATAAAACCTCTTTTTAGAGGGGAGAGCGCATCTAGCCATGCATAGAAGCAGTCAAACCCCATTCCTGCCCCATGCGTCGGAAAACCAGAAAGAAGAAGTAAGCGCGGGCTGCTGTTGGTTCTATATAGCTGTGATGTGCAAACCTAAGTTATAGATCATGTGATTTTGAGGCTGTATGTCCTTATGGCGCAAAAACCAACACCGTCCTTTAACATAGCCAAAAATTTAAAAGTGCTATAAAATCGTTTTTTGAAGAACTGCATTAAACGTTATTGTTGTTTTTTAGGGTAAGAGCACATCCAGCCGGGCATAGGTGCCCCCCTCATGCAATGAAAAAACAAAGAGAACTAAAGTGGTTTGTTCTTCATATAATGCAGATTTCTTAAATGGCATAATCCTTGTTTTTTCTTATTGTAGCCGATTTTCAATTATCAATGCATTCTTCCTGCTGCCCCGCTTTTTGCCTTTTACGGAGGCACAGCCCGGCGGCGGCTTTGAACTTTGGGAGCTAGACACATACTCCCCAAATTTATATTTTCTTTCCTTTTTGAACCCTCCCGCCACTTAACACCCTTTCAGGTTGTTTGAAGTGGGGGATTCCTTTTCCTGCGAACACCAGTGTATCCACCGGTTTTTTAGCAGGCTTTCCCCCGCAGTTCCTGCGGTTAGGTCGTGGTAACGGCTTACG
>JBHGUR010000096.1:0-16352 GCA_048976805.1 Ectobacillus sp. | reverse complement strand
CAAAACGCGTTAGCGTTTTGCGGTCAGCCCCTTCTTTATGGAATCAGCAGCGTATTTCATAGCGGAAAATTTCTAAAAAAATTAGGTCAAAAACAGTCGAATACATGGTATCATTAATACATTGACATTATGTCCATACATTACATAGGTTTTTAAAATTGCGGCTATGTTAAACGATGTTGTTGAGCAGCCCTGATTTTGGTTCATTTGTATCATAAGCTATGCCTTGGCGGAAAGTGGCCTGAAATCAATACAGTTGTTCAATACGATCAAAATGAAAAGAAAATAGATATAATTTGTTTGATGGCAGCAGGGGGCATTTTATTTCTGCTGATGTTAAAGTGTATAAAAAATAGGACGAGGAGGCTCGTGAATGGATTCTTTCCTGACGATCATTATCATAGTAGTGAGCTCTATTCTCGTACTGCTGATGATAGAGCTATTGATAAGAAATCGTTCATATAAAGAACTACAGCAATTGCAGCAGTGGAAGCAGGAGATTAAGGGAAAGCCCGTGGCGGATGAATTAAAGAAGGTAAAAGATCTTAATATGACCGGACAAACAGAGGAGTTATTTGAAAAGTGGCGCAGCGATTGGGATGAGATTGTAGCTGCGGTAATTCCGGAGGCGGAGCAGCTGCTGGAGACCGCGGAGAAACAGGTGGCACAGTTTTCGTTTCGAAAGGCCAAGTTTGCAATGAAACAGGCCGGTGTTCTTTTAGCGGAAGCAGAGGAGCGGATTGATAATGTGTTAACAGAGCTTGAGCAGCTTTTGGATAGCCATCAGAAGAATAGTGCAGAGATTGAAAAGCTTCGCCATACATATCGGGAAATTAAGAAAAGTGTTCTTGCGCATCGCTACGCCTTCAGTTTGGCAGAGCGCAGTCTCGAAAAGCTGCTTGATGAGGAGCAGGCAAAGTTTCAAGCATTTGATGAAGCGACGGAACAAGGCAACTATTTGCAGGCCCGGGAAATTGTGAAGGATTTGGAAAAAGGCATTGGCCGTTTGCAAAAGCTTTTGCAAGAAATTCCCGACTTGCAGGCGGAATGCCAGGCGAATCTGCCGGCGCAGCTGGAGAATTTGCTGCAGGGGCATGATGAAATGAAAGAGCAAGGGTATGCCCTTGAACATTTGGAAATTCCAAAAGAAGTCCGCGACATGAATGAGCAAATTAAGCAATGCCTTAAAGATATTCAAGCATTGCATATAGAGCAAGCAAAGCAAAAAGTGGAAGAGCTGAAAGATAGGCTAGATGTGCTATACGATCAGCTAGAAGCCGAGGTAACATCGAAGTATGAGGTGCAAAACGAGGTTGCTGTTCTTCATGACACATTGTCCCATATGCATGAAGAAACATTGCAGACAAAAGAAGAAACACAGTTCGTTAAACAGAGCTATCATCTCAATGAAGAAGATGTGGAAGTTCAAAAGTATGTAGAAAAACAGGTAAACCTATTACTGAAAAGATTTGATATATTGCAGCTTCGGATTGCCGAGCAGGATATTGCGTTTTCAGTCATTCGCGAGGAATTAGAAGATGTAAGACGCCAAATGGATGCGGTGCAGGAGCTGCATAAGGAATATAGAGATATGTTGCAGATGCTGCGCAAGGAGGAGTTTCAGGCAAGGGAAACATTGAAGGAGATGCGCAAAACAATGATGGAAACGAAGCGCATCTTGCAAAAGTCAAATCTGCCTGGGTTACCAGAAAGTGCGGTGCAAGGTATAGGACAAGCCCAGTTATCTATGCAAAGAGTGTATGAATGCTTGGAGCAAAAGCCGTTAAATATGAAGGCTGTGAATGCGGCGCTGGAAGAGGCACGTACGCTCGTAGCGAGTACATATGACGGCACAAAAGAGTTGATTGAACGGGCGAATTTAGTTGAGAAGATCATTCAGTATGGAAATCGTTACCGCAGTCAGGATCAGCAGGCGGCCACTGAGCTAGAACGAGCGGAGAAGCTGTTTCGCGAATATCAATATGATGCTGCATTTGAGCAGGCGGCAGCTACTCTAAATCGGCTGGAGCCAGGTGTGATTGAAAAAATAGAGGAGTTTTCCCATAATGATTAAACCCCTTAGTTAAGGGGTTTTTATTTTGAAGCAGAAATAAAGGTTTTGCTTAAATGATCGTTGCTTTTTGCTTTTGGGCCGCAGGCAAGCGGGACTTGCCTTATTATGCCAAAACGGCAATGTGTATAAAAGCGCGGAAATAAAAGATTATTTTCCCTTTTTCAACGGGCAGCGGCATCTTTGCGATAGAAGTTTTATCATTTGTACTGAACAAAAATGGGAGGCATTAGCCAAACTAAATTCAATATGGTAGCATTATGTGTGCGAATGGGGGTAGCAATGAATGATTTATTTTGATAATAGCGCAACAACAAAGCCGTATCCCGAAGCGCTTCAATCTTATATGACAGTGGCCCAAAATTACTTTGGCAACCCTTCGTCTATCCATGCTCTTGGAGGAGAGGCGGAGCGGCTGCTTACGCAATCCCGCTCTGTTGCGGCCCAGCTTTTTGGCGTGAAACCGACGGAGATTATTTTTACGTCAGGCGGTACAGAGGGAAATAATTTGGCCATTAAAGGAACGGCAATCAAGCACCGTTCCCGGGGCCGCCACGTTATTACGACAACGGTAGAGCATGCTTCGGTATCAGAAGCGTTTAAGCAGCTTGAGAGACTTGGATTTGAAGTAACATACTTGCCCGTCAATAAAGACGGAGTGGTTGAAATAGAGCGCGTTAAAGAGGCGTTGAGGGAAGAGACGATTCTGCTTTCAATGATTCATGTTAATAATGAAACAGGGGCAATTCAGCCAATTGAGGAAATCGGAAGAATGTTAAAAGCATATCCAAAGGTTGTATTTCACGTTGACCATGTGCAAGGCGTCGGAAAGGTTCCGCTGAATTTTAAGAACGCGTGCGTTGATTTGTGCACGATATCTGGTCATAAATTTCACGGTGTAAAAGGAACCGGAATTTTATATATTCGTGAAGGAGTTGCGCTTGACCCGATTTTATCAGGCGGGCAGCAAGAAAGCTCTTATCGTTCCGGAACTGAAAACTTGCCGGGAATTGTGGCGATGACAAAGGCGCTGCGCATAACAATGGAAAAGCGCAGTGAAAATGTGCAACGAATGAAACAAATCAAGCAGCAATTGTTATCCTTTTTTCAGTCGATGCCCGAGGCTGCGGTAAATACACCAGCTGTGTCCGCTCCTCACATTTTGAATATATCGTTTATCGGCCTTAAGCCGGAGGTAGTCGTCCATGCTTTGGAGGAAAAAGGGGTTTACGTATCGACTAAATCTGCTTGTTCGTCAAAGATAAAGGATGTCAGCCACGTGCTGCTAGAGATGGGGCTTGGGCAAAAGCGGGCGGAAAGCGCCATCCGCATTAGCTTATCTGGAGAAAATACGATGGAAGAGGCAATGCAGTTTCAAAAAATTGTACAACAGACATTGCTAAAATTATATGAAGTGATGAGGTAGAAAGTGATGAAGTATGATCAAATTTTAGTTCGCTACGGCGAAATGACGACAAAAGGAAAAAATCGCTCCAAATTTGTAAGCATATTAAAAGAAAATATCAAGCATAAATTAAAAAAATTCAAGGCGTTAGAGTATGAAGCAACAAGAGATCGTATGTATATTAAGCTAAATGGAGAAGACCACGAAGAGGTGTCCGAGCGTTTAAAAGATATATTTGGCATCCATACGTTCAGTTTAGCGCTTAAAGTAGGAACGGATTTAGAAGAAATGAAGCAAGGTGTGCTGGCAGCGTTTTTGCAAACAAAAAAAGAAGTAAAAACATTTAAGGTTTCTGTTCATCGCGCCTATAAGCAATTTCCGATGGAAACAAATGAATTGAATCGCGAGCTCGGCGCACATATTTTACGAAATACAGAGGGCATTACAGTAGATGTTCATAACCCGGATATAAATGTCAGGGTGGAGGTGCGCCCGGAGTTCACATATATTATGTGCGAAGAGCGAACTGGCGCTGGAGGAATTCCGGTTGGCACCGGAGGAAAAGTATTGCTCTTGTTATCGGGAGGAATTGACAGCCCGGTGGCCGGATATTTGGCTATGAAACGCGGTGTTACATTAGAGGCCATCCACTTTCATAGCCCGCCGTTTACAAGTGAGCGCGCTAAGCAGAAAGTTGTCGATTTAGCACAGCAGTTGACAAAGTATTGTAAAAAAATTACACTTCATATTGTGCCGTTTACAGAAGTACAAAAGGCAATTCATAAGCAAATCCCTGATAGCTACACGATGACCGTTATGCGCCGCATGATGCTGCGGATTGCAGAGCGCATTGCTGCAGAACGCAATGCATTGGCCTTAGTGACAGGTGAAAGCCTTGGCCAGGTGGCAAGCCAAACGCTTGACAGCATGCATACGATTAATGAAGTAACGAACTACCCGATTCTTCGTCCGCTCATTACAATGGATAAGCTGGAAATTATGAAGATTGCCAATGAAATCGACACATATAATATATCGATTCGTCCGTATGAAGATTGCTGTACCATTTTCACGCCGCCAAATCCGTCCACAAAACCGAAGCGCGAGAAAGCAAACCGCTTTGAGCAATTTTATGATTTTTCTTCTCTCATTGAGGAAGCGGTGGCGCATACAGAAAAAATGGTGCTTCAAATGGCGGAATTGGAAATTGAAGAAGAGTTTCAAGAGTTGCTTTGATAACAAAAATTACCATTGTTATAAATGAATGAAGCCATGTGATTCTTCACACTCTATACTCACAAGGAGGTGAAAACACATGGCAAACAACAACAGCAGAAACCAATTAGTAGTTCCTGGTGCTGAGTCTGCACTAGACCAAATGAAATATGAGATCGCTTCTGAGTTTGGCGTTCAGCTTGGTGCTGACGCAACAGCTCGCGCTAACGGTTCTGTAGGCGGCGAAATCACAAAGCGTCTAGTAGCTATGGCTGAGCAGCAATTAGGCGGATTTCAACGATAATCACATATAAATGGATGAGGGAGCGGGACTTTGTCCCGCTCCCCTTTTTAACAGGTGCCCATATCAATTGTTTCGCACCTTCACAAATGATGAAATAACAGCAAAAGCTATCTACAGTTACTTCAGGCAGAGATAACAGAAATTATTTCCTGTAAAAATAACATTGTCACAAAATTGTAATATATTAGAAAATATGTTGTTATTAATTGTATTTAACAATCGAAATTTGTTGAAATTTAGGGATATATAAAGAAATTTGTCTAAAGGAAAACTATTCAAAATATACAGAATCTTTTTTATTATGAAAAGGAGGGATGCAGAATATTAAGGGGGATGGAATATGAACCGAGAAGAACTAATTGCGCCTGAAAGCTATAATCTAGTGCAAGAAATTGAACGCCATGCGGCAGATCCGCAAAAATTGGCGGTAGTTTGGCAAAATGAAGAAGGGGAAAAACGCCAAGTTACATATCGTGAATTAATGAGTGGCGCGAACAAAATTGGAAACGCTTTTATAAAGAAAGGCCTTGTACAAGGGGATAAAGTATTAGTCATGGTGCCTCGCCTTATCGAAGCATATATGACGTATATCGGGGCAATTAAAGCAGGGCTGGTTGTTATCCCAAGCTCAGAGATGCTGCGCAAAAAGGATATTGAGTACCGCATTTCTCACGGAGAAGTGAAGGCGGTTGTGAGCTATGCTCCTTATATTGACCAATTTGATGGCATTGATGCGTTAGATAGCCTGCATAGATTTGTTATCGGCGATAAACAAATTGAAGGCTGGACGAGTCTAACGGAAAAGCTGCAAACAGAAAGCGACCTGTTGGAATTCGCTCCAACGAAGCGCGATGACATGGTGTTTTTATCTTATACATCCGGTACAACAGGAAATCCAAAAGGCGTTGTACATACCCACGGTTGGGCTTACGCGCATTTGCGCACGAGCGCGCCGAATTGGCTTGGCATTCAAGATGGGGATGTTGTCTGGGCAACTGCCAGTCCTGGTTGGCAAAAATGGATTTGGAGCCCGTTTGTGGCAACGCTCGGTTCCGGTGCGACAGGGTTTGTATACCACGGCAGATTTGAGCCAAAAACATATTTACAGCTACTAAGCGACAACAAGGTGAATGTGCTTTGCTGTACGCCAACAGAGTATCGGATTATGTCAAAGGTAGAAGGGTTAGAAAAATACGATTTATCAGCTCTCCATAGCGCCGTTTCTGCGGGGGAGCCGTTAAACCGCGAAGTTATTGACACATTCCGCAAATATTTCAACGTAACCGTGCGGGACGGATATGGCCAAACAGAAAATACACTTCTCGTTGGCGTACTTAAAGGCATGGAAATTAAGCCGGGGTCAATGGGCAAGCCTACGCCTGGAAACCGTGTAGAAATTGTGGATGAAAACGGCCAGCCGGTAGGTGTAGGAGTAGTCGGCGATATTGCTGTGCACGTCAGCACACCGGCCCTCTTCAAGCAATATTACAAGGATCCTGAACGTACTGCAATGCAATTTAGAGGCGAATACTATATTACAGGCGATAAAGCAAAGATGGATGAAGACGGCTATTTCTGGTTTGAAGGACGCGGCGATGACATCATCATTAGCTCCGGATATACAATCGGGCCTTTTGAAGTAGAAGACGCGCTTGTGAAGCATCCGTATGTAAAGGAATGCGCGGTTGTTGCGAGCCCTGATGAAGTGAGAGGCCATGTTGTAAAAGCGTTTATTGTCTTGCGCGAAGAAGTAACAGAGAGCAAGGAAGCGTTAATTCCTCTTTTGCAAGAGCATGTGAAAACTTTGACAGCGCCTTATAAATATCCGCGTAAAATTGAGTTTGTCGATGAACTTCCAAAGACAACATCAGGAAAAATTCGCCGCATCGAATTGCGCCAACGCGAAATGGAATTGGCAAAGCAATAAGATTTTTTTAAAGCAGGCAGGTTATTCTGTCTGCTTTTGTTATTGTATACTCTATAAAGACAAATTGAATATACAGGAAAAGGAAAGTGCAAAATGGGAGAAATTTGGTACGGCGGCACGATTTATACAATGAGACATAAAGGAGAAACAACGGAAGCAGTTTATGTAACAGACGGAATAATTACAGATATAGGAACGAAACAAGAGTTGTTTGCCCGCTATGAGGTACAAGCTGAGTATGACCTAAAAGGAGATGTAATGCTGCCTGGTTTGGTAGATAGCCATATGCATTTAATCGGCCACGGCGAACGTCTAATGAGACTGGATTTATCCGGCTGTGCATCTTATGGAGAGATGTTGGCTCTTGTAAAAGAAAGAGCAGAGCAGACGCCAAAGGGAGAATGGATAATTGGAGAAGGATGGAACGAGAACGTGTTTTGCGATACGAGGCAAGTTCATGCTAATGATTTAGATGCTATTTCTTTAGAGCATCCTATTTTGTTAAAAAGAGTTTGCCGCCATGCGCTGCTTGTGAATTCTTATATATTGCAATGGGCCGGGATTACGGAGAAAACAGCGGATCCAAAGGGAGGAAAAATCGGTAAAGGGGACGATGGCAAGTTAAATGGGATTTTGTATGAACGTGCACAGGAGCTCATACAGGGCGTTGTTCCTGGGCAGACAGAAAGCTATTTACAGCGCGCATTAGAAATAGCGGTCGAGGATTGTTGGAAAAACGGGCTTGTCGGCTGCCATACGGAGGATTTAAATTATTACGGCGGCTTTGCCCGGACATATCAGGCCTTTGCAAAAGGCTTGCGAAACAAGCCGTTTAAAGCGCATTTGCTTGTACACCATGAAGTGATTGAGGAGTTAGCGCAATATGAAAATGGGCGTTATATTGAGTTTGGCGCGATGAAAATTTTTGTTGACGGTTCTCTAGGCGGAAGAACGGCATTGTTAAGCCAGCCTTATTATGATAATCCCGATACGAATGGAGTGGCCGTGTTTGAACGAGAAGAATTGGCGGCGTTAGTGCAAAAGGCGAGGAATTTAGGATTGGCTGTTGCGGTCCATGCCATTGGGGATTTAGCGTTTGAGTATATCATAGAAGCAATTGAACGGCACCCGCCAAAGCGTGGGCAGCGCGACCGGATTATTCATTGCCAAGTGCTGCGAAAGGACTTAATTGAACGCGCTAAAAAGCTTTCCCTTGTTCTTGATATTCAGCCTGTTTTCGTGATGTCCGATTTTCCGTCTGTAATCGAAAAACTGGGCGATGGTCGGCTTCGTTATGCTTATGCTTGGAAAACGCTGCTGCAAGAAGGGGTTATGTGCGCTGGCGGATCGGATGCCCCGATTGAACCGGTTGGCCCGCTCCTTGGCATATACAGCGCTGTTACCAGGAAAAGCGCCCTTGATGGCAAAAGCTATCTTCCGCGCGAGAAGCTAACGGTGTTTGAGGCAGTTTCGCTATTTACATCCGGAAGCGCCTATGCGATCTATAAAGAAAATTGCCGCGGAAAAATTGAGCCGGGGCATGAAGCGGATTTTACAGTACTGGATAAAGACATATTCCAAATTGATCCGGAAGATATTTTGCAAACGGAAGTTATCATGACAGTAGTCGATGGAAGAGCAGTATACAGAAAAGGTTAATGGAATAAAGAAAACAGCACGGCAAACTGCCTTGCTGTTTTCGGCCGTCTCCGCTTTTGGGATTATCTAGCTGCACCTAAGCGAGCCGGTTCCGCTTTTTTATAGGCTCTGTTAAAGGCTAATGTTGATTTGGATTCATTTGTTGATTGGAACGAAAGGCGGCGACTCCAGCGGGAAAAGCGGCTCGAACCCGCCCGCGGAAAGCGTCCGCCTGTAGTGGAAAATCAACAATCAAGTTTTTTTATAAAAATGTCCGCTGCACTTTTTGCCAGAAGGAGTTATTTTTAAGCTTTACGGTTTTAATTCGTCTCTCGCTTAGTTTGACGACAACTTGATCCACATGCTTAATGCTTAATGCTTCGTTATCCATCCCCATTACCGGGTGGTCGTTGCCGTCTTGGACAACCTTTAATTTCAAGGTACGGTCGCTGCTTAAAATGAACGGGGAGCCGAGTGTACGATAGCTATTGTTGTTTAAAGAAGCGAGCTCGCTTACTTGATAACAAGGAAGCATCGGGTCAACGACCGCGCCTCTTAGCGATTTATTGTAAGCGGTGCTCCCTGTCGGTGTAGAAACGATCAATCCATCGCCGCGGAATGTCTCAAAATGCAGGTCATCAATCCATACATCAATCGCGAGAGTTTTAATAATACTGGAGCGGATAGAAAATTCATTGAGGCAATAAAAAGATGTATCATTATCAACCGTAACGTGAATAATCGGATATCTTCGCACTTCTATTGCGGTATTGCTAATTTCTTCAAGCGCGTTTTCCATTTGCTGAAGGTTGAAATCGCAATAAAAAGATGTTTCATCTGTTACTGAAACACCCGCGTATAAGCAGTCATCCCGAAAGCCGGTTTTCCTAAGCGCCTGCAAAAATGTCCCATCTTCCCCGATGCTTATGATTGCATTGGCATGCTCAGGATGTTTTAAAATCGTAAAGCCCTTGTTTTCCAGCTGTTTATAAAGTGTGTTTAATTGTTCTGTTGGCATGGAAGCATTTTGCTCATAGAAAAAATATAAATTTCGACGGTTAGGCATTATTGATTCCTCCATAGAAGTGATCGAACTATATCTTTATATTTCGGCATAATAAAACAGAAACCTTTAAAATATTTAGTTGGATTGTTAGTTTAATTTCGTTTCATTCCGTCGATAATGGATACGGAATGAAAGGATGAGCGTCTGTGAAATGGTTTATCATTGTGCTTGCGGTATTAATTTTATTATGCTTTATTATGCTAATCACAAAACTCTCCATTCGGATTACAGTGTTTTATACAGCGGGAGAACAGCACGTTTATGTGCAAATACGCATTTGGTTTATGCGTTATACACTTGATGTTCTGCAGTTTCTAGAAAAAAGAAAAGCAAAGGAACAAGAAAAATCAGACACAAAGCAGGAAGAAGAATTGGAGCGTCCTTTATCAGAATGGCTCGAAAAGCTGCCTGATCTGATAAAAAGCTTTGGGGATATACATACTATCATTAAGGGCTTTCTCAAAAAGGTTAAGCTAAGGCACTTGAAATGGCATACACATTTTGGTGCAGGCGATGCTGCAAGCACGGGCATTTTAACCGGGTCCCTTTGGTCAATAAAAGGGATTATTGCTGGGATTATAAGCTCCTATATGAATATGGTGAAAACACCTGATTTAAATATAACGCCCATATTTCAAGGAAGAGGTATCGCCACTCAGCTTGAGTGCATGATATCCTTTCGCATCGGTCAAGCTATGCTCGCAGCCTTAAAGCTGCTGCGTTATATAAGAAAAAACCGTTCTATTTTGATAAAGGCAAAACAAACAGCAAATGTAAGGGGGTAAAGCAGTATGGCGGAACATCCCATTCAAGCATTAATGACTACCGCGATGCAAAATTTGCAAAAAATGACAGATGTCAATACAGTTATCGGAGACCCAATTGAGTCTCCCGATGGCAGTGTGATTCTTACCGTATCTAAGGTCAGCTTTGGATTTGCCGCAGGGGGAAGTGAATTTGGCAAGGAAACGAACGGCAAACACCCATTTGGTGGCGGAAGCGGGGGCGGTGTCTCCATTACGCCAATCGCTTTTCTTGTCGTTAATAGCACAGGTGTCAAAATGCTGCATTTAGATGAAAATACGCATTTACTTGATAAAATTATCGACCTTGCCCCGCAGGCGGTAGAAAAAGTCCAAGAGATGTTTAAGAAAAAAGAATGTAAAACAAGTGCGATTTCTGAACCGCCGGTTGTAATGTAAGGCAAATGGGCCAACCGATATAGGGAGGCCCATTTTTTGTATTTTTTGAAAAAACAAACCTTTTTATTTGCATTCCGCTGCTATTCCCTCTATCATTTACACTGTACATATTTTGTTTATTTTAAGGAGGATGTTGAAATGGCAACTGTTACATTTAAAGGAAATCCGGTTACATTAATCGGCAACGAAGTAAAGGTTGGGGATAAAGCTCCTGATTTTACAGTATTAGCAAACGACTTATCTCCGGTTACTTTAGACACTTATAAAGGTACAGTAAAATTGATTAGCGTTGTTCCTTCTATCGATACGGGCGTATGCGATGCGCAAACACGCCGTTTCAATGAAGAAGCATCTAAGCTTGATAACGTGAAGGTGCTAACAATTAGCGTGGATCTTCCATTTGCGCAAAAACGCTGGTGCGCGGCAGCTGGCTTAGAAAATGCAGTAACTCTTTCTGATCATCGCGATCTTTCTTTCGGGGAAGCATACGGCGTTGTTATGAAAGAACTTCGTTTATTGGCCCGCGCTGTATTTGTTATCGATAGCGAAAACAAAGTAACTTACGTTGAGTATGTAAGCGAGGGTACAAGCCATCCGAATTACGAAGCGGCGATTGAAGCGGCAAAGGATGCGAAGTAAAACACAGCGCTTTTAATAGTATATAAAATGAGGGCGTTCTTCTTGAACAGCCCTCTTTCATTGCATCGGGATTCGACGGATTTTGAGAATAATCCGCCGAATTTTTAAAGTGCTTTCGTTTATAGGGAAGCTTCTTTAAAAAATTTCGGATTATGTACGGTAATTTTTTTCCGGAAAGCGCGATGATGTGGTCATTTTTTAATTGCTTCAAAACGCAGCTGACTGTTTCACGCGATGTTGCGGATATTTTAGAAATATCGGTAGTTGTAATCGGACAATGGATTACAACGTGTTCTCCGTCTATTTCCCCTAAATCATGCATCAAATAATGAATAGCCTGAATGACGCGGTCGTGTGCATTCGGGGTCGTGATTTTTTGGACACGCGATTCATGCAGTTCTAATATTTCTGATAAGTGGTTTACAATATGAATGAGCTGATGGCGATTTTTCTTGACCATGCTTTCAAATATAACTGTTGGCATATAATACAATTCAACATCTGTAACCGCTTCTGCAGAATAATGGTATGTTGTGTCAGCAAATAGTCCGCCGTATGGAAACATATTATTTCGCTTTACGTAATCGTAATATAGCATAGTGCCGCTCGGATTGGCCTTTTCCAGTTTTACAAATCCTTCAAGCAAAAAATAAATGCGCTCGCGCGGATCTCCTTCCATAAACAAAATTTGCCCTTTTCTATATGTGCGACTATAAATAAATTTCTTGGCTTCTTGTAAATCCTTCTCTGTTAAATATGAAAAAATTTCAAAGTGTTTGAGCCTTTCCGTTACTTCATTGTTTTTCATGATGAAATACCCCTTCACTTTTAATATCATAATCCGTATTTATTGTAACATGCTGCATATGCGGGGGATTTGTGCAACTATTAAGAAAATGTGAAAAAGGCAAACAGGGGAAGAACATCCTTTTCCTGTTTGCCTTTTTTGAAAGATAAGAAATTATAACTTTTTCGACCCTGCCACAGTGCGTTAGTCTGTGATAGGGTTTTCTTATAGTTAGGCTCTGTTAAATGCTATTGCCAATATAGCCCAATTTAGTTTCATTTGTTTAAACGAATGCTAATTCTTTTTCGGTAGTGATAACGGTTCCCGCGTATCCTTGCAAGGCATCGCACGCTTTATCAAGCGAAGTAATAATCGTTTTCCGTCCTTCTTTTGAACCGGCAAACTGCATAGCCGCCTGAATTTTTGGAAGCATGCTGCCTGGCGCGAATTGTTGCTCGTCTATATAAGTCTGCAATCTTGTAAGAGAAACCTTGTCCAGCTTCTTTTGTGTCGGCTTGTTAAAATCAATGTACACATGATCGACGGCCGTTAAAATAAGAAGCAAATCGGCCTCTACAAGCTGTGCGAGCTTTTGCGCCGCAAAATCTTTATCAATTACCGCTTCCACCCCGGTAAAGCCATCAAAGGATTCTAATACCGGAATGCCGCCTCCGCCTACAGCAATGACAATATGGCCTTGGTCGACTAACGCATTAATAATCTCGCTTTCCTTAATGCCGATCGGAAGAGGAGACGGAACGACCCGGCGCCAGCCGCGGCCCGCATCTTCTTTAAATACAGCGTTGCTTTCCTTCATCATTTGCATAGCTTCGTCTTCTGTGTAAAACGGGCCAATCGGCTTTGTTGGGTTAGAAAATGCTGGATCATCTGAAGCGACGGTAACGCGGGTGATGATAGTGCATACATCTTTTCGAATACCCCGTGCCCGCAATTGTTTGTCTAACGCATTCTGAAACCAATACCCGATCATGCCTTGGCTCATCGCTCCGCAAGTATCTAATGGCATCGCCGGATTTTTGTCAGAATGGGCCGCTTTTTGCTGCAGCAAAATATTGCCGACCTGAGGCCCGTTGCCGTGAGTAATAATGATATCAATATCTTGTTCGATAAAATCGACAAGCTGCGCTGCGGTTCGTTCGAGGGCTTCCTGCTGTGAATGGGCAGAAGCATCTCCCGATTGAATAGCATTGCCGCCTAACGCAATAACGACCTTCTTGCGTTTCATATAAATCTCCTCCGCTAATTAAATTTGAATAGAGCCATTCGCTATTTGAAAAACAGCTACAAGTGCGAGAATTAGAATGAAAACGGACGCCGCGATTTCCGGTTTGGCAAAAGGATGATGTGCTTCTTTTTGGACGCTGCGGAAAATCAAAATGCCAGGAGCGTACAAGGTCATCGTAAGCAATAAATAATCGAGTCCTGCTGCGTAAATGAGCCATACGCCGTAAATACTTGCAATGAAGCCGATTACTAAGTTTTTTGTACGATCTGTATGCTGGGATTGCACTGTATATTTCACTTGGTAGAAAGCGGATAGCGCGTATGGAATTAAAATAGCCGATGAAGCAAGGGAAAACGCGAACGTATACGCTTTATCAGATACGAGCAATGTAAGGAAAAAGACTTGAATCAGCCCATTGGTCAGCCATAAGGAATTAATTGGCGCCTGATTTTTATTTTCTTTTGCAAACCATTTCGGAAAAATTCCGTCCTTTGCCGCAATATAAGGAATTTCTGCTGCTAATAATGTCCAGCCGAGCCATGCGCCGAGTACGGAAACGACCAGGCCGATGTTGATAAGAACAGCGCCCCATTTTCCGACAATAGATTCAAGAATATATGCCATTGATGGGCTGTCCAGCTTTGCGATTTCTGCAGAAGACATAACGCCGATTGATAATAAAGTAAGCAAAACGTAAATAATGAGAGTGCCGAGCAAGCCGATTACAGTTGCCTTTCCAATATCGCTGCGCTGCTTGGCGCGTCCGGAAAGAACAACCGCTCCTTCCACCCCGATAAATACCCAGACGGTAATGAGCATCGTACTTTTTACTTGCGTTCCGACAGAGCTCCAGCTAAAGCTGCCGGTTCCCCAAAAGTTATGGAAAAACGTATCCGCATGAAATGCAAAGATGGCAATAATGATGAATAAAAATATCGGAATTAGCTTGGCGATTGTTGTTACTAAATTCACAAGCGCCGCTGAATGGACACCGCGTAAAATGAGAAAGTGAACTCCCCAAAGCAGCACGCTCGCCCCGATAATGGATGCGATGTTTTGGCCGCCTTTAAAGATGGGAAAGAAATAGCCAAGGGAGGCAAAAAGCAGCGTTCCATAGGCTACGTTGCCAAGCCAGGCAGAGAGCCAATAGCCCCAAGCGCTGTTAAACCCCATGAAATCGCCAAAGCCCGCTTTGGCATAGCTGTAGACACCGCCGTCTAAGTCCGGCCTTTTTTCTGTTAAGTTTTGGAATGTCAATCCGAGTGCAATCATCCCGATTCCTGTAATAACCCAACCGATAAGAATTGCCCCTGCACTTGCACCTTGTGTCATATCGGCTGCCAAGTTAAAAGCGCCGCCGCCAATCATAGAGCCTACTACGAGCGCAATTAAGGAAAACAAACCGAGCTTTTTGTTGTGGGACATTTTCCTCACCTCTTTATAAAATTAGGGGAGATATTTCTCCCCTTGCCGGAAAGCTGTTTGAATTCTATAGATTTCCTAACGTTGCGGCCATAACTGCCTTAATGGTATGCAACCGGTTTTCCGCTTGATCGAATACTTTAGAATGCTTGCTGCGGAACACCTCATCTGTTACTTCCATTTCCTTTAAGCCATGTTTTTCATAAACAGCCATGCCGTAGGTGGTTTCCAAGTCGTGGAATGCAGGCAGGCAGTGTAGGAAGATTATGTTGTTGTTTCCTGTTTTTTCAATCAACTCCATATTTACTTGATAAGGCTGCAAGAGGGCGATGCGTTCTGCGAACTTATCTTCTTCGCCCATAGACACCCATACGTCTGTATAAATGGCATCAGCTCCTGTGACCGCTTTGTCAATATCATCCGTAACCATAACGCGACCGTTCGATTCATTGGCAAAACCCTCTGCCATTTCCACAATTTCCGGAGCTGGAAATAGGGAGGCTGGAGAACATATTCTTATGTCCATTCCGAGCTTGGAACCGCCGATTAACAGGCTGTTGGCTACGTTATTGCGGCCGTCGCCGATATAGACAAGCTTCACGCCTTTAATATGCCCGGCGTTTTCTTGAATGGTTAAAAAGTCGGCAAGCATTTGAGTGGGATGCCATAGGTCAGTTAGTCCGTTCCATACCGGCACGCCGGAGTGCTCCGCCAGCGCTTCCGCTTTTTTATGCTCAAACCCGCGGAATTCAATGCCGTCAAACATCCGGCCCAATACTTTTGCGGTATCCTCAATTGATTCTTTTTTGCCGAGTTGGATATCGTCTTTGCCTAGATATTCAGGATGCGCTCCTAAATCGATGCAGGCTACTGTAAAGGCACAGCGCGTGCGGGTTGATGGCTTCTCAAATAATAGGGCAACACTTTTTCCATCCAAGTAGCGATGCGGAATTCCTTTTTTCTTCATATCCTTTAATTGTGCTGCAAAATCAATTAAGTATAAAAGCTCATCCTCTGTAAAATCTTTTTCTGCTAAATAGCTTCTTCCTTTTAAATTGGGTTTTGTAAATGTAAGCATTGTTATATCCTCCCTTTCATTTTTTGTTTTTATCAGCGTTCTGTTTGTGTATGAAATGCATCTTGAGGGATACAATTATAAAGCTGCGGCAGCCTCTTATATGTTCTCCCGTAAAATCGGCATACTCATGCAGCGCGGACCGCCGCGGCCTCGGGATAATTCAGAGCTCAAAATCTCGATTACTTCAATTCCGTGTTGACGGAGCAGTTCATTGGATACATAGTTGCGGTCATATGTAATGACAACGCCGGGAGCGATTGCCAGCGTATTTGAGCCATCGTTCCATTGCTCGCGGGCAGAGGCAATTTCATCTCCGGCTCCACAAGGAATAAGAATGAGTTCGCTTAAGTGG
>JBHGUR010000095.1:0-33865 GCA_048976805.1 Ectobacillus sp. | reverse complement strand
GGGTTGCAATGTCTGCATAGCCGTGATGTACAGACGTACGTGATATCAAAATCAACATCGGCCTACCCTAAAAAATAAAAATTTTTTATCTATCGTGGTGCGAGTTATATTCTTGCATGGATGTCTGTGTTAAACGTTAGTGTTGATGTATAACCCCCTTCTTTTAGAGGGGAGAGAGCATCTAGCCATGCATAGAAGCGGTCAAAACCTATGTCTGTCCCATGCGGCGGAAAACCAGAGAGAGGAAGCGAGTGCGGGTTGCCGCCAGGTTCTATCCGCAATGTGCAGACCTAAGTTATAGATCATGTGCTTTTGACGTAAAAATCAAATTTGGTCTTTAACATAGCCTTGTTTTTAAACCGCCAGGCGGAATTAGAAAAAGTTTTTAGCCCCTGCTAAGCGCATTTCGTTTTAAAAAATTGAGCACGGGTTGCTTTCCCGCGCTCAGTTTTTGTATGAAAGAGGTCGCCAACATGGCTATATATAACTGAATAAAAAGTTAGACAAAGCAGCCAGTGGCATTGCTTACAATTCTACTACTTCTAAAATCGTTCCCGTTTTTGCATCCACTAAAAATTCAAAGCGTTCTTGTACATTGTCAATTAATGATGTAATACCCCCACGGTATACTTCGTATGTGAGGCCGTACTTTTCTAATACTTCGGGCACCATATGAATCCAAGAGCCGGTGATTTCGCCTTTTTCTTCAAATATGTTTTTTACCATCTTTAATGCTTTTTCGGAGGAAAGATGGCTGCCTTGCTGAAGTTTATTTGCTGCAACATATCCGGCTGCGAAGCCTAAACCTACACCGAGGAAAAGGTTTTTCCAATTCATGTTTTTTCACCTCTATTGCGCAAAATTCCCTAACATATCAAGTATAATCGAAATTGGGCGAAAAAAGAAGAAACTAGCGGCATTTGTGAAAATTCGTTACAATGAAAATAATGCTGTGCGTGGCTTTCGATGCAGCGCCGATTAGAACATGACGCCATGTCTGACGGCCGTTGCTAGCCGCCCAATAGAATAGCTCCCTTGTGAAGGGAGGCTTTGTTTTATACATATGTTTAACTATTTTTCACAAGCCCATGCAAAGTCCATGTTTTCGAGCTGCTTTGTGAAAACGAGATTATTTTCAAGGAAAAGGAGCGTTTGTGAATGAATCAGGATACGATGGAATTGTTTCGAACTTTAACGGAGCTTCCGGGGGCTTCCGGTTTTGAGCATGAGGTACGCCGTTTTATGAAGCGGGAAATTGGCAAATATACAAATGAAATTATTCAAGACCGCCTCGGCAGCGTTTTCGGGGTGAAACGGGGGGATGAGAATGGCCCGCGTGTCATGGTGGCCGGCCATATGGACGAGGTTGGCTTTATGGTTACGCAAATTACGAAAAATGGAATGCTCCGTTTTCAAACGCTTGGCGGTTGGTGGAGCCAAGTATTGCTTGCGCAGCGTGTTCAAGTAATAACGGAAAAGGGCCCGATCATCGGTGTCGTAGGCTCGATCCCTCCCCATATTTTAAGCGAAGAACAACGGAAAAAGCCGATGGATATAAAAAATATGCTCATTGATATCGGCGCTGACAGCCATGACCATGCGTTGGAGCTAGGAATTAAGCCAGGCCAGCAAATTGTGCCGATTTGCCCGTTTACACCAATGGCAAACGAGAAAAAAATTATGGCGAAAGCTTGGGATAACCGCTACGGCTGCGGCCTTGCCATTGAATTACTAAAAGAATTAAAGGGCGAGACCATACCGAATATACTGTACTCCGGTGCGACTGTGCAAGAAGAAGTCGGATTAAGGGGGGCGCAGACGGCAGCAAACATGATTAATCCTGATATTTTTTACGCTCTTGATGCGAGTCCTGCCAATGATGCCGGCGGGGATAAAAATGAGTTTGGCCAGCTTGGAAAAGGAACGCTTCTGCGCATTTTAGACCGTTCTATGGTAACGCATAAAGGAATGCGAGAGTTTATTTTGGATATGGCCGAAACACACAATATCCCGTATCAATATTTCGTATCACAAGGCGGAACCGATGCCGGCCGCGTTCATACGAGCAATTCCGGAGTGCCGTCTGCGGTAGTCGGCATTTGCTCCCGCTATATCCATACACATGCTTCTATTATACATGTGGATGACTATGCGGCAGCAAAGGAATTATTAATCAAGCTTGTAAAAGCAACAGACCGCACAACAGTTGAAACGATTAAAAATAACGGATAGAAGATTGAAAAGGCCGATAGCAGGCCTTTTCTTTTTGAAAGGAGAGCCAACTAAACAGTGAAGATTGCCATAGGATCTTTAAATAAGACAAAGGTAGGAGCAGTCCGCAATATATTGGCGGATGAAGAGCTATTTCCGGTTGCTGTTCCTTCCGGGGTAGCAGCGCAGCCGTTTTCGGATGAAGAGACGATGCAAGGTGCGGTCAACCGCGCAAAAAACGCTTTACAAGAAACCGGTGCGGATATCGGTATCGGATTAGAGGGAGGCGTGGCGGAATCGCCATACGGGCTATTCCTTTGTAATTACGGGGCGCTTGTTACGAAATCTGGATGGACGCTGCTTGCGGGAGGAGCGCGCATTAAGCTTCCTGATGAATTTCTAGCACCGTTAAAAGAAGGAAAAGAGCTGAGCGAGGTTATGGAAGAATACACGAAACGAAAGGATATTCGCAGCAATGAAGGAGCAGTCGGCGTGTTTACAGACGGATATGTGGACAGAGAAGAGATGTTCACACATGTAGCGAAGCTGTTAATGGGACAATATAAATACTATACGAAAGCATAATTCTTGCATGTTCCTATAACTTAGTATTTAATGGGGGCAGATGAGAATATGAAGGAGGACATACGGATGAAAAAGTTAGAAACGTTAGAGCAGTTTCAAGATGTAAAAGCGCAGGAGAAGGCAATCTTTTTATTTTCTGCGGATTGGTGCCCAGATTGCCGGTTTATTGAGCCATTTATGCCGGATGTAGAAGCAAAGTATAATGATTTTACTTTTTATTATGTAGACCGCGATAAATTTATTGATTTATGTGCAGAATTGGGCGTGTTTGGAATTCCAAGCTTTATCGCTTATCGCAATGGGGAAGAAATCGGCCGGTTTGTAAATAAAGACCGCAAAACACAGGAGCAAATTGAAGCCTTTATTGAAGGCTTGAAATAAGGCTGTTATGATATTGGCGCTTTGGAAATCTACAATATATGAAAATTAAATAAGGAAAGGGGGTTATTTAATGAAAATGAGCAGCAAAAAAATGAAGGATGAATTAATAAAGTGTTTGGACCATGAGGAACGGATGTTTTATTATGACCGGGAGAAGGATACGCTCCGCATTGAAAATAAGGCAACACAAAAAGGGATTACAATCGCAATACCCGGCATTGTCGCGAAATGGGAACAAAGGGGAGAAAGCGCGATTGCAGAGGTTGTTTATTATGTAGAGGAAGCGTTGCTGGCGATGGGCAAAGATGAGGGAGAAGTTACGAAAGTTTTCCCGGTTATCCGTTCTACCTCCTTTCCGGCAGAGCAGGAAGAGGGAAATCCATTTCTTACTTCTGACCACACGGCGGAAACGCGTATTTACTATGGGCTTGATTCGGAAAAAACGTATCGGCTTATTGATGAAAGATTGCTGGAGAAGCTCTCTCTTGACGCCCGGCAAGTAAAAGAAATGGCCCTTTTTAACGTTCGCTCCCTCCCACGTAAAATGAAGCGGGATGAGGTTGCGGGCAATATATTTTATTTCTTCAACGCAAACGATGGTTATGACGCGAGCCGCATTTTAGATGATTCGCTGCTTGAAGAGATGAACGCAAAAATTACAGGCGATATGGTCGTCGCCGTTCCTCATCAGGATGTTTTAATCATTGCCGATGTCCGCAATGAAGCCGGATATGATATTATCGCGCATATGACGATGAAGTTTTTTGCCGAAGGCCGTGTGCCGATTACGTCCCTTTCGTTTATTTATGAAAATAAGGAGCTAGAGCCAATCTTCATTTTAGGGAAAAATCGGGTGAAAACAGGGCGCGATGAGTAAAGAGCTAGAAAAAACGGGAAGTGTGTTTAGCGCCGTCCGGAATTGTTAAACGCACGTTAGAAAAACAAGGCGAGAGTTATGCAACAGAAACGCATCGGAAAGCTTAGGAAGAAGCCGTCAGGGAAGAAGCTGGCGGCTTTTTCTTATATATTGCAGCTCTGTGATAATCTCCATTGATGCAATTTTTTTCTGCATATTTTGCGGAATGCTGTTACAATAAAGGGTGTTATTACTTTGCAGAAAGAGTGGTACTGCATGCTAGATTGGATGAAAAAGCTGTTTAAGAAAGAGGAAAGCGATTTGGAAGCTCCTAGCGTTCTTCAAACAGGCATGGGCTCGAACAAAGAGATTGGCAGAGAAGAAAAAATGGCAGAGCCCTATCCGTACCGAAGCGGCAAGTTTCGTTTTCCCCTTGTACCGGACGAACGGTTGCTTAAAGTTCCAACATCACCTAAGCAAGCAAGAAAGCTGAAAGAAGCCGTACCAGGACGGCCGGAGCGAAGGGATATGAATGACAAGTCCATTGTCTCCAATATATCAATTGTCAAGGAACATGCCAGCATTTCAAAACGCGCTGTACAGCATACAAGCGCTCCAGTTGTAAGGCAGCAAGTGAGTGAACGGGCAATCTCTCCTAAGAAGAAGGTGGAACCAAGTGCAAATCGCGCTCCATTCCGTCCAACGGAAGTGATTTCCCCTGTATTTGGGTATAATCGTCCAGATGAGGATGTATGGAAAAAGCAGCCGATGGCAGATCTTGAGCTTTCTAAGCAGAGCCTTTCAGTAGTAGATGCTTGGCTGGTTAAAAATGGATATATTGTCGATTATGATGAGTGGGACGATGATGTAGATGCGGTAGAGCAATGTGATGAAATACATATTCCATTTGGGGCAGAGGGAAAAGAGGAGCCAACATCGCCTGTTAAGGAAGAGAAGCTACAGGCGCGGATTGATGAAGAGGCAGGAAAGGCTGAAAAATCAAAAGAGTTGGCAGCCGAAGCGGTATGCGAGGAAGAAAAAGAAGAGCAATGGAAAGAAGAGCCGGCAGCCGAGGCGGTATGCGAGGGAGCGGCCGTAAAAGAAGTTGCAGAGTCGAAAGAAGAACAATTGAGCGTGATGACAGCTGAGGGAACTGCGCAACAAACTAGTAATGAGACGCGGGAAAATATAAATGAGGCGGACACTGCTTCTAGTGTACAGCGGGACATACATTCGCAATTGCAGCCTGCTGAAGTCCCTGATGTTTTAGTTAACAAATTAGAGGGGGAAGCAGCTGCGCAGAAGGAAGAACAAAAACGAACAGCGCCACCGCGCCAGAAGAAGCGATTTGTTCCGTATAATGTTGTTATGTTAAAACAAGACAGATTGAAGATGAAGCAAAAACAGTCACAGGCTTCAAAAATATTGCAGCCTCTTTCTTATACGCTTCCGCCGCTGCGGTTACTAAACATACCAGAGGACCATGCGGGAAATGATGAACAATGGCTGGAGGAGCAAAAGCAGCTGCTTGATACGACATTTGAAAACTTCCATGTTGGAGCAAAGGTTGTTCGTGTAACACAAGGACCGGCTGTTACACGTTTTGAAGTACAGCCTGAACCGGGCGTGAAGGTGAATAAGATTACAAACTTGAGCGACGATATTAAATTGAACCTCGCAGCACGCGATATTCGGATTGAAGCCCCGATTCCGGGCAAGAACGCAGTCGGCATTGAAGTGCCAAATCGGCAAAGCAAGCCGGTGTTTTTACGGGAAATTCTAAGAAGCCATGCTTTTGCAAAAAGCGAATCGCCGTTAACGGTAGCCCTCGGCCTTGATATTTCCGGTACTCCAATTGTTACAGATATCCGGAAAATGCCGCACGGTTTAATTGCGGGCGCTACCGGCTCCGGCAAAAGCGTGTGCATCAATGCGATTTTAACGAGCATTTTATACAAAGCGTTGCCGCATGAGGTGAAGCTTATGCTCATTGATCCGAAGATGGTAGAGCTGGCTCCTTATAATGATGTGCCTCATCTTGTAGCGCCGGTCATTACCGATGTGAAAGCAGCTACAGCCGCCCTAAAATGGGCGGTGGAGGAAATGGAGCGCCGCTATGAAATGTTTGCTCATGCGGGGGCACGCGACTTAACGCGATACAATGATTTGATAAAGCAAAAAGCAACGCCGGGCGAGCAGCTCCCGTATATCGTAATTGTTATAGATGAGCTGGCCGACTTAATGATGGTATCTCCTGCTGATGTAGAAGAGGCGATTTGCCGTATCGCCCAAAAAGCGAGAGCGTGCGGCATTCATTTATTGGTTGCTACGCAGCGGCCATCTGTAGATGTGATTACCGGTTTAATTAAAGCGAATATTCCGACGCGTGTTGCTTTTACAGTGTCTTCGCAAGTAGATTCACGCACCATCATTGATATTAACGGAGCGGAGAAGCTGCTTGGACGCGGCGATATGCTATTTTTAGAAAATGGGACATCAAAGCCGGTCCGCGTACAGGGCGTATATGTATCAGATGAAGAGATTGAGCGCACTGTATCCCATGTAAAGCAGCAAATGAAGCCGGATTATTTATTTAGGCAAGAAGATTTGTTGACGAAAGTGGAGCAACATGAAACGGAGGATGAGCTATTTTATGAAGCGTGCCAGTTTGTTCTTGAGCAAGGAGGGGCTTCTGCTTCAGCGCTGCAGCGCCGCTTCCGCATTGGCTATAATCGCGCCGCACGGCTTATTGAAGAGATGGAGCTGCAGGGGATCATTTCAGAAGCGCGCGGTTCCAAGCCGAGGGATGTGCTAATTACAGAGAACGATTTGGCGGCAATGCAGGATACGAATATGTAAATTACCTCATACTAAAAGAAAGATGAGAGCAGAACAGGGAGTTTAGCGTATGAAGGAAATAGAATTAAAGCTACAAGGAAAATTAAATCGACTTACTAATAAAACCTTTAAATTCGATAAAAGGGTTGGCGAGGGCTGGTTTTCCGCCGTTTACTTTTTAAAAACGCGTGATATTATTAAGGAATTTCGTCCCGGGACGGTTGTAACAATGCAATTCTTCCAAAAAGAACACGCAGTACTGTGCGGCACGGACGAGGTTATCGCTTTACTGGAAACCTTCGCGGAACATCCGGAGGAGTTGGAGGTTCACTCCTTAAAAGATGGCGATAAAATTAGCCCGTTTGAAACAGTGTTAACGATACGGGGGCCATATGAATATTTCGGATACCTTGAAGGGGTAATTGACGGTATTTTAGCCCGCCGTACGTCTGTTGCGACAAATGTATATAATGTTGTGCAGGCTGCCCGCAGCGCTGGAAAGGATAAGCCTATTATTTTCATGGGCGATCGCGACGACCACTTCACACAGCAAGCGGGAGACGGCTATGCCGCTTATATTGGCGGAACTACAGCGCAAGCAACGCATGCGATGAATGAATGGTGGGGTAAAAGCGGAATGGGCACTATGCCGCACGCGCTTATTCAAATGTTTGACGGAGATGTAGTAGAAGCAGCCCGCGCCTATCACAAAAAATTTCCAGAAGACGATTTAGTTGTATTAATTGATTATAATAACGACGTCATCACTGATGCTTTACGCGTAGCCAGGGAGTTTGGGCCGACCTTAAAAGGGGTGCGCGTAGATACTTCCCGCACCATGATTGACCAATACTTTATCCGCCATCCGGAAGTGCTCGGAACATTTGACCCGCGCGGCGCTAATCCACCGCTTATTTTTGCTTTGCGCAAGGCTTTGGATGAGGAAGGCTTTGAGCATGTCAAAATTGTAGTAAGCGGCGGTTTTGATGAGAAGCGCATCCGCGAGTTTGAAGAACAGAATGTGCCTGTTGATATGTATGGAGTAGGCGGAAGCCTTTTGAAGATGAAAATCGGTTTTACAGGCGATAATGTAGAGTTAAATGGGAAGCATGCTGCCAAGGCGGGCCGCAAATATAGGCCGAATCCCCGCCTTGAGCGCGTGATTTTAAGAAAACCAGAATGAAAGCAGCCAAGACAAAAACTGATAGGGATTTCTCCTATCAGTTTTTGTCTCGTACAGCTCTTTGTTTTTTGCTATAATGGGTATGTTATGTGTACATGAGGAGTTATATAGAATGAAATTTTTATCCGTTGGGACATTGTTGCACGGATAGGCTAACTAATGAGACACGGTTATTATCGGGATTCGCCTCTTCAAATACTGCCTTTTAATATAGGCTCTGTTAAAGACTAATGTTGATTTGGAACGAAAGGCGGCGACTCCAGCGGGAAAAGCGGCTCGGCCCCGCCCGCGGAAAGCGTCCGCCTGTAGTGGAAAATCAACAATCAAGTTTAACAGAGCCTTAATATAAGAAAAAGCTGTAAGTAATGGAAGAATCGGGATATATATTCCCAAAACGAAAAAACCATCATATACTGTCTTACAGATAGGCCGTTGGATCAGTTACAGATGTTGGAGGTTCTTTAAAATGACAGTTTACCATTTTGTAGGGATTAAAGGCACAGGCATGAGTGCACTTGCGCAAATCCTGCATGATATGAAGCATACAGTTCAAGGCTCTGATGTAGAAAAGCACTTTTTTACCCAGGCTGAGCTGGAGAAACGCAATATTACCATCCTGCCTTTCGATGAAAAGAATATTCAAGAAGGGCAAGTCATTGTCGCAGGAAATGCTTTCCCGGACACACATGAGGAATTACAAGCGGCAAAAGAGATGGGGCTGCCTATTTATCGCTATCATCATTTTTTAGGAAATTTAATGAGCCAGTATACAAGTATCGCTGTTTCAGGAGCTCACGGCAAAACGTCCACAACTGGATTGCTGTCCCACGTTATGCAGGGAGCGCATCCTACATCTTACTTAATTGGGGATGGTACGGGCAAAGGGGTAGAAAACAGCAAATATTTTGTATTTGAGGCTTGTGAATACCGCCGGCACTTTTTGTCTTATCACCCGGACTATGCGATTATGACAAATATTGATTTTGACCATCCAGATTATTTTCAGGATATTGAAGATGTATTCAGCGCATTTCAGGAAATGGCTCTTCAAGTGAAAAAAGGAATTATTGCATGCGGCGATGATGAACAGCTACAAAAAATACATGCGAGAGTGCCTGTTATGTTCTACGGGTTTGGAGAAGATAATGATTTTCAAGCGCGGAATATGCAAAAGAGAACAGACGGCACAACATTTGATGTATTTGTAAGAAATGCTTATTACGGTACATTCCATATTACAGGCTACGGCGACCACAGCGTGTTAAACGCTCTAGCGGTGATTGCTCTTTGTCATTATGAAAATATTGATGTTGAAATTGTAAAGCAGCAGCTAACAACCTTTAGAGGAGTAAAGCGCCGCTTTAGCCAAAGGATAGTTGGCGATCAAATTATTATTGATGACTACGCGCATCATCCAACGGAAATTAATGCGACAATTGCGGCAGCGCGACAGAAATTTCCGGATAAGGAAATTGTAGCAATTTTTCAACCGCACACTTTTTCACGGACAAAGAAGTTTTTAGATGAATTTGCCGCTAGCCTAGAAAAGGCCGATCAAGTTTATTTATGTGATATTTTCGGCTCCGCGCGTGAGAATGAAGGGAAATTGTCTATTCAGGATTTACAACAGCGTATTGATGGGGCAGAATTAATCAGTGTAATGACGACAGAAGTATTGAAAAAACATACAAATGGCGTGCTTATTTTTATGGGAGCGGGCGATATTCAAAAGTTCGAGCAAGCGTATGAAAAAGAAGTGCAAATGAAGCGATAAAAAAAGATGCGGAGCAATTCCGCATCTTTTTTGCTATTTTAAATTTTCGGGATTTAAGGCTTCTAGCTCTGGGATGATAAAGCGGCCGTCCTTGCGGATTAGTACATTATCGAAATAAATCTCGCCGCCGCCGTAATCCGGGCGTTGAATACATACTAAATCCCAGTGGATATTAGAGTTGTTGCCGTTATATGCCTCATCATACGCCTGTCCCGGTGTGAAGTGGAAGCTTCCGTCGATTTTTTCGTCAAACAAAATATCTCCCATTGGATGTAAAATATACGGATTTACGCCAATTGCAAATTCACCGATAAAACGTGCCCCTTCATCTGTATCAAAAATTTTGTTAATGCGCTCTGTATCGTTTGCTGTTGCTTCAATAATTTTTCCATCCTTAAACGTAAGCTGTACATTTTCGAATGTATAGCCGTTATAAGGAGATGGCGTATTGTATGTAACTGTGCCGTTTACGGAATCTTTAACAGGAGCGGTAAAGACCTCGCCGTCAGGGATATTCATTTCCCCGGCGCATTTAATAGCCGGAATATCTTTAATAGAGAATGTTAAATCTGTTCCCGGACCTGTAATGCGTACTGTATCTGTTTTGTTCATCAATTCGACAAGGCTGTCCATCGCCTTATCCATCTTGCTATAATCAAGATTGCATACATTGAAATAGAAATCTTCAAATGCTTCCGTGCTCATTTTTGCAAGCTGCGCCATAGAGGCGGTTGGATAACGAAGCACTACCCATTTTGTTTTCGGGACGCGAATATCGCGATGAACCTTTTGGCCGACCGTTTTGCCGTGGATTTTCATTTTATCGCTCGGTACATCGGACAGCTCGTTCACATTGTCGCCGGAACGAAGCCCGATATAAGCGTCCATATTTTTCATCACGTTTGCCTCAAAGTCTGCGATTTGGGAGAAATGCTCTTCGGTAGCGCCCATCATTAACGCGCGGTCTACTTGATGGTCTTTTAAAGAAACGAACGGATAGCCGCCCGCTTTGTATGTTTCTTTGACGAGTGCCGTTACTAGTTCTCTTTGCAGGCCGAAGTTTTCAATTAAAATTTTTTCCCCTTTTTGTAGCTTTACAGAATAGTTGATTAAATTATGTGCCAATTTTTCAATGCGCGGATCTTTCATGATGTCCCCTCCTTATTGTCTATCCTTTCTATTGTAACCTACTTCTAATTATTTGTTTACTATATACGCCCTTGATTCATCAATTCGACATTTCTATTACATTTTGGAGAAGTATTAGGATAGCGGATAATTTGGTTGTATAATAATAACAACGCCATAGTGAAGGAGTGAACGGTATGAAAATTCTTTTATACTTAAGCATTGCTGTCATTGCTGTAGCATTTGCGGTGCTTGTCGCCTACTTATGTAAAACATTGGTCTCTTTGCGCAAAACATTGGAAAACCTTGCGGGCACAACCGCTTCCCTGGAAAAGCAGCTGCAAGGAATCACCCGTGAGACTGAACAATTATTACATAAAACAAATGCATTGGCAGAGGATATTCAGCAGAAGTCTCAATCGTTAAATAAGGTTGTCAAATCTGTAGAAGGAATCGGAACGACAATTGATTCGGTAAACACGAAGCTTCGCGGCATTACTGCCTCGATTGCAAGCCAAGCGGAAAATAATGCGGATAAAGTGGCGCAGGCGATGCAATGGGGCACTGCAGCGATGGAGGTGTATGACCGTTTGAGAAAGAAGAAAAGGGCGAAGGAAGCAATCGAAGAACGAAGAGAGGAAAGGCTTCCAGTACGGGTAAGAGGTGAGTAAAATGGGAAAAACAAAGCTGCAAACCGAGCAGGATCTTAATAACGTGTTGAGAGAGCATTCAGCTTTTATTTTATTTAAGCATAGCTTAACGTGCCCAATCAGCAGGGCGGCGTATGAAGAGTTTCAGTCTTACGAGGAAACCGTTCCCGCGTTTTATCTATATGTACAAGAGGCAAGACCATTATCAAATGGAATTGCAGAGCGCTTTGGAGTGCGCCATGAGTCTCCGCAAGTGCTGTATATTAAAGACGGGGAAGTGGTATGGCACGCTTCCCATTGGAGCATTACGAAAAAAGCGTTGGAAGAGCATATACAATAACGTAAAAAAACAAGCTGTTACAGCTTGTTTTTTGAATTTTTAGACAAAATAGTTGACGAAATATGTATTTTAGGATTAAATAAGACAAACAGATTTTTTTGTCGGGTAAGCTATATTTCTGGCGCATAGGCTGTATGAAGTGACAGCAGAAATCCTATCGTATATAATAAGTTATCTTTATTTTGCACCTAGAATGTACATAACATAGATATTATGTAAAGGGAGGGCTTACCTTGTCTAAAAGCTTGGAAACGCTACGGGCGCAAATTGATGAAAAGAACTTGCAAATTTTAAAGCTGTTGAATGAGAGAGGAAGGCTTGTTCAAGAAATCGGAAAGTTGAAGGAAGTGCAAGGCGTTAAACGTTTTGATCCGGTGCGCGAGCGCAAAATGCTTGATTTAATCGCGGAAAATAATGATGGTCCGTTCGAAACATCAACGCTTCAGCATATCTTTAAGACAATCTTCCAAACCGGCCTGGAGCTTCAGGAGGATGATCATCGCAAGGCGCTGCTTGTTTCCCGCAAGAAAAAGCCTGAAGATACGATTGTTGATATAAAAGGAGAACGAATTGGCGATGGCAGCACGCATTTTATTATGGGGCCATGTGCCGTGGAAAGCTACGAACAGGTGAAATTAGTAGCACAAGCGATGAAAGAGCAAGGCTTAAAGCTAATGCGCGGCGGCGCGTTCAAGCCGAGAACATCTCCTTATGACTTCCAAGGCCTTGGCGTTGAGGGATTAAAAATTCTTCGCCAAGTAGCCGATGAGTTTGATATGGCAGTGATTAGCGAAATTTTGAATCCAAATGATATTGAAATGGCGCTTGATTATGTAGATGTGATTCAAATTGGCGCCCGCAATATGCAAAATTTCGAACTCTTAAAGGCAGCAGGTGCCGTAAACAAGCCAGTTTTATTAAAACGGGGCTTATCGGCAACAATTGAAGAGTTTATTTATGCGGCAGAATATATTATCGCGCAAGGAAACGGCCAAATTATTTTGTGCGAGCGCGGTATCCGCACGTACGAAAAAGCAACCCGCAATACGTTGGATATTTCTGCAGTTCCAATCTTGAAGAAAGAAACGCACTTGCCAGTTGTTGTGGATGTAACGCATTCTACAGGACGGAGAGACTTGCTTCTGCCAACTGCAAAAGCGGCGATGGCAATTGGCGCTGACGCGATCATGGCTGAGGTGCATCCGGACCCGGCGGTAGCATTGTCTGATTCTGCACAGCAAATGAATATTCCGCAATTCCATGAGTTTATGAATGAACTGAAATCTTTTCGTATCGTGAATTCATAACGTTATAAATACTTTGAAGAACCTATGGAGCGCCGGCTGCGTAGGTTTTTTCATTTTGGCGCCCAAAACAGTATACGTCATGGGTAGAGAGCTGGAAATTATCGCACAGGTAGCTTTTAGTTTGAAAAGCCCGAACGAACGCATTTGATTTTAAATTTATCCAGAAACCTTTTTCATAAGAATTTTTTCGCACTTTTGAGGGAAAATATTGTCTGAATAAGTATTTGTGTCGTATGATAAAAAGGAATTATGATTTTGTGAAATAGGAAATTTTTTTACATATTTGTTGTTAGATGAAGCAAAAGGAGCGTAAATAAGATATGAATGTAACAATATATGATGTGGCGCGTGAAGCGAACGTCTCTATGGCGACTGTTTCCCGTGTAGTGAACGGCAATCCGAACGTCAAGCCGACTACGAGAAAGAAGGTGTTAGAAGCAATCGAGCGTCTCGGCTACCGCCCGAATGCTGTTGCGCGAGGATTGGCAAGCAAGAAAACGACAACGGTTGGCGTTATTATTCCGGATATCTCCAACATTTTCTATGCGGAGCTTGCGCGCGGGATTGAAGATATTGCGACGATGTATAAGTATAATATTATCCTAAGTAACTCGGATCAAAATAAGGAAAAGGAAATGCACTTGCTAAATACGATGCTTGGCAAGCAAGTAGATGGCATTGTGTTCATGAGTGAAAATATTACGAGCGATCACGTGGAGGAATTTAAAAAATCCCCGGTGCCGATCGTGTTGGCAGCTTCCTTTGACGAGCAAAGCATAACGCCGTCTGTTAACATTGATTATGAGCAAGGCGCATATGATGCGGTAAAATATTTGTTGGATAAAGGACATAAGCATGTGGCGTTCGTATCCGGTCCGTTCGAGCATGCGGTGGCGGAAGTGAAAAAAATGCAGGGTTATAAACGCGCGCTAGAAGAGGCGGGTGTCGCGTATCATGAGGAGCGCGTTGTAGAAGGAGACTATACATACGATTCCGGTATAGAAGCGTTTGATAAGCTATGGGAATCATCCAATAAGCCGACAGCCGTGTTTGTATCTTCTGATGAAATGGCGCTAGGCGTAATTCATGGTGCCCAAGACCAAGGTGTGCATATTCCAAATGATGTAGAAGTAATCGGGTTTGATAATACGCGCCTGGCAACGATGGTGCGCCCGCAGCTGACAACGGTTGTGCAGCCGATGTATGATATCGGCGCTGTGGCAATGCGGCTTTTGACAAAATATATGAACAAAGAGACGGTAGAGGATCATACAGTTATCCTGCCGCATCGCATTCAATTCCGGAAATCAACGAAAGCGGAATAAAGTATACGGCTTTGTGTTATGTTTGCCTGCAGCAATTGAAAAGGGGCTGACCAAAACGCTAATGCGTTTTAGGATCAGCTCCTTTTGTTTATTCCTCAAATATTTATAACCAATGTATCAAACCAATTGCCGTCAAGATAAAAAAGTTAGCTTAGTATTTTTAGGAAGAATCCCCCACTCAAGCGAAGCTAAGTGGAGGAATAGTTCAAATAATGATGTTTTTCATATTATTTCGAATAATTTCCAGAGACTTCACTAAGGTTAAATAGTTTTTTTCCTCGATTTCTTTTTTGCGAGGAATCGGCTTGTACATATCATCCGGGTCTTCCCATTTCAATGGAAGCGGAACAGGAGCTTTATCTTTCCATTCATCAATCCAGTCGAGCGGAAGCATTCCGGAAGTATCGCCCATATGGTTCATTTCCAGCCAAATCCGCGACCATGCCCGCGGAACGACGCGCCAAATGTCATATCCGCCGCCGCCAACGGCAATCCAGCGGCCGTTGCAATATTGGTGGGCAATTTCATGAGCGACTCTTGGAATCTCTTTATAAATTTTCATCGTTGCACAAAGATGTGTAAGCGGGTCATAGTAGTGGGCATCTGCGCCATTTTGCGTCAAAATCACATCCGGTTTGAAGTAAGCAGCAACTTCTTGTATCAGTGTCCGGTAGACTTGTAAAAAGGATTCATCCTCTGTAAACGCATCCAATGGGACATTAAAGGAATAGCCGTAGCCACCCCCATGTCCGCGCTCATTTACTGCACCGGTACCGGGGAATAAATATCGCCCTGTTTCATGGATGGAAACGGTGCAAACATTCGGATCGTCATAGAATGCCCATTGCACTCCATCCCCGTGGTGTGCATCGGTATCTATATACATAACGCGAAGGCCGTATTTTTTCTGGATGTATTTAATGGCGATGGAGCTGTCGTTATAGATGCAAAAACCGGATGCTTTGCCGCGAAAGCCGTGATGAAGGCCTCCTCCTAAGTTTAATGCGTGCTCTGCCTTTCCCTCTAAAACATAATCAACAGCCGTTAAGGTTCCTCCGACAAGCAATGCGCTTGCTTCATGCATTCCTTCAAATATCGGCGTATCATCCGTGCCGATGCCGTATTGAAGGGCAACCGCTTTGTCAAGCTTTCCTTCTCCCGCTTTTTTTATCGCATCGATATATTGTTGATCATGAATCAGCCCAATTTCTTCATCTGTCGCAACGCGCGGCGGACGAATTTGCGATTCATGAATGAATCCCCCTTTGTTTAATAGATCGAGTACGAGCTTGACGCGCAGCTGATTGAAAGGATGTTCAGGGCTAAAACGATAGCCCTGAAATTCCTCGGAGTAAATAAATACGTTTTCCATTAGGAAATCCCCGTTAAATTTGGCCACAGTACTTGATAGCCTTCTTTTCGCAATGCTTCGATAATTTTTAGGGGATTCATTGTCTGAATGCGGAAAACCAATACTTTATGATTCTCATCTTTGTCAGGATATACAAGGACGCTGACAATATTCGTATTCATTTTGGCGAAAACAGCAACGACCTTGCTGAGAATGCCAGGTTCATTTGTGACCTTCACTTCGATTTGAGAACCCGGCTGGTGCACTCCGGTCAATTCAATCAACGTGTGGAGCAAGTTTTTCTCGGTAATGATGCCGACAAGTTTTCCTTCCTTTGTTACCGGAAGACAGCCGATTTTGTTGTCGTAAAAGACGGTAGCAACTTCCTCCACAAAATCAAGCGGATGGCAAGTGATTACATTTTTTGTCATAATGCGCTCGATTGGCTGCTTTAGTGTGTCGGTTGACACGTTTGTGTCAAGAATGGACGGGCAAGCATCGCGTATGTCTCGATCAGAAATAATGCCGACTATTTCATTTTCTTCATTTACAATTGGAATATGCCGTATGCTTTTGGCTGCCAATGTCCGCAATGCTGTTTCAATCGTGTCTGCAGGGCTCAGCGCTATGGCGTTTGCGTTCATGATTTCTTCGACAATCATTGTTTTGCCCCCTCTTGTTTAGTACATAAAACGATTTTGAAACCGAAGCCGATCGAATTGATGGATAGAATCTTGGTCAACGCGTTTTCCGATGCGGACCATGAGACAGTTGGCAGGGTGCGAGCAAATTTCGGGATCGTCTGTTGCCATCCATTCCAGTCCGCCGGCACTCATCATCTTTTCCATCATTTTGCGGTACTCCCAAACGTTAAGGCCGGTTCCTTTTAAATCCCAGTGCCAGTAATATTCCGTTGTAATGATAATATAGTCTTCCATATGATCATCCATCATGGCGACTTCCAGCATGTTTTTGCCGACGGCGCATCCCCGGAAATCTGGGATTACTTCAATTGCGCCGAGTTCAATTAAGTTATCCATCTTTGCCTCCGACCAGCGTTCAAGCGGATCGGGATGCAAAAAGGTAACATATCCGACAATTGTATGTTCATGGCGTGCCACGATAATGCGGGCCTCCGGTAGCTTGGAAATTTCGACAATCGCTTGATGTTGCTGGAGAGGCGGCCGAAAAGCAACTAAATCAGCATGGAATTCATAGTTTTCCAGGTTGCGGGTAGGTACTGGACCTTCTACGATGAGAGTTCCTTTCGGGGTTTTTAATGTTTTTGCATTGTATACTTTCGTATGATTCAATCAGTATCACCACCTTTAAGAAGGCCTTGTGAACCTCTTATCACACTTATAGTATCGCATATTTTGCGCGGTGTGAATCGAAATTTGTCAGTAAAAAATTGTATAAATTTGATAAAAAATACTGAAAATTTGAAAAAATCCCATTATAATAGGGGATAGATTCATTAAGAGAAGGGAGAGGAATACAATGAAAGTGGAAGCGCTTCCTGTAATTAAAGGAACTAGTAATCTACTTAACTATGAGGAGACTTACAATAATTTTGATTGGGCAGAAACAGAAAAGAATTTTTCTTGGTACGAAACGGGACGAGTAAATATGGCATATGAAGCAATCGACAAACATGCCAAATCCCATCTCAAAAATAAGGTGGCTCTTTATTATCAAGATGCGACAAGAAAAGAGAAGTATACATTCAAGGAAATGATGGAACTGTCAAATCAAGCTGGCAATGCATTAAAAACGTATGGGGACGTCGAAAAAGGAGATCGTGTGTTTATTTTTATGCCGCGTTCCCCGGAATTATATTTCGTATTGCTTGGCGCATTAAAGCTTGGCGCTATCGTTGGCCCATTATTTGAAGCGTTTATGGAAGGCGCGGTTCGCGACCGTCTAGAGGATAGCGGGGCTAAAGTAATCGTGACGACTCCGGAACTTTTATCCCGTGTTCCATTCAATGACCTCCCTGAGTTGAAAACCGTATTTGTAGTAGGGGATAACGTAGAAGAGGGCGGCAAAATTGTTGCGTTTAATCCTCTCTTTAAACAAGCTTCCAAAAAGCTTGAGGTGGAATGGCTTGGCCGCGAGGACGGATTAATTCTGCACTATACATCCGGTTCTACAGGCAAGCCAAAAGGGGTTCTTCATGTACAAAATGCGATGATTCAGCATTACCAAACAGCAAAATGGGTGCTGGATTTAAAAGAAGATGATGTATACTGGTGTACGGCTGACCCAGGCTGGGTAACCGGAACGTCTTACGGAATTTTCGGCCCGTGGTTAACAGGAACTTCCAATGTAATCCTCGGCGGACGCTTTAGCCCAGAGTCATGGTATCAAACGCTCGAAGACTACGGCGTAACAGTATGGTACAGCGCGCCGACGGCGTTCCGTATGCTAATGGGTGCCGGAGAAGAAGTATTGAAGAAGTATGACCTTTCTTCTTTGCGCCATATTTTGAGCGTAGGCGAACCGTTAAACCCTGAAGTAATACGCTGGGGAATGAAAGTATTTAATCTGCGCATTCACGATACATGGTGGATGACAGAAACAGGCGGGCAAGTCATTTGCAATTATCCATGCATGGAAATTCGCCCAGGCTCCATGGGCAAGCCGATTCCGGGCGTAAAAGCGGCAATTGTAGATAATGAAGGAAATGAACTTCCTCCATATACAATGGGCAACTTGGCAATCAAACAAGGCTGGCCGTCCATGATGCGCGCAATTTGGAATAACCCCGCAAAGTATGAATCTTATTTTATGCCTGGCGGCTGGTACGTATCTGGGGACTCCGCTTATATGGATGAAGACGGCTATTTCTGGTTCCAAGGCCGTATTGACGACGTTATTATGACAGCAGGCGAGCGCGTTGGCCCGTTTGAAGTAGAAAGCAAGCTCGTTGAACATCCGGCTGTTGCTGAAGCGGGTGTCATCGGTATTCCGGATCCTGTCCGCGGCGAAATCATTAAGGCGTTTATCGCTCTTCGCGCAGGCTATGAGCCGTCGGAAGAGTTGATTGAGGATATCCGCCTGTTTGTTAAAAAAGGTTTGGCTGCGCATGCGGCGCCTCGCCAAATCGAGTTTAGAGACAAGCTTCCAAAAACACGAAGCGGTAAAATTATGCGCCGCGTTCTGAAGGCTTGGGAATTAAACCTTCCGACTGGGGACCTCTCTACATTAGAAGATTAATAGAAGCAATGCTTTAAGTGCCAAAAAGCCCGAACAACCGCTCGGGCTTTTTGTATAACCTATTTTTTCAATGCGTGTAAGCGTGCTCTTAGTTTTTCGCGCCAAACATCGGCAAGTTCCTCAACTTCAAGTATTTTTTCCATAGCCTCTGCATCTTTTGGACGTAGGAAATACACTTCGTTCGCATATAGAACGGATATTTGCGCTGGATGCTGCCTGAGAAGTTTGATAGGTGACTCCTTCCTTACATACCCTTCCGTGAGCACGCGGCATAAATAACCAGTATACCCTGTTTCTACGATGCGTGAAAGGATAGTGGGGATATTCAGCCTTTTTGAAATTGTGTCGCACGGGATTCTTCCTTGTGTCACCTGAATGACAGCCTCTCCGATTTGGTATATATCCCCAAGGCAAACATCATGTTCTGTCATATGTGTAACTGTTACATTTTCCCCAAAGGCGGCAGGAGGAAGCTGCAGCCCAAACTCTTGCCCCCACATAGAATAGTGTTCGTACGGATAAATGCATACTGCCCGGTCCGGCCCGCCGTGATATTTCGTATTTGCCACACTATCTCCTTGAAATCCGCCTTTTGCAAGAAAGGCGATGTCTACAGCTTCTTTGCAAATTCCTGTCTCCATTGTTTGATTATCGCCAAACTCCATCGCTTTTGGAAAACCTACGCTTAAATGAATTAGCTTTCTCATAATTTTTCATAGCTCCTTTATGGACAAGTCTTATGGCCAGATACATGCATTTTAGTCCAGAATTCTTCCTGAGTAAACGGCGATAAACAGAACTGTACTAGAATATGCTGTATAATTTTTGGGTGAACGTTGACATAGGTACCGGAATAATGTTATAAAAGGTAGTATATATGAATATAAGAGCGTTGAAAGGATTCAGTAATGGTTGCTTCCCTATTCCAGAGAGCTGATGGCCGGTGCGAATCAGTATACAAGCAATCATGAATTACGCCCTGGAGCATCTTTCTTCGATTGAACGTTTGTTCAAAAGGGGAAAGGCGGCCATAAGCCGTTATCGTAATGAGGTGGTGGCAATATGCCGCAACTAGGGTGGTACCGCGATAATTTAATCGTCCCTTCTTATTAGAAGGGGCGATTTTTATTTTTTTTCGCTATGTTAAATATAGTCCTGATTTTGGTTCATTTGCGCCAAACCTTCATTTGACGCGAGCGGCTCAAATCAGATTCTATTCCCGATCACGTTTAACATAGCCCATTTTTTAAAGGAGTGAAACATATGGATATTTTACAGGATTTAGAATTTCGTGGCTTGATTAACCAGCAAACAGATGCGGAAGGGTTAAGAGATCTTTTATCAAAAGAAATGGTAAAACTGTACTGCGGTTTTGATCCAACTGCGGACAGCCTGCATATCGGGCACATGCTTCCAATCTTAATTTTGCGCCGTTTTCAGCAAGCGGGCCATCAGCCGATTGCGCTTGTCGGCGGCGGAACAGGGCTAATTGGCGACCCGAGCGGCAAAAAGGCAGAGCGCACCTTGAATGAAAAAGAAACAGTCGCGATGTTTAGCCAACGCATTAAAGAGCAATTATCCAGCTTCCTTGATTTTGATAAAGCGGAAAATCCAGCAATCATTGCTAACAACTATGATTGGATTGGTTCTTTGGATGTGATTACATTTTTGCGTGATATCGGCAAGAACTTCGGCTTGAATTATATGCTTGCAAAGGATTCTGTTGCTTCCCGTTTAGAAAGCGGCATTTCCTTTACAGAGTTCAGCTACATGATTTTGCAGTCGTACGATTTCCTAAATTTATACCGGACATACGGCTGCAAGCTGCAAGTCGGCGGAAGCGACCAATGGGGCAATATTACAGCCGGATTAGAATTAATCCGCAAATCTGAAGAAGAGGCAAAGGCGTTCGGATTAACAGTTCCTCTTGTAACGAAGGCAGATGGTACGAAGTTCGGAAAAACAGAGGGCGGCGCTATCTGGCTGGACCCGGAAAAAACAACGCCGTATGAGTTTTACCAATTTTGGATTAACACAGACGACCGTGACGTTGTAAAATACTTAAAATACTTTACATTCTTGCCTCATGAAGAAATTATAGAGCTTGAAAAACAAGTGGCGGAAGCGCCGGAAAAACGCGCGGCTCAAAAAGCGTTAGCAGCGGAGATGACGAAGCTTGTTCACGGTGAAGCGGCTTTAGAGCAGGCAATTAAAATTTCGCAGGCGTTATTCAGTGGCTCTGTTTCTGAGTTAACAGCAGAAGAAATTAAGCAAGGCTTTAAGGATGTGCCGTCTTACGAGCATACGGGTGAAGATATTGCGTTGGTCGATTTGCTTGTGGCAAGCAAAATTTCCCCGTCCAAGCGCCAAGCGCGTGAAGATATTACGAGCGGAGCAGTGTACGTGAATGGAGAACGCGTACAGGAGCTTGACCGTGTATTAACAAAAGAAGACCGCATTGAGGGGCAGTTTACAATTATCCGCCGCGGCAAAAAGAAATATTTTTTGATTAAATACTAAAAATAAAAGCGTAAGTGCTCCTTACGCTTTTTATATTGGCTGTGTTAAACATTAGTGTTGATAAATAACCCCTTTTTAGAGGGGAGAGTGCTCCCAGCCGTGTGCAGTAACGGTCAGGGCCTAGTTCTGCACTTTAAGAAAATATAAATTGGCAGCGAAGAAGATGATGCGACGTAGTAGCCAATTTTAAGAATAAAGTATAAGTAGCAACTACGCCTCTGTCTACGCCTTTACAGGCTCGCCAGTCGGCGAGTTTTCTTTACCTCGTCCAAAGGAAAACCAGAGGGAGAAGATAAATGCGCGCTGCAATTTCTGCATAGCTGTGATGTACAGATGTACGTGATATCAAAATTAACGGCGGCCTACCTTAAAAAATAAAAATTTTTTATCTATCGTGGTACAAGTTATATTCTTGCATGGATGTCTATGCTATAAAACGTACATATCATATGAGCTTGAGGCCGAAGGTTTTTTGGGGATGAAAATCAACATCAGTTTTTAGCATAGCCCTTATGTTATGAGAATTGTTTTATATGAAGAGAGGAGAGATACATATGAAGTTTATTGAATGGTTTAATAAATATGTTATCAGCCCTGAAAGGCTCGTGGCATTGGGCGGAACACTGTTAAAAATTATTTTTATTTTTCTTGTTGCGAGGATTGTCATTTATTTTGCAGGTATTGCGATTGAAAAAATGTTTGCATTTCGTTCGAAGGCGCCGATGATTCGGCAAAGCGAACGGCGGCAGGCTACGCTGACAAAGCTATGCAAAAATATATTGGTATATATTACTTATTTTATTGCTGCTATTACCGCAATCGAGATGCTTGGCATAAATATGAGGGCGCTTCTTGCTGGTGTAAGTGTTGCCGGACTTGCAATTAGCTTTGGGGCACAAAATTTGGTTAGGGATGTTGTAACAGGATTTTTTATTATATTTGAAGATCAATTTTCTGTTGGAGATTTGGTGAAAATCAATGATACAGAAGGAACGGTAGAAGAAGTGGGATTGCGTGTCACAAAGATTCAAGGAGTTGACGGGGAATTTTATTTCTTCTCTAACAGCTCGATTACAAAGGTGGCAAATTATACGCTCGGCGGGAAAACGGAGTTTCCAACAAAAGAAACAGAATGAGAAAAGGCTGACGCAAGGTCAGCCTTTTCTTCATTATTAACGAGAGTAGAACTCAATAGTCCTACAAACCCTAGTGTTTTCAAGGCTTGAGGCGGTTATATTGAAAACCTCCCCCAAAACCTCCCCCAATATTAGAAATGTAATGCTTGGCTGAATGCAATAACTGATTCTTCTTCCATCTCTTTAAAGATGTGACCGTAAGTATCCCAAATCATTTGGGGTGTATTACCTAACCGATCAGCAATAACATTAACAGGTTGTTTCTGGCTAATCAAAATAGTTGCATGGGTATGACGTAATCCATGTGGAGTAATTCGTTTTAACTTCGTTTTTTTGATGATTCGGTCAAAACTATATTTTAATGTGTTTTCTCCGGTTGGAGTACCAGATTGATATGAGATAAAAACAAAGTCATCGTCTGAAATGTGTTTACCGAATGATAGCTTTGTCATCTTGCACCAAGTACGGTACAGTTTTAATTGGCTTACTAAAATATTATCAACTCTGATAGTCCGGTAACTATTTTTCGTTTTAGGAGTACGGGCCCCTTTTTTATCTCTAGTACGTTCAACGGTAATTTTATTATTTTCTAAGTCTATATTATTCCACTTTAACCCTAAAGCTTCACCTTTCCTCACACCTGTATATGCTAAAAGTAAGATGAGTGTGTAATTAGTAATATTCTCTAATTCCTTAGCAGCTTTAAGAAATTCATTCAATTCCTTAGCTGTGAGAAAGTTATCGTTTACCTCTTCAACTGGAATGGTTATTTTCTTGAAACGATTGCGTGGAATAATTTCATCATCCACTGCTGCGTTAATCGCAACCTTAAAGAGCCGATGAAATAATTGTACTGTACTAGGTTCATAATAATCCAAAAGTTTATTAATATATACTCGTTTATAGGTGGTCTTGTCTAATTCGGCTAACTTATATTTTCCAAGCATCTGCTTCATTTGATATTTAATAGCATTTTCTCGTTGCAATTGTGTTGTAATTTCCCAGTCATTTTTATGAGTTTCAAACCAAATATCCAGCCACTCTGAGACTGTTAAATTCGAATTCTCCACTTGCTTAACTTCACCATTGAGAATACTAGCCTTTACTTCAAGTAAGGCACGGTATGCAACTTTTTCGGACTTTAATCCCTGTTGAGACTTTTCTCTCCTTTTTCCGAGAGCATCATAATATCGATAACGGTATCCCCATAATTTTTCATTTTTAACATTAAAGTAATAGTATAAATCATTATCTTTTTTGGACTTGTATTTTTTCATGAATATCTTCCCTTTCAAACGTGGACAGACGCTTATGGGGGATTGATATTAAACGGCATCACCTCCTAAAATTTAATAATGTCATTCAAAACCATTTTCATTAACTTTTAGATTAATGGCTTTAATAGCATTTTCAATTATATTTATTATGTTTTCTGCGGTCTTTTTTTCTGTTTTAGCTAAAGGGTTAGCAGGTTGCTTCCTTAGTTTAATAATGTTCACTAAATCCGTATAAAATGATTCAGCAGTAATATCATAACCTAAATGTATTTTTAGATCAGACTCAAGCTTTTCTCTTAATGAAAGACCTTCAATGTATTCTGTAGCCCATTCAGGTTCAGCACCGTTTCTTATTATAGAGTTTGCTATTATTTGGTCTAATCTTAATTCAAGGGCATGAAAGGCTTCTGTATATACATTAAAGAATGTAACATCATCTAGTAGTTGGTCAGGAGTTTTATTTATAGTTTTCTTAGCATGATCTAGATAAGCCTCATATAGATTAATTTGAATAACTTTTCCCTTTTCTAATGGTGGTTCTTCTTTATATATTTCCTCATATTCCTCTTTTGATATAGGGTTTTGATTCTCTTTTTCTATGCCTTCAATAAAAGCTCCAAATAAATCGTAAAACTGCTTAAACTCTTCGGAATACATAATCTCTTTGGTAAGATTACTACCTTTATATTTACCCTCTAAAAATCCGGGGAATTTTTCTTCTACTTTTAATAGAGAAAACATTAATGGATTTTCTACTAAAGTAAAGAACCTTTTAACATCTTCTGGCGCCTTTTCAACAAATGAGGCCCACTGTAACTTTTTGGCATCTCCATCTGTGATTTCTGCAAGTGCCTGATTCAATTTATCACTTGCTGGAGGGGTTTTTCCATTTTGAAGTTTACTTAAATAAGGTTTTGTTGCTGCTATTCCTTGTTGTCTAAGTTTTAATGATATTTCATCTAAAGTTAATCTTGATTTTTTAATATAACATCTTAATAAATCTGCATAATTCATATCCCCACCTCTTTGATAATTATTATCTAATATTGATATAAAAATAGCAACTTTAAATGTTTGAAAAATTTCCGAGGGTTATTTTTTGCCTGATAAAACAAAGTGTTGTTATTATAAGTTTAACAAAAGTTTGATTTGTTTGTTTAATAATTAACGAATGCATTAAAAATCAATCAGAATGTTAAACAAACTATATTAACTTACGAATATGAAACAAATTAAGTCCATTTAAAGTTTTACGAGAAAATGGAGAAATAATTTGTTTTAACAAAAAAACAAAAAGCGGAGGAAGATTACATGCAAATGGCACAGATAAAAGTTGATGTTAATCAAGATGAGGTTAGAAATTATATTAATCAAAAACTAGAAGAGTCTATAGAAGAAGCGTTATTTATTTGGGATGTTGATCAAATGTCTAAACGAACATGTATGAGTAGATCAACCTTAGAAGTTGAGTTTTTACGTGATCCACGAATGAAATTATTGGAAAGAAGAAAAGAAAAAGGTAAGAGGTACTGGTTTTATGAAGAATCGAAACGTGTGATGAGAGAAATTATGAACGAATGGTAAAAAGAAGTATAGACAACTAGTTATAGAGGTAAATAGATAAATAAAAAAATAGTAGTGGACAGACGCTTAATCTATTTGCTAGTTTCAACCATTTATACTGAAAAATAAACTAAGTTTTTAACCGAATTTAATTAATTGTAATCAAGCAGAACAACAGATTATTACAAAGGTCGAATTCAATGCTCCAACATTGATTTTTAAAAATTAATACACTACCAATATATCAAAAGACCATAATTTTGATCTAGAAAATTTAAGTAGATTTTAACAATTAATACTGTACGAAATGATGGTGATATTATGAATGAAAGCCAAAGCATAAAACTAGCAAGTGATTTTTTTAATGCTTTATATGGCAAAATTAATAATGGTTTTCTTTCTTTGTGGACTTCTGAAAATAAAGAAACTAAATGGTATGAAGTTAAGGAAATAGAAACAGCTGCTTTTGATTCAACGATGTTAGCTAAGGAATATAACGTATATATTGGTGTGGGTTTACGAAAAGAACGACTTGGTAAGTATGAGAGAGGTAGAAACACGGATATTTTATATTTACCCGGTGTGTGGGTAGAAATTGATATAAAGGGTGGAAAACATGCAGCTAAGAACCTTCCAAATGAACAAGAAGCAAAAGTTATATTAGATACATTTCCTTTAGAGCCGTCTATTATGATTAATAGTGGTGGTGGATGGCATTGTTATTGGTTGTTTGATGAAGCAGTACGTATATTAACGGAAAATGATCGTGAAAGTGCTGATAGAATGCTGAAGAGATTTCAATCAGTATTCATTCGATTAGCAAAAGAAAAAGGACTTCACATTGATAATACAAGTGACTTAGCAAGGGTTTTGAGGGTTCCGGGTACATATAATCGTAAGGAACAACCGAAGTTAGTAAGCACCTTGAAAATGTCTGATCACCGCTATTCATTAATGGAATTGCGCAATGCAATCGAAGAATTGGAAATAAAAAACCCTTCAAATAACAATCATGGGATAAAAGATAGAAAGCCTCAACTGCCAGATGCAAAAGTTAAACCCATTATAGAAGGTTGTAATTTCATTCAATCTTACTTAGATAACAAAGAGAGTGCTACATATTCCGAATGGATGGCTGCACTTTCAATCGGCGCTTATTGTGAAAGTTATGAAAAGATTTGTCATGAATGGAGTGTGGGACATCCAAGTTACACAGAAAGTGAAACGAATCGAAAAATAACAGAAATTCGCTCAAAAATGAAACCAAGAACCTGCAGTACAATTAACGAAGAGTTTGGTGTATGTAACGGTTGTAAATATTCTAATATCATTAACAGTCCTATCGCAATCGGAATGAAAAATAATATCGCTGATGCACATTCTTCCAATACAATGGTCCCATTACCTTATTTCATAGCTGGTAACAAGCTATTTAAGACTGTGACCAGAAAAGTAAAAGGGGTGGAAGTTGAAGAAGAGGTAATAGTTTCACGTATGGCTCCAAAGATAATAAAAGAGTTTTCAAATATCGAAAGAAACAGCGTTCATTATGAGATAACGTGGATGAATCGGGGGCAAGAAAAACATGAAATTGTACCGGCCAGTACTCTATCCACTAGAAAAGAACTACTAACATTAGCAGATAAAGGTTTTTCTGTAAACGATATAAATTACAAAGATTTGATTAACTATTTTGATAAGTATTTATCATTCAATGGGTTGGAACATTGCCATATGGTTGAGAGGTTAGGCCGTATTAAGAATAACTTTATTCATCCATTAGAGTCTTGTGGTGTGGAGATTGTACCTAACGACATTGGAGAACGCCAGTTACTTGAAGGGTTCGAAATAAAAGGGACTCCAGAAACTTGGAAAAATGAAGTATTGGATCGAATTAAGGCGTACCCCAAAGTGCTATTTATTGTTTTGGCTTCTTTTGCATCAGTTATTTTACACGATTTAGAAGTAAGTCCTTTTATTATAGACCTATCCGGGCCAACTTCACAGGGGAAGTCAACATCCTTACAGGTTGCTAGAAGTGTTTGGGGCAGTGAGAGCTTAATAAACGAATGGAATGCAACCAGAGTTTCCATAGAGCGTAAGGCTGGGTTCTTAAATAGTTTTCCTTTATTTATGGACGATACTCGAAAGGCTGACGAACGAATATTACAATCAGTTATTTATATGTTTAGCGGTGGTCGCTCTAAAGGTAGAGGAAGTCTAAAGGGATCACAAAGAGAAGCGACTTGGAACAATATTTTGATAAGTACTGGTGAAGTTTCCTTAGCGGATTACGCTGCAAAGGCGGGGGGTGCGGCGGCAAGGATTATCTCAATTGTAGATCAACCGTTTGTTAAAGTCGATCATCAATTTTTTTCGGATATATATAAGGCAATGAACGAAAATCATGGGGCTATTGGTGTTGAATTTATAAAATATTGGCGGGAGAAAAGGAACATTTTCATTCGCGAGTTTTATAAATTCAAAGAATTATATATGAAAAAATCGAAGGATAACGAAGTTTTAACAAGGTTAAGTCTATACTATGCATCTGTTCATTTTACAGGTTCAGTTTTAAATAAAGGTTTTAATTTTGATATAGATTTAAATACACTAGTTTGCCTTTTTGATGAAATAGCAAAGGAAAATCATGCACTGGATAAGCCTAAAGAGATACTTGAACAAATGTTATATGAGTTAGATAGTACAAGAAATGATATCTATTATGATAATCTACCTAATGATATAAAGGCCGTTTATCATCACAACACGATTTGCTTGATGCCAAGTTTCTTAAAGAAATTTCTTGGACCTGAAGAAAAAATGATTAGGCGTGAGTGGGCAAAGAGAGGGTATACCCAACAGTTTACACGAAATGAAAAAGTTGTTGATTATAAACAAATCAAGCATGGTAATAATAAATTCACTGCAGTTGTTTTGAATCCGTCTTGTATTAAGGAGTTAGGGTTTGATTTTACAATTGAAAATCCTTGCAGTACCCAAAGTACGCAAATGATTCAACAAAGTTAGATTCTGTGTACTGCAATAGATGTTGATAAATAAAGTATTTAAACATATTGGTACTCAAAGTACTCAAAGTACTCTAAATAATAATGTACATGTAATTCTCCGGAAAATGTTCTAATAAAATAATATTTTTTTATTTAGTAGAGTGATAATTAAATTAGAGTACTCTGGGTACTTTCTGTACTTTGACGAAGAAAGACTGTAACAAAAGGGTTTCATAATACTAAAATAATAAATGACTGTGTACTTTTGTGTACTCAATAGTGAATTTTAATTATTCCCAGAGAAAGTGTAATGGTAGTTTGTGGATAATTAATAGAATTGTAGCAAAGTCATTTTTATATAGAAGAAATGAATTGATATTTTTGTTGTCGGTAGTAGTTATCTTATTTTTGAATAAAGGAAGGGGAATAATATGTATTTTGCTAACGATGAACATTTAGAAAATTATAAATGGCTGATGCAATTATATGCTTTAAGCCACGGTAAAGATTTAGAGTATGAAGCAAATATTTATATCGCTTCATACCCCGAAGTATTTAAATGTTTTTGTAAGGATAATATTGATCTAAGCTGTGGTCCCCTTGCTGATATTTTTGACGATGAACGTGGTCATAATGCTGCTGCGTTGACAGGTTCAACCATAAGAATGGTTGATTTAGGAATGTCTCTTTATAATGATTATAAGGTTTCGGTAGCGGAAATCATTTGTGCTGTGAACGATGAAAAGTTAGTAGATGTATGTATTGAGGCTATACGTATTAGAGCAGGAAAGTATCGATAATGACTTTATAACAAGGAATATTAACAAAGCTTTTTATATAAAAAGTAAGCGAGATTTAGAGACACGTTTTGAAAACTTTATGATTAAGGAGTTGTTTTAAAATGATTGTTATTGTTGATAAAATTGGAACTGGTTCTGAATGTGATCCAATCAGACCAGACACAACTGCTTCTGATTGGCAAGTTGTTGAAGAGCTTGAGACAAAATTTGTTATTGAAATATTAGATGATAACGTCTGACTAACGGATTTCATTATAAGAGGGGGTTAATTATGCCTTGTGTAAGCTTAGCTCATTACAGAATCACAATTACTCCCCCAGACCATTTACTCATTAGAAGGATAAAAAAGGATCGGTTGTTTATTTTTACGAATAACCGATCCTTTTATTTAAATCTATTGTAGATACTTTTTTATTTCCTCAGATTTAGGCACTTTTCCTGAAACTATTAACTGTTCGTCAACAACGAGTGCAGGTGTACTCATAACCCCATATTTTGCAATTTCCTTAAAATCTGTTACTTTTTCAATAGCAGCATCTATACCAAGTTCTTCAATTGCTACTTCTACATTGTTTGCTAATCTTTTACAATTTGCACAACCGGGTCCTAATACTTTAATAATCAATTTAAGCATCTCCTTAACAATATAATATGGTGAAAAATATGGTAATCCCTATGAAAATAGGAAATCCAGCGAATTAAATGTGTAACCAATAATAATAATTCCTAAAGCACATATAGCGATAAAAGTAGCTAATAATTTTGGCTTCACTACTTTACTTAACATAATTAGAGAAGGCAGGGATAAAGCTGTAACGGCCATCATAAAAGAAAGGATGGTTCCTATTTCTACACCTTTTCCAAATAAAGCTTCTGCAATTGGTAAAGTTCCAAAAATATCAGCATAAATAGGTATGCCAACAAGGGTTGCAATTAAAACAGCAAATGGGTTGTTCTCTCCGATAACTGTTTCAATAACCGATTGTGGAATCCAATTATGAATCAATGCACCAATTCCAACACCAATAAGAATGGCGTACCAAACCTTTTTATAGATGGACTTTACCTGTTCAACAGAATAGTTGATTCTGTCCTTATAAGTTAACTCTTCTATTTGTCCATCTATGTTGCTGTGTCCTGATGTTACAAAGGATTCTACCTGATTTCCTAAATTCAATTTATCAATAAGTGTACCGCCAATTACGGCAAGGATTAAACCAACAATTACGTAAATGGCAGCGATTTTCACTCCGAAGAATGACGTTAATAAAAGAAAAGAAGCAAGGTCTACCATCGGTGAAGAAATTAAAAAAGAAAAAGTGACACCTAATGGTAATCCTGCAGATGTAAAACCGATAAAGATGGGTATACTGGAACAACTACAGAAGGGAGTAATCGTTCCAAGTAATGCACCTAGAATATTTCCTTTTATCCCTTTGATCCCGCCCAAAAGTTTTTTTGTCCTTTCAGGTGGAAAATAACTTTGGATATAGGATATGAAAAAGATTAAAACAGTCATTAAAATAAAAATTTTAATGGTGTCATAGATAAAAAAATGTATACTTCCTCCGAGTCTTTCTTCAATAGGAAGTTGAAAAACTCTTTGCACAAGCAATTTGACTAGATCAGAAAGCCATTCCATTTTGAGAAGCTGGTCATTCAGCCACGAAAATATCTCCATAATATTTTCCTTCTTTCTATTGTTCTTACCTTAAATAAGGAAGAACCTTTTCTCTTTGCAGACGATAGACGGTGAAACGTCCTTCTTTCCGAGACCTAATCACATTTCCTCTTTCTAGGAGTTTCAAATGATGTGAAACAGTAGAGGTTGGAATATCCAAACCAGATACTATTTCACACATACATAAGTCATCAATCGCTAACATCCCAATAATTCTTAATCGCGTCTCATCCCCCAACGCTTTGAAAAACTCTGCTTTTTCCATTCGTTTATCATTTTCTTTTAAAAATGGTAGTTCTTCTTCAGATTGATTTACAATGTTTTTTGTTTCTTGATTATCTTTTACAGTTGTTTTTGTTGAAAGCGGTATTTCCATATGCATATGTTTCAACCTCCTACTATAAGTATAAAACTAGTTTTATAGTTTTGTTGTTTTTTATTATTAACTTTTTGTGAACAATAATTAGGTTTATTGAAAAATAGCAGTTGGAAGTGGTCGATACTATAGTAAATAGAACTTCCCTTGACCCTGTACTATGGTACAGGGTTTATAATATATTTGAGGTGAGATAGATGCGATATCGTATTGGGGGACTAGCTGAAAAGTGTGGTGTTAACAAGGAGACTATTCGGTATTATGAGCGTTTAGGTTTAATTCCAGTGCCAAATCGTACCGAAAAAGGATACAGAATGTATTCTCCACAAACGGTTGATCGATTACATTTCATAAAACGGATGCAGGAATTGGGTTTTACCTTAAATGAAATTGACAAATTGCTAGGGGTTGTTGATCACAACGAAACAAAGTGCCGTGACATATATGATTTCACTGTTCTTAAATTAGGGGACATCCAGCGTAAAATTGAAGATCTAAAAAAAATTGAACAAATGTTGATAGACCTTAAAGAAAGATGTCCTGAAAACAAAAATATTTACGAATGTCCTATTATCGAGGCTTTAATGAATTAAGAAAAGAAAACAGTAGAAAATTTACGAAATAATAAATTTTTAAAGGTGGAAGTATTATGGGGGATTGTTGTAGTAACGTCAAAGAAATAAAAGTTGAAAATAATGGTAGTTGTCCATCATGCAAAAATAAGGCTAAGAATGTAAAGTTAATTACACTAAAATCATTACTTAAACCATCTGCATTAGAAACATTAAATGCTAAAGAAAATCATTATTTTTGTTCAAATAAAGTCTGTGATGTAGTCTATTTTGATACGAATAATAAAAAGTACCTTGTATCTGACTTGAAGGTAGCTGTACATCAAAAAGATGAATCAGCAACTACACCAATTTGTTATTGTTTTGATTGGACAAAAGAAAAAATTAAACAATATGTGGAAAATGGACTTACTCCTAAACCAGTAGAACATATTCGCGAAAACATAAAAGAAAACCGATGTGGCTGTGAGGTAAACAATCCACAAGGTAGTTGTTGTTTAGGGAATGTTACAACTTATATAAAAAACATATCTTAATAAAAAGAGCTAGATATAAATTTTCACTGCTTTCGTTTTCAACAAATAAAACAAGATGCAGTAATAAAACATAAAGCACACATCTATTTAAAATGATATGTGCTTTTATGATTATGATGTTTGTTTATCTTTGGAAATAAATAGTAAAAGCTGAGTAACAATAGCAAGAATAGGCAACTCTAACAGAGGACCAATAACGAGTGTTAAAGCAATTAAAGGTTGGTCTGGGAATGCAGTCATGGCAATTGCTAAAGCGATTGGAGAATTTCTTGCTAGAGTAGTTAAACCCAGACTTGCTCTGTCCTTGTATGGAAACTTCATAAGCTGTCCAACCTTTTGGCCAACAACAAAATTAATGATGAAAAATAAAAGGATCGGAATGGTGATTTGCCACATTAAATCTAGGTTATCAAGCAATAGTTGTCCTTGCGAAGCAAACATCGCAACGATAGCAAGACTAAGAAAAATAATAGGTAACACGCTGAGGTTAGAGATAAGGTTGTCTCTTAACTGTTGTTTGTTTCTCAAGACCATTTTTGTTAGAAAAGCTAAAACTAAAGGTAAGAATAGAGCAATTAAAATACTATCCATCAGAAATGAAAATTCTATAACCCCTGTTGTTCCCCCAAAAATAAGAAGATAAATAGGCAACAAAATGACCTGTAAGATTAAGTTTAGAGGTAAGATAGCTGTTGATAATGCAACATTTCCTTTTGCGATCCCTGTGAAGATTAAGTACCAATCAGTACATGGTGTAACCATCAGCATAATAAATCCAATATATAATGCTGGATTGTCACCTAAAAAACCTAATGCTAGTAGCCATGCTAAAATAGGTGTCCAAACAAAGTTTATAATGATTGAAGTATATGTAAACTTAATGTTTTTAAAAGCTATCCATATTTCTTCAATAGGAATTTGTAAGAAAGTAATATACAACATAGCTACTAGTATAGGGACAATAAAACTTTCCGCATTAGCTCGTATTAGTTCTACTTGTCCTATGCTTAAACCAATAATTACAGCTAAAAAAATAATAAAAGTATATAACTTTTCGATTAAATTCATTGTAATCTCCTAACAATAATAAATAAAATACAATCGTTTGTAACCGTCAAGTAGTTTTGAACACTTTTTGCTAATTAAGATTGAACACTTTTTTCACCGAAAATGGTGCTTCTATGCTTGATTCTGTAACTGTCCTCATTTAGGTGGATAACTTCAACCCTATGAAGCAGTCGGTCC
>JBHGUR010000094.1:0-3717 GCA_048976805.1 Ectobacillus sp. | reverse complement strand
ATTATTGATACCATGTTTGCGAGTGTTTTTGACCTAATTTTTTTATAAATTTTCCGCTATGAAATACGCGGCTGATACAATAACGAAGGGGCTGACCGCAAACCGCAACCGCGTTTTGCGGTCAGCCCCTTCTTTTTAGCTCTGTTAAACTTGATTGTTGATTTTCCGCTACAGGCGGACGCTTTCCGCGGGCGGGGCCGAGCCGCCTTTCGTTCCAAATCAACCAATCAATCAAAATCAACATTAGCCTTTAACAGAGCTTTTTTTGGGCAAATCAAACAGAATCGCGGATTTCGCCGCTTCGTACTGCGAGGGTTCCCTACAACCTCTATATTACATAATATGTAAAAACGAAAAGAGAGCTGACCAAAAGTCCGCTTTTAGCGGACTTTTGGGTCAGCTCCTTTTATTAGAAGCTCACGAGAGTGCGGGGCGGTGTTAAAGCCGCTTGGGAATGGAAAAGCGTCCCTTCAAGCCACTTCTCGACTTCCTTTGCATATGCGCTTGTAAAATATGTTTGAGACGGAAACTCATGCAGCACCTCTGAAATATACTGCGGATACAAATACGGAGCGCTTAACATTCCCTTCAGTTGTGTCATGAATACCGAAAATGGCACCCTCCGAAATTCCCCCTGCCTCTCGCCCTTTTTTATCATTTCCTGCAAATAATACCGCTCTCTTCGGAAGTATGTTGTCATAACCTCACGAATGAGCATACTATCAAGAGAAAATTCCCGATAGAAAAAGCGGGCTAATTGTCTATTCTCAGACTGATAGCGCAATACATCCCGTACAACCATAATCAGCATCTCTTTCGGCGTCAAAATCGCTTGCATTTCAAAGGCCCGTTCCAAAATCCCGATATACCCTTCCAAAAAATCGGTTATTAAATGCTCTAGCAAGCCTTGTTTGCCCGAAAAATAATACGAAATATTAGCAGCGTTCACCTTTGCTTTTCCTGCAATATCTCGTACTGTTGTACCGTTATAGCCTTTTGTATTAAACAAAAACACAGCGGCCTCAACAATCTTTTGCTTTGTACAGGATTCTTTCATATGCTATCCACCCTTTCATCAGGCGTCGCCCTGTTCTTAATTTTAATTTCTTGACTTTTAAGACAATTTCCTTTAATTTTCTATCGACAAAGTTGCAGAAATTCTATCGTTTTCTGCTACAAAATTACACACAAGAGAGGTTTTTCGATGTTTACAGTACAGTCTTATGGCGATTCCCGCGAACAAAACTATGAATTAGTCATTAAGCAATTAGAAGCGCTCATTACAGGCGAGGAGAATATTGTCGCAAATTTGGCAAATGCCTCGGCGCTTTTAAACCAATTTTTGCACGATATCAATTGGGTTGGCTTTTATATGGCGGAAGAAAATGAACTGGTCCTCGGGCCATTTCAAGGGCTGCCGGCATGCGTGCGCATTCCGTTTGGCAAAGGTGTATGCGGAACGGCCGCCGCAGCGAAAACGACGCAGCTTGTCGCGGACGTCCATCAATTTCCGGGGCATATCGCATGCGATGCGGCTTCTAATTCAGAAATCGTTGTGCCGATGATAAAGGACGGGCGCGTAATTGGCGTGTTGGATATCGACAGTCCAAGCAAGGAACGTTTTGATGAAATCGACCAGAAATATTTAGAAAAATTTATCGATATTCTAGTAGCCCATATATAGGAATCACACCTGATTTCACAGCATTCCCTACACCAAGCGATGTATTTTGGGCCAGCGCTTAAACTGCGGCCCAAAATCAATATTGGCCTTTAACAAACATCCATGCAAAAAAATTGGCACATAAGAGAATGAAAAAGTTATCCACAGCTTTTTCAGGGTAGAGGTAATATCTAAAAAAGGTTGTCCGAAAGGTTGAAATCCCCTAATCAATGAAATAATCAAGAATGTTGATATATCAAGGTTTTGAAATGTGAAAAAGGGCATCCAGAAGTCAAAAATACGACTTTCTGGACAGCCCGTTTTAGAAGCTCGCTTGTTATATACAGCAATAGCCAAAAAGCTTTCAATCCTTTGCTATCGTTTTTTGCAGGCTACCCAAGGGCCTGTTTCAAATCCTCTATAATATCCTCCGCAGCCTCAAGCCCCACCGACAAACGCAGCATATTATCAGAAATCCCCATTTTTTCACGTACTTCAACTGGAACGACCGCATGCGTCATCGTTGCAGGATGCTGAATGAGCGTTTCCGTATCACCGAGACTGACGGCAATGGAAACCAGCTGCAGGCGGTTCATCATCGCTTGCGCTTCTTGCTTACCGCCCTGAATTGTAAAAGCAATTACACCGCCTCCTCTTTTCATCTGCCTTTTCGCAATCTTATAATCCGGGTTCTCTATGTCAAACGGATAAAAAACCTTTTGCACCGCAGGATGTTTTTTTAAAAATTTCGCCACCTTCTCTGCATTATCACAATGCCGGTCCATCCGTACTGCCAATGTTTTCAACCCTCTTAATAAAAGCCATGCATCAAACGGGGACATAATCCCCCCTATATCCTTTCGCACCGGCTTCAGCCGCTCCGCCAGATCCTTTGCTTTGCACACAACAAGCCCGCCTATTACATCGCCGTGTCCGCCAATATATTTCGTTGCACTATGAAGCACAACATCACATCCAATCTGCAGCGGTGTTTGTAAATACGGGGAACAAAATGTGTTATCCACAACTACAAGCCACCCCTTTTGCTTTGCCGCTTGAACAACTATAGACAAGTCTATCATTTTCATCGTCGGATTAATCGGCGTCTCTACAAATAGCAGCTTTGTTCTTTCGCACGACGCACTTACAATGTTCTCTACTGTATCCATATCACACAACGTATGGGTAATCCCCAATTTTTCTTCTATCATTTCTAAAAACCCGTATGTGCATCCATACAAGCCTTTCGAACATACAACATGATCGCCCGCCTTTAAAAGCGTAAACAGCACTGCCGAGACGGCGGCCATCCCTGAACCAAACGCTAATGCTCCTGCTCCTCCTTCAAGCAGCGCAGCCCGTTCCTCCAAAATTTGCACCGTAGGATTACCGAGACGAGAGTAAATATACGCATTTTCTTCCCCTCTAAAGCTTCTTTCCCCGGCTTGCGCTGTTTCAAAGGTATAAGTTGATGTTTGAAATAAAGGAGGCGTTAAGCTTCCGCTATATTGTTTCGCCTCGTAAGCATGATGAATCAATTCCGTTTCAATCTGCCTTTTCATTATCGGCATTCCCCTCTCCATAAGGTCTCCTTTGCTCACTAAATACTATGTAAACGCTTTCTATCCGTTCATTAAAACCATTCCATATCCTTAAACAAAATCCTCTTTAGCTTATTCTTATATGTGCAATTTATTATTTTTCCATATACATGGCGCTGTGCAGAACAAATAGTGGCTTGCTTTCGCTTGCTCCCATTTTGCAGCGTATGGGGCACAGATCTTCTATACGCGGTCTGTTTCTCCTCTCTAAAAAGCAAGTATTTTAACAGATTTTCCGGAAAGAAGTCCCCTACCTCAAGGAGTGAGAAGGGCGTAGCCCAACGAGTAGGTGGGGGATGAATTTCGGTAGGCGACAGCCTACCCATTGTCTCATATCCCATATCTTGGTATAATGAACATATGTTCTTTGACAACCTAAGATATGAGGTTGCTGCTAGGAATTTCGTTAGCAGCGTAAAATCTTAGACGTATACGACATGTCATGAGATAACC
>JBHGUR010000093.1:0-36615 GCA_048976805.1 Ectobacillus sp. | reverse complement strand
AAAACGCTAACGCGTTTTGCGGCAGCCCTTTTTTATTAATGCGGCAAAAAGATGAGCTGATATACAAATAACAATGCAAACAAGTATAAAAGCGGATCTACTGCGCGGAATTTTCCTTTTACAATTTTCATTAATGGGTAAGAGATAAATCCAAGCGCAATGCCTGTTGCGATGCTTGATGTTAGCGGCATGCTTAAAATGACTAAAAATGCCGGGAACGCTTCATCAAAATTGTCCCACTCGATATGGCGAACAGCTCCCATCATGAGGCTTCCGACAATAATAAGGGAAGGAGCCGTAATGGCTGATACACCTGAAACTGCGCCGACAAGCGGGCTAAGGAAGGCGGATACAGCAAACAAAATAGCAACAACGAAAGCGGTAAGCCCCGTACGCCCTCCCGCTGCTACTCCGGCAGAAGATTCAATATAAGCTGTTGTCGGGCTTGTTCCGAACATCGCTCCCACTGTTGTAGAAATAGAGTCGGAAAGCAGGGCCCGTCCCGCATTTGGAAGCTTTCCGTCCTTCATTAATCCTGCCTGCCCGGCTACACCAAGCATAGTGCCTGTCGTGTCGAATAATGTAACAAGCAGGAAGGAAAAAACTACGCCATATAGCCCATACTCAATCACATCTGAAACAGCTGTTACAGGGTTTGCCACAATGATTCCTTCCGGCAATTGCGGAAGGGATGTTATTCCTTTTGTAAAGGAGAGCTGCCCTGTAATGACAGCAATAATTCCTGTAATAAGCATTCCAAAGAATAGAGCGCCGTTTACACGAAGAGACATAAGAACGATTGTCACGCCCAATCCGGCTAAAGCCAAGATAACAGACGGGGAGTGAAGATCGCCCAATCCAACCAGGTTTGTCGGGTGTTTAGTAACAATGCCGGTTAAGCGCAAGCCGATAAACGCGATGAATAGCCCAATCCCGGCTGTAATCGCATGCTTTAAGTTTTCTGGAATAGCTTCCATTAGCTTTGTACGAAATTTTGTTAATGATAACAGTAAAAATATTAAACCTGTAACAAATACAGCGGAAAAAGCGATTGTAAATGTAATGTCCTGATGCGCTTTGACAACAGAATAGGCAAAATAGGCATTGAGCCCCATTCCCGGCGCAATGGCAATTGGCATTTTGGCGAAAAACGCCATGCAGAGCGTACCGACTAAGGCCGCAATAATAGTAGCTGTGAATCCTTGCTGAAACGGTACGCCAGCATCAGATAAGATAACAGGGTTTACAACGACAATATACGCCATTGTTAAGAACGTAGTGATTCCGGCCATGATTTCCGTTTTTACAGAAGTTCGATGATTTGCAAGATTAAACATAATAGTATCATCCTTTTTTGCGAATAATATCAACAACAATTATATATAATATTCGTTTTTTGTTTTTTTCGCAATACTTTTATCTTTTTTAAGGAAAATATTTTTCTCCCCGTGATACAGAGTTATTCCTATTTATCATGCCTAAACTTTTTTATTTCAGTACATGCTAAACGTTGAAGTCATGATAAAGGAGGAGTTTGTTTTGAAGCAAAATCAGCAGCAGGCACAGCTGCCGCAGCATCAAAATAAGCAGCCGGGATTGGAATCATTAATGAATCCGAAACCAAAATTTGTAGATAGCGCTTATAAGGGAAGCGGGAAGCTGCAAGGGAAAACAGCTTTGATTACAGGGGGGGATAGCGGAATTGGAAAAGCTGTTGCTGTCGCATTCGCTAAAGAAGGCGCAAATGTAGCAATCGCCTATTTAGATGAACACGAAGATGCAGAGGAAACGAAGCGGGTTGTGGAGCAAGCGGGAACAAAATGCATTTTAATTTCAGGAGATTTAAGCGATGAAAAGCACTGCGAAACAGCAGTTGAGACTACCGTTTCGCAGCTGGGAAGATTGAATATTGTCGTAAATAACCTTGCACAGCAATATCCGCAGCAAGGATTAGAGAATATTACAGCAGAGCAATGGGAAAAAACGTTCCGCATTAATGTATTTTCTTACTTTTATGTAACGAAAGCAGCATTAAAGCATTTAAAACAAGGAGATACCATTATTAATACAGCTTCTATTACAGCATATCAAGGTCATGAAGAATTGATTGACTACTCTTCTACAAAAGGGGCGATTGTCACCTTCACCCGTTCTTTAGCGAAATCGCTTGTGAAAAAAGGGATTCGCGTCAACGGAGTCGCACCCGGGCCGATTTGGACGCCGCTTATTCCGGCAAGCTTTGACAGCCAGCAGGTAGCGCAATTTGGAACGGATGTGCCGATGGGGAGGGCAGGGCAGCCTTTTGAATTGGCGCCCGCTTACGTGTACTTGGCTTCAGGAGATTCTACATATGTTACAGGGCAAATGATTCATATTAACGGCGGCGTTGTTATTAACGGCTAGAGTATTTTCGGGAGGGAGTTATACTTTTATCCATCTTAGAAAAGATAAGGTTATCAGTATTTGATGGAGGGGTTATGTTGAAAAGAGCACTTTGTTTTTTATGTTTATGCATTCTATATTTTCCAGCTCCTTCCTTTGCCGCCGAGCCGGATCGCCTCATTTTAATTAACCTCGCGACAAATCAATTATCTTACTTTGAGAATGGCCAATATATGCGCACCTTCCCTATATCAAGCGGGAAAAAACAAACGCCGACGCCAGAAGGGAAATTTACGGTAATCAATAAGTATAAAAACAAAAGGTACAATCGCAAAAACATTGAGGGAGGAGCATTAAATAATCCGCTTGGTACGAGATGGATGGGGTTAAATTATAAGGAATATGCGATACATGGTACAAACCGCGAATCAACGATTGGAAGCTACGAATCAAACGGGTGCATCCGAATGAATGACCGCAATATCCAGTGGCTATATGATCGAATTCCACTGCGGACAAAAGTTGTCATTACTAAATTTTATGGATCGGCAGAACAAGCAGCCCACCGCTTTGGCTATCGTGTGATAAGTTGGAATGGAGAGAAAGTGGAGGAGAATCAGGTTGGAAAGTTGTTGACAATCGATAGAACGAAGTTATATTGGCAGGAACCGAACGGGCAGTTAATAGTTGTTCAAACCGTTATGCCCAATCAGGTGCATCCTGTTTTTTCCCACAATGGAAAAGGAACATATTATATTGGGAATAATTTGTATATTGTGGATCCCTTTCATGAAAGTGTTAAGTATACACAAGTGCCGGATTATATTATCGCAAATCAATATAAGCGCCAAAGAGGAATTCAGTAAACGAAAAGAAGCCCAAAATTCTAGGGGCTTCTTTCTATTCATTAATTTGAGCTTTTAATATTTTTGCCGGAATGTTTGACAGCAAGTATCGGCGCTATTGACGGCGGGGCTTTCCATTTGCACACCTTCAAGTACAGCGTTTTGGTAAGAAACGTCATTCAAGTTGGAAAAGGTTTTCTCATCCGGTTGAACAACAATTGCCTGTGCTTGGCAGAAGTTTCCTTGCCCCCAGAAAGAACAATTGGATACAGAACATCTTACCTCTGGCATCGAATCCCTCCTTCTGTCTTAGTGTAGGCATGTAAAGGGGGATTCATGTACGTATGTACTTTCCTTATTTTAGGGCGAAGCATTAATGATTTTTAGTAAACCACTCTTTAAATTCCTTCTCGGTATGCTCTCCGACAATGCGGTCCACTTCTTTTCCGTCTTTGTAGCGGACGACTGTCGGCGTTCCCTCAATTTTAAATTCATCCCAGCCGGTGGAATACTTTTGCAAGTCCAGTACCTTCATATCAATATCCATATCCTTTGCCATCGGAACAATAATCGGCGATACTTTTTGGCAATAGGTGCATGTCGGCTGGTAAAAATAGATGGTCATATCTTTTTTGTCCTGCAAGCTTTGCTGCAGCTCATCAAGTGAAATGGCATTTGTGTAATAATCCTTCTTCTCGGATTTTCCGATGAACGCGATAGCGCTGAAAATCACGGCGAGAATAGCAGCAAAAATAAGCATCTTCTTCATCTTTATTTCATCTCCTTTGTCATTTTGATTAAAATAATGCTGCAAATGATAATGATAATAAAAGCTGTTAAAGCAAGAAATGGAATGGTGATAAAGCCGAGCCAGTTTATGTATTGGCCTGTACAAGGAATTCTGCCGCAAATCGTTCCTGCATCAGATAGAGCCGGAATTTTTTGAAGAGAATAGTGGTAAAGAGACAGACATGCGCCAAGCGCAGCCATAAGAAGACTGTAAATCCCGATGCTATAATCCTTTCTTGCGAGCGCGATTCCCAGAAGCAGCACAAGAGGGTACATGAAAATGCGTTGATACCAGCATAATGTACAAGGCTCATACTTCATAATTTCAGAAAAATAGAGGCTGCCGAGCGTTGCTGTAAATGAAGCCGCCCAAGCAGTAAATAAAGTGTATTCCAGCTTTTTTTGTCGACTCATATGCTATACCTCTTTCATTTAATCACAATTTAAATTATAGTATGGTTTCGCATATATTGTAAAATATTCATAATCGTTGCAGTATATTTGAAATTAGAAAACAGAAATTATTTTGTCCGTCCTGTTCCATTTTGCGAAACGATGTTATCATAAAGGAAAACCTTCCTAAGTAAGCGTTCTTATAGCCCATTAATATGGGGTATGATTACTTGCTTTTCTTTTTTACATATTTTTTACGAAGGCAAAGATATTTGCGGGCATGTTTTTGCAGGAAATAAATAAAACATGCCGAATATGTTGTGAGGATTGTATTATATGCTGCAACAAGAAATTATCGTAACAGGAGAGGGTTAAAAAATGAATTGGAAGCAAGCTTATGAACGTTGGATGAATGCGCCTCAATTGGACGCGGAAATGAAACAGGCATTAGAAGCTATAAGCAACAATGAAAAAGAACTAGAGGAATGCTTTTACAAAGACCTAGAATTTGGAACAGGCGGTATGCGCGGGGAGATTGGACCGGGCACAAACCGTATGAATATATATACAGTACGAAAAGCATCAGAAGGGTTGGCCCGCTTTATTGAATCTTTCGGCCAGGAAGCGAAAAAACGCGGTGTTGCCATTGCATATGATTGCCGCCACAAGTCCCCGGAATTTGCGATGGAAGCGGCCAAAACGCTGGCGACCCACGGCATTCAAGCATATGTATTTGAAGAGTTGCGCCCGACGCCGGAGCTGTCTTTTGCTGTGCGCGAGCTCAACGCGTTTTCCGGAATTGTCGTTACCGCAAGCCATAATCCGCCTGAATATAACGGTTATAAAGTATATGGAGAAGACGGCGGCCAGCTTCCTCCGAAAGAAGCGGATATGGTAATTGAAAAAGTAAGCGAAGTAGAAAATGAGCTGGAAATCGCTGTAGAAACGGAAGAAGCGTTAAAAGCAAAAGGATTAATCAAAATGATTGGCGAAGAGATGGATGAGAAATACGTAGAACAATTGAAAACAATTTCCGTTAATCCAGAACTTGCTGCCGAAATGGGCGATAAGCTGAAAATCGTATTTTCTCCGCTGCATGGAACATCCAACAAGCCAGTTCGCAAAGTGCTTGCGGCACTTGGCTATACAAATGTAACAATCGTTACAGAACAGGAAACGCCGGATCCTAATTTCTCAACGGTAAAATCGCCAAATCCAGAGGAGCATGAAGCGTTTGAATTGGCGATTAAATACGGCAAGGAAATCGATGCCGATGTGCTTGTTGCAACCGACCCGGATGCGGACCGCCTTGGAGTTGCTGTTAAAAATCTGCAAGGCGAATATATCGTGTTAACCGGTAACCAAACAGGTGCGCTTCTTTTAGAATATTTATTATCCCAAAAGAAGGCTAAAGGCGTATTGCCTGCAAACGGCATTGTGTTAAAGACGATTGTAACATCAGAAATCGGCCGTGAAATTGCTAAAGCTTACGGCTTGGAAACAGTTGATACGCTGACAGGCTTCAAATTTATCGGCGAAAAGATTAAACAATATGAAGCGACAGGCGAATACGTATTCCAGTTTGGCTATGAAGAAAGCTACGGTTATTTAATCGGCGATTTCGTTCGCGATAAGGACGCTGTACAAGCTACTATTTTTGCGATTGAGGCGGCTGCGTACTATAAAAAACGCGGCATGACGTTATATGAAGGGCTACTTGAAGTGTTTGAGAAGTATGGCTTTTATCGTGAGGGATTAAAGTCCTTGACATTGAAGGGAAAAGAAGGGGCAGCGCAAATTGCCGGCCTGTTGGCTTCCTTCCGCGAACAGGCGCCGACTGAATTTGCCGGCCTAAAGGTTACTGTGGCAGAGGATTATAAAGCAAGCGTAAAAACAACGTTAACAGATGGCTTGAGAGAAACGATTGAATTGCCAAAATCCAATGTATTGAAATACCACTTAGAAGACGGTTCATGGGTGTGTTTGCGTCCGTCCGGAACGGAGCCGAAGGTGAAGTTTTACTTTGGTGTGAAAGGAACGAGCTTAGAAGACAGCGAGGCAAAGCTGCATGAAATTGCTGCTGCTTTTATGGCAAGAGTAAACGAAGTGCTAAATAAGTAATAAAAAGAGGCTGGCCAAAAAGGTCAGCCTCTTTTTAATGAGATTAAAACGCATAACATGGAGTCCTGACTCCACCGGCTATATACAAATAGGTAGGAATTATAATTGAAGTTGTTCCTCGATTTGTTCCGCATATGCTTTTTGTGCGGCATGGTCAATATATTGGAACATGAGTTGAAGCTGCTTATCCACTTCTGCTAAATCTTTTGCATACTTATATGCGTGCAAGAAGTGCTCAATTCGTTTCGAAAACACTTCATCCTTTGTTTGAACCATTAAAATCGTAAGCTGCTCCCAATTGCAGCAGTATGTGTAGTACAAAGCTTTATCATAGTCATTGTATGGCGTCATAACTTTCCTCCTTATTTGAGGAATTACTATTAGTGTGCGACAGGCGGATAGGGATTAAGCATAGAGAATTTGTTACCAAATTGTTATATAAAATTTGCCAAAAATATGGTTAGATTATAGGGGGATGTTGAAAAAGAGAAAATAGAGGTGTTTTTTGTTGTATTCGCGATTAGAGCATTACATAGATGAACGGGCTATAAAAGTTTGGCGCTTAACAGCCTTATTAATAAACGGTTGTTTATTTTTAATTTACGGGGGCACTGTATTTTTTGTAGAATATATTCGTTCTTTCTTTTCTTTGCATATTATCCTCCTATTTACCCTAATATTACTCACTGTATTTACTGTATTCGTTCTTCCGAAAGTCCGCTGGCAGCGCTGGCGCTATGTCATTCATGAGCAAGAAATCGATTTGCAGCACGGGGTGTTTTTTACGAAAAAAACATTAATTCCGATAATTCGCGTTCAGCATGTAGATGTACGGCAAGGCCCATTTTTACGATATTACGGGCTTGCTGCGGTTGAAATTACGACTGCAGCTACAACGCATGAAATACCGGCGGTTGCTTATGAGGAAGCGGAGCGTTTGCGCAATCAATTATCGAAATTAGCAAGGGTGGCGACGGAAGATGTATAGCGCAAGAAGGCTGCATCCGGCAGCAATTTTGCTTACAATCGGCAAATATTCATGGAATCTTTTTCCTTTATATACAATTGTGCTGTTTAAATATAGCGGCAGTTTGCCGTTTACAACAATTATCAATACAGCGCTGCTGCTCTGTCTGTTTTTAGCTGTAATCAGTGCAGGAGCTGTAGTGCATTGGAGAAGATTTATATATAGCATTTATGAGGAGCAGCTGATTATCGAGTACGGGCTGTTCACCTGCAAGAAGCGTTATATTCCAAAAGAACGCGTTCAAGCCTTGCATGAGTCGGAAGACATCATCCATCGTTTGTTCGGGTTAGTAAAGCTGCAAATAGATACGGCTGGGGGAAGCGGGCCTGAAGTTGTATTAAGGGCGGTTACGAAAGAAGAAGCGGTGCAGATTATGAAGCTGCTATCCCATTATAAGGAAACAGGGCAGGCAGCGGGCGAAACAGTCCCATTTTCGGACTATACGTTTCAATTATCTAAACGGCGCTTGTTTTTATATGCGGCAACATCTGGCAGCATTGGAATCGTTTTTTCAGCGCTGGCCGGGCTGTATTTTGAAATAGATGATTTTTTTCATCTTACTTTTCAAATTAACGATTTATTTGGCAAAACAGCCTCTTTTTATGCTGCTGGCCTGCTTATTTTGGCGCTTATCGTATGGATAGCCGGGATTTTAATCGTGTATCAAAAATATTACGGGTTTAAGGTCGTCCGCCAGCAAGAAGACTTAATCATTACAAAAGGATTATTTGAGAAGCAAAAGCTTACTATTCCGCTTGGGCGTATACAAGCCATTAAGATTGAAGAAAATATAATAAGACAATGGTTGAATGTTGCATCTGTCCGGCTTGTCAGCGCAGGAGGAAAAGAGGATGAATCTGCAGAGTTAAGTTTAATCTGTTTTCCGCTTGTTAGAAAAACAGAGCTTTCTTTTATTTTTAAGCATTTTCTTCCCGGTTTTTCCATTGGCTCTTCCCTTTGCAGTCTTCCGCGCAGAGCCTGTAAGCGATATATAGTTTGCGTTTTCCTTCCCATTAGTATTGTTTCTTTGCTTGCGCTTTCCTACATCCCGTTTGCAACATATTTTGTTCCTTTTATGGTGTTAGCTTCAATTTGGTTAGGATATAGACAATATAAGGATGCTGGCTGGGAAATTAATGGCCAGCAGTTAACAGTTGCATTTCGCCGCCTCGGGCGTATAACAGTGTTAATTAAGAGAAGTCGGATCCAGTCTTTATCCGTCAGCAAGACGGTGCTGCAGGAATCGGCCTCTTTATGCACGGTGAAAGTATATGCCAAGTCCGGGTTTTCCCATACGGCGTTTCCTTTAAGAGATGCCGATGAGGGAGCAGGAGTGTTATTGCGGCAATGGTATTCATATGGACAGGCGGCGGAAATGCATTCATACGCAGATGTAAATACATAACAATATGCTTATCAGCGGCTGTCTCTTTCATGAAATGTCCTTTTCTTTCCTACATTGTGGTAAGAGGAAGAAAAGGAGGCGTACATGTGAGAGCGGAAGATTATAAAGCGTTAGAATATGCGATTGATGAGATAACGGAAATTGCGAGCGGCTTCGGCCTTGATTTTTATCCGATGCGCTATGAGATTTGTCCGGCGGATATTATTTATACATTTGGGGCGTATGGAATGCCAACGCGTTTTTCGCATTGGAGCTTTGGGAAGCAGTTTTTTAAGATGAAGCTTCACTATGATTTAGGATTAAGCAAAATTTACGAACTCGTCATTAATTCTAATCTATGTTATGCGTTTTTGCTGGAAACTTACATTACAATCGATAGAGCGGGACTCTAACAATAATGAGGAGAACTCCTACAATAACGAAGAAAGTTCTAACAATAGTAGGGAGCCCCCCCACAATAATGAGATAAATTCCCACAGTAACGAGATGGTTGCGCAAATTGCTGCTGTGGCACGCGAAAAAAACGTCTATCGCCAGAAAAGCTCGAACATATCATACTAGAATTATGTTCTGTTCAGCCATTGAAGCTGAGAGAATTAACTGATTTGATGCAATGTTCGGAAAACTTAATCCGTATGAGGTTAAGAAAATTAGTGAAGGATGAGAGATTACAACTCTTATATCCAGAAGGCATTAGCCATCCTAAACAAGTTTACATAACTAAGAGTAAATCATAAAGAAAAAGGACACTGGAATCCAAAGTGATTCTAATGTCCTTTTTTGTTAATAAGACAAAACACATGAATCTAGTGAAGTAATAAAAGGGGAACAAATGAAGACTTTGATAAAAAAGAGCATTATATGGGAAATCGGTATATAGGTCTTACCTCTAATGGGATGAAAATTGAAACGCAATTGAAGAATGATAAAATTACATCAGCATATCCAGTATATTTAAAAACTGCAACAGAGGCAAGCCATGGACATTTTGTACATTCCGCACGGCTATGAGCGGCGTGACTTTCTAATTAGGAACCTTCGAATGGTACCAAAATTAGAAAATAAGCAAGGGCTTCCTTGCTTATTATTAAAGTAGCGGACAGTAGCTCGTTTTACTTGTGCATACATTTGAAGCAGCGCCCTTCTACTCTAATTCGTTGTTATTATATCCTAACCTTTTTATTTCTTCAGTTTGCTCAATCATATTCTTTATAAAAAACATGAAGAATGCTTATTTAAAAAAGTCCTATTCTGCTTCGCTGGAAATGTCATCATCATGTATGACTTCATCATAGAACATTGGAATTAAGCTCGCATTTTCACATGAAAGTTCACTATTTAAAAATATAAGGCTAGACAGGACTCGTTCTAAAAAGAATTTATTTAGCAAGCTGTAATCCCCTTTGTCTGCCTCGGTAAGAGCAGTCAGATATTGTTGTTTCATCCTAGCCTCAACATAAACAGGTGGCAAGTTTTTCAATTTTAGCATCCAATTCAACAAAGCCCTTGATACACGTCCATTTCCGTCTTCAAACGGATGAATTTGGGTCAAGCGGTGATGAACTAATGTTGCTATTTCAATAACCTTTGAGAAGGAACTCTGCTCTATAATGCTACAATAATACTTAATATCTTGATCCAGTGTATACATCGCCTCAGGTATACGATAGTATGGGGTTGTTAAAATGATTGCACCAGTAATAGAATTGTCTGATTCCCTAAATCGCCCCATTTCATCAGCAGTTGGAGCTAATTTAAACAAAGTTTTATTGAAATCGCTCAATTCATAACGATCAGGAACGCCTTCTTTACTTTGTAATTCATCATACAGATAGTATTGTCCTACAGTTTCAATAATGGCTTTATTCTCACCATATGCTTTAAAGTACCTACTCTCAGTGCCAAAGAGCCTCAAATCAGTGCATATTTCCGCCACGGTTTCCTTGTCAATATCTAAACCTTCTATTTTACTGTCATGGTAAATTAATTCATTTTTCAGTCTAAGCCATAGTGGACTTGTGTCCCCTTGTGGAATAAAGGTGTAGTTATCGACAATATTTTGGAGATATGTATAATCCAGTTTCTGGATATCTAAGTTTTTGATTTTCTCACTAACCTTATAATGAAGGAAAAATTCCTTTTTAAGGTCAAAACTAAGCAGATTTTTTTGCTTCAGCAGCCACATAACACCTTCAAAACTTGTACCAAATATGTTACATAAATATAAGGCGCTATCAGGCTGAACGAATCCATGTTCATCTTGATAACGCCTTGCATACTCGTTAAAATATTTACTTGGCATTAATAGTTCGCTGGCAAATTTATTTGCAAATATTTCTCTTGTAGTGTTATCATTTGGTTTCGTTACACTAGGTACATCATAGTCCCGAAGATGATGACACAATTCATGTGCAGCTGTAAACCGTTGTCTTTCATATGTTCCATTGCTGTTTATACCAACGACCGCGACCTTCCCATCCTTATCAGGAATATACATCCCATCTAACTGTTTCAACTCTAAAAATTTGTAAGAAATTCCAAACTCATTCAGCATTTTAAAAATATTTATCGGGAAGGAGGGCTCTTGATCTTCAAAATACATCTCAAGCACTTTATTAGCCAACTCCCTGGCTTCACATCTGTGGCTTATTGACCTGAGACGACTTGTTAATACATCACTCATAGGTTACGCTGCTTAGAAGCCTGTTCTTGGAACGCCAGGAGTTCTAAAATCTGCATCTGATCAAACTCAGATAAATCTTTCCCGTTTCTGGCTAAGATTGAACCAGATGCATCCTTTACACGCACATTGAAGTAATCCTTGTCACAACCATAAAGTAATGCAAACTTCTCAATTTGATCTTCTGTCGGTAGATGTTTACCATTTTCCATCATCTGTAACGTATTAATTGGTACCATCAAGAATCGCGCAACATATTCCTCGCTTAAATTCAAGGAAATTCGACAGTGCTTTAAACGATCATGTAAGTCTCTTTTCATTTCATTTCCCCCCTTTAATTAATTATAATTCATGGTTAGTTCAATTCAACACTTTTCTTCAAAAAACAAAGAATTTATTCTATCATTATCTCCAAAGAACGTCAATGTCTAATCAAAATTATGAATATTCCTTGTTGGTTATGGCAACTTTAAATACTAAATTAGAGATAATTCTTATTAAATATTTATATTCTTGACGTTAGATCTTGTTATCATGCTCATAATTTTTTCTATACTGACAATGAGTTTTAATCCACCTGCTACCAGTCTGTTCGCCAATCAATTCCGCCTATATTATGAGACGAGGTTAGGGTGGAATGTCAACACTAAACTAGGCATTTTTTATAAGGACTGTTGCTTAAATTCAAATGATTTTGTTAAACAACAGCGTTGATTTCGATTGATAAAGCATTAAGGCAAGGAAAGTAATAAGACAAAAATTCCTCCTCATAAGTTATACAAACACAATGCTGATATGAGGAGAGAATGGAAATGGAGGGCATAAGAGGAAAGTTTACATCCGTGCGGGTAGACCGAATTATTCCCATTTATCCAGAAACATCTTCACAAGCAGCTAAAAAACAGTTAAAAAAGAAGTTTGCAGAATGGGGAATCCCTCATGCAGCATTTAGTGCTAGAACGAGACCCAGAACAGGATACATATTACTTGCTGTCAGGTTATTCGGCTTACTTAGCCTATAAAGAAACAGGCATTACACGCATTGAATGTCTTGTACAATCATATTTGCTGCGTAATCAATTCGCTTATAAATGCTTGTCTGTTTCATGAAATGTCCTTTTCTTTCATACATTGTGGTAAGAGGAAGAAAAGGAGGCGTACATGTGAAAGCAGAAGATTATAAAGCGTTAGAATATGCGATTGATGAGATAACGGAAATTGCGAGCGGCTTCGGCCTTGATTTTTATCCAATGCGCTATGAAATTTGTCCGGCAGATATTATTTATACATTTGGGGCATACGGAATGCCGACGCGATTTTCGCATTGGAGCTTTGGGAAGCAGTTTTTTAAGATGAAGCTTCACTATGATTTAGGATTAAGCAAAATTTACGAACTCGTCATTAACTCTAATCCATGTTATGCGTTTTTGTTGGAAACCAATTCATTGATCCAAAATAAGCTCATTGTTGCCCATGTATTGGCTCACTGCGATTTCTTTAAGAATAATGTAAGATTCAGCAATACGAAGCGGGAAATGGTAGAAAGCATGGCAGCTACGGCAGATCGCATTAAACATTATGAGCACACATATGGAAAACAAGCTGTGGAAACGTTTTTGGATGCCGTTTTATCTATTCAGGAGCATATCGACCCGTCCCTAATGCGCCCGAAGCTGGCTTGGAGTTTGGACGAGGTGGAGGAAGAAGAGGAAGTGAAGCCTTCGAGCCCATATGATGACCTATGGGGCTTGGACGAACGAAGTAAATCGAAGAAGACCACAGATACAACAAAAAGAAAGAAATTTCCGCCGCGGCCGGAAAAGGATATTTTATTGTTTATTGAAGAGTACAGCCGGGAGCTGGAGGAATGGCAGCGCGATATTTTAACGATGATGCGCGAAGAAATGCTGTATTTTTGGCCGCAGCTGGAAACGAAAATTATGAATGAAGGCTGGGCAAGCTATTGGCACCAGCGCATTCTGCGGGAGATGGATTTAACGAGCGAGGAAGCGATTGAATTCGCAAAGCTTAACGCGGGAGTTGTGCAGCCATCGAAAACGAGCATTAATCCATATTACTTAGGATTGAAAATTTTTGAGGATATTGAAGAGCGCTACAACAACCCGACGGAAGAAATGAAGCGGGACGGCGTGAAGCCGGGATCGGGCCGGGAAAAGATGTTTGAAGTGCGCGAGATCGAATCGGATATTTCCTTTTTGCGCAATTATTTAACCAAAGACCTTGTGCTGCGCGAAGATATGTACTTGTTCCAAAAGCAAGGCAAGGACTATAAAATTGTCGATAAGGAATGGACGCATGTGCGCGACCAGCTTGTCAATATGCGTGTCAACGGCGGCTTTCCGTACATTACCGTCAATGACGGCGACTATTTGAAAAACGGGGAGCTGTATTTAAAGCATTGGTTTGAAGGCATCGAGCTTGATGTGAAATATTTGGAGAAGGTATTGCCGTATTTGTATCAATTGTGGGGACGTGCGGTTCATATGGAAACGACGATTGAAAATAAAGCGGTGCTGTTTACGTTTGACGGGAAAGTGACGCATCGGAAGTATTTGTAGCATATAGCCATCAGGGAGACCTGGTGGTTTTTTATAAATTAGCACACAGCACTCTTTCCTAATGGTACAATTAGGAAAAAGGAGGAGATTCTTTGGCTCAAGATAAGGATAGAGAGAAAGAGAAGAAAAAAAGTGCCATTGAAACAGATGATTTTGCGAATCGTACCTTTTTTGGCTCCCCAACTATCGGTGGAGTCGTTGTGTGTAGCCTATTCACTGTATCTATATCAGTAACGGTAGGGACGCCGCGAATGTAAGGCTCTGGACATGAACCATTGGGTTTGTGAGCGAAAGAGCAATAAAAGAAGAAGACGATCTTTCGGTCTTTGGAAGCCCCCACTTCAAGCGGCGTCAGTCGCTAAGTGGTGGGTAGTTCACTAGGGAATTAGGCGGGCTGAAAGAGCTTTTTCGGCAAGAAAACAGGAAACAACATCAAAATAACGAATATACTATATACTAAGGTTGTATCATAGTCCAGATTAGTCAGGTGATGCACAATGACAGAGGTAGAAAAGGTAATAATTGTCGAAGGGAAATCTGATAAGAAAAAGATTCAGACTCTCATTAAAGAGCCGGTTGAAATTGTGTGTACAAATGGCACAATTAGCTTGGCGAAGCTTGATGAATTGATTGAGCAATTTTTTGATAAAGATGTATATATTCTTGTGGACTCAGATGCGGCAGGCGACAGGCTGCGCAAGCAGTTTAAGCGTGAATTTCCGCAGGCTGAGCACCTGTACATTGACCGCGCGTATCGGGAGGTAGCAACCGCACCGGTGCAGCATCTGGCGACAGTGTTGTTGGGGGCTGATATTGATATTTATACGGAATATTTGTAATAAGGATGGAAGCAATGATTGATTGGACAGGAAATGAAGTTTTTGAACGAATTAAGAAGGACGACTTGGCTATTGTTTATGTATATACGCCGCTTTGTGGTACATGCCAAGTGGCTGGCAAAATGCTGGCGGTTGTGGAGGCAGCTGTGCCCGCCTTGCAGATTGGAAAGGCAGACCTGAATTACGTACCGAGGCTTGCGACTGATTACGAAATTGAAAGTGTTCCGTGTCTGCTTATTTTTAGGAACGGCCAAATGATAAACAAAATTTATGCGTTTCAGTCTGTGGAATATTTATACCGCGAACTGAGCCCTCTCGTACTGTAGGCGGCAATATTTGCCGCCTCGACATATTTCTTGGGAAATACAGAAATTGCGTACAGCATTTGTCGAGCGAATATACAAGGATTATACCGCGCAAAGGTGGAACGTACTATTACAGTAACTATTGCGCGGGGAGTGATAGGAATGAAGCTTTATTCTTCGTTATCGGCGTTTGTAGAATACGCGAACAGACAGGAGCATTTGCTGCCGCTGCTGCCGCCCAGTGAAAAAGCCATTTGTTTTCAATTTAAAGAGGAATGCTGCTCTCTTCACTTATCACACGAAGGAATGTTTGTTTCTAAAGATAAATGCGGAACAGACAAAGTCATATTAAAAGAAGAACAGAATCTTGAGCAATTGATATCCGGGGAAGTACGCCTGCAATTGCTTCTGCGCCGCAAGGGAGCGGAATATAGCGGCACATATCGATCGTTGTTGCTGCTTGAATCGCTATTTCATATATGTAAGCCATTGGATTTAGGAGCATAATGCTCCTTTTTGTTTAAGGTTAAACAATCATAAAATAGGAGGGTCTAAAGCTCAGCCGGACAAAAGAGGAAGATGTGCTTCATATCCAAAGTGCTGCCGGGCGGCTAAGGCAATTCCGGTTGCAATGGAGCGGGCCATTTGATAAACAATGTTCAAGTTTGTATAGGATAGGGCATGGAACGGATTGTCGCTTTCTTCAAGCACTACGCCCATGATGCTGGCATCGCCGACGGCAGGGAGATTTTTCCCGAGGCCGGATCCCGGACGAAGCGCCCCTTGCCGAATTGCAATCGTATGGACATGCTCCTTTGAGCCAATAATACTATCTACAGAAACAAGAAAATTCCCGGACCGCTCATCAAGCTGCGCCACAGCTTTCTCAAGATGAGGCGCATCGACCGGGTTTTGGAGGCTTCCGATTACAGTAACATGCTGGGGAAACGCGTCTTGAAGCAGCGTTCCGACGAAGGGGCCCAGGCTGTCGCCATTAATGCGGTTGCTTCCGATGCAAAGAACCGTTAGTTTTTGTATTTCGTTTGGAAGGAAAGAGAATAAAGAGTTACGGATAAAGAGAGGAGCCAGAGGATCGTTATATGGGATAAGTTGCATATATACCATTCCTTTTTTGTTAGAATGCATAGACTATTCGCTTTTTCGTTTTCCGATTCCTCTTTTTAAAATATTTTCTTTTTCTGTACCCTTTTATTTCGAAAAATATTATTGACATATACATACGGGATTGATAGAATTCAAATCATGTGATGAAACAAAATAATATTGATATCAGATGAAGTTCTCTTATTAAGAGAGGTGGAGGGACTGTGCCCTATGAAGCCCGGCAACCGTCAACGTTTGTTGAAATGGTGCCAATTCCTGCAAAGCAAATGCTTTGAGAGATGAGAGAAAGGATGCTTGACGATTGTTCAAAACCTTTCTGCTCGCTTGGCAGAAAGGTTTTTTTAATGGATAGGCGCTGTTAAACTTGATTGTTGATTTTCCACTACAGGCGGATGCTTTCCGCGGGCGGGGCCAAGCCGTTTTCCTCGCTGCGCTCAGTCCAGGGTCTCGGCTGTCCCGTTTTTCCCGCTGGAGCCGCCGCCTTTCGTTCCGAATCAACAAATAAATCAAAATCAACATTAGCCTTTAACAGAGCCAACGGATAAGAAAGGTTAGGCCGAGCCGGTTCCGCTTTTCGGTATGTCTAGCTGCACCGGCTAGCTCCTCCTGTCAGAGAACCTCTGCTCGTAAAGGCAAAAAGCGCCTTTTCGTGCGAAGAACCTCTGCCTTCCGGAGCTGAACGAGCCGGTTCCGCTTTTCTTAATTACATCAAGAGGGGTGAGTACATGATTCTTTTAGAAAAAGTTCAAAAAATTTACCGCGCTAAGCATGGCGATGTAACGGCGGTGCATAATGCGGATTTGGAAATACATCAAGGCGAAATTTTCGGAATTATCGGATATAGCGGTGCAGGGAAGAGCTCTTTAATTCGGATGTTGAATCAGCTGGAAAAGCCGACGTCCGGGAAAATTACGGTGGCAGGCCGCGTTATTTCTGCCATTACCGGAAAAGAGTTGCGGGAAGCGCGCCAAGAAATCGGGATGATTTTTCAGCACTTCAATCTTCTTTGGTCGCGCACCGTCCGGGAAAATATTGCGTTTCCGCTTGAAATTGCAGGTGTTCCAAAGGAAGAGCGCCAAAAACGTGTAGATGAACTGATCCGTCTTGTCGGATTGGAAGGAAGGGAAAATGCGTATCCATCCCAGTTAAGCGGCGGCCAAAAGCAGCGTGTCGGTATTGCGCGCGCCCTTGCCAATAATCCGAAAGTATTGCTTTGCGATGAAGCAACGTCCGCACTTGACCCGGAAACGACCGACCAAATTTTGGATTTGCTTCTTGATATTAATAAACGCCTCGGTTTAACGATTGTCCTCATTACCCATGAAATGCACGTGATCCAAAAAATTTGCCATCGCGTGGCTGTCATGGAAAAGGGAAAAATTGTCGAGCTCGGCGATGTGCTGGAAGTGTTTCGCCATCCGAAACAAGAAATTACGAAGCGTTTTGTAAAGCAAATCACGGATTCCGAAGATACAAATGAAGCAATCGAACATTTAACGGAAAAATATCCGGGCGGGCAAGTAGTACGCTTGAAGTTTGTAGATGAAGCAATTGAGCAGCCGTTTATTTATCGGCTAGTGCAAAAGAGCAATGTGGAGGTAAACATTCTGCAAGGAAAAATTTCACAAACCCCCAACGGCTCATATGGCAACTTAATTGTTCATTTAAATGGTTCCAAGGAACAAATTGAACAAGCATTATCATTTATTCGTGAGCAGCAGGTTGAGTTGGAGGTGATTGCAAATGCATAGCTTATTTCCAAATGTGGATTGGGAAGATATGCTCATGGCAACATGGGAAACGGTGTATATGACAATTGTATCGGCAGGCGCGACATTTGTCCTTGGGCTTTTGCTCGGGCTGCTTCTCTTTATGACATCTAAGGACAATTTATGGGAGAATAAAGCAATAAATGCATTAATCGCTGCATTTGTGAACATCTTCCGTTCGGTGCCGTTCATCATTTTGATTATTTTATTAATTCCGTTCACAAAGGCCCTTGTTGGAACGATGCTCGGGGCTAATGCCGCATTGCCTGCCTTAATCATCGGAGCCGCGCCGTTTTACGGGCGCATGGTGGAAATTGCGCTTCGTGAAATCGACAAAGGCGTCATTGAAGCTTCAAAAGCGATGGGGGCGAAAACAAGCACAATTATTTTCAAGGTACTTATTCCGGAATCGCTGCCGGCGCTTATTTCCGGCATTACTGTAACGACAATTGCGCTAGTCGGGTATACAGCGATGGCCGGCGTAGTTGGAGCAGGCGGACTGGGGAACCTTGCTTACATGGAAGGCTTCCAGCGCTCTAATAATGATGTAACCCTTGTAGCAACTGTTCTAATTCTTGTGATGGTATTCGTTCTTCAATTTATCGGTGATGCTATTACTTCACGGATTGATAAAAGATAAAATGGCCTTGCCCATTGGGTTAAATAAAATTATCAGCTTTAGCGTTTCAAGCGTTGAAGCTGTCTTATAATTTGATATTTCAAAACATTCAAAAAAGGAGATGTGTTTAAATGAAAAAAGTATTATTCACTGCTTTAACTGCTGTATTTACACTGTCCGCTTGCGGAGGCAAGGAAGAAACAAAATTGGTAGTCGGCGCTTCTAACGTACCGCATGCTGAGATTTTGGAAAAAGCAGAGCCGATTTTGGAGAAAAAAGGAATCGACCTTGAAATTAAAAAATTCCAAGATTATATCTTGCCAAACAAAGCGTTAAATGATAAAGAAATTGATGCAAACTACTTCCAGCATATCCCGTATTTAAACCAGCAAATGAAAGAAAATGGCTATAAATTTGAGGTAGCCGGCAAAATCCATATTGAACCAATCGGGATTTACTCTAAAAAGCATAAAAACCTAAAAGAGCTTCCAGAAGGAGCGACAGTTATTATGAGCAACTCTGTAGCTGACCACGGCCGCGCTTTGTCCTTGCTTCAAGCAGAAGGCCTTATTAAGATTAAAGACGGAGTGGACAGCACAAAGGCGACTGTAAAAGATATTGAGGAAAACAAAAAGAACTTAAAGTTTAAAACAGATATCGAAGCAGGGCTTCTTCCAAAAGTATATGAAAATAACGAAGGTGATATCGTGCTAATTAATACGAACTACGCGATTGATGCCGGCTTAAATCCTCAAAAAGACGCAATTGCCCTTGAAGGTTCACAGTCTCCATATGTAAACGTCGTAGCGGTCCGCAAAGGAGATAAGGACAAGAAAGAAATTAAAGAGCTTGTAGAAGTGCTGCATTCTAAAGAAATTCAAGATTTCATTAAGGAAGAATATAAAGGCGCTGTTGTACCTGTAAGCGAATAAGGAAAGGTAAGAAAAATGCATTTCTTGCCGGCAGTTAAGCGGCATGGCTATATAAGCCAAAAAGACCTCAAAAAATTTTTTGAGGTCTTTTTTAGTATTAATAGAAAAAAATGCAAAAGCTACTGTATGTCTAGTGCCGTTTTTTAAAAGATGTGAAAAAATTGTTACATTTTTCTATGGTTTGATATATCATTTTATTTGATATAAGATTAGAATGAGAATAAAATGAGAATGAGAAGATTTTCAATTAGCATTTATTCGCCTCGCTCCCATCGTTCCATAAAGATGAAGAGAGGCTCATTTATTTACTTACTATCAATAAGGGGAATAAAAAACTCCTTGCTGATGAAATATCATTTTATACAGAGCAAACTGGAGGTATTGTGATGGCTGGTTCTACTTTAACAATTAAAGATTTACATGTATCCATTGATGATAAGGAGATTTTAAAGGGGGTTAACCTGGAAGTAAAAGGCGGGGAAATCCATGCGATCATGGGCCCGAACGGAACAGGTAAATCCACTTTATCCTCTGCAATTATGGGGCATCCAAAATATGAAGTAACGTCCGGAAGCATTACGCTTGACGGTCAAGATGTACTAGAAATGGAAGTTGACGAGCGTGCGCGCGCCGGCTTGTTTTTGGCAATGCAATATCCAAGCGAAATTAGCGGCGTAACAAACGCGGACTTCTTGCGTTCTGCAATCAACGCGCGCCGTGAAGAGGGCGATGAAATTTCCCTTATGAAATTTATTCGTACGCTAGATAAAAACATGGAATTTTTAGAAATGAGCCCAGAAATGGCGCAGCGTTACTTAAACGAAGGCTTCTCCGGCGGCGAGAAGAAGCGCAACGAAATTTTGCAAATGATGATGATTCAACCGAAAATTGCAATCTTGGATGAAATTGACTCCGGTCTTGATATCGACGCATTAAAAGTCGTATCTAAAGGCGTAAACGAAATGCGCGGCGAAGAGTTCGGCTGCTTAATTATCACGCACTACCAACGTTTGTTAAACTATATTACGCCTGACTATGTGCACGTAATGATGAACGGGCGCATCGTGAAATCCGGCGGCCCTGAGCTTGCGCAGCGCTTAGAAGCAGAAGGCTATGACTGGATTAAAAAGGAACTAGGCATTGAAGAAGAAACAGAGCAAGAAGCGTAAGCGAGGAGGATAAACATGACAATCGGTACATTACCATTCGATCAAGATTATATTCGTCAGCTGGCAAGCGAACAGAACGAGCCTGCTTGGATGACGGAATTCCGCTTACAAGCTCTTGCGAAAGCAGAAACATTGCCGCTGCCAAAGCCTGATAAAACGAAAATTGAGAAGTGGGATTTCGTCGGTGCGGGCCGCGTGACGAAGCAAGAGCCTGTACGTTCGTTGGAAGAACTTCCTGAGGATATAAAGAAGCTGATTAACGTAGAAGAAAACAAAAATGTATTGGTGCAACGCAGCAACACCCCTGCCTTTGTTGCATTGTCTGAAGAAGCGAAGGAAAAAGGCGTTATTTTCACGGACATTGCAGCGGCAGCGCGCGAGCATGGCGAGCTTGTCCAAAAATATTTAATGAAAGACGGCGTAAAGGTTGATGAGCACCGCCTGACAGCACTTCATGCCGCTCTTATCAACGGCGGCGCGTTCGTATATGTGCCGAAAAATGTTGTGCTTGAAACGCCGCTTCAAGCTGTATATGTAATTGATAGCGAGGAAGTGAATGTATATAACCATGTGCTTGTTGTAGCTGATGCAAACAGCGCATTCACATATGTAGAAAACTATGTGGCAAATGAAACGACAAAGGGCGTTGCAAATATTGTTGCGGAAGTGATTATCGAAGACGGCGCGCAAGTGAAATTCGGCGCGGTTGATTTGCTTGCGCCAGGGATGGTTACGTATGTAAACCGCCGCGGTGCAGTAGGCCGCAACGGACGGTTAGAGTGGGCGCTGGGCTTGATGAACGAAGGCGACACCATTTCTGAAAACGTAACGAACTTAATGGGCGACGGTTCTTTTGCCGATACAAAAACAGTGACAATCGGCCGCAACGAGCAAACGCAAAACTTCACAACAAAGGTTGTCCATTTCGGCAAGCATTCCGAAGGGTTTATCCTAAAGCATGGGGTACAAAAGGACAATGCAACAGCAATTTTTAACGGAATCGGAAAAATTGAGCACGGGGCGTCAAAATCCAATGCGCAGCAAACATCGCGCGTGTTAATGTTAAATGAAAAAGCGCGCGGCGATGCAAACCCGATTTTATTAATTGATGAAGATGATGTAATGGCAGGCCACGCAGCATCAGTAGGCCGCGTAGATCCGACTCAACTTTATTATCTCATGAGCCGCGGGATTCCAAAGAAGGAAGCGGAGCGACTCGTCATCCACGGTTTCTTGGCTCCTGTCGTAAATGAGCTTCCAATTGAAGGAGTTAAAGCGCAGCTTGTTGAGGTTATCGAAAGGAAAGTTCGCTAATGGACATTCAAGCAATCCGAGAACAGTTTCCAATTTTGCATCAGCAGGTCAACGGCAAACAGCTTGTATATTTGGATAACGCTGCAACGTCACAAAAGCCAATCCGCGTAATTGAAGCGTTAGATCAATATTACCGGCAATATAATTCAAACGTGCATCGCGGTGTTCATACGCTCGGTACGAAAGCGACCGATGCGTATGAAGGCGCACGGGATAAGGTGCGGAAATTCATTAATGCCCGCTCGATTGAAGAAATTGTATTCACGCGCGGAACGACAACGGCATTAAATATGATTGCCAGCAGCTATGGCATGGATAATTTGAAGGAAGGCGATGAAATCGTCATTTCCTATATGGAGCACCACGCGAACATTATTCCGTGGCAGCAGGTAGCGAAGAAAACGGGAGCAACGTTGAAATATATCCCTCTTCAAGAAGACGGAACAATTTCATTAACTGATGCGGAAAACACAATTACGCCAAACACGAAGATAGTGTCCATTATGTACGTATCGAATGTTCTTGGAACAATCAATCCGGTAAAAGAGCTTGCAAAAATCGCCCATAAAAATGGAGCGATTATGATAGTAGACGGCGCGCAAAGCACGCCGCATATGAAAATTGATGTGCAGGATTTGGATTGCGATTTCTATGCATTTTCCAGCCATAAAATGTGCGGCCCTACCGGCGTCGGCGTGATGTACGGCAAAAAGGAAATTCTGGAAAACATGGAACCGGCAGAGTTCGGCGGCGAAATGATTGACTTTGTGGATTTATACGAATCGACCTGGAAAGAGCTGCCGTGGAAGTTTGAAGCAGGCACGCCAATTATCGGCGGTGCAATTGGACTTGGCGCAGCCATTGATTTTCTTGAAGAAATCGGCATGGAAAATATTGAAAAGCATGAGCATGAATTGGCGCAATATGCGATGGAAAGAATGTCGGAGATAGACGGCATTACCATTTACGGTCCGAAGCATCGCGCCGGTCTTGTGACCTTTAATATTGAAGATGTTCATCCGCATGATGTTGCGACTGTGCTGGATGTAGAAGGAATTGCGGTGCGCGCCGGCCATCATTGCGCTCAGCCGCTTATGAAATGGCTGAAGGCTTCGGCTACAGCACGCGCCAGCTTTTATTTATATAATACAAAAGAAGAAGTCGATGCATTTGTTGAATCACTATTGAAAACGAAGGAGTATTTCACAAATGTCTTTTAATAACTTAGATGCATTATATCGCCAAGTCATCATGGACCATTATAAAAACCCGCGCAACCGCGGGGTGTTGGAGGATGACAGCGTAACGGTCAACTTAAATAACCCAACGTGCGGGGACCGAATCCAGCTTACGATGAAGCTGGAAGGCGACATTGTTAAGGATGCGAAATTTGAAGGAGAAGGCTGCTCCATCTCTATGTCCTCTGCTTCTATGATGACACAGGCAATTAAAGGGAAAACATTGGAAGAAGCATTGAAGCTTTCCAAGATTTTCTCCGATATGATGCAAGGAAAAGAATATGACGACAGCGTGGATTTAGGAGATATTGAAGCATTACAGGGCGTCTCGAAATTTCCGGCCCGCATCAAATGCGCTACATTGGCATGGAAAGCAATGGAAAAGGGCTTGCATGAGCAGCAGTAATGCTTTCACTCTTAAGGAGGGACAATTGAAATGGCGAAACAACTGCCAGATATCGGCGATTATAAATATGGTTTTAAAGATAAGGACGTTTCTATTTTCCGCTCAAAGCGCGGACTGACAAAAGAAATCGTAGAAGAAATCTCCCGCATGAAGGGCGAGCCAGAGTGGATGCTGGAATTCCGCTTAAAGTCTCTTGACCACTTCTACAAATTACCGATGCCGCAATGGGGCGGCGATTTAAGCGATTTGGACTTTGACGAAATTACGTATTACGTAAAGCCGTCTGAAAAATCCGAGCGCTCCTGGGATGAAGTGCCGGAGGAAATTAAAGCGACGTTTGATAAGCTTGGCATTCCGGAAGCGGAGCAAAAATATTTGGCAGGGGTATCTGCCCAGTATGAATCCGAAGTCGTATACCACAACATGAAGGAAGACCTAGAAGCATTAGGCATCGTATTTAAAGATACAGACAGCGCTTTGAAAGAAAATGAGGATATTTTCCGCGAGCATTTCGGAAAAGTCGTTCCTCCAACGGACAACAAATTCGCGGCGCTTAACTCCGCGGTTTGGTCCGGCGGTTCCTTCATTTATGTTCCAAAGGGTGTAAAAGTGGATACGCCTTTGCAAGCATACTTCCGCATTAACTCTGAAAATATGGGACAATTCGAGCGCACATTGATTATCGTAGATGAAGGGGCGCATGTCCATTATGTAGAAGGCTGTACAGCTCCTGTATACACAACAAACTCCCTGCACAGCGCGGTTGTAGAAATTATCGTAAAAGAGGGCGGCTACTGCCGTTATACAACAATCCAAAACTGGGCAAACAACGTATACAATCTTGTTACGAAGCGTACCGTTTGTGAAGCGAACGCAACGATGGAATGGATTGACGGAAACATCGGCTCTAAGCTGACGATGAAATACCCGGCTGTCATTTTAAAAGGCGAAGGCGCGCGCGGATTGACTTTATCCATCGCCATCGCTGGAAAAGGGCAGCACCAGGATGCCGGCGCGAAAATGATTCATCTTGCGCCGAACACATCTTCTACCATCGTATCGAAGTCTATCGCAAAGCACGGCGGAAAAGTAACGTACCGCGGCATTGTCCACTTTGGCCGCAAAGCGGCAGGCTCACGCTCCAACATCGAGTGCGATACGCTAATTATGGATAACCAATCTACTTCCGATACGATTCCGTACAACGAGATTTTAAATGACAATATCTCTCTTGAACACGAAGCGAAGGTATCGAAAGTATCAGAAGAGCAATTATTCTACCTCATGAGCCGCGGCATTTCCGAGCAGGAAGCGACAGAAATGATTGTAATGGGCTTCATTGAGCCGTTTACGCGCGAGCTTCCGATGGAATACGCAGTAGAGATGAACCGCCTGATCAAGTTCGAGATGGAAGGGTCAATTGGATAATTTTTGTTACAGCAGGATCCGCTTAGATAAGCGGGTCCTTGTTTTCATATTATGGTAAAATTGTCTTGTAGTTTTTATAATGAAGTACGAATTTGCAACATACGTTAGAAATAACACTCCTTGCAAAAACAGCATTTTGCCTATATGACTGGAGCGGCAAATTTCCTTTAAGTGTACAAGCAAGACAAAAGCTTATAAGGGAGACAAGAAAGGATTTATCTCGTTTTGTAATTTGCATTTACATATGGAGAGAGGAGTGATTTTCCCTGAAACAAGATAGCAGCTTTACAATTCACTTTTATCATACAAATGATTTGCATAGCCATTTTGAAAATTGGACAGCCATTTCCCATTTTGTACGCCAGGAAAAACAACGGCATCGCGCTAATGGAGAAAGCGCTTTTGTATTGGATATCGGGGATCATGTAGACCGCTTCCATATTATTTCTGAAGCGACATCGGGAAAAGGCAATGTTCGGCTGCTAAATGAAGCGGGTTATGATTATGTAACAATCGGCAACAATGAAGGCATTACGCTCCCAAAAGACGAACTTGACCATTTATATGATGAAGCGTCATTTCCTGTTTTAGTAGCGAATTTGTTTGATTGTGACGGAACGCGCCCCTCCTGGGTTAAACCATATGAGCTGCAAACATTGCCGGAAGGGCTAACAATCGCTTTTATCGGGCTCACGGTAGAATACCCGGATTTCTATTCCCTTCTTGGCTGGAACATTACGAACCCTGTTGCAGCGCTAGAGCAATGCCTGCTAGAAGTGCGCGAACAGGCGGATATCGTAGTCATTCTCTCCCACCTTGGCCGCGATGCAGACGAATATTTAGCGAAGCATTATGATGTGGACGTTATACTAGGAGCCCACACCCACCATTTTTTTGAGAGCGGGCTGCTTGTTAATGGTACGCTTTTATGCTGCGTCGGAAAATGGGGGCAATATGTCGGCCATGTGAAAATTGAAGTGGACAAAGAAACGAAGCAAATCAAGCATAAGAGCGCAAGAGCCATAGCGACGAAGCTGCTGCATGGGTATAGCGGAGACGACATACTAGAGCAGCTGTATGAGGAAAGCAGGGCGATTATGGATGAGGAAATTGTGGAACTAAAGGAAGATTTAACGATTGATTGGTTTGAAGAAACAGAATTCGCGAAGCTGCTGGCTTCTTCCTTAAAAGAATGGTGCAACGCTGAAATCGGCATGGTCAATGCCGGCGTTTTATTAGAATCGCTGCCAAAGGGCAAGGTGACGAGGGCGGATATTCACCGTATTTGCCCACATCCAATCAATCCTTGCAAATTGCTTGTAAAAGGAAAAATATTGCGTGAGGTGATGATTAAAGCGCGCCGCCCGCAGACAGAGCAATTGGAGATTAAAGGCCTTGGCTTTCGCGGCAAATTGATGGGAAAAATGATTTATGCCGGCGCAGAAATTACTCCCGATGCGATTCCCGGAAACAAGCTTTTGCTAAAAGAGGTGCTTATTAACGGCGAGCCCCTTGATCCGGAGCGCGTGTATTCTATAGGCACAATTGATATGTTTACGTTCGGCTATCTATACCCCGAATTTTCCACAGCGGAAGAAAAACAATATTTTATGCCGGAGCTATTGCGGGATGTATTAAAGGATAAGCTCATTCAGCTTGGCAGCTCGGTAAAATCGTAACATCTCATATCTCCTCTTCATACAGATAAAGTAAAGCTTCATTCTTGGGGTTTTATCATAGTCAAATTTGTCTAGATATAAAGTATGGAGAGGAGTGGGAGAAGTATGGTCCTATTAGAACCGATTACAATTCATAATCATACATTTATGGCGGTAAGCGTCAGGCTTCCAAAAACAAACCTTCTCGCTGTGTATAGCGATAAAGGATATATTATGTGCGGTGCGCTCGATGTGGCGCTATTGAATGAAAAGCTGAGCGACCGCGGCATTATTGCAGGAAGAGCGGTCGGTGTCCGCACGATCGAGCAGCTTTTGGATGCGCCGCTTGAATCTGTTACGTTTGCAGCAGAGGAGCTTGGCATTACAGCCGGAACAATTGGAAGAGATGCGTTATTAAAAATGATCTGAATAGATATTGTCCCCGCTTCTTGCATACATATGAAGTAAGAAGGGGGGATTTTTTTGCGTCCATTTCGTCCGGTTCGCACATCCAGATTTCGGCGCGGACCGCTCCCGTTTACACATGTATTGCTTATTTCATTTTTCATTTTTTTGCTGTTGACTATTCAGGGGATATGGATTGTAAACAGAAGCATTGAGCCGACGCTGATTACGTACGCGGAGATACAAACGAAGCGGCTGGCTACAGTCATTATCACAAAGGCAGTAGATAAAAGCGTTAAAAACGGTTTTCAGGCAGATAAGCTGATTAAAGTGCAATTGGATAATGAAGGGAAAGTGGCAACAACTGATGTAAACGGAGAAATTGTCAATAAAATTTCGACCGAGATTACGACGAATATGGAGAAGTATTTAAATATGGCCGAGCGCGGAGAAACAAAAGAACTGGGAATTCATGGCGACCCGAAGCTGAATCTTGCCAAAAATTTAGAGGATGAGGGTGTTTTATTTGCGGTACCGCTCGGTCAGGTAACAAAAAACGCGTTAATCGGAAATCTTGGTCCGAAAATTCCGGTAACCTTTACGACAATCGGCGATGTCCATACGAATATTAAGCATAATGTAAAGCCGTACGGCATTAACAACGTTCTCGTCGAAGTGTCTGTTGAGGTAGAAGTAGCGATGCAGGTTATTGTCCCATTTGAAACGAAGGAAACAGTCGTAAAGAAAACGGTGCCGATTGCAACGCGGGTTATTCAAGGAGAAGTGCCTAGCTATTATAATGGCGGCAAAGAAGGGGCAAGCCCTGCTCTTCCTGTGCCTAAGGAAAAGAAGGGAAGCTAATTGCAACAGCAAAGGGGCTGCCCCAAAACGCTAACGTGTTTTGCGGTCAGCTCCTTTATTTGTGCGTCTTGTCGCATATAGCGGCAGCTTTTGATTTATTCGTGTAAAATTTTTGTTGAATGCATCATTTAACCGCCTTATTATTCAAAAAATGGCGGTAGCGGCATCATATCCCCGGAAGAGGTTTTGCTTTTTCTTATGTTGATCCGTTCTTGGCGCTCCCAATTTGCCAAATGGATGTACGGGTCGAATGCCCACTCTGTTCTGCCATTGTCCTTGTACATGCCGTAATGCAGATGCGGCGGGAATTTCCCTGCCGTGCCGGGCGGGCCGTAGCCAGTGCTGCCGACAAAGCCGATGACTGTTCCCGGCTCCACAATTTGCCCCATTTTAATGTTTTTAGAGAAGCCGCCTAAATGGGCATAGTAATGATAATTGTTTTGCATATCGCGGATGCCGATGCGCCAGCCGCCGAGCCGGTTCCAGCCCTTTAGCTCGATAATGCCATAGCAGGTGGCGCGCACAGGAACGCCATATCCGGCAAAAATATCTGTTCCTTCATGAATGCGCCTGCCGCCAAAGCTTCGGCGGTCGCCAAAGGTGCTTCTGTAGCTATGATTGCTTTGGGTGGGAAGCGGAAATACATTTCCTTCAATATTAAGCCGTCCGTAATGTTTATAAATCCGGGCATAGCCATCAATAATCTCTACCGCTTTGGCGCGTTTATAATGTTCCCAAAGCATAATTTTAATGCGGTCGGCGCTCGTTCCGAAATGGCCGAGAATCGTTGCCATTGTATATAGGATATCTTTATCGTTATTTTGGTCGGCATATCCGTCACCGTCACCGTCTAAGCCGATGCCTCCGAATAGCCCGATCGTGTAGGGGTTGTTGTCATTTTGATTTGGATTGAGCGGGCCGGACCATACTTCCGGCCGAAAATAAATGGAGATTACCCCGTTTTCTTTTTTAGGAATATCATTCCTTACAGCGCGGACGTTGCGTTCATATTGGTCGACCGCCGCAAAATACTCCCACGGGATGAGCGAAACGGCTTCCATTTCTTTATATAGAGACATTCTCTCATCATAAATAGCTTGCTTGTCCATTTCTCCGTATACTTTTCCAAGGGGAAGAAGCAAACTAAAACAGATGAAGAGGAGCAAAGCTCTGTACACAGAATAACCTCCTTTCCAAACAGTTGCTATCTATAGTGTGGGATATACACGTTATTTCATAATAGTAAATTCGTGGTAAAAAGCAGGGTCTTTCCAAATTCTTTAGTTTGAGCATTTCTGTTTCTTCCTTTACAATAGATATGTTACATTGGAACAAGTGAAGTGAGTTAATTAAAATTGCGGAGTGATGAACATGACAAAAGCAACTGAACATACTCGCAAACCAGAGTGGTTGAAAATTAAGCTAAACACAAATGAAAATTATACTGGCTTAAAACGCATGATGCGTACAAAGCAGTTACATACAGTTTGTGAAGAAGCGAAATGCCCGAATATTCATGAGTGCTGGGCGGTCCGCAGAACGGCTACATTCATGATTTTGGGAGATATTTGCACGCGTGCCTGCCGTTTTTGTGCAGTAAAAACCGGCCTGCCGACTGAGCTGGATTTGCAAGAGCCGGAGCGCGTAGCAGATTCGGTTGTGCAAATGAATTTAAAGCATGTTGTAATTACAGCGGTAGCGCGCGATGATTTAAAAGACGGGGGAGCAGGCGTATTTGCGGAAACAGTTCGCGCCGTGCGCCGCAAAAGTCCGTTTACATCCATTGAGGTATTGCCGTCTGATATGGGCGGTGTGTATGAGAACTTAAAAACATTAATGGATGCGCGCCCTGATATTTTAAACCATAATATTGAAACGGTGCGCCGTTTATCCGACCGTGTCCGCGCGCGCGCGAAATATGAACGTTCTCTTGAGTTTTTGCACCGCGCCAAAGAGATGCAGCCGGATATCCCGACGAAGTCAAGCATCATGATTGGATTAGGAGAAACGAAGGAAGAGATTATCGAAGCGATGGATGACTTGCGGGCAAACAATGTCGATATTTTGACAATCGGCCAATATTTGCAGCCGTCGAAAAAGCATTTGCCTGTTGTGAAATATTGGACACCAGAGGAATTTGCGGAGCTGAAGGAAATTGCGCTAAGCAAAGGCTTCAGCCACTGCGAAGCCGGCCCGCTGGTGCGTTCTTCTTATCACGCGGACGAGCAAGTAAAATCCGCGCAGCAAAACAGCGCACAAGCGCAATAGCGAAAAAACGAGATGGAAGCGAAGGAGCCGCCATCTCGTTTTTTAATGCCGAAGATGCCGGGATTTCAACAATCAGGCATCTTCATATACAAGGCGGATGCCTTATTTTTTCATTAAGTTATTCATCGTATCATCTTGCGTATTATTAATATGCGGGTTCTTTTTCATTTCCCTGACCAGCATATCAATGGTTTGGGCGTATTCCTTATCGTTTAGTCTGCCGGATTTCAGCCCTTCCATTTGTGTGATAAGCTTTTGGTCATTGGATACGTATACGTGATAATAACGCGGGACGACGGAAAGGGCTGTTTTTTGCACCTGGTCAGCGACCAATTGCGGATTTGTTGTGTTGGCGCGGTATACAACGAATACTTCATCATCTGTAACCATTGTCGCTGCGTCTGTTACGTCCGGCAGCCTTACTTCCATGTCAGTAATAATGTTGGCAAGGTTTTCGCGGTTTACATACGCAACATGATTGGCCGCATTTGTTGTATTGCGCTTTTGCTGGCGCGAATAGCCAATTTTCGTTATGCTATAATCCGCCCGTTTGCCTGTCATCGGCTTTCTTTCGTAAATGTCTCTTTTGTTGGAAAGAAGAACGCGGCCGCCTTCTTCTTGTTGAATCGCATCCCGATCCGTCACCTCGGCGGCGTTGTTCGTTTGGCAAGCAGCCAAAAGGGCGATGCTGGAAACGGCAGAAAGCAACAGTTTTCGCATTCCTTTCACCTCCTTATAGGTAGCATTTGTTATAAGGAACTTTTTCAACTTAGAAATTGTTGGCTGTGTTTCTTTATGATAGGATTAGGATAATACTATAGAGAAAGGACTTTTACGGGATGGAAAAGCAAGAGGTGAAAAAATCGGTTTTCGTTCATAATATAAATTATGAAGTTGTCCAGGAATACCGGGACGGCTTTAACGAAGAGGCATTTAAAGCGCGGTATTCTGAAATTTTAAATAAATACGATTATATTGTAGGAGACTGGGGATACAGCCAGCTCCGCCTGCGCGGCTTTTTTGACGACAGCAACCAGCGCGCGACATACGATACGCGCATTAGTACGCTGTCAGAGTATTTATATGAGTTTTGCAATTTTGGCTGTGCGTATTTTGTTGTGAAGAAGGTAAAGAAATAAGTGAGGATGCCCAAATGGCGGCGTACAGCGTTGTCTTTTGGGGCATATTTGGATGTCGAAATCCTAATCCTTGAGTATCGCTTGGGTCGTATTGCGGTCCAGGTGTGGAATAAATTATAACCGAAAGTAAGAAAGAGCTATCTTAAAAGGCGTTTTTCAACGAGCTTTTGAGATGGCTTTTTTGCGTTTAGTAAAATAATGTTGTATTATGGTGAATTTTCTGTAAAATTTAAAATATGATTTTTTTAAATACTATAAAACTATACGAAATCGTACGAATACAACCTCGACAACCAGCTGACGAAAACAACGTTGCCAAACGGCACATCCGTTGCGTATAAGTATGACGACAACGGAAATACAACAGAGAAAACGATTACGGCTGATGGCAAAACCCAAACTGTTACGTACGAATATGACGTAGACAATAAGCTCACTGTATTTAAAGACGCACTGGGACGCAGCATTCTTCACACGTATGATGCCAATGCTAACCGCGTCAGCACGAAAATGCCGACGGGCAGTTTGTTGGAATGGACCTATGACGCAGCCAACCGCGTCACAGAAGCAAAGCGGAACGGGCAAGTTGCTTTCTCGTATCAATACGATGCAAACGGCAACGAAACGAAGGTAACGGATTCTGTAAACGGCATCACACGCGACAAAGCATACGACGCCGGCAACCGCATCACCAGCATGACAGACCGGGGCGGCAGCGTAGCGTGGACATACCATCCAAACTCGCATAAACTAAAGGAAACAAAAATCACGCACGGCGCGTATGCCCATACAACCGGATACGAGTACGACGCGCTGAACCAAAACACAAAAATCACAGACGGCGGGCAGTCGTACTACTTTGAGTACGATGAATTCGGCAACGTCTCCCGCTATCAATCCGGCAACGACACCGCAGCGCTGTTTACTTACGATAAAACGCAAAAAGTAACCGACTTGTATATCGGGAAGAAAGATTCTACTCCAATCTTGTCCGAGCAATACAAGTATGACGCCAACGGCAACCGCACAAATGTAACGCGGACGAAGGATGGAAAAACAGAAACTGTTTCTTATCAATATGATTCCATCAATCAGCTCACGCAAGAAACGCTGGCAGACGGCACAGTCAAAACGTACAGCTATGACGGATTTGGCAACCGGACAAGCGTGAAAGTGGGAACTGCAGCGGCAACCACAGCCCAGTTTAATGCTGGAAACCAGCTCATAAAATTCGGCAGCGAAACGCTCACCTACGATGCAAACGGCAACCGAACATCAGATGGCAAGTACAAGTATACATGGAACGAGGCCGACCAGCTTGTAGCGATTACAAAACAAGGAGAAAGCACGCCGTTTGCGGCGTACAAATACGACGATGACGGGCGCCGGATTGAAAAAACGGTAAACGGGCAAACGACGCGTTACCATTATGACGGCGACAGCATTAATGTCTTGTACGAAACAGATGGAACCGGAAACGTCCTTCGCCAATATGTCTATTCTGTAGACGGTGTCCGTTTGGCGATGAAGTCGCAAGGGCAGACACTCTATTATCACTACAACCCGCACGGCGATGTGATTGCGATGACGGACGGAAGCGGAAATGTAGTGGCGAAGTATGAGTACGATGCATGGGGGAATGTGCTAAAAAGCGAAGCGCAAGGAATTGCGGCAGAGAACCCGTTTGGGTATGCAGGGTATATGTACGATAAAGAAATCGGCATGTATTACCTGATAGCGCGGTATTATCATCCAGTGCATGGCGTGTTTTTATCGGTAGACCTGAATCCGGGTGATGCCGATGACCCGATTACGCAGAATGAGTATACATATCCTAAAGAAAGGGTTAGAAAGCCATATAGGAAAGAGTATCCAAAAGGATATAGATGATTTTAAGATGGATTTAGGTAGGGGCGTATATTGCTTCTACCTAATCTGTAATAAATAACGGGGAAGATCTTAAAAGTTTGGAGGGGTTTGATCACTTATGATTGTTAGGCATTATGCCCAAGTTCAGCTCTTAGTCTACTTACACCTTAATTTTCCTGTCCAGTTAAGTGTAGCCTATTCATTGTTTTGAATAGAAGCAAGAGAGCCTGCGGGCAGGCCCTCTTTTTAACCGAAACGCCTCTTTTTATACAACTTCATACAAAAAGGAACGCAATTCCTCTGCCGTTTCTTCATCTAAATTGTAGGCATGATCCAAATAACCCGGCTCGTCCAGGTCATCCTTGCCGATAATGGCGAACTTGTTGCGCTGTACATCGAGCACGAGCACTTTGCCGTAATAGCGGTCGGTAAAAATAAGCGCTAAATCGTGGCGTTGGCTTTCCCCCATAAAGCTTACAAAACGCGTTTGTGTTGCGGTTGTGTCATCGTAAAGAAAAAAACGTTCTCCCATAGCCCCTTGCTCCTTTACATATTAAGGTTTAAATACGGTTTGTGATCTAGATGGTGGTGCGCTTTAATGAAGCGAACCGTTTTTGTTTTGGCGCGCATGACGATAGAATGCGTTTCCGCCAAGTCTCCGCCGAGAAATGTTACCCCTTCCAACAGCTCGCCGTTAGATACGCCCGTAGCCGCGAAAATCGCATCGTCTCCGCCTACTAAATCGTTCAAAGTGAGAAGCTGGCGCGGGTCTTCAAGGCCCATGCGGCGGCAGCGCGCTTCTTCTTCCTCATTCATCGGAACCAACCGCGCCTGCATTTCCCCGCCTAAGCATTTTAAGGCAGCCGCAGAAATGACGCCTTCCGGTGCCCCGCCGGTTCCGACAAATAAGTCGATTCCCGTTGTCGGCAATGCAGTTGCGATTGCAGCGCCGACATCTCCATCTGTAAACAATTTTACGCGCGCTCCTTTGGCGCGAATGCGGTCAATTAATTCTTGATGGCGATCGCGCTCTTGAATAATAACGGTTAAATCGCGGATGCGCTTATTATTCGCTTCTGCTACGATTTCAATTGTTTTTTCGATCGGGTCGTCTAAATGAATTTTGCCTGCTGCCTTCGGCCCTACCGCGATTTTTTGCATATACATATCCGGTGCATGCAGCAAATTCCCCTTATCGGCAACCGCTACGACAGCCAATGCGTTCCCGTGCCCTTTTGCGACAATGTTTGTTCCTTCAAGCGGATCAACAGCGATATCGACTTCCGGCCCATTCCCTGTTCCGAGCTTTTCGCCGATATACAACATCGGCGCTTCGTCGAGCTCTCCTTCGCCGATTACGACAGTTCCGGCCATGTTAATCGAATCGAACATCGTGCGCATGGCAGTTGTTGCGGCGCCATCTGCTTCATTTTTCTCGCCGCGCCCCATCCATTGGGCGGTAGCTAGGGCTGCGGCTTCTGTAACACGGACAATTTCAAGTGCTAGTTCGCGATCCAAGATGACATTCCTCCAGTTTCTCAAGTCCATTCTCTATAACTATAACAGAGAAAAAAGAAAAGATGAATTTGAAAAATTATCGATTTTTTGACGGCAAAGCAGTACAATAAAAATAACCATATTATGAAAGTGCTTTATTTTCCAAATAGAGGGTGACAGCATGTACTTTGTAGACCGAAATAAAATTGAACAAACATTGCAATGCTTGGAGCAAGCAACCGAAGCATTTCTGGCAAAGCAGGAGTATGAAAGCATAATAGAGCGCTACGCGTTAGAACGCATGGCGCATCTTATTGTAGATGCGATATTGGATGTTGGAAATGCGATGATTGACGGATTTATTATGAGAGACCCGGGCAGCTATGAGGATATTATTGATATTATGATGGATGAAAATGTCGTACAGGCATCTGAAGGGGAGCAGTTAAAAAAGATTGTCCGCTTGCGGAAGATGCTCGTCCAGGACTATATTCACGTTCAACATGAGGAAGTAGCATCCGCCTTGAAAGCGAATATGGAAGCGATTCAAGCATATCCATCCCGCATTCGCCGTTATTTAGAGCAAGAGCTTGGGCCTGTATCCGCATTTACGAATTCATAGGTAGGAAAGAGGGGGCTTGGGCGAATGGAAGTGCTTGGACGTTCTACAAAAGATGAAATTGTCGAGCTGTTAAAACGCAATAAACAGTTAACAGTAACAGAGTTGGCAAAGGAGCTTCAGGTTACGGAAATGGCAGTGCGCCGCCATATCGGCAAGCTGGAAAAAGAGGGGCTCATCGAAGCGACGCTTGTCCGCCAGCATGTCGGCCGGCCGATGTATGTGTATGAGCTCAGTACTAAGGGAGAAGATTTATTTCCGAAGCAGTACAAGGATTTTGCAGTCGGCATTTTAGAGGATTTGCAGAAAATGGGGCAAGAGGAGCTTCTTGGGCAGCTTGTGCAATCCTATACGAACCGTTTAAAGCAAAAAATTGAAAAGCATATTGAGAACAAGCCGACGTTTGAGGGGAAGGTGCGCGAAATCGCCGCAGCCCAGCAGCAAAACGGCTACATGGTTGAAATCGAGAATGGCGAGAACGGCGCCTTTTTCATGAAAAAGCAAAATTGCCCGTTGCTGTCTGTTGCCAAGAAAACAGCGCTTCTGTGCGAGAGCGAATATAACATGTATAAAGAGCTTTTGCCGCAGGCGGACATAAAAATGATGTCCTGCATGTCGCAAAATGAGTGCGCCTGCATCTATCAGATTTTGCCGAAAGAGTACCCCTACTTCAATTTCGTGAAGGGCGGAGCCCAGAAATAAGTAGGGGGTGAATTTCGGTTTTGCGAAGCAAACAGCTTTGCTTTTGATATAATCAGTCTTATAAACGATAAGGATTGATGTATCAATGGAATTAGACAGTAACAACCATTCAGTATTCAGTTTGAACTATCATCTAGTTTTGGTTATTAAATACCGAAGAAAAGTGATAGACGATAACATATCGGAGAGAGCAAAAGAAATGTTTATCTCGCTTGGGGAGAAATATCACATT
>JBHGUR010000092.1:0-44086 GCA_048976805.1 Ectobacillus sp. | reverse complement strand
GAACACCGCGAATGTAAGGCTCTGGACATGAACTCTTACGTTTGTGAGCGAAGGAGCAATAAAAGAAGAAGACGATCTTTCGGTCTTTGGAAGCCCCCACTTCAAGCGGCGTCAGTCGCTAAGTGGTGGGTAGTTCACTTGCATTTTAGCCGAATAAAGGAAACAATGGAGATATTACAATTAAAGGAGATAGCATTATGCGGATTTGTTTATTTGGTGCAACCGGCCGAGTTGGAATGGTATTTTTGAAAAGAGCCATAGCGGGCGGGGCTTATGTTACAGCATTAGCAAGAAACTCGGAACAGTTGTTTATAAATAAACAGGTAAACTGTATAAAAGGAAATGTGCTGCAGGAAGATGATGTGCGAAAAGCGGCGAGAAATTGTGATATTATAGTGAGTGCACTTGGAACAGATGGAGCCGATACTTTATCGAAAAGTATGCCGTTTATCTTGAAGGCAATGGAAGCAGAAGGAATAAAGAGGTTGATTACAGTAGGGACCGCAGGAATTTTACAGGCGCGTACGAATCCTTCCGTATACCGTTTTCAGTCTAGGGAATCGCGCCGAAAGTCAACACAGGCAGCAGAGGATCATTTAAAGGCGTATTTATTGTTGAAGCAGTCAAATTTAGATTGGACGATTGTTTGTCCTACCCATTTAATAGATGGAGAACCCGCTTATTTGTACCGGGTTGAAAAGGATATGCTCCCTGTTAATGGAGAAAGGATTACTGTTGGAGACACAGCACATTTTATTTATCAACAATTGCACAGCCTAGATTATAATCAGACGCGAGTGGGCATTGCCTATTGAGGAAGAGACACATTAATAAAAGCGCTCCAAAAGTATACAGAGCTTTTGGAGCGCTTTTTTCATTATAGGCAGCGAAAAAGATGATGTGGAGTAGCGTTTTTCATGAAGGATAAGGAGATTTTTACGTCTCTATATTCACCTTTGTTAAGGTGCAATTGGCAGAAATTCTTTAAAATACGATATATAAACCAAAAACAACAATCATAATGAGCTGGAGAATAGCTTTTGCCACAGAACTGCTCAAAAAGCCAATAACGGTAGCAAGGGCAACCATAAAGGCGTCTGCTGCCGCTTTTTTATGAAGAAGCTCTGTAGCGAACACAGATAAAAATGGAACAATAAGTAAGCCAAATGGAGGAAAAAAGAAAGAGCCGATAATAATGGAAAGCATGCCGATACGCTCGCCCCATTTTGTGCTTCCGTATTTTTTGAGAAAATAGCTGTTCGCAATAAAATCTGCAACAAATAAGAAAATCGTAAATAAAACTTGCAAGGCCCAAAAAGAAAATGTCAGCTCTGAACCGTCAATCCCGAATTGATAAATTAGAAATCCGCCCCATATTAACAAAACAGCCGGAATAACAGGGTAGATAAGGCCGACAAATGCCAGCACAAAGCAAGCAATAATAAAAATCCATAATAAAACAGTCACTTCTATTCCTCGCTTTTATAATGTTTTTGACAGGAATAATCATGTGGCTATGGATGAAGGGATATTTTTTCCTGTTTATTTTATCTTAATAGTATTTAAAGAAAGAGTCAAAGAAAAACAGAATCACCTTCTTTTCTCTCCTTTCCATTTTACAAATGTACATTTTGGTTAGTTTGAAGCAGGCGTTGTTGTCGCGCTGATTGAATAGATATAGGAACGATAACAAAGAAAAAGTAAGAAAAATAAAGTAACAGCAATGCTGCTGCCGTTGCAGACGGAGAAGTTGACCAGTAATGGAGCATGAAAGTAATCAAGCCGTTTGTATTTAGTAACGGTTCTAAGAAGGCCATGGTTAAATATGCTGGAAATAGGATTGTTTTACGGGTGTGCAGCCAATACATAAACAAGTCTTGTGCAGCTGTTGCCGCCCTAAGACTTCTCTTTGTTTGATGAATAAATGGAATCCATTCTTTGCATGTTGCCATAATTGGAATAAGGGCAGTACAAAAGATGATGATGATAGAAGCGGAATGGGGGATAAACAAAAGGCTGTTTAATTTTAAAAAGATGAAAATAACCCCGCATTGCATAGAGGCGACTGTGAATGAAAATGGAATCCATTTAAAAATATAAACTGCGATTTTCGTATGTTTTGCTGCGTTAATCCATATGCGACTAAGATAGGAACTAATTTGAAACCCAATCAGTAGAGCAGCAAGATAACGGGTCATTGATGTGATGTAATGCTGCCAAACATAAGGAAAAAGAGGTGTCGAAGGTTGCTGTTTTACATTATAACCGGAAATGCCCATATCATTTGCGACGGTAAATAAAAATGGCTCTTTAATCCAAGATTGCGTGGAAAAGGTTAGCAGGCCAGGGTGCAGTAAATCATAGAGGACTTGTTGGAGTTGCAGCCAGTAGGAAGTGTTTGGTTGTGTAAAAAAAATAGGAGCACAGCTTATTAAAATAATAATACAGATAGCTATACAAGCGCGAAATAATAAAGAAAAAAGAGGAATCTGCAAAGCGCTCACCTCCAGTTATAAATTTTCTAAAAATTCTCAATCATATTTTACATCTTCTCTTAAAAATAGACAATGAGAAAAGAGGAGATGGTTAAAGACAGGACGAAATGTAAGATTGTGCTAGATAAGCTTGGAGTTTGCACATATTCTGCCGGCTATGTTAAACGTTATTGTTGATAAAGCGCGATTTTGGCTTATTCGCGTCAAACTCCCATTTGATGTAATTGAGCCAAAATCAACACTGTTCTTTAACATAGCCATTTCGTTAATATTGCTATAGGCAAGGGGAGGGAGAAAAATGCGTATCCTGGCCACTGTATTGGAAAAGGACTTAACATTGGAGCAGCGTCAAGCAGTAGTTAAATTGCTGAGCAACTATGAGGCGGATGCGTTGCTTACTGTAAGAGAAAAAGTCATTAATATGAAAAGTATTTTAGGTCTATGCAGTCTTGTCCTAGAGCAAGGAGATAGTATTGAAGTTCGTACGTTTGGGTATGATGAAGACGAGGCGTTACAAGCAGTTAAAGAATTTTTGCATCCGCAGCATACATGATAAATATAATCTGTTTTAAAGGCATGCCAATACTAAGCTCTAAATGTTCTGGTTATGTTATAGTCTAGCTTTTATACTGAAAGCAGAATAAGTACAGTGAAGAATATGTGCAGCTCAAAAGAATGAGGTATATTATTTTATATAGACATAAGGAAGGGAAGATGAATGGCAACATTTGAAGATTTTCTAAAGCTAGATATTCGCATTGGAACAATCCGCAAGGCCGAGCCGTTTTTAGAAGCAAGGGTGCCTGCAATTAAATTGGAGATTGATTTTGGAGAACTTGGCATGAAGCAGTCGAGTGCTCAAATTACAAAACGGTATACGCCGGAAATGCTAGTAGGCAAGCAAGTGGCCGCTGTGGTGAATTTCCCTCCAAAGCGTATAGCAGGCTTTAAGTCTGAAGTATTAGTGCTCGGCGGAGTGCCGGAGCAAGGCGATGTGATTTTACTGCAGCCTGATACAAAAGCACCAAATGGTACACGAATTAGTTAAAAAACGAATGAGCGAAGCAGCGCTCATTTATTTTTTATTGCGAATTGTTATGTTAATATAGTTTTTTAGTTTCTCTGTGCTAAACTTTCGTTTAATAGGGCTATGAGGTATAGTTTGAAAATCTCCGCCTAGGCAACGGGTTTACTTGAATTAAGAGTTTCATATCATAGGTTCGCTGTTCGATATTGTGTGCTTCTTGTTCTATTCACCATAGCTTGTACATATATTGACGTAGAGAGGGTGATAGGATGAGGAGGAGCTATTTTTACGTTAAAAAATTGAACTTGCCTAAAATTATTCTACTACTTTTAAGCGGTATTTTAGCTTCATTTTTGTTTAGTGGCATAATAGTTACATCGTTCAAACAGACAAAGTCTGTTTATCTTGATAAATGGTTCAATGAGTTCTCTATGAATGGATATATGTATATGCTTGGAATGGAGAATCGTTATTTTACACAAGAATACCGAAACTTGAATCAGGAGTTTTCTTTTTCTTCTTTTCTCATTTCAACTGTTACAAATATTCGCTTTAACGATGTGCGCAGTTTGCTTAGTACAGAGCTTCCCGGTTTTGCCAAGTATGACACCGAAATTTTAATTGCTGGGGAAGGAACAGATTATTCCAATTTGCCGATTGAGTCGAGCGTGCCGCTTGAGGAGCTCATTAAGGAAAGAATAGGAGAGGGAACGCCGCCGCAAACAGAAGCCCCGCCAACAAAAACCCCTCCGGCAAATACAACAAATGGGAAAAAAGTAGTATTTATTTATCATACACATAGCTGGGAGTCTTATTTGCCGATGCTGAATTTGGCAGGCAATCCCGATGCCAATAAAGCAACTAGCTCTGTTGTGAATATTTCTATTTTTGGAGAGCGGCTCCGAGAGCAGCTTGAGAACTATGGGATAGGGGCGACAAACGACAAAAGTGATATTGGGAAAATGTTAATTTCAAGGGGACTAAATTCCAATAGTTCGTACAAAGTTTCGCGTGAGGTCGTCCAGCAGGCGATGGCAAGCAATAAAGAGTTGCAGTTTTTATTTGATTTACACCGGGATAGCGCGCGAAAACCTGTTACAACAAAGGTGCTTCATGGTAAGTCGTACGCAAAGCTAATGTTTATTGTCGGGACAGGAAATCGAAATTATCAAAAGAATGCAGAGCTTGCCAAAGCATTGCATGAAATATTAGAGAAAAAATATCCGGGTGTAAGCCGTGGAGTTTTACAAAAAGATTTCCGTACCGGAAACGGAATTTATAACCAAGATTTATCAGGACAAGCTATATTGCTAGAGATAGGCGGGGTGGATAATACTGTTGAAGAATTGAATCGCAGCATCGATATATTGGCCGAGGCATTTAGCGAGTATTATTGGCGGGCTGAAAAAGTAAATGGGTGAACCGACGTAAACATACTGTTTGCACTATTATCATATGTGATATCAAATATGATAATCATGAGGATTTAGGAGCTTCTATTCTTTATATGTACGATTATCTAAATGACAGAAAGCTAGAATTTTTACAATATATATATATACAACTGAAAAAAGAACATAAAACCTTTCTTTTAAAAGGAGAGAGAGCATCCGGCTATGCATAGAAGCGGTCAAAATCTATTTCTGCCCCATGCGACGGAAAACCAGAGAGAGGAAGCAAGTACAAGTTGCTGTTTGTCCTACTTAGCCGCGATGTATATGTCCAAATCATAAATTGGATATATATTTTTTGTTTATTTTCGTTTCTGTGAAAAGGAATTGAAGTGCCTCTTATCGAATTAAGATTAAGACCAACGTGTTATATACTATGCGATAGATCGGCAGCCCATTTGGAATTTATACTGTTTGGCTGAGGATCAGCATCATGGACAGGAACTTTTATGCCAGACGAAAATTGCCAACAAACACCTCACGTTTATAAAAATCTTTTATTAATGGAATAATAATTGTCTTATGTAAATAAAAGAGGGTGTTACATGTCCAACAAAAAGAGGCTTTTTCTTATGAGTGTTTTCGCTGTCACGGCAATAGTATTGTTATTGCCGGCTCCTGTTCAATATTTTGTTGCTCCTGACTTAGAAAGTAGGCCCAATGTCTCTTTTCCAAGCTATGAAGCTACTATCGCCCAAAATGAAAAAGGAGTTGCTATTGTTAACAATCCGGATTCTATTTTAGTGCTTGTGAATAAAAACAGGCATTTGCCGGATTTTTACACACCAAATGATTTGATAATTCCGAATGTTAGATTTTCTTTTCGTGGCGACAGAGAAAAGATGAAAATGCGTAAGGAAGCAGCCCGCGCCCTTGAAAATTTATTTCAAGCTGCGGAGCAAGATAAAGTATACTTATTTGCGGTTTCAGCTTATCGTTCTTATGAACGTCAAAAAGCTTTACATACTATGTATAAAAAGAATGAGGGTGCAGCGGTTACAGCTGTTTCAAGCGCTGTACCGGGCACTAGTGAGCATCAAACCGGTTTGGCTGTCGATGTTTCAGCGCAGTCAGTTCATTTTCAACTGGAGCCTTCCTTTGGAAACACGAAGGAGGGAAAATGGCTCGCGGCACATGCGCATGAGTTTGGCTTTATTATCCGTTATCCGGACAATAAAACAGCCACAACAGGTTATATGTATGAGCCGTGGCACATTCGATACGTTGGCAATCCGCATGCTCGTTATTTATATGAGCGGCGTTTAACGCTTGAAGAAGCAATGCCAAAAAAGTAATGCATAATTGCGGCATATAAGGGGAAGGAGAGAGGACGATGAATGAATTGTACAAAAAAAAGGTATACGCTTATGTAACAAGAGAAAAAGAAGGGAAGTTGCAGCTCCTTGTCTATGCTAACTATGACAATCCCGATGCAGGATTGCAGGTGCCTGGTGGATCTGTCGAGCATGGGGAAACGCTTGTGAGCGCATTGCTTCGCGATATTTTAGAAGAGTCTGGATTGAATAATGTGAAAATTGAAAAAACTATCGCTGATGAACTTATTCACGTAAAAGAGAAAAATGAATATCAGCAACGTTATTTTTGCCATGCGACGCTTACAGCTGATGTGAAAGATGAATGGCTTCATACAGTAACTTCAGGGGAAGACAATGGCCATGTATTCCAATTTAAATGGATTGATGCAGATCAGTGCACAGCTTTAATTGAAAACCAAGGAGCCTACGTTCATTTATTAAAAACAATTCCCCAAGCATAATCAGCTAAAAGTTGCAGCTTACTATTAGGAAAGTGCTTCAAAAATTCATTAGTTGGCATAATTCTACTTTGCCACGAATGAGCTAAGGCCAATCACCGTTCTTTAACATAGTTTTGAAGAAAAAAGGAAGCTAATTGCTCGCTATATGTAGAGGATTAGCTTCCTTTTCATTTTTGCAGGTTGACATAAGAACGGTGCAGAATTAACAAGAATGATAGAGGAATTTAAAGAAATAAATAGAATATAATATTTTATCAATATACCAAAGGATTTTGGGAGAAGTACCATCCTAATAGAAAGAGAATTTTTGTTGATAAAGTGTTTTCTCGCTCATATACATAAGGGTAAGCAGGCACTGTAATTTATAATTTGGCTGCCCTAAAAAATTTAAGGCAACCTTTAATTGTACCGCTTCTAAAAATTTTTATCTATCGTAGTGCAAGTTATATTCTTGCATGGATGTGCATGTTAAACGTTGCTGTTAATCCAGTACGGTTTTTGCCTATTCGTGCCAAGCTTTCATTTGGCGCGCCTTTCATGCATCGACTGAGCGGGAAATGAGCAATGAGCGTTGTCTTTAATATAGCCTATAATTTAAAGAGAAGGTAGTGATGGAAATTGGCAGGATGGGTCGTTTGGCTATTAATTGCCGGTGGATTGGTCATTGCCGAAATGTTAACATTTACATTTTATTTGCTGTGGCTTGGCATTGGAGCCTTATTTGGGGGCATTGTTGCTTTTTTCGTTCCCGATTTATGGACACAAGTGATTGTCGCCTCTATTGTAAGTCTCGTTTTAACCGTTTTTTCCAAACCGATTGTTAAAAAAATACGTATGGGAAGGGGATATACGGATCCTGTCGATACCATTGTAGGTAAGACAGGGATTGTTATGCAGAATATTACAGACGAAGCAAACGGCATTGTAAAGGTTAGCGGCGATACATGGAGCGCGACAGCGGCAAAACCGATTTCGCGCGGGGAACGAGTGGTTGTTTTGGGAAGGCGCAGTACAGTTTTATTGGTAAGAAAGGAAAGTGAGTAAGCATGGTTGGGACAATTTTATCTATTTTATTAATTGTTATTGTTGTTGTATTTGCTGCTCTTACAGTAAAAATTATTCCACAGCAGCAGGTGGCAGTAGTGGAACGGCTCGGAAAGTTTCATCGTTTAATGAACCCGGGGCTGAATATTTTAATCCCGGTTATAGATCGCGTTCGTGTATATCATGATTTGCGCATTCAGCAAACGAGTGTTCCTCCGCAAAAAGTTATTACGAAGGATAATGTGCAAGTTGAAATCGATACAATTATTTTTTATCAAGTCATTGACCCCGAGCTGGCAACATACGGCATTTCGAATTATGGAAATGGCGTTCGCAATATTACGACGGCAACGATGCGGCAAATTCTCGGGAATATGGAGCTTGACGAAACTTTATCAGGACGCGAAAAAATTTCTACAGATATCCGCCTTGCCCTTGATGAGGCAACGGAAAAATGGGGAGTTCGCATCGAACGTGTCGAGGTCGTAGACATCAATCCGCCAAAAGACGTCCAAGCGGCTATGGAAAAGCAAATGAAGGCTGAACGAAACAAGCGCGCAATTATTTTAGAAGCGGAAGCTGCTAAGCAGGACATGGTGTTGCGTGCGGAAGGGGATAAACAAAGTAAAATTTTAATTGCAGAAGGGGATAGAGAAGCCCGGATTCGTGAAGCGGAAGGGATTCAGCAGGCAAAGGAATTGGAGGCTATGGGGGAAGCGAAAGCGATTGAAACGATTGCCAAGGCGGAGCAAAACCGGATTCAATTACTGCATGACTCAGGGTTAACAGAACAGATTCTCGCTTATAAGTCCTTTGAATCTCTTGAGGAAATTGCCAAAGGATCCGCCAATAAGGTGTTTATTCCGTCTAATGCAATTGAAACGCTTGGCAGTCTTGGTGCGGTAGGCGAGATTTTTAAAGAGAAAAAAGCAGAGTAAAGGAAGAAACGGGCATGCTATATTGACATATCTTAAGCGGGGGAAGTTTTTCTTTTGTAAGAAAGACTGGAGCATGCGGCGCAGATAGTATAAGCTGTTTAATTCTATACCTATAAGCACAGTTGGAGGGAATATCCTTTTTAAGGAAGGCTACCCTAAAAAATAAATTATCTATCGTGGTGCAAGTTATATTCTTGCATGGATGTCTGTGTTAAACGTTGGTGTTGCTATATAAATCCTTTTTTAGAGGGGAAGAGTGCTCCCAGCCGTATATAGTAACGGTCAGGGCTTGGTTTTGCCTCGTCCAAAGGAAAAGCAGAGAGAGGAAGAGAGTGTCTACATAGCCGTGCTGTGCAGGCCTACGTTATAAATCATACTTTTATTTAGCATAATTAAAGAAAGGCCGGGCACGGGAACTCACGTGCTCGGTTTTTGATAAAATAATTATATTATGTAAACTCGAAAATATTTTTTGTAGTTTGTTCTTGTTCGGCTAAATTGTTGTATAATAAAGCAAAATCAACGAAAATTGTCTTTTGTGTACCGTAATGAAGGAGGGATGTAGCATGATTTGTGAACTATGCACGAGGGAAGAGCTGCAAAAGGCGCTGCCGGTTATGCAGGAACTGCGGCCACATTTAACAGAAGCGAAATTTTTTGAATTATATGAAGCTATGCAGCAAGAGGGTTATCATTTATTTGCGCTGTGCAATGAACAGGGAGAACCAATTTCTTTGGCAGGTGTTATAATTCTGACAAATTTCTATAATGAAAGGCATGTATTTATTTATGATTTAGTTACAGCAGCCGAGCACCGTTCTAAAGGATACGGGAAACAAATTTTGTCTTATGTGGAAGCATGGGGGAAGGAGAATGGCTGTAAAATGGCCGACTTAACATCGGGATTTGTTCGGATTGCTGCGCACAGCTTCTATGAGCGGGAAGGATACAATAAAGTGAGTTTTGCGTTTCGCAAGAAATTGTAAAGGAAGGGAGGCTTTTTATCGTATAAGCCTCCTCTTTCTGTATCGTCTAATAGGAATGGGAGGGAGGGGGAATGATGTGTTCAATGTAAAACGAAACCCTGTTTTGGCCGGTATTGTAATCGCGCTCGTGCCAATCTCTATTCTCCCGCTATATGAAGCGGTGTATAAACAAGAGAGGTTGATTTCGTTAAGGAAGAAATGCCCAGAAGCTGTGTTAGAGATAGGTGCTTGAAGGCTTTTTTACTTCTTTAAAGAAGGGGTGGAGAAGATGAAGCGATATTTTGAGTTAGGCGTTTGTGTTGTATCGCTCTTTGGGATAGCTGCCGTTTTATTGCAGGACTGGTCTATTTTATATGAATTTTCGGGAATTATTGGGATAGCTGCGGTTATATTTGCATGTTTTATATTCATAACTGTTAAGAAAAAGCACCGTTTTACGGGGAAGCCTGTCCAAGCGACAATAAAGCAGCGTAAACAGTATGCGGCCGGGCTGTTTATGTTTGGAATACCGAATTTGCTTGCTGCGGCCCTTTATTTTATTTTTCGATAGAGCAGGCAGATCATTAAACGGCGCTATTAGAAGCAAGCTGTAAAAAGCGGGCAAAGCCCGCCTTTTACAACCCGGAGTCTGCCGCTTTGGAGCTAGACATACTCCTAAAACTTATACTTTCTTTCCTTAGCGGTACATTGTCCACATGCCGATGTCTGTAAAGCCTAAGCGTTTATAAATGCGGCCGGCAGCTGGGTTGTCATAACATAAACAAAGTGTTTTTCCTTTTGAAGTAATATCCGCAATCATTTGGCTCAAAATAAGGGAAGCGAAACCTTTATTTCGGTAATTTGGATGTGTGCAAACTCCAACAATCATTGCGGAAAGAGAGTTTTCTGCAGCGGTAGAAGCGCAAGCCGCTATTTGTCCACCGTCTTCTATATAATATGTTCGTCCTGTTTTTGTTTCTATCGCTTGCTTTAGCATTTGGCGCGCATATGGTGTTAGCGTAAATTCCTTAATGAGCTGGCGCAGCTCGATGATACGGTCCACATCGTCTAATGTCGCTAATTTAATATGTCTTTTTTCAGAATGTGAAACTTTATCAGCATTTAAGCACTCACAAAAATACATTTTCCTCTTGGGGCCAAGCTGTAAGTCTTGTATGTTTTCAAATTGCTCTATAATGTCTGATTTACCGGAAAGGGTAATTTTTTCGTATTCTTTCATTTTTTTTGCAAATTCCTCAGTTGGCAACGGTCCATTTGCATATGGAATGAAGGAGTCATGGAAGCGGAGCAAAACCGCTTGTATGGTTCCGTCCTCAGTGAGATCTCCCCACAGTTCTTGAAAATCCTGTCTATAGCCATATGCTTCGATATCACCGATAAGAAACAAATTGAGGGAAGGTTCTTTCTTCAGTAATTTCATAACTTGCTCGTGATCTTGCTCTGTTAGTTTACGGATCATATTAAACCCTCCTTTTAAATTGTTTATTTTTAGAATTTTATGACATAAGAACGAAACATGCAATAGCAAATTTTATGTTTACTTCCATAATTTTAGGTAAAACTAGGAAGGAATCAGAAAAGGAGGGAATAAACGGTGGATCATCCAATTCAAGGGCTTATGAAAGCGGCCATGGAAAATTTAAAGGAAATGGTCGATGTAAATACGATTATTGGCGAACCGGTTCAAACTGCAGACGGAGGGGTTGTTTTAACTGTTTCTAAAGTCGCTTTTGGGTTTGGTGCAGGGGGAAGCGATTTTGCTCCCGCTGGGGGAACGCAGCTATCAGAGAACAACGCTTTTGGCGGCGGAAGCGGAGGAGGAGTTTCCATTACCCCAGTTGCTTTTCTTGTTGTAAATGGTGACGGAGTCAATATTTTGCATCTACAAAACACAACGCATTTAATGGAGAAGGTTATTGATCTTGCGCCGCAAACTTTAGATAAGCTACAAACTATGTTTAATCAAAATATGAATCAACAAACAAATCAACAAGGAAATAACGGATTAAATGATGCTCCAAACAGCATTTTGTAAAAAGGCCTGTGTTTTGTACAGGTCTTTTTTATTTGGGGGAGATGTGAAGCATTATTGTTGATAAATCTCGATTATATTTCAATTGTATCAAAAGCAATACCGCTGTTTAATAAAGTTGTTTGTAATTTAAGTGTAATAAAAAACATCAAATTGTAATGGTAAAAATAGACTGTTTTTGAGTGTTTCTCTATGTTTCTGAAAATTTTCATGCTAAAATAATTATAGAATGAAAACTAAACGAAGGTGGCTAGGTGCTTTGTCTGGAGGATCTGACCAAATAAAAGATATCATATATATTAATGGAGATCGGCGTAATCATTGCTTTCTTACATCCGGCATATCATTCCGGGAGTTCACCAGCAATATCCCATCCCCACTTCACAACGTTTTGTTGCTAAAACATGATTTTGAATGGACTGACTTAAATTATCACAGTCTCTTAGAGTTTGTGGAGGAAGAAAATATCCAAAGGTTTATCTCGGCAGACGTGGAACAGTTCGGAGAATTTTGCTGGCTCGATTTTGATGATATAAATGATTTAGATGAATTGGAGCCGTTGGAAATTGCCGAACTTTTATATTTGGCCCATAAGAAGGAACCGCTTGGGAAACCGTTTTTCCCATTGCTAAAAAACAAATATGTATATTTATCTTATGATGATGGTTGGTATACGAAATTGTACTTTAGAAGAATGCAGGATTTTGCCGGTTTGTTAAGTAAAGTGATTCCGTATAAATTGGGCTCTTTTGGAAAAAAAAGGTTTATGCTGTTCCAAAAAACAAAAATTTATCCGGCGATTATTAAAGAGGTAATGGATCAACTTATGCCTCTTACTGAAGACGGAGTGTTGATAGATTTAACAAATAAAGCAGAAACGAGAAGGGGCTTAGAAATTCCCGTGTATGCGGTTGGTTCTTTTATAAATATGGATGAAATTATCGAAAATCTCGCACAGTTTAATGCGGAAGCTCTTGAAAAAGCATTGTTGATTTTTGATAAGAAGGAACAGGAATGGAAATGGGTGAAAGAATGAGGAAGCTGGGCTGCAGCAGCCGAGTTTTCTTTCTTTTACATAGAAAGGAGAATAGATTGAATAAAGTATTTATATTTACCGGAATTACTACTATTTTAATTGTTGCTATCTTTATTCTAACTTGCCCAAAAGAACAGGGGTTTCAGCAATATATTGAAAAAGAGTATGGAATAGTGTGCAGCGAGCAAAGTTTTCAGTGCTTGGAAAATGAAAGCGAACCTTTAGAGTTCGTTGAGTCGCAAGTACGAAACAGCGTGTTTTTTATGACAATAGAAAAAACATTCCAAACAAAATCAGGGGAATATAAAAGCATTCGCTCGATTGGCTTTCTCAATCATTTTTGGAATACAACTATAATTATACACCAAGCGTAAGCGCTTGGTGTATTTTATCATTTTTAGGCAGCAAAACCCCGCTTCAAGCGAAACCAAGCGGCGGGGATTTCAATAAAATGCAAAGACAATGAGCGGGTAAAGTATACTAAATAGTACGGAAAAGCCGCCAAACACAATGGCGGTGTAACCGAGGGTTTTCGCATTGTATCTCACCGCAAGAAGCCCAATGGCTACAGCCAGAGAACCGAAGATAACCGGATAAAAAGCAACGGAGAATAGTGCGAGAAATAAAGCGACATACCCAGTGATAATACCTATGTTTGTTTTTTCAGTTAGTAAATCTGTATCTTTATCTGCTTGAAAATGCAGTCCCCGCGGTGTTAACTCCGCAGCATATTCTTCTTCCTTATATGTTGCAAAACGGTGGGGCCTGCGTAAACGGTGTTCTTGCTTCATTATAATCCCTCGCTTTCATATGGAGGTGTCTTTAGTATGTCCGCTTTTTGTAGATGAATAAGGACTACAATTTTCCATAGGGATGCTCTTTTCTTTTTTATATGCATGACAGGAGTTGGAACAATGTATGTAGAATAGTGAAGGAAGCATTATAAAGAAGGCGGGGGATATGTTTGAATTCGTTTAATTGGCATGAAGCAGCACAGCAGCAATGGGATGAAAGGGCAGACTTTTGGAATCAAAATAGCCAAGAAATGTGGGACTGTGGAAGCCGCAGCAAGATTATTCCATTCTTTAGGAAATATGTTGCGCACGGTTCTTCTGTTCTTGATGTAGGATGTGGAGACGGGTATGGTACATATAAATTAAGCCAAGCAGGATATAAAGCATACGGCGTGGATATTTCAGAAGCGATGATTCAAAAAGGGAAGGAACGAGGTGAAGGAGAGAATTTGTCATTTATAATGGGAGATTTAACGGCATTGCCTTTTGAAGCGGGACAATTTGATGCAGTGCTTGCTGTAAATTCGCTTGAATGGACGGAATCTCCACTAAAAGCGCTGTATGAAATGAGACGAGTGCTTAAGCCCGATGGGGTTGCGTGTGTAGCAATTTTAGGCCCTACAGCTAAGCCGCGTATAAATAGCTACCGCCGCCTATATGGAGAACATGTTATTTGCAATACAATGATGGCATGGGAGTTTGAAAGCTTGGCTAAAGAAAATGGGTTTACAGTTTTGGACGGGCAGGGCGTTTTCAAACGCGAGGTAACAGAACGGCATATTCAAGGGTTGTCCACTGAATTAAAGCAAGCATTGGCATTTCTTTGGGTATTTATGATGAAAAAGCAGTAAAATCCGCAGCAAAAAGCGGATTTTTTTATTTGTGAAAATCAGGTTGTAGAACTGTATTTGTTTCCTAGTAGATTGAAAAGATAATGACGGGGAGTACACGGCTAAGGGTACATGTGAAAAGATAAAACGAATGATTAAATGAATTATAAAGAGAATGTTCCTTTTTTATGTTGAATCGGGTGTACACTTCGGAAAAAACTGTTACAATATTCCCAAGATACAAAATAGGAGGCTTTTACATGACAACGGTGTTACCAGTGAAATCAGATATTGAAATTGCACAAAAAGCGAAAATGAAGCGTATTCAAGACATTGCTGCCCAGCTTGATATTTTGGAAGAGGAATTGGAGCCTTACGGGCATTATAAAGCAAAGCTGTCTTTGCGTGTTTTGGAGCGGCTGCAGCATAAGCCGGATGGAAAGATTATTCTTGTAACAGCGATTAATCCAACAGCGGCCGGGGAAGGAAAATCTACTGTAACGGTAGGGCTTGGACAGGCATTTGGAATGATTGGGGAAAAAGCTGTCATTGCCCTGCGGGAACCGTCCCTTGGCCCGACGATGGGGATAAAAGGCGGGGCAGCAGGAGGAGGATATTCCCAAGTTGTTCCGATGGAGGATATCAATTTACATTTTACCGGCGACATCCATGCGATTACAACTGCCAATAACGCACTTGCCGCTTTAATCGACAATCATATTCAGCAAGGAAACGAACTGCAAATTGATACGAGGAAAATCGTTTGGAAGAGATGTGTGGATTTGAATGACCGCGCTTTGCGAAAAGTTGTCATTGGCCTAGGGGGGCCTATGCAAGGTGTGCCGCGCGAGGATGGCTTTGATATTACGGTAGCATCTGAAATTATGGCAATTTTCTGTTTAGCAAAGGACATGAAAGATTTGAAGGAGCGACTATCGCGCATTGTAGTCGCGTATGATATGAAAAACAAGCCTGTTACTGTTAAGGATTTAGGGGTAGAAGGAGCGCTCGCCCTTTTGTTAAAGGATGCGATAAAGCCAAATTTAGTACAAACGCTAGAGCATACACCAGCAATTATTCACGGCGGCCCGTTTGCCAACATCGCGCATGGCTGTAACAGCGTTATTGCCACAAAAATGGCTGCGAAGCTTGGAGATTATGTCGTCACGGAAGCCGGTTTTGGGGCCGATTTAGGCGCTGAGAAATTTTTGAATATTAAAGCCCGTACAGCCGGAATTACTCCTAGTGCTGTCGTCATTGTTGCGACGATTCGCGCGCTGAAAATGCACGGCGGCGTTGCGAAAGAAGATTTGAAAAAAGAAAATGTTTCGGCGCTAGAGCGCGGCATGGAAAACTTGCAAAAGCATGTAGAGACAATTCAGGCATTTGGTTTGCCGTTTGTCATTGCAATCAACCGTTTTACGGATGATTCAGAAGCGGAAATCGCGTTCTTGCAACAATGGTGCAATGAGAGGGAATATGACGTATCTTTAACAGAAGTATGGGAGAAAGGCGGAAACGGCGGCGTAGATTTGGCAAAGAAACTTCTTCATGTTATGGAGGTGAAGGAAAATCATTATGCTCCTATCTATCGGCTGGAGCAATCTCTTGAAGAAAAAATTTGTACGATAGCACAAAAGGTGTACGGTGCGAAAGGGGTAGAATTTACGCCACACGCCCGAAAGCAGCTCTTGCAGTTTGAAGGAGAGGGATGGGGAGAGCTGCCGGTATGTATGGCCAAAACGCAGTATTCCTTGTCGGATAACGCGTCTTGGCTTGGGCGGCCGAAGGATTTTGTGATTACTGTGCGGGAACTGAAGCCGTCTATCGGAGCCGGCTTTATCGTTGCCTTGACGGGAGCGATGCTCACGATGCCGGGATTGCCGAAAAAGCCGGCAGCCTTGGAAATGGATATAAGTGAAGATGGCCGGGCTTTAGGCTTATTCTAAAGTTGCTTTTCTTCTTCGTTATAGGTAAACTGTATATGGCAAATAGAAGCGCCTTTCAATTGAAAGGCGCTCCGTTTTTGGAGGAGAGAATGTTTGATCCAACTGTATTTGAAAATTTAAAGGTAGTAGTTGAAGGTGCTGTATATGACCATGATTTTGAAGGCGATATTCATGTTACGGATCGTAAAAATATGATTAATATGGCTTCCATGAGCCGAACTTACAGTGTTTCATTTACTTTACAGGAAGAGGCTCCGCTTTACACAGCTGTTTTTATGTTACATGCAGATGTGTATAACTTAGCTGGAGAAATTATGGAGAAATCCTTTACACCCGGCTGCGAACTATACGTTAAGTTTCATTGTCCGCTTCCGGATATTCACCCTTACTGTGAGCAAATCGAAAGAATCATGCAAACAATCTGGGGGAAAGAGCGCATGATTACCCAGCGAATTTCATACGAATATAACAAGCGAGCGGTTTCATACGAGAACACGGTTACTATTTCCTTTCAAAAAGCAATTACAGAAGATCATGTTGATGATTTACCTGCCGTTATAGACCATATGGTTCAAACGCTTCATAAATTGAAGAACGTTCTCGAAAAATAGAGATAAAGGAGAAACTGTGATGATAAAAGAAATGAAATCCTTTTTACAGCAAGCTTGGGAGAAGTCGGGTTTTCAAGATTTAACAGAAATACAAAAAAATACGGTTCCGCTAATTTTAGAAGGCAAGGATGTAATTGCTGAATCGCCGACAGGGACCGGCAAAACGTTAGCATATGTGTTGCCTTTGCTACATAAGATTGACGAGGATATTAAAAATCCGCAAGTCATTGTTCTTTCGCCGACGCGCGAACTCGTTATGCAAATTCACAATGAAGTGCAAAAATTTACAGAAGGAAGCTCTATTACAGGGGCATCGCTCATTGGAGGAGCAGATATAAAAAGGCAGATTGAAAGGTTGAAGAAGCATCCGCAAGTGATTGTCGGGTCACCCGGACGTGTGCTGGAGCTTATTCGGATGAAGAAGCTGAAAATGCACGAAGTAAGGACGATTGTATTTGATGAGTTCGATCAAATGGTCAAGCAAGATATGGTTTCTGTTTTGGGGGATATTGTAAAATCAACGATGCGCGACCGGCAGCTGCTGTTTTTTTCAGCAACGATTCCAAAAGCGGCAGAGGATGCTGCGCGGGAGATGGCGAATGAGCCTGCCGTTGTACGTATTAAACGAAATGCTGGGGCGAATCGTGTAAAGCATTTATATATTGTAGGCGAATACCGGGAAAAGCTAGATAATATTCGGAAAATCGTTCATATGGAAAATGTAAAAGCTGTTGCGTTTATGAATGATCCATATCGTCTTGATGAAATGGCCGCAAAGCTTCAATTCCGAAAAGTAGCTGCAGGTGTAATTCACTCCGATGCAAAAAAACAAGAGCGGGCAGCAACGCTGAAGGACTTCCGCCAAGGAAAAGTGCAAATTGTGCTTGCAACTGATGTGGCAGCACGCGGCCTTGATATTGAAGGGCTAACTCATGTTCTTCATCTTGACTTGCCAGAAACGGTAGATCAATATATTCATCGTTCCGGAAGAACGGGGCGTATGGGAAAGGAAGGGACCGTTATTTCCCTAGTGACACCGAATGAAGAAAAAAAGCTGCTACAGTTTTCCAAAAAGCTTGGTATTGAATTTGAAAAGCTGGAAATTTACAAAGGGAATTTTGTATCAAAAAAGCCGCCTGTATCAAAGAAAAAACGGCCAGCATTTTCTGGCCGCAAGAAGCCTAGATAATTCTAGGCTTTTTTTAATTGCTTAGTGAAATAATCGATTAAGCCCATTGAGCTTACTTCCATATCCAACTGCAAAACCTCATATACAGCATCGTCAGAGGGAACGCCTTTTTCTGTGAGGTAGGAGCGGATTTCAGAAAGAAGCGCTTCGGCGGCAAGTGCTGCAGCAGCTTCAAATTCCTTCTCTTTTTCAAAAGCGGCCTTTCCTGCGTCTATAAAGCGAAGCAGCCAATACTCAATTTGTCGGCGCACCTCAGCTACGTTTGGCGATTTTCCGTAATGGCCGAAGTAAATATTTTTTACATGCAAGCCGATAATACGGTCTAGCGATTGAAGCATAGCTTGCGGGTCAAATTGTGACGGCGATGTGGACGGGAGATAAAATTCTACGTTATATTTTTCCAGTTCACGATAATAAATGCCGATTGTATCACCTGTAAAAATGCCATTCGTTAAAGAATCGTGGATGCTCATGTGATGTTTTGCATGTCCTGGGGTATCATAAAATGTGAGAGTACGGTTTGTGTCAATTTGCAAAGTGTCTCCATCGTTAGCGACAATGACTCTTTCTTCAGGAATTGGCAAGATTGGATCAAACAGTTCATCAAATTTATCTCCATATACGGCTCGGGCCCCTTGAATAAGCTTCGTCGGATCAATCATATGGCGGGCGCCGCGCGGGTGCACAATCAATTTGGCGTTTTTGCACTTTTCCATCAGGAGCCCCGCAGCGCCGGCGTGATCGAGATGAACGTGGGTGACAACAATATATGCAATATCATCAAGAGCGATATGCAATTGTTCTAATCCTTCTAAAATGTATGGAAGAGACGGACTTGCACATGTTTCAATTAAAGTAATTTTTTCTCCGGTAAGGATATATGTACCCGTTCGTTCTACATGTTGTAAATCAAAATCATCAATTAAAAATAAGTTTGCATCTAACGCTTCTGGCTTTCTCAAAGAAAGCCCCCCTTTCACACAGTCGTATTCTATTATATAAAGAAAAAGGAAGAAAACAAAAGATCGTTTTCTTCCGAATATATAAAACTTATAGAGTGGGGATACTAGTTTTGGGCGCGTTTTCCTAGAGACATAATGAAATAGCCGATTGCGCTGCCGATTGTCGGTACGATAATCAAACCAGCCAGGTTAAACCATTTGCTCAAAAAGAGGCCGTTTGTGTCCATTAGCCAACCTAAAACAAGAAGCATTACAACGTAGAGTACAAAATAAAATTCACGGTCAGAAATTGTTTCGCGTTGTACATGTTTCATCATAAAACCTCCCTTTTTGGAATAAATTCGAATCTATCATGTCACATTTTAGGTGAATTATTGTCATAAATTGTTCACATTTTTATTGTAAGGGATTTCAAATATTCTGTCTAGTATTTTGTGGCAATTTTTTGAACTTTTTAGAAGTTTTAATTCGACTTTTACTAGAGAGAAATTTAAGATAAAAGATGAATAGCTAAGCAGGAGGGGACGGGGATGTCTGTCTACAATTTTCAAGTGAAAACGATTCAAGGTGAAAAGAAGCACCTGCAGGATTATAAAGGAAAAGTGCTGCTTATCGTGAATGTTGCCAGCAAATGCGGGTTTACTAAGCAATATCAAGGGCTCCAGAAGTTATATGAAAAGTATAAAGAGTGTGGCTTTGAGGTTTTGGGATTTCCGTGCAATCAGTTTATGGGGCAGGAACCGGGAAACGAAGCGGAAATAGCCAGCTTTTGCGAATTACATTACGGTGTAACTTTCCCGATGTTTTCCAAGGTGGATGTAAACGGCGCTTCCGCCCATCCTTTATTTCAGTATTTATGCAATAAAGCGCCGGGCATGCTCGGCTTTAAAGCGATTAAATGGAACTTTACAAAATTTTTGGTTGATAGAAACGGAAAGGTAGTGTCCCGCTTTGCGCCGCAAAAAGCTCCGCAGGAATTGCAAGAAGCGATTGAGAAATTATTAAGAGAATGATGAAAAGATTAGGTCGTGGTAAAATAAACAATTGGGTGAAGAAATATGGAAAATGATAAAAAAATTGAGCAAACAATTTTATTTGTGAAAGACATATTAGGGAACGATGCAAGCGGCCATGATTGGTATCATGTCGAACGTGTACATAAACTGGCTGTTGCGATTTGCGAACGTGAAGGGGGCAATCGTTTCATTATAGAAATGGCGGCACTGCTGCATGACGTTGCTGATGAGAAGTTAAATAAAAGCGAGGAAGAGGGATTGCAGCGTGTACAACAATGGCTTAGCCAATTAGGAGTAGAAGAAGAATTAGCGCATATTTTGCATATTATTGCTAATATGTCGTTTAAAGGCGGGCATGGCGGCAAGGTAGAAACGCTAGAGGGAAAGATCGTCCAGGATGCCGACCGTTTAGACGCGCTCGGGGCGATTGGCATTGCCCGAACCTTTGCGTACGGAGGAGCAAAAGGCCGTCTTATGTATGACCCGAACATTCCGCCGCGCGAGAAGATGACGAAAGAAGAGTATCGCACTGCAAACGAGCCATCCTTAAATCACTTTTACGAAAAACTATTCAAGCTTAAAGATCTGATGAATACAGAAGCTGCCAGGCAATTAGCGCAGGAGCGCCATCAATATATGGAACAATTTATTCAACAATTTATGAAAGAGTGGAATGCAAAAATATGAAAATGCTGCAAATTGAAAATTTGGCAAAATCATACGGAGAAAAACCGTTATTTACGGATTTGACGTTTAGCATTATTGAAGGCCAACGCATCGGTGTCATTGGCGTGAACGGAACAGGAAAATCAACGTTGTTAAAAATTATTGCCGGAATAGAGCAAGCGGATGCCGGTACTATAAATCATACACGCGGCTATACAATTAGTTATTTGGCCCAGCAGCCGGAGTTTGATGAAAGCTTGACGGTGCTAGAGCAAGTTTTTTACGGGGATACGCCGCTTATCCGTTTGCTGCGCGAATATGAAACAGTGTTGTTGCAACTTGAGGAAGACCCTGGAAATGAGAAGGTACAGCAGGCTTTATTCGACTTACAGCAGCAGATGGATGCGATGGATGCATGGGAAGCGAGCGCTAATGCAAAAGTGTTATTGACAAAACTTGGGATTTGTGATTTTACAGCTAAGGTCGGTGTTTTATCAGGAGGCCAGAAAAAGCGCGTTGCCATGGCGCAAAGCCTTATTCAAATACCGGATTTGCTTATTTTGGATGAGCCGACGAACCATCTCGACCACGAAACGGTAGAATGGCTTGAAGAATATTTATCGCGTTATACAGGTTCTTTGTTATTAGTGACGCATGACCGTTATTTTCTTGACCGTGTCACCAATCGGATTGTAGAGCTCGATAATGGCAAGCTGTATAGCTACGATGGCAATTATGCCGCCTTTTTAGAAGCAAAAGCGCTGCGGGAAGAGATGGAAATTGCCCAGGAGGAAAAACGGCAAAATATGTACCGGCGCGAGCTTGCGTGGATCCGCCGCGGCGCAAAAGCGCGCACAACGAAGCAGAAGGCGCGCATTCAACGGTTCGAAGAATTGGGGAAACAAGAGGGGCCGGCAGCAAAACAGCAAGTTGATATTTCCATCGGCGGCAGCCGCCTTGGGAAAAAGGTGTTGGAATTAAAAGAAGTAACGAAGTCATTCGGCGAGAAAACGGTTCTTCAGCAGTTTAGCTATATTGTAAAGCCGGGAGACTGCATCGGCATTATCGGGCCGAATGGAAGCGGCAAGTCGTCCTTGCTTAACATGCTTGCCGGAAGAATAGCTCCGGACAGCGGCGAAATTGAAGTTGGCCAAACGGTGAAAATTGCGTATTATACACAAGAAAATGAAGATATGAACTTAAATCAGCGCATGATTGAATATATTAAGGAGGCTGCCGAGGTAATTCATACGTTAGACGGCAAAACCATCAGCGCTTCCCAAATGCTAGAGCGGTTTTTATTTCCGCCAAGCACGCACGGCACGCCGATTAGTAAGTTATCGGGCGGGGAAAGACGGCGGTTATATTTGTTGCGTATTTTAATGGGAGAGCCGAACGTGCTTTTGCTGGATGAGCCGACGAACGATCTGGATACGCAGACGCTTACTGTTTTGGAAGGATATTTGGAAGACTTCCCAGGCGTTGTGATTACCGTGTCGCATGACCGTTATTTTTTAGATAAGACAGCGGAGGAATTGTTTGTATTTGAGGGGAATGGAAATGTGCGTGTATTCTTTGGAAGTTATAGCGATTTTTTAGAGGGGAAAAAGCAGCGTGAAGCAGTATTAAAGGCGGAAAATGTAAAGGAAAAGAAGCCGGATGAGCAGCAAAGGCCGAAAAAGCGCAAGCTGTCTTATCAAGAACAGCGTGAGTGGGATACAATTGAAGATAAAATTGCCGAGCTGGAAGAAAGACTGGAGCAGGTGGCAGCGGAACTGGAGTCTGTCGGTTCCGACTTTGAGCGCGCCCACGAGCTTTCTTTGCAGCAGCAGCAAATCGAGGAAGAGCTGGAACGCGCCATGGAGCGCTGGGAAGAACTTTCTGAAATCGTGGAAGGCTTAAAAGCATAAACGCGCATATATTTGAAATAAGGACAAAAAACTTATAAACTAATAAATAATAACCTTTAGGAGGTGCGTGAGATGAGAACGAATAATCCGATGCTAAAAAATGACGTGCTGCGCAAACAGCAAGCAAGCGGCGCGGCGATGACGATTGGCGGCGCTGTCGGCAAAACGATGATTATGCTTATGTTGCTTCTTGGTACAGCAGTATATGCGTATTTGCAAGTTATGCAAAATAAGATGAATATGACGGTGATGATGGGCGCGTTGATTGTAGCTGCTATCTTGGCGTTTGCGACTGTGTTTGTTCCGAAGATTTCACCTATAACAGCTCCTGTCTATGCAGCGGTGGAAGGAATTGTACTAGGGACAGTTTCCGCTTTATACATGCAGCAATTCGGTGACCAAGTGGTGCTGCAGGCAGTGTTGTTGACGGTTTCTATTTTGTTTGCGATGCTGCTGTTGTATGCGGCGCGAATTGTTAAAGCAACGCATAAGTTCCGTATGGGGGTATTGTCCGCTACTTTAGGCGTGCTGCTTATGTATGTTATTGTGGCATTGCTGCAATTGTTTGGCGTAGCTGTGCCGTTTTTGCATGATGGCGGCACCGTTGCAATCATTGTAAGCGCCGTAGTAATTGTAATTGCTTCACTAAATCTTGTACTGGATTTTGATTTTATTGAAAATGGCGCAAGATCCGGCGCTCCGAAATATATGGAATGGTATGGCGCTTTAGGCTTAATGCTTACATTGGTGTGGCTGTACCTGGAAATCCTTCGCTTTGTTTCTTACTTCGCTAGAAACGATTAATGTAAAACCTCCTGCATATGCAGGAGGTTTTGTTTTGCATCATACCTTAAGATTTATCCAAATTCGTTGCTGCTAGTATTTTCATGTAAAATTCAGGAAGTTTTAATCAAGAGACCGCATCTTTAAAAGATTTTATTTCATTTTATAAGGGTGATAAACCATTTTTCCTTATTTTACCGATATCTCTATCTATCTTACAATAAGCAAAAACGGTAGAGGTGATAGAAATGATGAACCGGGTTGTTCTAATCGGAAGGCTAACGCGGGATCCGGAATTGTTTTACACAAAGCAAGGGGTGGCATATGCAAAAATCCGTGTAGCGGTAAACCGCGGCTTTCGCAATAGCTTAGGCGAGCAGCAGGCTGATTTTATTGACTGTACCATTTGGAGGAAGCCGGCAGAAAATGTAGCAATCTATTGCAAAAAAGGCGCGCTTGTCGGAATTACCGGCAGAATTCATACGAGCCGTTATGAAAATAAGGAAGGAAAGCGGATGTACCGTACAGAAGTTGCTGCTGAAAACGTTACATTTTTAGAACGCAAAAAAGAACAAGCATCTCATTAGAAACTACCTTTTTCAACGTGATAAACTGAGAAAAATAAACGCAATAAAGGAGAGCTACCATGAAAATAAAAGCAATTGAACCAACTCCAAGTCCAAATACGATGAAAGTAATATTAGATGAAGAGCTTCCTGCGGGAAAGCGCAATAATTATACGTTTGATAATGCTATGCAAGCTCCTGAAAAAATACAACAGATTCTTGCTATTGAAGGTGTGAAAGGAGTATATCATGTAGCGGATTTTCTTGCCGTGGAGCGCAATGCCAAATATGACTGGAAGCCGATTTTGCAAAATGTGCGCGCTGTATTTGGAGAGGCGGAAGCAACAGAAGAGAAAGCTATAAATACGCATTTCGGAGAAGTGCAAGCATTTGTCCAAATGTTTTACGGCATTCCGATGCAGGTGAAATTGACAGACGGGGAAAGAGAAGAACGCTTTGGATTGCCAGAATATTTTAAAGGCGCGATTATGAAGCTGCAAATGTCCGCTCCTAACGTCGTACAGGAACGAAAATGGGTAGAACAAGGCGTTCGTTACGGGAGTGTGGAAGAAATCGGAAAAGAAATTGTCGGTGAGATTGTCGCTGCATATCCAGAAAATCGGGTAGCTGTATTAATAAAGGATATTTTAAATCAAAGCGGCGCGAAGGAAATTATCGTCAAAAAACGGGAGCCGTACCAAGTTGCAATAGAGATGATGGAACAGCCAGATTGGCAAAAGCGCTATGCAGCACTGGAACAAATGAATCCGACAGAAGCCGACCTTCCTGTGTTGGAAAAAGCGTTGCAGGACGAAAAAGTATCCATCCGCCGGTTGGCAACGGCATACCTGGGCATGATTAAAGGAAAAGCGGTTATGCCGCTTTTATATAAAGCGTTAAAAGACAAAGCAGTCAGCGTGCGCCGCACTGCCGGAGACTGCTTGTCTGATATTGGGGATAAAGAGGCGATGCCGGCGATGATAGAAGCTTTACAGGATTCAAGCAAGCTTGTGCGCTGGAGAGCGGCAATGTTTTTATTTGAGGAAGGAGACGAAAGCGCGCTTTCGGCGTTAAAGGCAGCGCAGGATGACCCTGAGTTTGAAGTGGCGATGCAGGCCCGCCTTGCTATTGAACGTATAGAAGGCGGAGAGGAAGCGAAGGGATCTGTTTGGAAGCAGATGACTGAATATCGAAATGCCAAGTAGGTTCGATGGAGAGGGGCGGAAATGTGCTCACTGTATTTTATGATGGTTGGTGCCCGCTTTGCATGAAGGTGGCGAAACGGACGAAACAGCTGGATATAAGAAATGCTCTCGAGTTTGTATCATTTCGCGAGAGGGAGACGGTGCAAACGTACCGTTTAACAAGCTCTCTTCTTCTTAAAATGGAAAAACGCCTTTTTATTTGGGATGGAAAGGTTTGGCATGATGGCATATATGCATGTTATGCTCTTGCGAAGCATATACCTTTGTATTGGCCTTTACTCCCGTTTATCAAGCTGTCTATTTGGACGAAAACAGGGCAGCGATTGTATGATTTCATCGCTTCCCGCCGCTTTATTGTGCCGGTTGGCCATTGCCAAGCGGGAGTGTGTTTGCTTGAAAATAAACAAGTGGAGCGATAGCTTTGCGTCGCGGGCATGTACATGATATGATGAAGCAGGAAAGTTTTTCATAAGGAGAGAATTTGAAATGGTAAATGCATACGAAGAGTATATGAGACAAATGGTTATTCCAATGCGCCAGGAGCTTGTCCGCGCTGGATTTCAAGAGCTGACAACTGCTGAAGAAGTAGAAAATTATATGGAAAATGCAACAGGCACAACACTTGTTGTCATTAACTCTGTTTGTGGCTGCGCTGCAGGGCTTGCGCGCCCGGCAGCTGCGCAAGCGCTAGTTCGGGCTGAAAAAAGACCAAATCATCTCGTAACGGTATTTGCTGGCCAAGATAAGGAAGCAACGGCGATGATGAGATCTTATTTTGATGACATTCCTCCTTCCTCCCCATCTATGGCGTTATTAAAAGGCAAAGAAGTTGTCTTTTTCATGCATCGCCATGACATTGAAGGAAACACAATGGAAGGAATCATGAATAGCCTTCTGCAAGCATTTGAAGAGCATTGTTAAAAGGGAGAGGAAATCTCCCTTTTTTCTTTAACGTATATAAGCTTTTTAACAGGTGAGCATATGATTGTAACAACAGCAGGGAGAACGAATAAGGAAATGACAGCGCATGCAAAAAAAGTTGCCGTTGATTTGGAGAGTCCCTTTGCCATCCGAAAAGATGATTCGATACAACAGCTACAAGATCGTTTTAAGGATGATGTACTTGTTGTCGGAAAAAATCGCCTTCAAGTATACCCGTATGGAGCCGAGGATTCTTTTTTCTTTCATCCGAATTCCGCCAGCTTTCGCATCAAGCGTCTTATGCGGGGGGAGCACGACCCGTTTTTGCAAGCGGCAAAGCTTAAGCGAGGCATGAGTATACTAGATTGTACGCTTGGCATGGCTTCAGACAGTATCGTCGCAAGCTACGCCGCAGGAGAAACAGGAAAGATTACAGGAATAGAAGGAAACCGTTATATGGCGTATATTGTGCGACAAGGACTGCAGCAATGGCGAGCAAATTATCGTGAAATGGATGAAGCGATGCGGCGGATTGTAGTGATACAAAGTGACCACTTGTCGTATCTAAAAAGCTGCGAAAATCAAGCCTACGATGTGGTCTACTTGGATCCGATGTTTGAGGAAAGTATTTTAGAATCGGATGGTATTCGCGGTTTAAAGCATTTTGCTTTGTATAATGATGTAACGGAGGAATCTGTAAAGGAGGCGCTTCGAGTCGCAAAAATACGGGTAGTCCTAAAGGACCATTTTCGCAGCGAACGCTTTGATAAATACGGTTTTTCCGTATATCGTCGCAAAACATCAAAATTCCATTTCGGTGTCATTGAAAAATAGCAAAGCTTATAGATGAAGCTATCCTACAGGTTGTGGGGAAGATTTTCCCCGCAACCTGTTTTGTTTTTTCTATATCTTTTGCAGGTTATGTCATCATTTGAAGAACGAAATATGTGATAGTTATGTTGTCTTTAAGAGCTTGTGCATATACATGAGATGTAGAAGAAAAGAATATTTCTTCCTAAAGGGGACGTGGGTCAGGAGAAACAAAAAATTGAATGCGAAAATTCCTGCGCTGTTTAAGAAACGGTTGTTGCAGTATGACCGGCCATTTTATTTACCGTGTAGTGATTCAAATGCTAGAGCAGTATTTAGAACGGCAGAAAGTCCCCAAATAACCTAGGCAAAAAGGAGGAAGGATATGCACATGTTAAAACGCATGTACGCCATTTTATTAGCTACCGTTGTTTTAGTCATCCCCCACCCTGTGTTTGCGGTTAGCGATGATCCGACTACTATTGTAAAAAATGTGACAAACGGCATTATTAACTTTTTTATGATCGTTTCCCCGTCAATTGGAACTGCCGCTATTATGGCGCTGGGAATCATGTATAAACTAACAAACTCATCAAGCAAAAAAAGCGAATATAAGAATCATATGAAAGAAACGTTAATTGTCGTCGCAATTGTATTAAGCGCTGGTGTTATTATGAAATGGTTTATTGGATTACTAGGGTGAAGATATGCAGGACAAACGAGAATATACGGTTCCGGATAATGTGCGCGGCGATTTTGAAATTTTGCAAAATGTGACATTAAAAGATTTGATATGCTTCTTGCCGTTGCTTCTGATAGATATACCGGTGTTGCTCATGCCGATTTCTATGTATGTGAAACTGCCGATTGTTATCATTACCCTTCTTGTTTCTGCCATACTCGTATATGTTCGGCCGGTAAGGGAAAATATTCCGTTTTGGCAGCATGTGTTTGAGCATGTACGGTTCAAGAGGCGGCAAAGAGTGTATTACTATCGAAAGGAGACATAATATGTTGTGGAAAAAGAAGGAAGACGAACGGAAGAGGCAGTCTGTCCAACAGTTAATTCCAGTGCAGGCGCTTGATGGCGGAATCATAGTAACAGAAGATTTTCGGCTAGTTCAGCCGTTGCGTGTATCTTCTTTTAATCTAGATTTGATGAGCCACCGCGAATTGAATGAAACGATGGAACGTTATGAATTGTTTTTGCGAAGCCTTTCTTTTCCAGTGCAAACAACGATTGCGTCGCAACCCGTAGATCTTGGCTGCTATGTAAGAAGCTTAGAAGAAAAGCTGGATGGCACAAAATCTATCAAGCAAAACCTTTTGCGAGGCTATATCGCATATGCAAGAGGAATTGAAACAAATGCAACTATGATTCAGCGGCAACGCTATATCATAATTGCGGAAGCCGTTACAGGCACGACAAAGCAAGCTTATGAAGAAAGCATGCTGCAGCTAGAACAAAAGAAAAGGCATATAAAGAGCGGGCTTGAGGAAATTGGTTTAAGCGTGCAAGAGGTACATGATCTTGATGTTGCACGGTATCTTCACACGCTGTTCGATTATGCCAGCTCTCAACATCGTTCTATTCAAGATACTGCTATGAACCTTGTTACAGTCAGGGGGAGAGCGCATGTTCCTGCGGAAAGCTAAAAAAAGGCTGACTGAATTAGAAATGTATATAGGGGGATGCGCATTTTTAAAAGATAAAATTGCGCCTGGCTGCATTGAAGAAACACGTGATTATATGATATTTGGCTCCAATTACGCCCGCACTTTGCTCGTTGTTGATTATCCGAACTATGTAAAGGGAAATTGGCTTACAAAGTTGTACCGGTTTTCGGGGAATATGAATGTGAGCACGCATCTCGTGCCGATTGCAAGCGATAAAATGATCCGGCACTTAAACCAGTCTATTGAGGAATATGACGCCCGTGTAAATCAGCCGCTTTCGCCAGTGCGCCGCAAAGAAACGGAGCGGAAACGACGCAGCGCCGAGAACATGCTGGACGTATTGCTTGGAAGCAATCATAAAACAATTTTTCTTGTGCATACATACCTTCATTTGCAAGCAGAGAGTTTGGAGGAGTTAAATCGTTTAACAGACCGTTTGCAAGGTGTTATATGGAAAACGGGGCTTTCTGTTGTACCAGCCCGCGATAATATGCTGGAAGCGTTCCGTAGTGTACTTCCTATTTGTAATGCTACCTTAACTCATTACACATATCAAAATATGCATACATCAGCGGTAGCTTCCATGCTTCCATTTGATGAAAGTGAATTGTTCATGCATAGGGGCATTATTATAGGCAAAAATTTGCATACAGATAATGTTGTACTTGTTGATATGAATGACAAAAAAAGATTTCCGTCCCGCAACATGCTCATTCTCGGGACAACGGGAATGGGCAAAAGCTTTTTTATGCAAAAGCATTTCCTGCGCCAGTGGGTACTTGAAGAGAAGGAAACGCGGTTTTATATTTTGGACCCGGAGCGGGAATTTGCCCGTATTGTTTCTAAAATCGGCGGGCAAGTCATCCGTATCAGCAATAATACCGAACATGTTATTAATCCATTTCATATTTTGCATGATACAACAGACGACGATATTCGCGGCAGCGTATTGTTTTTAAAAATGCAACGGCTGAAAATTTTTTTTAAGCTTATTTATCCGGATATGACCGTTTTAGAAAGCGCGCTGCTTGAACGAGCCTTATTTGCGGTATATAAACGGTACGGCATTACAGAAGAAACAGCATTTGCAAATCGAAAAGCAGAAGACTTTCCTACTTTGGGAGATTTATATCATCATATTGGTGAAACAGATTATGAAAACCTTCGCAATTTCCGGGAAATTTTACGGATGTATACGGAAGGAACGAATTGCAAGCTTTTTAACGGCATTACGAATGTGAATTTGCACAACAATATTATTTGCTTTGATATTAAAGATTTGCAGCAGGACGGTGATAGCCAACCGGTTGCCATGTTTAATATTCTTTCGTTTTTATGGGAAGAGATTACGAGAGACCGCATTACACCGAAGAAATTGTATGTCGATGAAGCGCATCTTCTTATGCGCAGCCCGAAAAGCGCTTTATTTTTGCTCGATGTATATAAAAGAATTCGCAAGTATGCCGGAGAGGCTCTCGTCGCTTCGCAACAGCCGATTGATTTTCTAGGAGCGGTCGAAGACGGGCATAATGTTGGGAAAGCAATTTTAAACAATAGCATCAGCATGCTTTTGCTGGGCCTTCAGGATAATGATATTCGCGATTTAAAGGAATACGATGTACTTCGCCTGTCTGAGGAGGAGGAAGCGATTATCGGAAGGCGGCGGCAGGGCGAAGGAATTTATGTAGCTGGCCACCACCGTGTTTACATACGGGTGGATGCGACGCCGGAAGAGCTTCAATTAATCGACCCGAAGCAGTATGTAGAGCTGTTTGAAGGAGGAGCGTAGCATGTATGCAAAAGCAGCGCTTGGCGCCATAAGGCATTGGCGGGAGCTATTGGCTGTTTGTTTATTTATAAGCCTGCTTTTGTTTCTTTTATTTGCAAGTCCTTTATATAATACACAGCAAACGTTTCCGCAAAGGAATATGGCGCCGGAAGTATTGCGCTGGGAGCCGATAGTAAAGGAATATGTACAACAATATGGACTCGGCGAAGAGCAGGTTCCCGTTCTTTTATCTATCATGATGCAGGAAAGCGGCGGCAGGGCCGCAGATGTGATGCAAAGCAGTGAATCGGCAGGCTTTGCCCCGGGAACGATTACCGATCCGGTTGCAAGTATAAGGCAAGGCGTGATTCATTGGAAAAACATGCTGGAGACGGCAGGGAAGCTTGGTATTACCGATTTGCCAACCATCATTCAAAGCTACAATTATGGACCTGGCTGGCTATATTATATTAAAGATCATGGCAAGGTTGGAACGGAAGAACTTCGCAAGCAATTTTCGGCGCTCCATACAACAACTGGTGTTTGTGGCTGGCGCAGCCCTTATTGCTATGGAGATTATACGTATGCCGTCAAGGTGATGAATTTTTTAAATAGCAGCCAAGGCATAACCGGCGGCAGTGATTTGTTTCAGGAAATTATGGAGGAAGGCTTGAAATATGAAGGTTGGCCATATGTGTGGGCAGGAGAAACGCCTAGTACGAGCTTTGACTGCAGCGGTCTTACGAAATGGATGTACGCAGCAGCCGGCGTACACCTGCCGCGCACCGCGCAAGAGCAATACGCGTACACAAAACGAATTAGCGAACAAGAACTGCAGCCGGGCGATCTAGTCTTTTTTACAGGAACGAGCGACCATGCTTTTATTAGCCATGTCGGCGTGTATGTCGGCAATGGCAAAATGTACAACAGCAACAGCAGCGGCGTTGAATACAGTGATCTGACAAAACCGGTGTGGCGCAGCAAAATTTACGGGTATGGACGTGTACCGACGGGAGGAAGCAGATGAAAGAGGCAAGGTGGATACTCATTTTTTTTCTCTCATTTTTTATTTGTATGACCTGGTTATTTTACTTTTATTTAGATAGCTTGCGAGAGACAAAGGATTTAAAGAAAAAACTTGCTAAAGTACAAGGGGAAAGCCGGCAGCATATAGAGGCAAATGGAAAGGGATTACACCCTAATATTGAAGAAACGGTACGAGAGTTCAGTACGGTACTTTACAGCGGAAATAATCTAGAAAAGCTAGATGACCTGACAACGAAGCGAGGAAAAGCTGAAGTTGTACCGCTTGGGGAAAAGGCGAAAAAACCGAAAACAGATGTTCAAATGAAAATAAACGATATTTACATATATAATGGGGACATCACCGAAAATGCTGCGGAAATCATTGCGGCTATCAAACGTACGATTACCATCAATGGCATAACGACAACAAGTGTGCATTATGTGCGGATGGAATTGCAAGAAAGCGACAGGTGGCGTATTGACAAGGTTGCTGTGTTGGCGGATATACCGGCCCGATAAGGAGAGGGAAAAGTATGTTTAAAAGTCCGATTGAGTATCTTAATGAGCTGATTCATGATGTAATGACGGATATCGCTAATGCAGCATTTAGCTGGCTGAAAATATATATGTTTGCGCCTACGGATTTAACGAAGTATGCATATGTATCAGAAGCATACGGTATTGTATACGTACTTGCGGTTACAATAGGGGCTGTTTTTTTCGTTTTTAACATGTTTAAGCTAATTATAGAAAGAGCGGGCGGATATAGCCAGCGGGGCGTACAAGAGGTTATAGTGCGCATGCTTCTAGGAGGAACGCTTGCTGTGTTGGCGCCTATCCTGTTAAAAGATGTTTTGCTCCCCCTTAACAATGCAATTGTAACTATCTTTTTAAATAAAGGAATTGAAGTGGAGACGTTTTCTAAGTTTGTTGCTGTTCCTGTTACCGGCAATACAGCCGTGCTTATGGCCGGGCTTGGAATGTCAATTATTTTCCTATTGTTGTCGATTCAATATATTATTCGTACGGTTGAAATTTTAATTATTTTGATTATGAGTCCAGTTGCTGCTTGGTCTATCATGAATGAAGATATGAATATTTGGAACATATGGTGGCGCGAAACGATTGCGACTGTGTTTACACAAAGTTTGCAAATTATGATTATTTGGATTGCTTTTAACAGTATCGGTGATGCGAAAGAGCTTCAAGATTTTATTGTCGGATTTGGGTTTATGATCTTTTGTTTAACGGGCCCGGGTTTTTTGCGGAAATTTTTATACAGCACCGGAGCTGGACGAAAGGCGGCTGGAGTCGCCGGCGGTGCCGGAAAATCGGTTTTATTTCGCTATATTACGATGAAGTTGGTTAAATAGGATATTCATAAACAAAGCACGGGATTTTCCCCGTGCTTCGTTTTGCTTAATCAACGATTGCCTGGTATACGAAAAATACAAGTGTTCCGATGCTGGCAATAAGGCATAGAGTAGATACGTCCATCACAGCTTCCCCCTTTGCAACATGTGTCTCACTTATAGAACCATGTTCATTCTATCCACAGCCGGTCTGTCAAAAGGCGAAGGTTGTATGTATGCCATGGGATTGTTAAAGATTTATGACATGTTTATTGAAAGTATGCTTAAGGATTTTGTTTTTGCAATACATGACCTACCGTAAGTTTAGAAACATTTAGCAGGATAAAGCCTAGCAATTGTATTGCTTATTATAAAGGCTTTGTTAAAGGCTAATGTTGATTTTAATTTATTTGTTGATTTGGACGAAAGGCGGCGACTCCAGCGGGAAAAGCGGCTCGGCCCCGCCCGCGGAAAGCGTCCGCCTGTAGTGAAAAATCAACAATCAAGTTTAATAGAGCCATTATAAAAAGCGTTGTTTAAAACTGTGAGTTTTTGTATGAATTTAGCAGAATGGGCAAGCTAAAGAATAAAAAGGAGGGGTAAGATGTTTCGGGTGAATGAGCATACGAAGGCTGATATTGTTGAAGGCAATGTAGAAATTTTTCAGTATAACGGACATAAGGAGCCATTTGGGAAGGTACGCCTCAGCAAGGAAGAGTTTTTAGAAATAGCGGAGATAATTAAAAAAGAGATGTAGGACAGATGTCCAACGTCTCTTTTGTTATAGACTCTGTTAAAGGCTAATGTTGATTTTGATTGATTTGTTGATTGGGAACGAAAAGCGGCTCGGCCTCGCCCGCGGAAAGCGTCCGCCTGTAGTGGAAAATCAACAATCAAGTTTAACAGAGCCTTGTCATAAATACAAATTAAAATACTAGTATAACTCCCTTCTTTAGAGGGGAGAGAAAAGTTGGCTGTGCATAAAAGCGGCTAAACTTGATTTCTGTCACATTTTGTTCGGCATAGCACCTGAAAATGCCGAAATAATATAAAAAGTTGACGGAAGGGAACGGACAAGGCAAAATGAACAAAGGGAGGGTTGTATATATGAAGCAATATTTAGAAATTATGCAGGACATTTTAGAAAATGGCGTGAAAAAGGAAGATCGGACCGGTACCGGTACATTATCTGTGTTTGCTCGGCAGATGCGGTTTGATTTATCAAAAGGATTTCCTTTAATTACCACTAAAAAATTACATATACGTTCTATCATTCACGAGCTGTTATGGTTTTTAAGCGGAGATACCAATATAAAATACTTAAAGGAAAACGGCGTTTCTATTTGGGATGAGTGGGCTGATGAAAATGGAGAGCTCGGACCGGTATACGGAAAGCAATGGCGCCGTTGGGAAACAAAAGACGGGCGCACTATAGACCAAATAGCAGAAGTCATTGAGCAAATTAAAACGAATCCGAATTCGCGCCGCCTGCTTGTCAGCGCCTGGAATGTTGGAGACCTGGAGCAAATGGCGCTGCCGCCGTGCCATTATTCGTTTCAATTTTATGTAGCGGATGGGAAGCTTTCTTGTCTTCTCAATCAAAGATCATGCGATTTCTTCCTTGGCGTCCCGTTCAACATTGCAAGCTATGCATTGCTGACGCGCATGGTTGCGCAGCAATGCGATTTAGAAGTGGGAGAATTTATCTGGTCCGGCGGGGATGTGCATTTATACTTAAATCATCTTGAACAAGCGAAGTTGCAGCTAACACGAGAGCCGTATCCATTGCCTAAATTAATTATTAAACGCAAACCAAAGTCGATTTTTGATTATAAGTTTGAGGATTTTGAGATTTTGAATTATGAAGCGCATCCCCATATTAAGGCATCGGTTTCTATATAATTTTGGCTACCCTAAAAGTTACTCATTTTTGGTAACCCTCAATTATACCATGAAATGTAATTTTTATCTATCGTGGTGCTATTCACAATAGCATGGATGTCTCTGTTAAAGGCTAATGTTGATTTTGATTTACTTGTTGATTTGGAACGAAAGGCGGCGGTTCCAGCGGGAAAAGCGGGACAGCCGAGACCCCGGACTGAGCGTAGCGAGGGAAGCGGCTCGGCCCCGCCCGCAGAAAGCGTCCGCCTGTAGTGGAAAACCAACAATCAAGTTTAACAGAGCCATAATTTTAAAAACCGAAATGGGAGAATGATTGCTGCGGTGCATCCAGAAAAAGCAATCTAATTAAACATCATGGTTACAAAGTAATTCAAGAAGGAGGCATTCCATGATTTCTCTTATCGTTGCAATGGATAAAAATCGTCTTATTGGAAGCAATAATGATTTGCCGTGGCGGCTGCCTGCCGATTTGGCATATTTTAAACGGGTAACAATGGAGCATCCTATCGTAATGGGACGCAAAACTTTTGAAGCCATCGGCCGCCCGCTTCCTGGCCGAGAGAACATTGTCATAACAAGAAATAAGTCATACAAGGCAGACGGCTGTACGATTGCACATTCTTTAACAGAGGTATTAGAGCGGTATGGCGCGTCTTCTGAAGAAGTGTTTATCATTGGGGGAGCAGAGTTGTTTAAAGAGGCGCTGCCGATTGCAGATCGGCTGTATGTCACGCATATTGAAGAGGCTTTTACAGGGGATACGTGGTTTCCGGAGATTTCGTTGGAACAATGGCGCGAAGTTTCCCGTGCAAAAGGAATTCAGGATGAAAAGAATCCATACGAATATTATTTTACTATCTATGAAAGAAGTTGAAAAAGAGTCGGGAAAACTGGCTCTTTTCTTTTTCAACCTGTATTATAATGGAAGGGTATGGAATAAGGAGGAAAAAGAAATGAGAAAAGCTTGGGGATTAGTCATATGCTGCTTTTTTCTTGTGCTGACAGGGTGCCAAAAGGAACCACGGCCCGAGGAAGCTTTGGAAGCATACATAAAAGCATGGAACAATCAGCAGTTTGATAAGATGTATGAACAGCTTTCAAGTCAATCGAAAAAGGCAATTACAAAAGAAGATTTTACAAAACGTTATAAAACCATCTATAGCGGCATTGAAGTAAGCAAGCTGAAGGTAACGCCAGTTGTACCTGAAGAAGTTAAGGAGAAAAATGATACGGTGCAGCTCGGTTACACAGCGAAAATGGAAGCTCTCGCCGGACCGTTTTCCTTTAAAAACAGCATAAAACTTGTAAAAGAAAAGCAAGAGAAAGAAACGGCATGGAGGGTTCAATGGAATCCGTCGCTTATTTTTCCGGGCATGAAAGAAGGGGATAAAGTACGGGTAAAGACGTTTGAAGCAAAGCGCGGGGAGATTGTTGACCGAAATGGGAATGGTCTTGCAATCAATGGCGCGGCCAAGCAGGTTGGGATTGTACCGGAAAAACTAGGACCTGACGCAGAGCAGACAAAGGAAGCTTTGGCGATGCTTCTTGGCATGGCTGTGGAAAATATTGAAAGCAAGATAAAGGCGAAGTGGGTGCAGCCGCATTATTTCGTGCCGATTGCCGTGCTGCCCGATGAGGCCAATGATGATGACTATATAAGCTTGCCGGGAGTAGCGGTGCAGCAAATACCGATGCGGACGTATCCATTAAAAGAAGCTGCAGCGCACTTGACGGGCTACATCCGGGAAGTAAGTGCGGAGGATTTAAAGAAGCTAAAGGGCTATAAGCCAGGTGATGTAGTTGGAAAAGCAGGGATGGAGCAAGTATATGAAAATGAACTGAGAGGGGAAGACGGCGGCCGTATTTATATTGTAGATGCTAACGGAAACGAGAAAAAAGAGCTTGCGAAACGCCAAGCGAAGGACGGCCAAACGCTTGTAGCTGCTATTGACGCAAACTTGCAACAGGACATATATAAGGAAATGAATGGAGACGCGGGGACTTCTGCAGCTGTTAATCCGAAAACGGGAGAGGTGCTTGCGCTTATTAGCAGCCCGGCGTATGATCCGAATGCGTTTGTAAGAGGAATAAAACCGTCGCAATGGGAAGCGTGGAGCAATGATCCGAAAAAACCGATGTTAAACCGTTTTACGAAAGCATATGCACCGGGCTCTGTATTTAAGCCAATTACCGCTGCAATCGGATTGAATACAAAGACGCTTAATCCTAATGAAGCTAAGGAGATATCCGGCTTGAAGTGGGCGCAGAATTCATCATGGGGGAACTATTATGTCACGCGGGTAAAGGAAGTGAGTCCGGTTAATCTTGAAAAAGCAATGCTGTATTCGGATAATATTTATTTTGCCCAGCAAGGCTTGGAAATTGGAAAAGAGAGATTTGTAGAGGAAGCGAAGAAATTTGGGTTTGGAGAGAAGCTTCCTCTTTCTTATCCGTTCCAGCAATCCTCTCTTGCGGCCAATGGTGTGAAAACGAATATCCAACTTGCTGATACGGCATATGGACAAGGCGAGGTAGTCATGACTTCGTTGCATATGGCTCTTGCCTATGCGCCAATTGCTGCAGACGGAAATATCCCTGCCCCATCTCTTAAAAAAGGAGAAAATGAAGGGAAAGTATGGAAGGAAGGAGTAATGACTTCTGAGCAGGCAAAATTGCTTGAAAATACGTTGATTCAAGTTGTGAACCATCCAGAAGGAACAGGACGGGCCGCTAAAATGGAAGGGGCAATTCTTGCCGGAAAAACCGGAACGGCAGAGCTGAAAAAGGAAAAAGGCGGGCAAGGACAGGAAAATGGTTGGTTTGTTGCCTATAATACAAATGCTCCAGACACTGTCATTGCAATGATGATTGAAGATGTGAAGGAGCGCGGCGGCAGCAGCTATGTGGCCGGTAAAGTAAAGAATGTGTTTTCTAGAAGATGAAAATACGAAAAACCCTGCGTTTGCAGGGTTTTTTTCTATATAAAAACAGCAATGTGCCTTAAAGTGCAAAATAAATTAATGGCCTTCTGTTAATACCTTTACTTGAACGTTACGAACGCCCCATTCTCTTCCGGCTTGCTTATCAGCAATAAAAACGTCAATGCGATTTCCTTTAATAGCGCTGCCTGTATCAATTGCTTTTGCATACCCGTAACCTTCTACCCAAACCGTGCTGCCAAGCGGAATAACAGACGGATCGACTGCAATCACTTTTGCATCCGAATTATCTGTTAAATTATAGCCTGTTTTTGTCAGCACTTTTCCGTTATATGTTCCGCCATTTTCCGCTGGATCGGCAGAGTAGGCGGTTGCTCTCATTTGCAGGGTGCGCACTGCACCTGAAGCGTTAGAGCGTGATGGAAGAGCCATCGCCGCGTTTTCCATTTCCCGATGAGCTTCTTGCAATTGTCCTTGCACTTCTTGTAGCTGCTGTTCTTTTTGCTGCAAGGAAGACTGCATAATTTCCTTTTGCTGCTGTAAATCTTTAATTTGGTTGTTTAGTGCCTCATTTTCTTTCTGCACTTCTTGGTGTTGCTGTTTTGCTTCTTCATATTGATTATGAACGCTTGCTGTTGTTCCGCCAAACCCCGCAATCACGAGGAGAGTTGGAATCATTTGAACCGACATAAACCGTTTAATTATACGCAATAGCATCACCTTTTATCGTTTATTTACGGACCTTGTGTATATTTAGGATATTCTTTGTAATATTTTTCATCAAGGAAAGTTACGAAACTGTTATCAGCTTGTCATGGCGGAAATGTCTCTGTAATATAACGGAAAATTTAATTGTGGAAGAAAAAAGAGAATTGTCGAATTACTTTGAATGTAAAGCTCTTGTGAAACAAATCTGTAACAGGCTCTCAAGGAAATAGTAACGTTTTTGTTGACACGTTAAACATATTTTTATATACTTACTTACGTAACGTAAGTTATTAATTTTTTGTATTATGTCTCTAATTAGAGATATAGGAATATGAGATAAAAGGAGCGAGTAAATGATGAAAAAGGTATTGTTTATTACGGCAAATCCGAATCCAGCATCTTTCGGTTTAGCGGTGGGCACGGAGTTTATAGAAGCTTACAAACAAGCAAATCCTGCTGATGAAGTGATTGCAATTGATTTATTCAACACAAATGTACCGATGATTGACGGAGAAGTATTGGATGCGTGGGGAAAACTAGCAGGCGGCACAGCATTCGACGAACTGAATAGCAGCCAACAAGAAAAGATAGCAGCTATGGAGGCGAATCTAGAGCAGTTTATGAATGCTGACCGTTATGTATTTGTAACACCAATGTGGAATTTTAGCTACCCGCCGGTAGTAAAAGCTTATATCGACAATTTAGCAGTAGCAGGAAAAACATTTAAATATACAGAAAACGGTCCAGTTGGATTATTAGAAGGCAAAAAGGCTGTTCATATTCAAGCGACTGGCGGCATTTATTCCGAAGGCCCGGCAGCAGCAATGGACTTTGGCCGCAACCATTTACAGGCAGCACTTGCATTCTTTGGCGTAACTGATGTAGAGTACATTGCCGTAGAGGGGATGGGAGCAGCTCCTGATAAAGCGCAAGAAATTAAAGAAGCGGCGATTGAAGCAGCACGAGAAGTCGCGAAACGTTTCTAATATGTAAGACAACTATTTAATCATTTAGCCGAGCTAAAGAACAGTGTTGACGGGGCCGATCCAAAACGCTAACGCGTTTTGCGGTCAGCCCCCTGATGTAAACACCACTGCAAGGAAGGAGATTCATAAGAATCGTTTACACTTCTAGGTAGTTACAAGCCCCGCCTCAAGGAGCGTTAGTGAGTAGGTGGCGGGTAGTTGAACAGAATCAAGTGCCTTTTCTCATTTCTTATGTTCTTTTTCTTTCGCTTGTCCTGTATAATGAAAACGAATGTATGTAAATGGGGGTTCTATATGATTCGTACTGTGTATGGTTTAGTTTATCTTATTTTTCTTGTGCTGGCGATTACGCCCAGGTTAAGAAAATTGCAAAAGCTTGCGCCTACGCTTGCGCCGGAGGAAAAAGACCGCTTAGTACATAAAACACCGGATATGTTTGGCAAAAAAATGATTGCTGTTACCGGCTCGACAGTGGAAGTAAAGGGGTTGGAGAATATCCCGCAAGATAGGGCGGTATTGGTTATATGCAATCATCAAAGCAACTTCGATATTGCGGTTTTGATGGGGTATTTGAATAAACCGCTCGGCTTCATTTCTAAAATCGAGATTCAAAAAATTCCTCTCGTTTCAAAATGGATGGAATTAATGAATTGTGTCTTTATGGATCGTGCCGACCGCCGCCAATCACTTCAGGCAATTAAGCAAGGGATTGAATTGTTGAAGGGAGGCCATTCCCTCGTTATTTTTCCGGAGGGAACACGCAGCAAAAACGGAGAGATAGGGGAGTTCAAAACAGGGAGTTTTCATTTAGCTACGAAATCGGGTGTTCCTATTTTGCCTGTTACAATTAGCGGTACATATAATATTTCAGAAGCAAATGGATTTTGGTTCAAGCCCGCCCGTGTTACGGTGACAATCTCTGAACCGATCTATGAAGAACAATATAAAGAAATGGATATAAAGGAATTGGCGCAGCATACGCGAAATATAATTGCATCCAAGCTATAATAAAAGATCTCCGGCTTTTATGGAAAACCGGAGATTTTTTAGTAGCCTCTAAGATGTGTTTCTTTTCGATAGAGGGATAAAGCTAACCCGATTATGCAATCGGCAAAACATAAAACATGACGCAAAAAAACATCATTGTACTGCCGCCAAGTACAAACAAGTGCCATATTGCGTGGTTAAAGGGCAGGTTTTCCCACAGGAAGAAAATGGCGCCGACAGAGTAAAGGATACCGCCCGTTAACAAGAAAGTAAACCCGCCTGCTTGTAGATTTTCGTACAAAGGCTGAATAGCTACGATAATGAGCCAACCCATGAGAATATAGAAGGCGGTAGACAGAGTAATGAATTTATCTGCAAAGATAATTTTGAAGATGATCCCAAGTAAAGCAAGAGACCAAATGACAATAAACAGCGTCCAACCGAGTTTGCCGCGCAGTGTTACAAGAAGAAACGGCGTATATGTACCGGCAATCAGCAAATAGATGGCAGAGTGGTCTAAAATGGTGAATAGCCTTTGCACTTTAGGATGGCGGATGCTGTGCAGGAGCGTAGAACATAAGTAAAGAATTAACATACTCACTCCATAAATAGTAAAGCTAACTACAGCAGAGGCGTTTCCGTATTTGGCAGCCTGTATAATTAAAAGAACGAGAGCCGGAATACTAAGCAGCACTCCGATACCATGAGTAATCGCATTGGCAATCTCTTCCTTAATATGCAATTCCACTTTTAAAATCCCCCTTACTATATTTCATTTAGGGTAAACGATTAGTTTTACCATAACATAGATAAGCTGCATCAGGAAATGATACAATTGTATAAGAAGTGAATTTTTAAAAAGAGAGAGTGAAAAGATGTTAACATTGATTCAAAATGGAGAAGTATATGCTCCTCATTATATGGGGAAGAAAGACGTTTTGCTCGTAAACGATAAAATCGGTTATATACAGGATAAAATTGACGTGCCAGCCAATTTTGTCAATATAAAAGTAATTGACGCGGCAGACAAATATATTGTTCCGGGCTTTATTGACCCACATGTGCATATTATTGGCGGCGGCGGAGAAGGGGGGGTTAAAACCCGCACTCCTGAATTGCAATTGAGCGACGCGACAACAGCTGGCATTACAACTGTCGTTGGCCTGCTTGGAACGGATGGAACAACAAGACGCATGGAAAGCTTGCTTGCAAAGGCGAGAGCTTTGGAGGAGGAAGGGATTACTTGCTATATACATACCGGATCGTATCAATTGCCTCTTCAAACTTTAACAAGCCGTATTCAAGATGATCTTATTTTAATTGATAAAATTATTGGAGTCGGTGAAGTGGCTATTGCAGATCACCGTTCATCGCAGCCGACCGTTGAGGAGATGGTGAAAGTAGCGGTTGCTGCCCGGAATGGAGGGATATTATCAGGAAAGGCCGGGATTGTCGAGATTCATGTTGGAGACGGGGCAGATCAATTATCCTTATTGCACCAAATTGTGGATTTAACAGAAATTCCAATACGGCAGTTTCATCCTACCCATATTAATCGCAATCAAGACTTATTTGAAGCCGGAATTCAATACGCAAAACGCGGCGGCTACGTGGATTTTACAACTAGCACCATTCCGCAGTTTCTGGAAGAAGGAGAAGTAAAGTGTTCGCGGGCCTTGCGGCTCATGCTTGAGCAAGGTGTACCGATTGGTTGTATTACTTTTTCGTCAGATGGGCAGGCAAGCTTGCCGTCATTTAGCCCAGACGGCGAGTTTCAAGGGCTGCAAGTCGGTAAAGTTTCGTCACTTTTTCAGGAGGTGCGCGATGCAGTGCTGGAAGAAGGGGTTTCATTAGAGAAAGCGTTGCAGGTTATTACTGCAAACCCGGCGATTGTGTTGAAACTATCAGAAAAAGGATATGTCCAGGAAGGGAAGGACGCAGACCTTGTGTTGCTAAACCGTGAAAATTTAACAATTGAAACGGTAATTGCAAAGGGGAGAATGATGGTAGAAGAGAAAAAGGTCATTATAAAGGGAACATTCGAATGACAATCACAAATTTTTGTGTCAAAACAGGGCAATAGATTGACGAGTTCTATCTTTTTTGCCAAAATGAAAAGAGGATGATGTGTTTTTGTGAGGCGCTTGAAACGCTATTTAAAGGGGGATATACTATGCCAAACATCGGCTTTCCAGGATTAATTTTAATTTTGCTTATTGCGCTCATTGTATTTGGCCCTAAAAAGCTTCCAGAGATTGGAAGGGCCTTTGGTGAAACATTAAAGGAATTTAAGAAATCGACAAAAGATTTAAGAGATGATGCAATTGAAGATAAAGAAAAGAAATAAGCTTTTAAAAGATGTAAGCGGAGTAATTCTCTTGCATCTTTTTTTTCAGAAATGCGGGTAGGAATGTGGTGACATAATGAATGAAGAAATGAGTGTTGTTGAACATCTAGGTGAGCTGCGCAAGCGTCTAATTATTATTATGATTACGTTCATTTTCTTTTTAACAATTGGATTTATTTACACAAAGGATATTTATCATTTTATCGTAAAAGACTTGGAAGTAAAGCTAACGGTGCTGGGGCCAAGCGATATTTTGTGGATTTATTTTATAATCGCGGCTGTATTTTCTATTGTTTGTACGATTCCGGTTGCAGCATTGCAAATTTGGCTGTTTGTAAAGCCAGCCTTAATGCCATATGAACAAAGAGCGACACTTTTATATATCCCGGCTTTGTTTCTATTATTTGTAGGTGGCCTTTGTTTCGGCTACTTCGTTATTTTGCCATTCGTTTTAAAGTTTTTAATTAATCTCGGTGGGGAAATGTTTAATACGATGTTTACAACCGAAAAGTATTTTGAGTTTGTAATTAATATGACCGTGCCGTTTGCGGTTGTGTTTGAACTCCCTGCTATAGCTATGTTCTTGACGAGTATTGGGATTTTAAACCCGGTCGCGCTGCAAAAGGTGCGAAAATATGCTTATTTTATTTTGATTGTAATCGCAGTTTCTATTACACCGCCGGATTTCATATCAGACTTTGCTGTAGCTTTGCCGCTTTTGTTTATTTACGAGTTAAGCATTTCGCTTTCTAAGATTATATATAATCGCAGAATGAAGCGGGAAGCAGAAGAGTTAGAAAAAAGTGCCTCATTAGAGTAGGCACTTTTTTTATTTCTTGTTATACTATAGTTGTAAGCGCATACAATAATGGTAGAGGGCAGAAAAATTTATAATCTGTCACAAATTTAGACAAACTTTTTAAAAATTCTTATTTATAATGTAATTAACTCCAAAAAAAAGAGGATTGATACCGTGATTATGAAAAGTTTTTATTTCACTCATTCATCTGGAAAGTGCATCAAAATTGTAGAAATCCCCGTATTAGAATCACAGCATCCTTTAACATTTCAAATTCAGTCGCGCCTTCAACTATTTGTCTCCAAAATTCAAAAACAGAGTCAGCCGCGGTTTTCGTATTCATTTCGAGAATATTTACGTGGTGTAATGAAATGGACAGATTATTCCCATGTATATGAAGTAAACACCCTTGAACAAAATGCATAAGTACAAAAAGAGCAGAATAGCCATTCTGCTCTTTTTGTTGTGCGCCCGGCATGGGTGCAGTCTCTAGGGTGAAAGTCCCGAACCGTGAAGGCAGTAGTAGCGGCTAGCTTAACGCAAGGGTGTCCGTGGTGACGCGGAATCTGAAGGAAGCGAGCGGCAAATCTCTGGTCC
>JBHGUR010000091.1:0-19568 GCA_048976805.1 Ectobacillus sp. | reverse complement strand
CATTACGGCTATGCAGAACCAATCGCAGCCAGCACTCATGTTCTCTCTCTGGTTTTCCTTTGGACGAGGCCAAACTAGGCCCTGACCGTTACTGCACACGACTGGGAGCACTCTCCCCCTCTAAAAAAAGGGTTATATATCAACACTAACGTTTAACACAGCCATCTTCTAAAAAACAGCGTAAAGGACATAAAGCCTTTACGCTGTTTTTGAATTATCCCAAGATATGGTATCCGGAATCAACATGAATGTTTTCGCCGGTAATGCCGCGCGCCAGATCGCTCATTAAGAACAACGCTGTATCGCCAACCTCTTCCTGCGTTACATTGCGGCGAAGCGGCGCTTTTTCTTCGATATCCTTTAAAATAGTGTTAAAGTCGCCGACTCCTTTTGCAGACAATGTACGGATTGGCCCGGCGGAAATCGCGTTTACGCGGATATTATGCTGTCCTAAGTCGTTCGCTAAATATTTCACGCTTGCCTCAAGCGCTGCTTTCGCTACACCCATTAAATTGTAATTTTTCACGACGCGCTCGCCGCCAAGGTATGTTAACGTAACGATGCTGCCGCCGTCTGCCATGACTTCTTTTGCCGCTTTCGCTACAGCAGTTAAAGAGTAGGCACTAATATCAAGGGAAAGCGCAAAGCCAGCGCGGGATGTATCCACAAACTCCCCTTTTAAATCCTCTTTATTTGCAAATGCGATGCAGTGCGCCAAACCGTGGATGGTTCCTACCTCTTCTTTAATCGTTTGGAAGCAGCGGGTAATATCCTCATCGTTCGTTACATCGCAAGGAAGGATAAACGCGTTTTGCCCTTCTAACGTTTCCGCCAAATCACGCACATTTTTTTCTAAACGCTCACCCGCATATGTAAAAATTAAATTCGCCCCAGCATTGTGCAAAGAACGGGCGATTCCCCAGGCAATACTGCGCTGGTTCGCTACCCCCATGACAACGATATTTTTTCCTTTCAAATTTAAAAGATCCATGATTCCATCCTCCTATACTTTATAATTAACAGCAGTTATTAGCACCTGATACTATAAAAGTAGTTTATCACACTTTCGCCACAATTGGAACGGGAAAATCTGTACAAACTGTTTTCGCTTTAAAGCGCCGGTTTCCCTGCTTATCCAAAAACTATATTAAAGGACATTGCTGCTTTTCAATAATAACATGTATCATAGCCTATTCAAAAAAGCACCATGAGCAGTTTTGCCCTTCGTTTCGTACATTTATGCGTAGGGCTTTGCAAATGAGCCGAAATTCGTTAAGATGGTAGTAGTCTGTTTCGCAAAATGCGCTAAACAAATAGAAAGGGTTAGGCTATGGAAAACGAAAAAAATTCACAATTTCAAATAGATTATGCACTGTTATTTATTTTATTTTTAATCGCGGTTGCCAGCTGCTTCGCCATTGCCTCAGCGCAGCCTTCGCTGCCTCCAAACCTGCAAAATGTCAATTTCGTGGCCAAGCAAATCCAATGGTATATCATCGGACTCATTGCAATTACAATCACAATGATTGTCGACTTTGACCGCTACAAGCAAATTTCCTGGTACTTATACGGCTTCGCGATGATTTTGCTGCTTGGACTGGAATTCAAAGTGCCGGGATCGCAAACGATTAAAGGCGCGACTGCATGGTACTCCTTGCCTGGAATTGGCAATTTTCAACCATCCGAAATTATGAAATTATTTATGATTCTCGTATTAAGCCGAATCGTCTCCAACCATAATGAAAAATACGCGTTTCGGACACCGCGCGAAGATTTGATTTTGCTTGGCAAAATTTTTGCGGCAAGTCTTCCGCCGCTGATTTTAATTGCTAAAGAACCTGACTTGGGAAACACGATGGTAATGAGCTCCATCATCGCCTCTATTATTTTGGTGTCCGGCATTCGCTGGCGTTTCATTCTCGGCCTCACCGGAGGCGCCATTGCTGTTGCTTCTATTTTAGTCTATATTTATTTCGCGCACACAGCGTTCTTTAAAGAACATATTTTAAAAGAATATCAGCTGGACCGCTTTTACGGCTGGCTCGCTCCTTACGAATATGAAACGCAAGGCTATCAATTGCGCCAGGCGATTTTGGCGACCGGATCCGGCGAATTATACGGCAAAGGATACCAAAACGGCGAAGTGTATTTCCCTGAACCGCATACGGACTTTGTTTTCACCAATATCGCTGAACAGTTCGGATTCCTTGGTGGAAGCATCGTTATTTCCTTGTTTTTCTTGCTTATTTACCGCATGATTCATATTTCTCTTGAAAGCAATGATCCGTTCGGCAGCTACTTATGCGCCGGAACAATCGGGATGTTCACCTTCCAGGTTTTCCAAAACATCGGCATGACAATTGGCCTTTTGCCGATTACAGGGATTACACTTCCATTTATGAGCTACGGGGGCAGCTCGCTGCTTACGTACATGATTGCTATCGGCTTTATTTTAAATGTGCGCTCCCGCACGAAAAAGTTCATGTTCGACTAATTGTACGAAAGACCCATCCTTTTTTGCAGGATGGGTCTTTCTTGTGTAAAATAATGGAAAATATAAAGGTTGGTGAAATGATGAAATATGATGTTATCGGAGATATCCACGGGTGCTATGAAGAATTTAGGACGCTAACGAAGGTGCTTGGCTACGATTGGAGCAGCGGTGTTCCGGTCCATCCGGACGGCAGGCAGCTTGCCTTTGTCGGCGATTTGACCGACCGCGGCCCCGCTTCACTACGAACGGCAGAGCTCGTATGGGAGCTTGTCGTCCGCCGCAAAGAAGCATATTATGCGCCAGGCAACCATTGCAATAAGCTATACCGCTTCTTTCTCGGGCGCAAAGTGCAAATTACGCACGGATTGGAAACGACAGTTGCCGAATATGAGGAGCTAGAGCAGCAAAAACAAAAGGAGATTCGCCATAAATTCATGGAACTGTATGAAAGCTCGCCATTATATCATCTTCTCGATGAAGACAAACTTGTCGTTTGCCACGCTGGCATCCGCCATGACTATATCGGCCGGTCGGATAAAAAAGTGCAAACCTTTGTTTTATACGGCGACATTACCGGAGAAACGCACCCGGACGGCTCCCCCGTCCGCCGTGACTGGGCGAAGCAATATAAAGGAAACACATGGATCGTCTACGGCCATACGCCTGTCAGAGAGCCCCGGTTTGTCAACCATACTGTCAATATTGACACGGGCGCAGTGTTTGGCGGAAAACTAACGGCACTTCGCTATCCGGAAATGGAAACCGTCTCCGTCCCGTCTTCCATGCCATTTGTGCCGGAGAAGTTCCGCGCCATCGACTAAAAAGAGCATCCTACCTATGAGGATGCTCTTTTTCGATTGCACGTTTCATATCATAAGAGAGCTCCGTTATAAAGGACAGCTCCCGCTCCAATATCGGATGGTAAAATACCAGCTTCTTGCTGTGAAGGGCTTGCCGGTCCATCAACCCCCGCTTGCCCCCATATAAGTCGTCGCCAAGGAGCGGATGGCCCAAATAGGACATATGCACGCGAATTTGGTGCGTTCTCCCCGTTTCCAGTTCTAATTCCACACGCGTCATATCAGCATAGCGCTCCAGCACGCGAAAATATGTAACCGCGTGCTGGCCGTCCTCCCGCACAACCCGTTCAATAATGCTGTCCGCTTTTCTCGCAATCGGGGCGTCAATCGTTCCTTCCGTCTCGTCCACGCAACCGTGCACAAGAGCTTCATATGTGCGGCGAATCTGTTTTTGCTGTTGCTGCTGCGATAATAAATGATGCACAAATCGATTCTTCGCAATGAGCATCAGCCCCGATGTATCCCGGTCCAAGCGCGTCACAACGTGAACTGTATTCGGAAGGCCTTGCTTATCATAATGATACAATAGCGCATTGGCAACCGTGCCACTCGGATGCTCGCGCGACGGAATCGTTGACATGTACGGCTGCTTATTGATCACAACTACATGCTCATCTTCATAAATAATCATAAGCGGAATATCTTCGCTTACCATGCCTTCGCTTCGTTCTTCGGGCGGAAAGGAAATTTGCAGCAGTTCCCCTTCTTGCAGAACATGCCGGACAGTGACAGCATTTCCGTTCACCCGAATGTCTCCGCCATGAAATTTAATATCGGTGAGTGCTGCTTTTGATATGCCTTTTTGCCGCAAAAATTCACGGACTAAAACTCCTTCCTCTTTCGCTGTAATATTCCATTGCATTGTAAATTGGTTCAATGAAGCTAACCCTTTCTACCTGTCGGCAACAAACGAATCCCGCACCCGCTTCCAAAACGGAAACGGCCGGAAACGGACGAAGCGGACCTTCTGGTGCGCCACGCGGCACTGAATAGATTTTACCTGTTGATGCACGACTGTTATATGATCGATAGTAACCTGCAGGTCCATATCTGTAACCGGCTTTAATACACACGTATGATGCTTTGGCAAAACGAGCGGGGAGCCGACCGTCCGGAACACGCGGTTGTTGATGGAAGCCATTTCCGCCACTTGAATCGCTTCGATAGACGGATGAATAATCGCTCCTCCAAGCGCTTTATTATACGCCGTACTGCCGGAAGGAGTGGAAATGCATAAGCCGTCGCCGCGAAACGTTTCAAAATATTCGCCGCGAATTTCTACGTCAATCACAAGCGTACCCTCATCGCTTTTTACAGTTGCCTCATTCAGCGCCAAATATTGTGATTCTGTTCTGCCGTCTAAGTAGCGGACAATCACCTCAAGCAACGGGTATTCCACAACTTGAAACGGTGTTTTCGCAATCGCAATGACAAGCTTTTCTACTTCATTTGGCAGCCAATCCGCGTAAAAGCCAAGGTGTCCGGTATGCACGCCGACAAATGCCGTTTTGTCCAGCCTTTCGCAGTAGCGGTGGAACGCATGCAAAAGTGTCCCGTCCCCGCCTACTGAAATTACGATATCCGGTTCTTCCTCATCCATCACAAATTCAAAATCGAGCAAATACTCGCGCATCGTATTCGCGAGCGAATTCGATGCTTGATCTCCCTTTGACGTGATTGCAAATTTCATCGTCCAACACCCTTCAACAGTTATTCTGATTCTGCTTTTCGCGAAAAGATGTGCTGCGCTTCCTGAATTTCAACGCGAATGGAAGACATTTCTTCATCAAGCGAATACGCAGCCTCCGCAGCTCTTTGCAGGCGCTCTCGAATGTTAGCCGGGAAACGCCCGCTATATTTATAGTTTAAGGAATGTTCAATCGTTGCCCAAAAATTCATCGCCAGCGTGCGGATTTGAATTTCGACCAAAACCTTCTTTTCTCCTTGAATCGTTTGAACCGGATAACAAATGACCACATGATACGAGCGGTACCCGCTTTCCTTTTTCTGTGTTACATAATCGCGTTCCTCTACGATTTCAAAGTCGTTGCGCTTGCGCAAAAATTCGACAACAGGTTTAATGTCGTCTACAAACTGGCACATCATGCGCAGGCCAGCAATATCCTGCATTTCCTCTCCGATTTTCTCTAGAGGAATGTTGCGCTTGGCCGCTTTATCAAGGATGCTTGGCACCGATTTCACTCTTCCTGTCACAAACTCAATCGGGGAACGCTGGGAAAGCATTTCAAACTGCGAGCGCATCGCTTTTAATTTTACTTTTAATTCGCTTACCGCTTGATGATACGGGGCCAAAAATTCTTCCCAGTTTCGATTCATCTGTAACCACCATCCATTTACGCCAGAAAAATTTCTTCCACTTTATTAACAAGCTGTTCCCCGTAATTTGCATTGCCTTCAATGTTTTGAACCAAATATTCCAATTCTTCCTGCAGGCCTTTCAGTTCAATTTCAAGACCGTTGCATACTATGTACACCTTTTTGTTTTCCGCTTGCGCTTCCTTGAGCTGCGGCCATAATGTATGAGGAATGCTTACATATACAAATTCGACTTCGTTCTCTAAGATATATAAAAAAGCTAGCTGATCTGAGTCAACAAGCATATGGCGCTTCGGCTGCAGTCCCTCTACTGCCCATTCCGTGTCTGCGGCACAAAAAATAAGAGCATGGTCCTTCAATTGTGCGCTCTCAATGTTGATCTTTTTTTGCATTCTCTTATTCCTCCAACCAAGTGTTTCATTCCCATCTTATAGTCATATTTATTGTAACACAACATAAGCGCGAACGAATAAAACATTGAATTAAAATCCTTAAAAAGGGATAATAGTTAGTTGAATTCATCGCCTCCCCGCCAAGCATAGAAAGGAGCTTTACCATGACAGAAGAAATTGAGATTGAATTTAAAAACATCGTAACGAAAGAAGAGTTCCAACGCATTTGCGACGCTTTTTCCATCACAAGTTTTACGGAACAGGTAAACCACTATTTTGAGACTCCTTCGTTTTCCTTAAAAGAAAAAGGCTGCGCTCTGCGGATTCGCTTTAAAAACGGTACATACACCTTTACATTAAAGCAGCCTGCCGCCACCGGGCTGCGCGAAACACACCAACGTTTAAGCGAAGCCGAAGCAAAGCAAATGCTCGAACGAAGCCAAATCGTTCCAGGCAGCATAGCCAATAGACTAAAAGAGATGCAAATTCCCGCATCTGACCTCCAATACTTTGGAAGCTTAACAACAAAACGGGCAGAAACTCCTTACAAGGAAGGTATTCTTGTACTTGACCATAGTTTCTACTTTAATCAAAATGATTATGAATTAGAGTATGAGGTAAAGGAAGAAAATAAAAAACTGGACTTTTTCACATTGCTTGCCGAGTACAACATCCCGCTCCGCCCTACCCAAAATAAAGTGCAGCGCTTTTTTCTTGCAAAACAAAACGAAGCAAACTAAACTATCATAGGGCTTTGGCAACAAAGCTTACGGGACACTTGTTCAGAGCGCTTTATTTGCTCTAACCAACACCCCGTTGCTACAATAAGGTGAAACTAACCTTTGCGCCCGCTTTTTGGCGCAAAGGCCCGTTCAACCAGCCGGGTTCTAACCGTCCGTTGCTCTTCTCTGCTTTTCTCCCCGCACGGGCGGCTAGAACAAAGTGAAACTTCATTTGTGGAAAAAGGAGCGGTCACTATGAATCAAAATCCGATAACGCCATTTGAAGCAATTGGCGGTGAAAAAGGCATTGCCGCACTTGTCGATACATTCTATTCCTATGTGAGTCAGCACCCTGACTTGACTCCTATCTTTCCGAAAGACCTGACGGAAACTGCCCGAAAGCAAAAGCAATTTTTAACGCAATACTTTGGAGGACCTCCGTTGTACACAGAGGAACATGGGCACCCAATGCTGCGCGCGCGCCATCTTCCGTTTGAAATTACCCCGAAAAGAAAACAAGCATGGCTTTCTTGCATGCATCAGGCAATGGACGATGTTGGCTTAGAAGGGCCCCTTCGCGAATTTATGTGGGAAAGGCTGGCACTCACAGCAAATCATATGATGAATACACCGGAGAAGACAGGTGAGGAGTAATGAACAACGTACAAGCCGATAAGATTGTACCCTTTTCTTTTCATAAATGCGCGAGCAAGCCGATAGAAGCCTATTTGTTTATCGACCCATTATGCAAAGATTGTTGGAGCATTAATCCTTTTATTATGAAGCTTTTGCTTGAATACGGGCATCATTTTACCCTCCGCCACGTATTAACAGGCAAAGTCGAAGCTGCCCCCTCGCCTTCACACAAATGGAATAAACCTGCTAATATTCGATTTGTGTGGGAAAAAACAACCAGTTTACACGGCTTTTCATGCGATGGCAAAATTAATAAGCACCATTCTGAAAACTTGCCCTACATGAGCTCGCTTGCTATTAAAGCGGCTGAACTGCAAGGACGGGCTGCCGGTTCAAAGTTTTTGCGGAAGCTTCAAGAATTGATATTTTTTCATAATATAATAAAGCCAGATGCAAATATGTTATTGTCATGTGCACAAAAAAGCGGAATTGATGCAGAAGAATTTATGAAGGATTTGCATTCGGTAAGCGCAAAAAAAGCATTTCAATGCGATTTAAAATTTACAAACGAAATGCACATTACAGAAATTCCATCTCTCGTCTTTTTCCATGCCAACTCCGATGAAGAAGGCATTAAGATAGCAGGAATTTACTCTTACGATGTATATGTACAAGTATTAAAGGAAATTGTAAAACAGGAGCTCTGCCCGTCTCCGCTTCCATCTATGGAAACATTGCTGCAGGAATACGATTTTATTTCCACCCGCGAATTAGCGATTATTTACAATCTCTCCCATGCCGAGGCAGAACGGGAATTGAAGAAACTGCTTTTAAAAAGAATGGTAAAGCAAATCCCAACCGAAAAGGAAATATATTGGAAATATAATAGAAAAGAAAATGACCCGGTATAATCCGGGTCATTTTCTTTTACGGCTTATAAAATTTTAAAGGGGATGGGAGAAATTTTCACGTTCAAACAAAGGGGTATATGTTTGTTTGTGAATTCGTTCACAGTTATTATAGTACAAGATTCGACGTCAGATGACAATAGGTTATTTGTTATTTCACAAAAATGACACATTCTAAACGCTTTCAATTGTGAATACAATATACAAGCATCCTTTTAGGAAGGAAGAGTGAAATGAAAACAAAGCTTTTTATAAGTGTTTCTGTCGTTCTCCTTGCGTTCGTTATTTTTTTATTGTCTCTTTTACAAATCGTCCCACTATTCTTTTCCGTCCCGCTTCTGTTTGGCGCTGTATTCGGCTCTGTTTCCTTTATGAACAGCCGCAATCGTTTTAAAGGATTTCGCCCTTAATCCAAATTGCTCCTCTAAGAAAAGCGCAGGGCGCCAAGAGCTAAACACTCACCTGGATTGAAAATCCTATCTTTAACTATAAGAAAACCCTGCCACAAACCGATGCACTGTAATAGAGTCAAAAAAGTTATACTTTAAGGCTCTGTTAAACTTGAGTGTTGATTTTCCACTACAGGCGGACACTTTCCGCGGGCGGGGCCGAGCCGCTTTTCCCGCTGGAGTCGTCGCCTTTCGTTCCAAATCAACATTAGCCTTTAACAGAGCCTTCAAAAAAACGAAGCACAAGCAAATTTGCCCGTGCTTCGTTTCGTTTACTTCTCTAGTAAAAGCTGCTCCAATTCATTCAGTTTTTCTTCAAATACCTTTAATGCCTCTTTTACAGGCTCAGGCGACGTCATATCAACACCCGCCTTCTTCAGCACTTCAATCGGATAATCAGAGCTGCCCGCTTTTAAGAAGTTCTCAATGTACCGTTCGACCGCCGGTTGGCCCTCCTCCAAAATTTGCTTCGATAAAGCCGTTGCCGCGCTGAAGCCGGTCGCGTACTGATATACATAATAATTGTAATAAAAATGCGGAATGCGCGCCCATTCTAAGCCGATTTCCTCGTCGATCACAAGGCCGTTCCCGAAATATTTTTTATTTAAATCGTAATATAGGCTCGTCAATAAATCCGGCGTTAACGCTTCGCCTTCCTGCGCCTTCGTATGAATAAGATGCTCAAACTCTGCAAACATCGTTTGGCGGAATACCGTGCCGCGGAAGCCTTCCAAATAATGATTTAACAAATACAACCGTTTTTTCTTATCATCCGTCGTTTTTAGCAAATAATCATTCAAGAGCGCCTCATTGCACGTGGAAGCCACTTCCGCTACAAAAATGGAATAGTCGCCATATACGTAAGGCTGATTGTTGCGCGTATAATAGCTATGCACGGAATGACCAAATTCATGGGCAAGCGTAAACAAGTTATTTACATTATTCTGCCAGTTCATCAAAATGTACGGATTCGTTCCGTACGAGCCGGAAGAATACGCCCCGCTTCGTTTTCCTTTATTCTCATACACATCCACCCAGCGGTTTTCATATGCTTCCTTCAAAATATCCACATACTCCTGCCCCATCACCGCAAGCGCCTCAAGCAATATGTTCTGCGCCTCTTCATACGGCACTTCCATTTTCGCTTCTTTTATAAGCGGCGTATACAAATCGTACATATGCAATTCGTCGAGTTCAAGCGCGCGCTTGCGGATATCGATATATTTATGAAGCAAATGAAGATTGTCATTTACCGTATTGACAAGCTGGTCATATACCGATTCCGGAATGTTATTGTTGCTGAGCGCTGCCTGGCGCGCGGAATCGTATTTGCGCACGCGGGCGTAAAAATTGTTTTTCTTCACCGCCCCGCTTAACGTGCTGGCAAATGTATTTTTATATTTTCCGTACGTATCGTACACCGCTTTAAACGCATCATGTCTAACACGGCGGTCTTCGCTTTCCAAAAATTGAATATAACGGCCGTGCGTTACCTCGATTTCTTCCCCATTTTCATCGCGGATTTCCGGAAATTTCAAATCAGCATTGTTCAGCATACCGAATGTGTTGCTTGATGCCCGCACAACATCGGAAGCTTGCGCCAAAATCGCTTCCTCGCTTTCTGACAATACATGAGGGCGTTGGCGGTTAATTTCATCAAGCGCGTGCCCGTAAAGCTGCAAATCCTTGTTTTCCGCCAAAAAGGACTGCAGCTTTTCTTCCGGAATAGATAAAATTTCAGGCACAATATACGCCATTAAGCTTGACGCTTCCGTATACAAATTCGTAGCGCGGTCATTGTAGGCTTGATAGAAGGAATTCGTTGTGTCCTGATCGTAGCGCATATGCGCGTATGTATACAGCTTTCCGAGACGAAGCGATACTTCATCTTGATATTGAAGCAGCGCCAGCAAGTCGCCTGCCGAATTGCCAAGCTTTCCTTTAAATTCGCCCAGCTTCGGAAGCATTGCTTTAATCTGTTTAAATTCCTCTTCCCACGCTTCATCCGTCGCAAATATATCCTCTAGACGCCACGTCGCTTCAGTTTCAATTTCATTGCGGGCCGGTAATGCTTTTGCTATTTTTTGCTCAGCCATCTTTATGCGCCTCCTTTAGTTTTTCTCCTATTTACAATTCGCTTCTTCATATGCTGTTCCTGCTTTTTCGGCGTTGCCCTCCTATATTATATCCTTTTTTCCGCTTCTAATGTTGCACGCCGCTTCTGTTCAAACAGCCTCATAGCATACTTTATAACTTCTTCATCCCTTTGGATAGCCTCTTCCTCCGTATGCAAGCGGGGAAACAGCTTCCTTCTGCGGTATTTATGCGGGCTGATTTTCTCAATATAACCGGCTAGACAAAGAAAATGAATATATTCCAAAAACGCCTTCTTAAAAAATGCGGGAGGGAAATAAAGCAGCGTACGCTCTTTCAAAACGCCGCGCCGCTTAAGCGAGGAAAAAATTTGCAAGGGGGAAAAATAACTTCCGGCTTGCACTTGATCTATAGCATCTAAAACATAAAATTGCCATATAAGAGCAGGAGTATGAACAGCAAGGAGAGACGGGAGGGGCACAGCGGCTTCGGAAGGAAAATATGAAGGCGGAATTCCCTTTTGATATAACAAACCTAGAAAATGTGGATGTGTCCGATGAAAAGCATAAAGGGCATTTTGCCGCCATTGCTTCTTTTTTTCATTCCATTGCTTTTGCAATGTTTCATAAGTCCATACGGGTGCGGCTAAAACAGATGAAATAGAAGCGGAATGCAGCGGATGGAAAATAGTATGCGCGAAAGAAACTACGGGTGAAAACGGGATAAGCAAAGAGCAGCGGAGAAATGAAGATGTGCGGGAGCAAAAATAGAGAAGATAAGGATATTCGTCATATTGCGAGGATAACGTATGAAATGAAGAAAGCCGGTACCAGTAAGCGTTATGCCGCTTCAGTTGGTTTCCTCCCAAAATCCAAAGCACGCGAATGCCTTCCTTCCAATAGGCTTGCGTCCGTTTTATCAATAATGCAGGCGAGATGGACGAGCATTGATATTCAACGGCAATGTTCGTCTCCTTTGAAATAATAAGCATATCCGGCCGCTGCGCGATAACCGGTAAATACGGCTCAAGTTCTACCGTAAAACCTTGCTTGCGAAACCATTCGTATAAAAGTCTTTTGCCCGTTAAATGATACAATGATTCATGTTCAAGCCCTACCGCAGCGCATTGCATCTGTTTATGGGCGAAATGGGGCTTCTTATAGCTCCCCATTTTCAATTGCACTTCACCATGGCAAATTGGGCAAAAAAATTGATCTTCCTTCTGCAAAGCCCGTAACGCATCTTTGTTCCATACATCAAGTAAATTAACACGCCTTCCGTTTTGATTCATAGCTACAAACAAACAACCTTCCTCCTTTCCCCCGTACCTTCGACAAAACACGTTCAAACTCCTTCCTGCTATATATGAAAAGCGGACAAAGTCCGCCTTTTGCAGCCCGGAGTCTACTGCTTTGGGCTTTGGGAGCTAGACATGCCCACAAAAACTTATACTTTTTTTCCTTACAAAAAAGCCTGTTCGAAACAGGCTTTACAATAGTGGCGACAATAAGCGATAAGTAGATTCGACAATGCGCATAATCAGGCGCCTTTTCTTAAACTGATCTACATGTATTTCCTGCGATTCAGTTAAATCTTCCTCAAAATCCACAACAAGCTTTTGAACGCTTGAGGTATCATACAAAAAGGCATTTACTTCAAAATTCAAATGAAAGCTCCTCATATCCATGTTGGCCGTGCCAATTGATGCCAAGCTTGAATCGACAATGACAATTTTGCTATGCAAAAAGCCCTTCTTGTATTCATAAATTTTGGCGCCCGCTTCTAGCAATTCCGGGAAATACGAACGCGACGCATAAAAGACCGTTCGCTTATCCGGCTTGCTCGGCACAAGCAGCCGAATGTCGATGCCGGCAAGCGCGGCTACCTTCAGCGCTGATAAAATGTCTTCATCTGGAATAAAATAAGGAGTTGCAATCCATATCGATTTCCGCGCCGAAGCAATCATCGCGAAATACAAATGCTTAATCGTTTCCCATTTATTATCCGGCCCGCCGGCCACGAGCTGCACGCCTCCAAGCCCCTCTTCCTCTATCTGCTCGGCGCTTAAAAAAATCGGGTCGAGCATCGCCTCCCCGGTCATATAAAACCAATCCTGCAAAAAAATAAGCTGCAGGCTTTGCACCGCTTCGCCGCGCAAATACAAGTGCGTATCCCGCCAAAAGCCGAAATACTCGCTTTTTCCTAAATACTCATCACCGATATTTAACCCTCCAACAAGCCCTTCCTTGCCGTCCACCACAATAATTTTCCGATGGTTTCGATAGTTGATTTTATCATTTAAAATCGGAAACCGCACGGGAAAGAACGGAAGGATTTCCACCCCGCCATTCCTTAGCTCCTGTACATATGCTTTCGACAGCTTAAAGCTGCCTACCGCGTCATACAAAAAGCGGACCTTTACCCCTTCCTGCGCTTTTTGAATTAATATATCTTTAATTTCCGTACCGATTTTATCATCCCGAACGATATAATATTCCATATGAATATGATGGTTTGCTTTTTGCAAGACTTCTTTAACGGCCGCAAATGTTTCCTCGCCGTTCGTCAGCACCTTTGTTTTCGTATGAAACGAAATATTTAACGTTCCAAGCCGGTCGGCTAAACGAAACAGCAAATCCTGGTGCTTATGCTCAGATAAATAATGTCTCTCGTAATTTTCATTTCCTTTATATTGTAAAAACGCTTGTTCATCCAAAAGCGCCTTTTTCTGAAACATGCGCTTACGCCGGAAATTTTGGCCAAACAGCAAGTACGCGAAAAAGCCAATAACCGGAAAAGTCCCTAACACAATAAGCCACGTGAGCGTTTTTGATGGATGGCGGTTTTCAAGAAAAATAACAAATGCAATTAAAAAACCGGACAAAGTAAACAGGATACTCAAAATCCCTAAAATCGGAATATCCTGTATATGTATAACATCTATATAAAAAGCAGCCGTATTGAAAAACTGTAAAATAAAAATTGAGCCAGAAACAAGGCCGAGAAACAAAATCAGCTTAAACGTCCTTTTCATATTCTTCCTCCCTCCTGCCTAATCATGTTCTTCTATTATGCGCCAAACAAAAAGCCGATTTCATTATAAAGAAACCGGCTTATGCCATAGGCGGAAAATTTTTCTGAATGGTGTCTAGCGCATGCTCTGCAATAAGTTGTTTTCCGTATTCTTGAACGCGGTAAATCGTCAAAGAGGATTCTTCACCGTACTCTAACATTATGCTTAAAATGCTGTCTATCTCTTCTTCATCGTGTAACAATTCATCAAACTCTACATATAAATAATATCGGTCTTCAAAGACATACAGTTCATTTTTTATGTCATCAAGTTTGATGCGATGGCTCAGCGCAATTAAGTCTTCCAAGTCCGCAAATTTCACAAGAAATCCTAACATTCCATCTTTCCCTAAATAATGCAGGTCGTCTTCTTCCAGTTGTTGTTCAAATAGGGACTCAAAACGTTCATCAAGAGGAATATCAATCACTTTATCTAACCCAATGGGCAATTCTAGCTTCTGTCCGTCCTTGGAAATTTGCGCTTTCGTTACGATTACCTCAATCCCTTTTTCCAGCGCCTGCACCTGTATCCATAGCGGGCCATCTATAAAGACATCGTCATAATCGCGCGCTTCATCCATCATTTCCCAAAACAATTGCTCGCTTCGCTCCCGATTGTACCAAATTTCCTCGCGGTTAAAGCCGCGTTCCTCTATATCAATGTACGATATATAAAACTTGACTGTATTATCGTTAATTCTTTCAATTTCCATTAAAGACCTCTCCCTTCTCATTACAATATTTTTATGAAGGGAAACCCCCAGAATATATTTGTACTATCATACCACGCCTGCCTAAAATCATCTAGGAAATCTTGTACTCTCATTTTATGATAATACGAAGCAGAATGGAAATAAAATCGCTGTTTTTTTCAAAAAACAGTTGTTTGCCTATATTCCCCTTCGACAAACTTAGAGTGTTTACTATTCTTGACAGGCCGGACATCTTTCCCTTATATTGATTAAAGGGCTTGGACATAATTTTTCATAAGCGGGGGAAAGATATGGATTTAGATTTCCTGATGTCAATCTTGGTAATTATTGGTATAGATATTGTATTAGGCGGAGATAATGCTATCGTAATCGCCTTGGCAAGCCGGAACTTGCCGGAAAGACAACGCAACAAAGCTATTTTTCTTGGAACAGGCTTGGCAATTGTAATCCGTATTTTGTTGACGATCGTTGCGGTGTATTTATTAAAAATTCCATTTTTGCAGCTTGTCGGCGGATTACTATTACTTTTGATTGCCTACAACCTTCTTACAGATGAAGGAGATGACTTATCTAATATTAAGGCGGGCTCTACTTTAATGAGCGCCGTTCGGACAATCGTATTTGCTGACATCGTTATGGGCTTCGATAACGTCTTGGCAATTGCCGGTGCTGCCGACGGCCATATTGTTCTTGTCGTACTGGGGCTATTAGTTTCCGTTCCTATTATTATTTGGGGCAGCAAGCTCATTTTATCCTTCATGGAGAAATTCCCTGCGCTTGTATATGTCGGAGCCGGAATTTTAGCTTATACGGCCGGAAAGATGATTACCCATGAACATCGCCTGGCTAACTTTTTTGCTGAAAACCGTTATCTGGAGCTTCTTATACCAATTGCATGTATTATCGGTATATTGCTCGCAGGTTATGTGATGAATCAAATTCGATTAAAAAAAGCTCATAATTAATTCTTTTGAAAATGCATAAATAAAAACGAGCATAGAGTTATCCGTGCTCGTTTTTATCATTTAGCCATGTCAAACGTTATTATTGATAAATCAGAATTGGGGCTCATTTGCATAGCAAAACTTCCGCATTAATGGTAAAATATACCTATTGAGTTTGTATTTTGAAAAAGAGTGGGGGATCGTCCGTAAAGCCTGCTCAAAAACGAAGCTAAGCGGTGAAAACGTCCAATCAACAAATAAATCCAAATCAACATTAGCCTTTAACAGAGCCTTGAAAAAACATCCTGGCAGCCTATACCGGATGTTTTTCACTATGCAAGAGAGCTCCTATATTTAGTTGACTAGCCGCTGCGCTTCCCGCAATTGGAACGTTCTTACTGTTCGAGGCAAGAAACGGCGGATTTCGTCTTCGTTATATCCTACTTGCAGTCTCTTTTCATCAATAATAATCGGACGGCGAAGTATGCCTGGATAGTCTTGAATGAGTTTATATAAATCTTGAAGCGGTAATGTCTCGAGGTTAATGTCAAGCTCTTGGAAAATTTTGGAGCGGGTTGAAATAATCTCGTCGGTGCCGCTTTCAGTCATACGTAAAATCTCTTTAATTTCTTCAATGCTTAATGGTTCGGAAAAAATGTTTCTCTCTGTATACGGTATATGGTTTTCCTCTAACCAAAGCTTCGCCTTTCTGCAAGACGTACAACTTGGTGAACTATATAATGTTACCATCATTTACTCACTCTCCCTGTAATGAGTACTTAAATACGTACTTCCTTAAATATCCTACACCTAAGTGAAATTTGTTTTTAAATTACAATTACTTTAAATAAGTAACTTCAATATTCATTATACAATAGAATAGGCAAGAAATATACAGTAATTTCTTTAAAAAATCGAAAAAAAGGTTATACAAAATCTGTACAAAAAGTAATGTGTGTAAATAGTTTGTGGCAAATTGTCAGAAAAGGTAGAATCGAATAAATTCTTTTATAGTTGGGAGAGTGCATCTGGCAATGTACGGTAACGGTCAAACTCTAATAGGAGCACATGCGAAGGAAAGCCAAAGACACGAAACAGATGGCAGTTCCGTTTGGTTGGGCGTAGCAAACGGGGGGGCGAAATGGCGGTGCAGCTTTGTATCAGGCATTGTACTATAGGCTTCCTTTCTGAAAGCGTTTCATTTAAAATAGAAGAAAGGGGTATTTTTTTTAACTGAGGAGGAAGAAAGATGGGGGCTTACTTTTTAGATTTAGCAATTGTCGCTTTTCTTGTGATTGGCATTACCGCCACAGTCGGTGTCATTACAAACAGCATTGGCGAAAAGGTATTTGGCCGCAAGAAAAATACGAAGTTCGTTGACCAAAGCGCCAAAACGCAAACCGGCTGGAACGCTGTGGGCGGAAAAGGCATCTATAAAAAACATACATATTAATTAAGGGCATTGTAACGGATTCTGCAGAAATAATATATAAACAGACCAAAAATCAGCCTTTTTGAAAAAGTATAGCCATTCGTAAACGAATGGCTATACTTTTTCTTATCCAGTTTACTTATACAATTCTTTATATTGTTTATACTCCGCTTCCGAGCAAAGCACCCAGTGGCCCGGGCGGACTTCGCGCATAACCGGCTTTTCATTTCCGTAGTTATGCTGTTTCGGATCATACGTAATCCGTTTGCGGTTGCGCTCATAGTCCGGGTCAGGAAGCGGGATTGCAGATAATAATGATTTTGTATACGGATGAATTGGATGCTCGTATAATTCATCGCTCTCCGCAAGCTCTACAATTTTGCCGTGGTACATAACCCCGATCCGATCGCTAATATATTTTACCATTGACAGGTCGTGGGCAATAAATAAATATGTTAAGCCCTTTTCTTTTTGCAGCTTTTTCAACAAGTTAACAACCTGCGCTTGAATCGATACGTCTAGAGCAGAAATCGGCTCATCGGCGATAATGAATTCAGGCTCTACAGCCAATGCGCGGGCAATGCCGATACGCTGTCTTTGGCCGCCGGAAAATTCGTGCGGATAACGGCTCGCATGCTCGCGGTTTAAGCCTACTGTTTCTAAAAGCTCATATACGCGGCGCATCCGGTCTTCCTTGTTTTTCGCAAGGCCGTGAATGTCAATGCCCTCTGCAATAATATCGGCAACTGTCATACGAGGGTTTAATGACGCATACGGGTCTTGGAAAATCATTTGCATTTTTCGTTTTAATTCTTTCGCTTCTTTCGCTGACTTTTTCCGATGCACACTTTTCCCGTTAAACAACACTTCACCATCTGTTGCTTCATATAGCCCGATAATTGTACGGCCTGTCGTTGACTTTCCACATCCTGACTCCCCAACAAGACCGAGCGTTTCACCTTTATAAATATCGAACGTCACATCGTCAACCGCCTTAACGACTTGACCCTTCCCGACTTTAAAATATTGTTTTAAGTTTTTCACTTCAACGAGTTTTTGTTTTTCGCTCATTGCTTATTCCCTCCTTTGTTGTTCGTTAGTGTAACGAATTTTTTCATCCGTTCACGAACGACTTTCGGAGGTTCAACTTTCGGTGCGTTCGGGTGAAGCAACCACGTCGCTGCATAGTGCGTGTCTGATACTTGGAACATTGGCGGCTCCATTTCATAGTCAATTTTTAACGCGTACGCATTACGAGGCGCGAACGCATCGCCTTTTGGCGGATTTAATAAGTCTGGTGGCGTTCCTGGAATGGAGTACAATTCTTCATCTCCGTGCTCTAGGCTTGGCATCGACGCAAGCAGCCCCCACGTATACGGATGTTTCGGATTGTAGAAAATTTCATCGACCGTTCCTTTTTCAACAATTTTTCCTGCATACATGACCGCCACACGATCAGCTACGTTTGCCACAACACCTAAATCATGTGTAATGAATATAATCGATGTGCCTGTCTTTTTTTGAATATCTTTAATGAGTTCTAAAATTTGCGCTTGAATCGTCACGTCCAGCGCTGTCGTTGGCTCATCGGCAATGAGCACTTTCGGATTGCATGCAAGCGCAATTGCAATAACGACACGTTGACGCATACCGCCTGACAATTGATGCGGATATTGTTTAAAGCGAAGCGCTGGCTCTTTAATGCCGACAAGATCAAGCAATTCAATGGCGCGCGCTTTCGCCTCCGCTTTTGTCATTTGTTGATGTTTTAACAATACTTCTGTAATTTGTTTTCCGATCGTCATCGTCGGGTTTAACGCGGTCATCGGATCTTGGAAAATCATCGAAATTTCCGCACCGCGCACACGTTGCATTTCTTTCTCTGACAGCTTCGTTAAATCGCGACCTTCTAATAAAATTTGTCCTTGTTTAATTCGCGCAGGAGGAACCGGTAGTAAACGCATAAGCGCTTTTGATGTCACCGATTTTCCTGATCCGGACTCCCCAACGATCGCCAACGTCTCTCCTTTGTACAAATCAAACGATACACCTCGTACAGCTTGTACTTCTCCACCGTACACATCAAACGAAATGTGCAAATCTTTTACTTCGAGCACTTTTTCCATTGTTCCACCTCCTCTATTTACGCATTTTTGGATCAAGCGCATCGCGCAATCCGTCTGCTAATAAGTTAAAGCTTAAAATAAGCAAGCTAATGACAAACGCTGGAATCATCATTAAATGCGGGAACGTTTGGATCGACTTATAACCGTCATTTACAAGGGAACCAAGCGACGCTTCTGGTGGACGAATACCGAGTCCAATAAAGCTTAAAAACGCTTCTGTGAAAACGGCGCTCGGAATTGTAAACATCGTCGTAATAATAATTGGACCAACGACGTTCGGAAGCAAATGTTTGCCGATAATGCGTGCATCTGACGCTCCGAGCGTACGTGCCGCTAATACGTATTCCATATTTTTTAACTTTAAAATTTGTCCGCGCACAATACGCGCC
>JBHGUR010000090.1:0-22119 GCA_048976805.1 Ectobacillus sp. | reverse complement strand
AATTCTCTCAATCGCGTCCACACAGATTGCGGGCATTTCAAAGAATTCCCCGGTTACCGTATCTTCCACAATAAAATGCTTTTTGTCCTTTCGAATTTCGGTTGGATGCAGTATTAAAAGCGTTTCATATGTGATTTTCATCATACTACTCTCTCAGTTAAATTATTTATATACCCAGTTTATTATTAAGAGAAACTTCATTTCGTTTTTTAATTTGTGTTTATATATGCAGTTAAAAAGGATGTCTCATAGACATCCTTTTTACTATAGAAGAAAAAATCGGCCTTTTATGGAGCAAGAGCATCCAGCACCGTGTAAAGCGGTCACCCCCTAATAATAGTCCTCGTAATAGAAAGCTATAGATAGGGAATGAGTACCGCTTCCTCTTTCTTCGACATAAATACAAATGCCGAAACGCTAAATCAGTTATACATAATTAGGAGCTGTGTAAAAATGAGCACCACCAGCAAGTTAGCTTAATTTTTTTTAGTTTACGGATTTTCATCCTTTTCACCCCCTTTCAAGTTAAGAATTATAAAACAGCATCACTTTTGCTATTCCACGGAAATTTATTATGAAATTCTACCCAAGAAGGATACACTTTTTGAAATATCTTTACTAGTTGGGGATCAAATTGTGTACCTGCTCCCTCAACAATGCGTTTATATGCCTCTTCAACAGATAACGCTGCTCGATATGACCTTGTAGATGTCATGGCATCAAAAGCGTCGGCGATAGAAGTAATACGGGCAAGCAAGGGAATTTCATTTCCCTTTAATTGATCAGGATAGCCTCGTCCATCCCAACGTTCATGGTGGGAGCGAATCACTTCTATACTGCCTTGTAACCCCTCCACATCTTTTACAGCATCAGCCCCCACCACAGTATGCGTTTTAACAATCTCAAACTCTTCATCTGTCAACTTCGAAGGTTTCATTAAAATATGGTCGGGAATATGAATTTTCCCTATATCGTGAAGCAAGCACGCATAATTAAACGCCTTTAATTCATCTTTCGTGAACTTTTTCGTTTCCTTTGCCAATAAAACAGCATAAGCCGCAACTCTTTCACTGTGCCCTCTTGTATAGCGATCCTTTAATTCAAGTGTAGCAATAATCCCTTTTACAATTCCTTCCAAACTATTATTGTAAGACATTTTAACTGCAGCAACATAGCCTTGAAAACGATTCAGCAAAATATAAGATATACCAGATAAAACGATCACTAATATAATCGGCATCATAGCAGATGATGAACCTATAATACTCCCGACTAATATATACTTGCATAAAGTTCCTAAAGAAACAACCCAAAAAAATCGGCTATTCACAAAAATAGGCGAAAATAAAACTAAAAATAGTTCTACTACATTTCCGCTTCCATATTCCTTAGATTGTCCCCAGTATACATAAATATCATTTATTATCATCAATACGATATAAGTTATAAAATAAACATACTTAACCCAATTTTGATATCCCTTTTTATTCAAATAATACGCTAGTGGAAGCAAACCAATCATGACAACGTAAATCCAGTAATTAAAAATATCGGGTAAACCTACATTTGCAATATATTTCGCATATATACAATAGTAAAATATGTCATACGAAATAGATATTATATAGAATAATAATAAAAACCACTTTACATTTCGCTTTTCTTCATTCTCCATAGCGGAACTGCCTATTAATCTCAACATCTTTTTGCTCCCATCATATGCATTAAAAATCTATGCATATATTTTTTAGAAGAAACTTACTTTTATATAAATACAAGTTAAAAAAAGAACATAAAACCTTTCTTTTGAAAGGGGAGAGAGCATCCGGCTATGCATAGAAGCGGTCAAAACCTATTCCTGCCCCATGCGACGGAAAACCAGAGAAAGGAAGCAAGTACAAGTTGCTGTTTGTTCTACTTAGCCGCGATGTATATGTCCAAATCATAAATTGGATATATAGAGGTAAAATACAATACAGAAAAATCATTATTAAAATCCGGCATTTATCGATACCTTTTTATTATATATGATAAATTTATCTAAAAAAACAACTCTTAATATAAAAAATTATGGTAGACTACTATTACTAAGAAATTTTTATTGGAAAAAGAACAAAATAACAGACTATAAAGAAAACCCGCCGATTAGTGAGGCTAGAAGCATATTTCAGTGTTAAAATTTAACCGCTGCATTAAATCATTGTCTTCGTTACTAATTTATAATTTTTTAGCATGTAAAAAATTATAAAAACTGGTCAGCCCTACTGACCAGTTTTCCTTATAGAAGCAGGCAAAATAATCTCTACCTTCGTTCCCACTCCTATTTTGCTCTTAATATTGAAGGTACCATGGTGCTCCTCAATAATTTTATTTGTAACCATTAAACCAAGACCGGTGCCCTTTGTTTTTGTCGTATAAAACGGCTGTCCTAATTTATCAATTTCTTCCTGTGCAATGCCATCCCCTTCATCTTGAATGCTTATGGCAATATAATTGTGTTGTTCAGGTACATAGGAACGAATAAAGATATTTCCTCCATACGGCATAGATTCAATCGCATTCTTAACCACATTAATAAAGACTTGCTTCATTTGTCCCTCATCACATTCAAGTTTCGGCAAACCCTCACTAACATCTAGGTGAATAATTACTCCCTGCTCATTTGCCTGTTGCTGAACAATTGATATTACATACTGCAAAATTTCTTTTATATCATGCAGCTTATGTTCACGCGACTTAGGCTTCCCGAGAACCATGAGCTCGCTAACGATAGAGTGAATACGTTCAATTTCACTAATCATAATATTATAATAATCCCGATCCTCGGGATACTTCTCTTGTTGCAGTTGCGTAAATCCCTTTAATGCAGTTAAAGGATTGCGAATTTCATGTCCAATCGCCGTAGCCATTTGGCCTATAATCGCCAATTTTTCCGTCTGCTTTGTTTCCTCAAACATTTTTGTTATAGCGCTCATGTAAGACCGAAAGCGATTTAAAAGAAGAAATGATACAATAGAAAAAACAAAAAGCAATACTGTAGGCACAATTACTAACGTTGACTTAAAGGAAATTCCAAATAAGATATATTTCGTAATCAATCCTATTGATACTAATAAAAAATATCTCTTATTCACAAAAATTGGTGAAAAAAGAATAATAAACATCTCAACTATGTTTCCGCTGCTGAATTGCTTAGCAGTGCCCCAATAAATCATGAAATTATTAATAATGTCAATGCAAACATAGCTTATAAAATAAATATACTTAACAATATAGGGTCTACCTTTTTTTAAAAAATATATTGCCAATGGCAGCAATAAGAGAAGAAATATGTAAAGCCAGTAGCCTAGTCCATTAGTAGGGAAACCTCTCTGTACATCTCCTATTTGAGGATAAATAAAATAATAAAAAATATCATAAACAAAGAAAATAATATAAAACAACCACAAAAATAACTTAATAGCTTTAATCTCTTCCCTAACCAATACATGAATCCTATCCATACAGAAGCCCCTCTTTTACTCATTACGTTACGTATGAGGTAACCTAAACATTTTATCTCAAAAAGATATACTAAGAAACTTTTAATTCCTCCCCATATTAATTATAATACAAGAAAAACCCCCCATTCTCCATATATCCTGCAGAATAAGGGATCTTTATCCTAATATAGTATTATTCAATTCGTGTAAAACTTCTCCTTTGTCGCCCGCATCTTGACATTCAGTGCATGATTAACTGATGAATACATGCTGTTTTCCGCTTCCTCCAACTCTTGCCGAAAGTCCGCCAAATACAGCGCCAGCTCGTTCTCTTTTTCTTGCCGCTTCGCCGGCGGCAGCTGTGAAATCAGCTCGAGCATCTCCGGCAAATCCTTCGTCAAGAGCATCTCAAATTTATGCGTTTGTTCATACATCCTTCGCTCACGGTAATACGGGATATTTTGAAGCACCAAGGCAATAATATCATCAATCGTTTTCCCTAAAGCTGGTGTCACCGCTCTTTTACGATTCTCAATATATGAGATTGCCTGTGCGTAATCATCATAAAAATATAGCTTGTAAAAGGACAGATCGTGCTTTTTCCCCGGATGATGATACTCATCGTCCATATAAGCACGCACTGCGGAAACGGCATAATTCACATCTTCGTTCGTAAATTTCCGCTTTTGCTTAACCGTTGCGTGCAATCTTTTTTGTTCATACTTTGGCAGCGATGATAGGATGTAGTTTTTTGTCTGCTGGTCAGCTGCACAAAATAGCACGGTTAATACCGGAAGCTCCTGTCTTGCGTCAGTGCGCAGCCATTGCCGAAACAGCGGATGGCGCGTAAATTCATCTAGAAATGGATGCGCTGCATGAGCTAAACGCTGCAGCGAGTCGTTTGCTTTTTTATACGGCTTTCTCCACGATAGAAACAGCTTTCTCCCTAAAAAGAACAACGCGATTGCTGCTCCAATGCCGAAAAGCACAATAAATCCTAATACATATAGCAAAAAAGAAAGAAACTCCATGCCCTCATCTCCAATAAAGTGAAATTTCTATTAGCAGACGGCTTTTCCTGCAGATAGTTAGTTGAACCAATTTGATTTTTGCAGACTGTTCTCCTTCCCCTTCCTCTTCATTATATAGGGAGGTGAAGTGAACCTTTGACAGTACCCCATCATTGGTTTTCTGAACCAATTCAAGCTGCGCGGACAGGCTCTCCTCACCCGCATAGTTCTTTTGGAAAGGGGAACCTTACTGCCCGTTAATGTACAATCAGCCATAATAGCTCGTACACAAAAAAACTATTTTGTTGTATGTGCAATCAATTTTTTCTTCATTTCATCATTAAAGGAATCCAATTCCCTCACAAATGTTTTGCTGGACTGAATAATGCGCTCTGTTGATTCTTCCGAGGCTTGAATCGCAGCAAAAACATTTTGGAACGATTCCCGAAGCTTATCCATGCCGATTGCCGGATTTTCCAATAGACGGGTAGTTTCCTCCGTATTTTGCTTTAACGCGCGCGAATTGCTGACAAGCATTGTTTCAATCGCTTCATTTGTCGCATTCACCGCATCAATGCTTTTGCGCTGATTGTTTAACGCGAGTTGAATCGCAGCAGAAACGGTGACAACGTTTTGCGTCATCGTAACCGCGTTGCGGATTGCTTCAATAAGCTTTTCGTTGTTTTTCTTGATAATATCAATCGAAGCGATCGACTGCAGTAAAATGCTTTTCGCCTGCTGCATGTTTCTTGTACGGACGAGGACTTTTTCGAGCGCGCCATTAATAAGCGGCACATCCTTTTGGCGCTCCGGCCTTTGCCGCTCAGCCTCTAGCATCTCTGCCAGCTTCTTGCCGAGATATACTTGCTTATCAAGCGCGCGAATTTTTTGAAGCGATTGCTCCTTGAGCATTTCCAGGCCGATGCTGTCCTCCTGCAAATTATCGCGGCCGATGAGCAGCGCTTTAATAATCGCTTCTATTTGCTTATCCACAGATTGATATTTATGAAGATACGTTTCTAACGGGTTTTTCCTTAACATTTTAAACACGACGCGCTTTACGCCGGAAGCCTGCAGCGAATTAGGATCTAACTCTGACACTGTTTTGCGAAGCTCAAGCAATGTTTTCGGCACATCATCATGCTTGCCGTTCATCATTGCCGTTACGGGCTGCTTCAACACGGCCAATGTCTCCCCAGCCTCGCGCTGCTCTTTATCGCCTAGCGCAGCCAGCTGCGCCAATACATTTGAAAGATCGGCATTGTTTTCGCTATTTAACCTTTGTACATACTCATCCGCTTCTTTATGTAATTGCGCAAGCTCTTCTTCCTTAATAATCGTATCTACCATCGTTTCCACATGCTCCTGCGGCGATGGGCTGAGCATATCCTTGCTTTGTGCATGATCCACGGAAATCCCTCCTTATATAACATACAGCAGCAGAAAGATTCCTTTCTCCTACATTGTTTCATCCTGCAACTTAAAATAAACAGTCTTGATGAAATATTTCTTGAAAGGAGATATTAAATACAAGCCCTTATATCACCATTTTAACCCATTCAAGGCACATATACTATCTTTCTATGCACAACAAAATTAAAAAACGATGTTTTAATTGAGCTCCAAAAGAAGCCCCATTCCTTAAGCATGCTAGTGGCAAGTAGGGGATGTTCATTAAAGCCTGCGGCGCATGCTGAGGCAAATCATGGATAAAAATCAAGCACTGTTGCAGCTTGATTCGACAAAGCAAACGAATATGCCAAGATTATAAAGCCGTTATTTGCTAAGGCTATTGAATATACATATTTTTAGAATTTACAAAATTTTTACTATAATTATACCCTAATTTCTATTATAGTTAATTATGTTTGATAGACTCTGTCGAAAAGCGGGGGAAACATGGTGAAAAAAGTAAAAAATATAAAACAAAAAGCTCTCACCAGCATATTTGCTCTTTCAATCAGCGCCGGAATGTTAGCTCCTTCCTTCGGGCAGGCGCTTCCCGCATCAGCAGAAATGGCGGCTTCTGGCACCGGCCAGTTTAATCATCTATATCAAACAAACTACTTCATCTTCTCTACAGGAACCCCGAATAAAAACCACCAAAATAACGTAAGGGGAACAGAAAGGCCCCATGCCAACAGCGGTTTCTTGTAATGAAGCAACAGCATTAAAAAAAGCATTACATCAAGCAGCAATGACCACCACATATTCCATCCATAATGATGGGAAATCAGTCCTATCTTCTCATTGATGCACTCAATTCCGCCATACAAGACAATCCAAAAACAAATCCATAGAATCTGTTTCCCCCTCGTTTTCGGGAAGCGGCTTAAATAAATTAAAACCGTCGCAGAGTAGGAAACAATCATGATTAATATCGTAATGAGGGTATGGTTTGGCGGAATATTGCCGTGATACCTCCATAATAGCTTATCGGCATTAAGGAAATTATATAGAAGGTCGCCAACCATAAGATATAAAATAGTCGGATAATACTTGTTGAAATTCCGCCAATCCCCAAAACACCAGCCTGCCAGCAAGAAAGCTAAGTTATAAATAACGTGCATATGTAGCTCCTCTGAATTGGTTTTTCATACCAATATATTGCCGTATTTTCCGCCAATATATACAAAAACAGACGGCGTCTAGCCATCTGTTTTAAAAAGATTTACGATAAAAGCATTTTGTTCTCTAACACTGCCACCGCTTCACAATGCATTGTCTGCGGGAACATATCAACCGGCTGGATTTCCCTCGTTTTAAATCCGCCCGCTTCCAATACGCGCAAATCCCGGGCAAGCGTTCCTGGATTGCACGATACATATACAACCCGCTTTGGCTTCATGGCAATAATCGTTTCTAGCAAAGCTTCATCGCAGCCTTTGCGCGGCGGGTCTACTACGATAACATCCGCCTGAATGCCCTTTTCATACCAATTTGGAATCACTGTTTCCGCCTCGCCGACCGCAAATTCGACGTTTGTTATGCCGTTTAGCGCGGCATTGCGGTTTGCGTCTTCAATTGCCTCAGGGACAATTTCAACTCCGTACACTTTTTTTGCTTTTTGCGCTAAAAATAACGAAATTGTCCCAATGCCGCAATACGCGTCAATTACAGCTTCGCTGCCCGTCAATCCCGCATACTCAAGCGCTTTTTCATACAACACCTTCGTTTGTGTCGGATTTACTTGATAAAACGATCTAGCGGAAATTGCAAATTGAATATCGCCAATATAATCGTAAATATACTCCGAGCCGTACAGCACCTTCGTTTTCTCTCCGAAAATAACATTGGTGCGCTTATCATTTATATTTTGCACAATCGACTTTACGTTTGGAAACTTTTCCGTAACCTCTTCAATAATTTTATGTTTGTGCGGCAAGTCTTCTGTACGGGTAATTAACACGAGCATAATCTCTTCCGTCACTTGCCCGTACCGGGCCATCACATGGCGCAGCGTTCCTCTATGGCGCTCCTCGTTATATGCCTGAATGCCATATTTGCCGCAAATTCTTTTCACTTCCTGAATAAGCTTATCGTTTTCCTCAACTTGAATTAAGCATTTCTCCATATCAATAATGTCGTGCGTTCCTTGCCGGTAAAAGCCGCCAATCAACCCGCCTTCTTGCTCACCGATTGGAACCTGCGCTTTATTTCGGTACGTCCACGGATTCTCCATTCCAAGCACAGGATGAATCGTAACATCCCTTAATCCGCCGATGCGCTCCATCACGTCGCGCACCTGCTTTCCCTTTGCGAGCAGCTGGCCTTCATAGCTGAGATGCTGAAGCTGGCAGCCGCCGCATTGCTTATACACCGGGCACGGAGCTTCCTGGCGGTATGGGCTTTTCGTGTATAGCTCAATCAATTTGCCAAAAGCGAAGTTCTTTTTCACTTTAATAACCTTGATTTTCGCCTTCTCGTCCGGCAACCCGTGCGGAACGAAAATCGGATAGCCGTTCACTTTTGCCACGCCGGCGCCGTCATGGGTCAAATCCTCAAACGCTACATCTATATATTCATTCTTCTGGACAGGTGGTGCCATTTTCATACTCATATCTCAACCTCTTTTTTCGAATTCACTGCGTTCCATTTTACCACATTTCTTCTTTTTTTATCTATTGGCGTTTCCGCGCGTCTTCATGCAAGCAACGGAAAGAAAACAAAGCAAAACGGCACAATAAGAATACGACGCAGAAAGAAGGGATTTTATGAAAAAACTGTTTTATGCCGTAGTTATATATTTGCTTATCGCTCCGACATTTGCCATCGCTGCGCCAAACCCGAAGATTACTTGGGATGCCTTCCGTTATGACGCGACAGCAACAACGATATATACGGAAAATGTACCTAACGATGTAACGGAAGTGCGCTATCTTATTTGGCGAACGGCGGACAGAAAAGGCAGCGCCAAAAACTTCGTTTCTAAAAAGAAACAACAAGGCTTTTCAATCCGGTTGGATACAAAGCAATTCCAATCAAAGCGGGGGCAGTATGAAATAGAAGCAATCGGCGTAAAGCGCGATGGTTCGTCCGCTTCGCTTGCAAAAACGGCGCTCATCTTCCAGCAATACGTTCCAATTCTCATGTACCACTCTATCGCGCCATTTACGGGAAGCGGGCTAGAAGAACTTTACGTCTCGCCGGAAAACTTTGAGGCGCAAATGCGCTATTTAAAAACGAACGGCTACACGCCTTTAACGTTTGAACACTGGGGAGATATTAACATTGTGAACAAACCGGTGTTCATCACGCTTGATGACGGCTATAAAAATAACTTGAATGCGCTCGAAATTTTCAAAAATCTAAAAGATGAAACTTTCCAGCCGACAGGAACGATTTTTGTCGCGGCGGGTTTTATCGGAAGGGAAAAGCGCCTGTCAGCGACCGAACTAAAAGACATGGCGCAGTCAGGCTTTTTCTCCATCCAATCGCACACAATGTTCCATCCCGACTTGACGAAGGCAACGAACGATGAATACGAACTGAAAACATCCAAGGAAACATTGGCGGCCATTACCGGCAAGCCGGTGCTGGCCTTTGCCTACCCGTACGGATTTTACAATGATGAAGTAATCGGAGAGGTGAAAAAGTATTACCGTTTTGCCGTTACGGTCCGCCCCGGCGTATTTATCGAAAAAGGGCTGCCCGATGAATATTATAAGCTGCCGCGGCAGTTTGTAACCTATAAAACAACGCTGCAGCAGTTTGCGAAGCTGCTGCAGCCATAAAAAATAGGCTGTGTTAAAAACCCTTCTTTTTAGGGGGGGAGTGCTCCTAGCCGTGTACAGTAACGGTCAATGCCTAGTTTTGCCTCGTCCAAGGGAAAACCAGAGAGAGAAGATGAGTGCAGGTTTCTGTTGGTTCTGCATAGCCGTAATGTACAGACGTACGTAATATCAAAATCAGCATTGGCCTTTAACAGAGACGTCCATGCTATTGTAAATAGCGCCACTATGGATAAAATTTACATTTTGTGGTATAATTAAAGGTTCCCAAAAACGAATACCTTTTAGGGTAGCCAAAAATAAAGAAGGCCAAGTTCGGCCTTCTTCGCTTCTATTCTGCAGCCCGTTCCGGCACGAACAGCTCCAGATGATGATATAAGTTTTCGAATTCCATCGGCGCATCTCCGCCGTATTCGCCGTCCAAGTTAATCATAAGCTTCTCCGGCGTTCTTACTTTAATACGGTTCGCCTGCGTATATAAAATGCGCGGATTATTAATATGCTCGCCGCGCAGCGCCTGCGATGCCGCCTTAATGAGATCCGCTACCGACCCTTTCTTCAGCACCAGCAAATCAAATAAACCGTCGTTAATGGAAGCATACGGCGCTACCTTCTCAAACCCGCCTACCGATGTCGTGTTGGTAATTAAGAACAGCGTAATTTCTTCTTTTAATTCCTTTCCGTCATACTCAATTTCCACGTATGTAGGATGCAAAGACGGAAGCATCTCGATTCCCTTTAAATAATAAGCCAACTGCCCAAGCACCGTCTTCAGCTTGCTTGGCACTTCAAACGTCAATTCGGTAATACGGCCGCCGCCCGCGATATTGATAAAATATTTATCGTTGGCCCGTCCAATATCAAGCGGTACGGAATGGCCTTCACAAATAATATCGACCGCTTCTTCAATGGAACGCGGCACCCCAATTGCGCGGGCAAAGTCATTCGTTGTTCCGACCGGAATAATCCCGAATTTCGGGCGATGCTCCTGCCCGACCAAACCATTTACTACTTCATTTAATGTTCCATCTCCGCCGGCCGCAATGACGACATCAAACTTGCGCTCTGCCGCTAGCTTAGCTGCCTTAGTCGCATCGCCAGAACCCGTTGTCGCATGGCAAGATGTTTCATAGCCCGCTTTCTCAAGCTTCTCCAATGTCTCCGGCAAATGCTTCTTAAACAACTCCCGCCCGGAGGTTGGATTATAAATGATTCTTGCACGTTTCATTCCCATCATCCTTGTTCCTTCGCTTAGTAAAGTTTCTCTTCTAGATTTAGGTTTATCATTATTAAGGTTTTTTTGCAACTATTATAATAGTATGGATGAATAACCATCTGGCTAAACAGGCTGCTTTTATCGAACTGTTAATGAAATGGCTCTGTTAAAGGCCAATGTTGATTTTTATATAACGTACGTCTGTACATCACGGCTATGCAAAACCAATCGCAACCTGCACTCATTTGCTCCTTCTGGTTTTCCTTTGGACGAGGCAAAACTAGGCCCTGACCGTTACTACACACGGCTGGGAGCACTTTCCCCCCTCTAAAAGAAGGGTTTATATATCAACACTAACGTTTAACACAGACATCCATGCAAGAATATAACTTGCACCACGATAGATAAAAATTTTTATTTTTTTGGTCTGTTAAAGGCTAATGTTGATTTGGATTCATTTGTTGATTTGGAACGAAAGGCGGCGACTCCAGCGGGAAAAGCGGCTCGGCCCCGCCCGCGGAAAGCGTCCGCCTGTAGTGGAAAATCAACAATCAAGTTTAACAGAGCCTATTTTTTAGGGTAGCCAATAAAATAAGAAAAGCGCAGCCATTTCAAGGCGTTAGCCTAAGTGGGAGTAGTTCAAGGATCATTCTAATCTACTTGTAGCCTAAAATATTAGACATTAACATTACTATATTATTATGTAAGCGATACACAAAAAGAATACCGCTATTCGGTATCCCTTCTGTATTATGGCAATTGAATCGTTTCCTCAATCGCAATAAATTCACTCATTATGTCATCAACATATTTAATACCTGTATATTTCAAGGTATTTGAATCAATCACTTCAAGGCTGGTAATTTGTATTCGCGAATCAAAATGAGTGATAGGCTTCTTTTCTTTTGTTTCCACATCAAATGAATAAATATTTCCGCCAATCGCGACTGTTCCATATCCAAATCCTATAATAACTGCAAGTGTCCTTTCGTCAAGCCATTTCACATACTTAGGTATATAGGATTCCTCTGGCTTAATTAATGTTTTGATTTCTCCGGCCATGTTATCAAATAAATACAAAGAACCTAGACATTCCCACTCTAGCGGATCGATAAATACATATTTTTTTCCGTCAGGCGCTAATACAGGTTCGCTTGGATACTCTAAATCCATTTTTTCCTTCTGTCCATCTATAACCTTGTAAATAACTCGATCATCATAATCGTATTCCAGTTTATACATCATTAGACTCTCCTTCCGGCAACCGTCCATTTTCTAATACATTCTTTAGTTGTGGAATTGCATATAGGATTTCTTCAAGCTCAGCTAAAGAAAACACTACTAATTTAAATCCTATATTCAATTCTATGTTACGTAAAAAATCATAAAAATTCGCCGTAGGATTATGCGGTGTCACAAGCACCCATACATCAGGGTGATGCTGCTTTGCCTTTACGATTTCATTATACACTTCCGCCTGTTGGGGCATACGTTTTTCTCGTTTACATTGAAAAACCCAATTTTGCTCATACCCTAAATTAAAGGGCAGCTCAATATAATACTTTGCAACAATATCTCTTCCCCTGTCTCCACCACCGCGACCATACCATTCACGGTTTCTAAATCCCTTGTAAGCAATTGCGTGAAAAATGAATTTTTCAAAATGCCGTGGGTTAACTGAACTCCAATTCATTTATTTCTCCCTTGTCATCCTTTATTTTCATTTCCATTATATCTCATTTCCCATTGCGCGGGACAGATATAAATTCCGACCGTTTCTATGCATGGCTAGATGCTCTCTCCCCTTTCAAAAGAATGGTTTTATACTCTTTTATATCAATAATAACGTTTAACATAACCAAATAATGAAAGGCCCAAAAGCTAAACACTTTTGGGCCTTTCATTCATCTTTCTTCTATTAACGCTGCTTAATTTCCTCAACCAACAGCTTGTTCACAAGCGGCGGGTTTGCTTGTCCTTTTGTCGCTTTCATAATCTGCCCGACAAGGAAGCCAATTGCTTTTTCTTTGCCATTCTTGTAATCCTCAACCGATTGCGGGTTGTTATCTAGCACCTCTGTGATGATTTTGCGGAGCGTGCCTTCATCAGAAATTTGGACGAGCCCTTTTTCCTTAATGATTACCTCTGGATCTCCGCCGTTTTCAATCAGCTCCGCGAACACTTTCTTGGCAATCTTAGAAGAGATTGTGCCGTTTTCAATGAGCTTGATCATGCCGGCAAGGTTTTCCGGAGTAAGCTTGATTTCATGCAACTCTTTTCCGTTTTTATTGAGATAACCGGATACTTCACCCATTAGCCAGTTTGAGGCTTGTTTAGCATCGGCGCCGTTTTTCACCGTCATGTCAAAGAAATCGGACATCTCTTTCGTTAACGTCAATACATTTGCGTCGTAAGGAGGCAGTCCGAGCTCTTCCACGTAGCGTTTTTTGCGCGCATCTGGCAATTCAGGAATTTGCGCGCGCACGCGTTCCTTCCATTCATCATCAATGTACAGCTCGACAAGGTCCGGCTCCGGGAAGTAGCGGTAATCGTCAGAACCTTCCTTCACGCGCATTAAAATCGTTGTTTTCGTCGCTTCATCGTAGCGGCGTGTTTCTTGCTGGATGACACCGCCGGCAAGCAGGATTTCCCTTTGGCGCTCTTGTTCATATTCCAATCCTTTTTGCACGAACGCAAAGGAGTTTAAGTTTTTCAGCTCTGTTTTCGTGCCGAATTCCTTTTGTCCAACCGGGCGCAAGGAAATGTTTGCGTCACAGCGCAGAGATCCTTCTTCCATTTTACAATCGGAAACACCTGTATACTGAATGATGGATTTTAATTTCTCAAGGTATGCATACGCTTCTTCCGGCGTACGAATATCCGGCTCGGATACGATTTCAATGAGCGGCGTGCCTTGGCGGTTAAAGTCCACCAATGAATAGCCGTCGCCTGTATGCGTCAATTTTCCGGCATCCTCTTCTAGATGCAGGCGCGTAATGCCGATTCGTTTTTTCTCGCCGTTTACTTCAATTTCAATCCAGCCATTTTCGCCAATCGGCTTATCGTATTGAGAAATTTGGTACGCCTTTGGGTTGTCCGGATAGAAGTAGTTTTTTCTATCAAATTTTGTTTCAGTAGCAACCTTGCAGTTTAATGCCATTGCCGCCTTCATCGCGTATTCAACCGCCTGCTCGTTCAGCACCGGCAGTACGCCCGGGTAGCCCAATTCAATTACGCTCGTTTGCGTGTTGGGAGGCGCGCCGAATTCCGTAGGGCTCGCAGAGAAAATTTTTGATTTTGTTTTTAACTCAACATGAACCTCTAAACCGATAATTGTTTCAAACTCCATCTTTGCTTCGCCTCCTTTACAGCGCCGGTTTTTGTTTATGGTAATCTGTCGCCTGTTCGAACGCATGGGCAACGCGGTATACAGTCGCTTCATCGAAATGCTTGCCGATAATTTGGAGCCCAAGCGGCATGCCGTTTTCCCCAAAGCCGCACGGAACGGAAATGCCCGGAACGCCCGCAAGGTTGACCGGAATCGTTAAAATATCGTTCGCGTACATCGTCATTGGGTCGTTCACTTTTTCGCCAACCTTAAATGCAGTGCCAGGCGCTGTCGGCCCGATAATGACGTCGTATTTTTCAAATACGCTTTCAAAGTCGTTTTTAATCAATGTGCGCACTTTTTGCGCCTTTTTGTAGTAAGCATCGTAATAGCCGGAGCTTAACGCGAATGTACCGAGCATAATGCGGCGCTTCACTTCATCGCCAAAGCCTTCACTGCGCGTTTGCTTGTACAATTCCATTAAATTAGAAGCGTTATCGGAACGCACGCCGTAGCGGACACCGTCAAAGCGCGCCAGGTTTGCGGATGCTTCTGAAGAAGATAGTAAATAATACGTTGCAAGCGCGTATTTAGAGTGCGGCAAGGAAACCTCTTCCCATGTCGCGCCCATGCCTTCTAACACCTTTAAGGCACTTAGTACGGATTGGCGCGCCTCCTCGCTTACCCCTTCCCCTAAATATTCTTTCGGAACAGCGATGCGCAAGCCCTTTACATCGCCTGTTAACGCAGAGATATAATCCGGCACATCTACGTGCGCGGATGTGGAGTCCATTTTATCCAACCCGGCGATCGCCTGCAGCAAGTATGCGTTATCTGCTACTGTGCGTGTAATTGGCCCGATTTGGTCAAGCGAAGACGCAAACGCGACAAGGCCGAAGCGGGATACACGCCCATATGTAGGCTTTAAGCCGACTACGCCGCAATAAGCTGCCGGCTGGCGAATCGAGCCGCCTGTGTCAGACCCTAATGAAAACAGCACTTCTCCTGCCGCAACTGCCGCCGCGGAGCCGCCGCTGGAGCCGCCCGGTACATACTCAAGATTCCATGGATTTTTCGTAGCGTAGAAGCCGGAGTTTTCGTTGGAAGACCCCATCGCAAATTCATCCATATTGAGCTTGCCGATTGTGATTGTTTCCGCGCCTTGCAGTTTTTGCATAACGGTCGCATCATAAATCGGATCGAAGTTCGCTAAAATTTTGCTGGCGCATGTTGTGCGCAATCCTTTTGTAACAATGTTATCCTTTATGCCGATTGGCATGCCAAAAAGCAGGCCGTACTCGTCCGCCTGTCCGAGCTTTTCATCTAACTGCTGTGCTTGTTGGCGGGCGTTTTCTTCGTTTAATGTAAGAAACGCCTTCACTTTATCCTCCACTTGCGCAATCCGCTTGTAGGACTCGTCTACGAGGTCGGACACTTTAATTTCCTTGCTATGTAATTTCTTATGCAGCTCTGATACAGAATGATCAAATAATGACAAAATAACTCCCCCCTCTATTCTATAATCGCAGGGACGCGAAATTGGTTATCTTTATGGTCCGGCGCATTTTTCAATACTTCTTCAATCGGCAATCCTTGTTCCGCTACATCCTTGCGCATTACATTTTTCATATCCAGTACGTGGGACGTCGGTTTTACATGTTCAGTATCTAATTCGTTTAGCTGCTCCGCAAAAGTAATAATCGCATCTAGCTGCTTTGCAAACTTTTCCGCTTCCTGCTCTGAAATCGCAAGACGCGCTAGGTTCGCTACATGCTTTACTGTATCGACAGAAATTCGTGTCACGGCTAAGCCACCTCCATATATTCGTTCTTTATGCAATAATATTGATGATACCAAACTTTTTGTCCTGCAAGCAACCTACGATAATGTGCTTACAGAATTTTTAAACAAATAGACCTGTTAAACTTGATTGTTGATTTTCCACTACAGGAGGACGCTTTCTGCGGGAGTCGCCGCCTTTCGTTCCATTAAAGCTTAACAACTAAATATGCAATCCTAATAAATAGAAAGTTAAGATAACGCAAAATTGATATTTAACAGATTTTCCGGAAAGAAGTCCCCTACCTCAAGGAGTGAGAAGGGCGTAGCCCAACGATAAGGGGGAGATGAATTTCCGGTAGGCGACAACCTACCCATTGTCTCATATCCCATATCTTGGTATAATGAACATATGTTCTTTGACAACCTAAGATATGAGGTTGCTGCTAGGAATTTCGTTAGCAGCGTAAAATCTTAGACGTATACGACATGTCATGAGATAACCAATCATGATACACATTACGACGAGATAACCAATCGTCATGTATGATTACAACGAGTACGCGATACTCGAATATAGATAGAGCTTATATGTATATAATCTGTATCTATGGTAGGGACGCCGCGAATGTAAGGCTCTGGACATGAACCATTGGGTTTGTGAGCGAAAGAGCAATAAAAGAGAAAGACGTTTTCTGTCTTTCGAAGCCCCCACTTCAAGCGGTGTCAGCCGCTAAGTGAGGGTAGTTCACCTATTGCTTCTCTTTCAGAAGATAGTTGTACCGTATAATAAACTCTTCTGTATTTTCCATAAAACATCCCTTTTTATTCAGCAAACTTCAGGCGGGATGCCTTCTCTCATTATATCAAAGGTTTACTTAAGCCGCCCTATGAAAGACGGCCCACTTCAGTTACTATACATTTTCTTTATATTCCGGCTGCTCCTTTTTCTCCTTCGACAAAAACCAACCGCCAAGCGCAATCAATACGAGCACCGCATAAAATGTTATTTTCCATTCTGGCGATTTCGCGAATCCTTCCGGCAATATCGCTAGCTCTGGATGTGAGAGCGTATAAACAGAGAGCTTCACTCCAACCCATCCAACGATGAAAAATGCCGCAATTTCTAAGCCTGGTTTTTTGTGAAGCAATGTTACAAATAAATTGGCGGCAAAACGCATAATGATTAAACCGATTATCCCGCCGGCAAAGATAACGAGAAACTTGCCGCCATCCAAACCGCCAATGTTCGGCAGATTTGTGTTCGGGAGTGTAACCGCCAAAGCGACCGCAGCCAAGATAGAGTCAACCGCAAATGCGATATCAGCCAATTCTACTTTAAAAACAGTCGCCCAAAAACCCGATTGCTTCGTCTTTGGCGCGTCTTCACTCTTTTCTTTTCCTTTATTTACAACTAACTTTCTAAAGATATGATTAATTGCTATAAATAACAGGTAAAGTGCGCCTATCGCTTGAACCTGCCATACGTCGACAAGGAAGGAGATTGCAAATAAAGAAGCAAAGCGGAAAACAAATGCGCCCGCAAGTCCGTAAAATAATGCTTTCTTCCTATCCTCTTCCGGAAGATGCTTGACCATAATTGCTAGCACAAGCGCATTATCAGCTGCCAAAAGCCCTTCAATCGCAACTAAAAGCAATAACACCCACCCGTATTCTAACAACATTGAAAATTCCACTTAATCTAAGTCCTCCTTTATTATTCAATGTAAAAACATATAAGACTGCTTCTTATTTATAAGCACTGCGTATTTATCGTCTAATCTCTTTTCAATTTTCTCCATTTGTTCCTTATCCTTCAAAAGCTCTTCTTTATTTCTTCTTAATAGCTCAGTAAAAGAAACGTTATTTTTTTCATTTTTCTATCTCTCGCCCCTTTCATAATTTATATTGTTGTATAGCGAAAATCTCCTCGGCCTTTGTCCCTCGTCATACATCAATAAAATGAAAAAAACCTTTACCGAAATACGGCAAAGGTTTTATACACAAATAAAGACCTTCACCGTTAACGGGTAAAGGTCTTGCTAACAACATCATGTTGCCAACAAAGCCGAGAGCGTCCGCCCTGAAATGACGACTTTGCTGTAAAAGCTACTCCCCTTTAGGAGAATGATTCACTTATTTATATCTATAATATGTAATTCCTATGAATCTGTCAAACACTATTTATATATGGATCGTATTTAAGAAAAGGGCCTATACGTAAGTCCATTACAAAATCGACTTTTTATATAGGGAACAGAGCATTTAGCCATGCATAGAAACGGTTAACCCCCATTCCTGCCACATGCGATGGAAAACCAGAAGGAGAAAAGCAGTGCAAGCGGCTGCTCGTTTTACATAACCGCGCTGCAGTTGTCCAAATCATAAATTAGATATATATAATTTTATTACATTTTGAACAGTGACCCGCAAGTTTTCTTCCGCTTTTCCAAGCGCCTCCGGCAAAGATTGCGGCCCGTTGCATATGCTAAAAGCTGCTGTCAAGCCTTGTTTAAATAGTACTTCGTATCCATTCTCTATCTTTCCGCATAAAGCAATGACGGGCTTATGCAATTTTTCCGACTCCGCAAGCACCCCGGCAATCACCTTTCCTTGCGCCGTCTGGGAATCTAGCCTTCCCTCGCCTGTAATAATTAAATCAGCATCGCTAATTTGCTCTGCATAGCATACTTTTTCCATCACTAAACGGATTCCCGGCTTCATAGAAGCACCTAATAGATGAAGCGCTGCGCCGAGCCCGCCCGCTGCGCCGCCTCCTTCAATGCCAAGCAGCTGGAGATTGCAATCCCTCTCTACAACCTGGGCAAAATGATACAATCCTTTATCTAACTGCGCGACCATTTCTTCAGTCGCTCCCTTTTGCGGCCCGAATACTTTGCTCGCCCCATTTTCCCCGCAAAGCGGATTTTTCACATCGCATGCAACCATAATGCTGCAAGTTTTCAATCGGCTATCTAGCGTACTCAAATCGACCGATTGAATTGCAGAAAGATATTTCGCCCCAAGGCCTACCTGCTTATGCCTATCATCCAATATATTTGCCCCAAGCGCCTGCAGCATTCCAACTCCGCCGTCATTCGTGCCGGATCCTCCTAAACAAATGATCAATTGTGCCGCTCCGTTATGTACTGCATGCAATATAAGCTCCCCAACCCCAAATGTAGAAGCCTCCAACGGGTTTCGCCGCCCGGGAGAAATCAAATGCAATCCGCACGCTTCCGCCACTTCAATAATCGCCAACTTTTGCTCTTGTACAAAGCCATACTTGGCTTGAACCGTTTCGCCAAGGGGTCCCCTTACGTTTGCATACATAAATTCCCCTTGCAACGCCTCCGTCAAAATAACGCTTGTCCCTTCTCCGCCATCTGCCAAGGGCACCTTTTTTACAATAACATCAGGCCGCAGCCTAACAATCTCTTCCTCAATAATTCCGCAAATCTGTTGGGCCGTCAATGATTCTTTGAAGGAATCCGGGCTTACTACGATTTTCACTGCAAACTGCCTCCCTTCATGCAAGAAGCTGCCGGTTCTCCCAACAGCTTCTTTTGTAATATATTGTATTATGCTACGCCTAATACTTCACGGATATTTGTTTTATAAACATCGGCTTTCGGCCCGTAAATAACTTGTACACCATCACTTAGGAAATGTGATATTGCAGCCGTCCATTCTTGCGCTATTGTAGATATTCTCTACAATTGTTTTCTTCTTTAGTTAACTGGAATTTATCCTCAAACATAAAAAACACTCCTTAATTATCTATGTTCTAACAGAAAAAGAGCCGGGGAACCCCCGCGCTCTAGCAGTTGTTTTATTAATAAGTGAATAGATCTTCTGCCGATACTTCAAGATACTCAAATTGTTTAGAAGAAATCGCATCTTCTATACCAAATGCATTCCAGCGCTGATAGATGCCATCTTCCAGTACATAAACCTCAACCGTTTCATTAACAGGATCAACAATCCAGTATTCCTTCACACCAAATTTCTGATAACTGTTGTATTTCTTCACTCGGTCATTTTTTGCGGTAGAAGGGGAGAGAACCTCCACTATTAGAGATGGAGCCCCTTTGCAGCCATATTCATCAAGCTGGTCTTTGTTGCAAACAATTGAAATATCGGGTTCAAAGACATTATCCGCATGGTCATAATCATCTGCTTCAGAAAAACGAACAGAAAACGGCGCAGGGTAAACCTTGCACTTATTGCCATGAAAATGCATGTTAAAACTTGTAGTTAAGAATGAGACGATTCCTTGGTGCTTTCTAGTTGGTGTAGCAAGCATGACTAGCTCGCCATCCATAATCTCATAGCGCTCTCCTTCATCCCACTTTATATAGTCTTGAAAAGTATAGCGACTGTTTTCATCTCTTTGAATACTCAACACAATCCCTTCTTCCTCGCCATTCTAATTCTATTTTATCAAAAAAGAGCCGGGAATGAACCCGACTCCATGATTATTTAAAGATAATGAAATTCACAGCTGCACGAGTAGCAGCCATATACAACCATCTGTTTTGATGGAAGGAATAATCAAGAAGTAGATTCAAATCAAGCCGTGCTTTTCTGTTGCATCTTCCCCTTAACTCCCCATATCTTATTTAATGACGGCACCAGTAACAGAAAGACTGAACCAAATAGCGCGAAGCTAATAGGCAAAATCTTTTCGGCTGTAAAATAAGCCTGCAGCAAAAAGAATAGGGCGACACCGATGCTGCGGCCGATCCCTAAAGGAATCTCCCTTATAATGACATAATCCAAGCGGCGCTCGCGGTAATGCGGATCCGCTTCTATTGATGCGTACATCCAAACGTGAAGTGTTGTATTAATTAAATTCAAGCTAACCGCAGATAGCACCGCGTAGCCGGCCAACATCCAAAAACTCGGGTATAAACTTAACAATATAGATGAAATAGACAATAGGGCTGCTCCCCATGTATAGATTTTTAGTCGCCACTCCGAACGGGAAATTCTCGCCAAAACAAGTGAGGATAAGATGGCCATGAGCGCGGCAAACATATTATAGCCGCCAAGGGACAATTCATTTTGCAAGATGGAAAATGTCATAACCGATACTAGAAATGACATATAGGTTCCTTCAACAATGGAAGTTCCTATGCTAATCCAATACATCCATCTCCATTCCCGGCTCGGATTTCTCCACACCTCTTTGAAATAGGAGCGTTTCGGTATTTTGCTTCCTTTTATCTTTAAAGAGGTAAGAATCGTTAGGAGAAAAGCAATAAACGCCATGCCAAACACGACATAATATCCTGACATCCCTGAATACTTCTCAATAATAAATCCTGAAAGTACGGGCCCAATTAGCCCAGTACAGCTAGTAAGAAAGTTTAGTGTATACAAGAATCGGTCCCTTTTCTCATCTTCAGCGCTGTCCATTGCCTGCATATGCTGTCCTACAAGAAAAAAGCTGGAGCCAAGCCCCATCAATATACCGTACTCAATTATATGGTTTACCGTATCTTCCCTAAAATAAAGCAGTACGCCGTAGGCCAATATGAAAAAGAGTATCCCTACCCGCGAACTGGCTAAAGGAGAGTATTTCCGTCCGTACCACGAGCTAATCGGCAATCCAAGCAAAATTGCCAGCGACCATGTTAAGCTGTTAATCGCTAATAGTGAAAACGATTTCTCAATGTTCCAAATAAAGATGTTTACAAATATGCCTGAAAGCGCAAAGGCAAAGTTAAAAAGCGTCATCATTACTAAATATAGCCGGGCTGACTTGTGCATTAAAATCCCTCCTATCCGAAACGTTTCGGATGAATTGTATATTCGTATTTTACTATTTTTCAGAGTCTTATCATATACCTTTGGGGGCTAGGATACATAATTTTTTAAACCAATAGTCCGCGATTCGATAGATTGGCATAAATGAGCGTGAAATGGACGGAACAGCGTTGAAGTTCAGTTTGTAATTTGAACAAATCACCACGGCTTGGCGATTATGCCAAGTCATGGTTGCGGTAAAACTTCTTACTCTGTCTTCCAACCGTTGTGATGCGGTTTTGCATATTTGTTTGGTTTTTTT
>JBHGUR010000089.1:0-10021 GCA_048976805.1 Ectobacillus sp. | reverse complement strand
CTGTTAATCAAACGTTTGATTAATGCTTCGCCAGCTTCCCCCGTTTCCACAGCCACTCAATCCTTGCCTGATCCTTTGGCCCATCTACAAATTGCTGCAGCTGCTCCCGGCTCTCAAATTGAAACGCGTCGATTTCCCCTAATATATGATACACATTCCGCGTTGGGTTTAGCTCTAGTGCGTATAAAACGGCAATCCACTTTCCTTCTTTGTTGATGTAGGAGAATACGATGATGCCTTTTGATTTGTCTGCTTTTGGGATGATTACGCCTTCTGTGTGCTGGTACATCCATCTGAATTTTTCGGTGTATGCAACATAGACGTTTGTGGTTTGTTCCATTTTCCTCACCTCATTTATAGAATGTAGCTTTATAGTAGCATTAAACAAAAATGGAAGAAAATTCAAAAAAAAAAAATAGAGGGTATTTCGCGCCGGGTCTTCCTAGCGAAAATGCCACTTTCTCCTAGTGATTTTAGAGTTTCGCTAGTTATTGATATTTTTTTGTTTTTGTCAGTTTATTTTTTATCTTTTGGCTATAGGAAAGATTGATATTGATTTTCGTGCCCAAAGAGCATTGCGATTTATGCTGTTTGACAAAGCGCTTTAGAAGTTACTTAATAGTGCTAGATATTTACGGAAGGTGTTGGTTATGGACTTTAAGGCGCTGGCGAATGGGTTTTTTCTTCATATGACGAAAGGCCATAAAATGCCGTTTAGAAGGAATGTGTATCATATTTTTCGCTGAAGCTGCGGGCCCTGCGGCAAGCGCTATGGTGTATAACACAGTTTAATCAAACGTTTGTTTAGTTCCGCACTTCCTGCCCCTGCAACATTACAGGGAAAATTTAACCATTTACATAAACTGTAAAAAAGCAGTGCCATATGACAAGAAGTTTCTCTATTATTCTATTAACATTTTATATATAGGAGGGAAAAATGATTCTAGTAATTGGCGGTGCAGGATATATCGGAAGCCGTATTGTGAAAGAATTGATTCAACAGAATCAGCGCGTTGTGGTATTGGATGGGCAGCGGGAAAATGTGAACTGGAAGGTTGTGTTTGAAAAAGGGAATTGCGAGAACCCGCAAGATTTGGACTGGGTCTTCTCTCGCTATAGTATTGATATGGTTATTCATGCAGGAAGCGGCAACGTGGAGGGGCGCTCCTATAAGGGTGAGGCAGGCTATATACCTGTATTGCTTCAGAAGATGATGGAATACAGCGTTGATAATCTCATTTTTTATACAAAGGCAGGCTTGCACAGGGCAAGTGGGGCAGAAGGCACACTTGATTTGCTCAAGCAGGTCCATAAAGGGAGATAATCGATTGCCGCGCAATCTAAAGCGGTTATGGAGATATGTATTGTTTCGAAAACAGGTGTATCGTTTAAATTCTATAAACTTGATGTATAAATATATGTTCGGCGTTATAAAAAGCGGATCTCTCTTTTATGGGAGATATCCGCCCTTTTTGGTTGGCAGGACGACGCAGCTTAAGCTGCGAATAGTTTGTGCAGGGCTGCAGGAATTTGCACTGCCGAAATAAACATAATAAATTTGGAAGGCAAGATTAGGAATTCCCAAATAATACATGTATAATGGTTTTTATAATTATTTTTTATTTAAAGAGGTGTAAAGCAAATTGGATACTCCTGTGAAAGTAATGACGATTTTCGGTACGAGGCCGGAAGCGATTAAGATGGCTCCGCTTGTGCTGGAATTGCAAAAGCATCCCGGAAAAATTGAATCGATTGTAACTGTAACGGCCCAACATCGGCAAATGTTGGATCAAGTTCTTGATATCTTTGGGATTCAGCCTGATTATGATTTAAATATTATGAAGGACCGCCAAACGTTGCTTGATGTGACAACGCGCGGGCTGCAAGGCTTAGACGAAGTCATGAAAGAAGCAAAGCCGGATATCGTTCTTGTTCACGGCGATACAACGACAACATTTATTGCGGGGCTTGCAGCCTTTTATAACCAAATTCCGATTGGCCATGTGGAAGCCGGCTTGCGTACGTGGGATAAGTATTCTCCTTATCCGGAAGAGATGAATCGGCAATTAACGGGCGTGCTTGCGGATTTGCATTTTGCTCCTACGCCAAAGTCCGCAGATAATTTACGCAACGAAAATAAACGGGAAGATGCTATATACATAACAGGGAATACGGCAATCGATGCGCTTAAGACGACAGTAAAAGAGTCTTATTCCCACCCTATTTTAGATCAAATAGGAAATAGGCGCTTAATTTTATTGACAGCCCATCGCCGCGAAAATTTAGGGGAGCCGATGCGCAACATGTTCCGCGCTATTAGGCGCCTTGTTGAGATGTATGACGATGTGGAGGTTGTGTATCCTGTCCATATGAATCCTGTTGTCCGCGAAATTGCCGGAGACATTTTAGGGGAGCATGAAAGAATTCATCTGATTGAGCCTCTCGATGTAATTGACTTCCATAACTTTGCGGCAAGAGCTTACCTGATTCTTACCGATTCTGGCGGAGTTCAGGAGGAAGCTCCTTCATTGGGCGTGCCTGTATTGGTGCTGCGCGATACAACGGAGCGGCCAGAAGGGATTGAAGCGGGAACGTTAAAGCTTGCCGGAACAGAGGAGGAATCTATTTTCTCCTTGGCGAATGAGCTTCTGACAAGCAAGGAAGAATATGAAAGAATGTCAAGAGCGTCCAATCCGTACGGGGACGGACATGCTTCGGAGCGAATTGTAAATAGCATTTTAAAGTATTTTAATAAAGCCGATTAAAACTTGTATATGGGCTGTATACGGCGTTTTTTTGAGGGGGCAATAAGCTATAACAGCTTGCTCCTTCTTTTGCATGGCTTTGTTAAAGAGCAATGTTGATTTTTATATAATGTACGTCTGTGCATTACGGCTATGCAGAACCAATCGCAGCCTGCACTCATGTTTTTCCTCTGGTTTTCCTTTGGACGGGGCCAAACTGGGCCCTGGCCGTTACTGCATACGGCTGGGAGCACTTTCCCCCTTTAAAAAAAGAGTTATATATCAACACTCCCGTTTAACACAGCCTTGTGTAAAAGGATGTTAAGTTGTTTTTTTAATTTGCACTTATATATCTTACAAAACATAGCTTGGTTAAATTTGCTGTTGATAGTATATTTCCTTTTCTTTGAAATTGTTATAACATGATATAGTGTGTTCTATTTTACGGATATATGTTTAGATAAGCAAAGCTTGAGCTGGTAAGGAAGGGAAATGAGATGAAGAAGAAAATATTATTTTGGATATTGGGAATTGTCGGCGCATTGGTTATCGGCATTGGGGTGTATGCGTATAATGTATATTCTAACGTTTCCAATACATTAGATGAAGTTCATCAGCCATTAAAGCGCAATGCTTCTCCGAAAAGGCCAGAGGAAGTTGATGTAGATAAGAAGGCTCCTATTTCGATTTTAGTGTTGGGCTCCGACCCGCGCGGCGATGAAAGAGGGCGTTCTGATTCGTTAATGCTGATTACGTTAAATCCAAACAAGCAATCTACAAAAATTGTAAGCATTCCGCGCGATACGTATACAGAAATTGTCGGGCGCGGCACAACGGACAAAATTAACCACGCGTACGCGTTCGGCGGCGTGGATATGTCTGTCGCGACTGTTGAGCATTTCTTGGATGTGCCGGTTGATTATTATGTAGAAGTAAATATGGAAGGCTTTAAAGATGTTGTGGATGCTGTTGGCGGCGTTGATGTGAATAATGATTTAGATTTTTCTTATGGAGGTTTCCATTTTGCTAAGGGGCCAATCCATTTAAGCGGCAAGGAAGCTCTTGCGTATTCCCGTATGAGGAAGGAAGATCCGCGCGGCGATTTCGGCCGGCAGATGAGGCAGCGCCAGGTAATCCAGGCGGTCATCAGCAAGGGCGCGAAGGCTTCGACGCTTGCAAATTACGGCGATTTGCTAAATGCGGTGCAAAAGAACGTGAAGACGAATTTGACACAGGAAGAAATGCTTAGCATTCCAAAAGGCTACGCCGCAGCCCGCAATACAATCGAGGAAGTGGAGATACAAGGGCAAGGAAAGATGATGGATAATATTTGGTATTATATTGTATCGGAAGAGACACGCAAAAATCTTTCGAATCAATTGCGCGAGCATTTAGAGCTTCCGGCGCAATAATGGGGAAGGCAGGTATCCGTTTGGAGGCCTGCCTTTTTATGTGTGATCTGCTATCGGGAAGATTAACTAGCGGGACAGTGATGCGTTGTCTGCTTTTGGGCCTAGTCTAAGAAGGTTAAGAAATCACGTAGATTATAAAAGCGAGCCTGTCAGAAATTTAGACAAGGAAGTTTTAAAGGCAATTGCCCAGAGTGAATATATTGCCAACTTGTTAAAAGAATAAATAAAAATAAGATATGAGAATAAGTCATATCTTATTTGTATGCCTATATATGAGTGAATTAAAAAATCGAATTTTCTGTGAAAAGAACTCGGATGGGATAACCCTCTTTTCATGCAGAGGATACGATAGCTAATCATCACCGTTTTTATAGGGGACAGAGCATTTGGCAGTGTCGACGGTTAAACCCTATTCCTGCCACATGCGATGGAAAAACAAAGAGAGGACATGAGTGCCGTTGCCGTTTTGTTCGACATAGTCTATGGAAATGTTGAAATAATAAGTCATTTATCTCACATTTCGCACCCTGAAGAAAAATTTTTGAGGTATTTTTAAGCCTTGATATGGCTGGGTTTCTCCCGATTTTCCTTAAAAATACAATTGCAAAAAATGTGAAAAATTGACCGTGAAACAGTTGTTTTTCATCGAAAAAGCCCCTTTTTCTTTGAATTCCACTATCTGGTTAATATATCCAATTGAGGGCGAAGCTAGATGTACCAAGGGATTAAATTCAATTTAAATTTGTCAAGGGGGGTGCGAAATGTGAGATTTATATATAAGAAGAGAGGTTATTCTCTTCCTTTTTGATTTACCAATTTTGAGAAAATACTGTGTATTTTCCACAGGAGTATTTACATATCCTGTAAAAAATGTGCGGTATTACAAGGAATTGTTGTTTTATTTTGGTGATGTTAATATTTTTACATACAGGTGATTGAATATAATTCTAGTTATTGGCGGTGCGGGGAAGATTGGAAGTAAAATTGTGAAAGAATTAATTTGTCAAAACCATCGTGTAATAGTGTTGGATAACTTGTCTACAGGACAGCGGGAAAATATTGATAGAAAAGCTGTATTTGAAAGAGGGGATTGCACAAGCCCGGAAGATTTGGATCGCGTTTTCTCGCGCTACAGCATTGATGAGGTTATCCATGTCGCGTGCGATGAAACAGCGGAACCCCAAAATGTGAATCATATTTCCGTGCTGTTTCAGAAAATGATGGAATACAGCGGTTGCCTATGACGAGCAAAAGCGGCTCGGCCCCGCCCGCGGAAAGCGTCCGCCTGTAGTGGAAAATCAACAATCAAGTTTAACAGAGCCATAGGATAAAAGAGAGTGTAATATATTGTTATTTTTTGCTACTGTAATTATATTTAAACTAATAGAATGCTATATTGAATTGAGAGGGTGTAGCTTACATTGAGTGCAGATTGGCATCCGTTTAGTAATATGGTATGTGGTTCTCCAGATGACGATGTTTTGGAAACACAGCATATTTTAAAGCATCTCGGAAATACCATCAATAGGTTTACGAATCGTTTGTTAAGTTTGAATTTGTTGGAGGAAGACCAGAGAGAGCTGGCTCCATTTTATGCCCGAAGCATTATGGAAGCGGCGGGTACTGCTTTAGTAGCCAGAATGGATCCGTTTCGAATTTTATCTATTTATAAGGTTCAATCAGCTTCTAGCTATGATGTTACTAAAAAATCGAATGTTGCATTACAATGGACAGGGGATATTTTAGCTGCCAATACTCCAAAAAAGAATATTTGGCACCCGGATATTAAATTTATAGAATATGATCGAGCACTTTTAAGTAATCATAACGCAGAGCTTTTCTGGAAGCCAGGATTTTTGCGTGTCCTAGATTATATGAGCCCTGGAGAAGAAGCAACGCTAAGAGGTGAGTGGATTAATCAACTGCTGTCCCAAGATGAAGAGCAATATTTCGAGCGCTCAAAGACAGAAGCTGGCAAGCTATATTCGGCCTTCTCAAAGGGGATACATTATGAGTTTTTAGTAAATGCTGAAAGTGTATATGATGCTACTACAGTACAAAGTTATATAATAAGGATGTTCCAATTGTTCAGTAATTTGGGATTGGTGAGTCATTTTATAGGCATTACATCTTCAAAATTAGATAATGCTAGCTGTCTTGAGCAATTCATACAGATAGAGGAGTTGGTTAAAGAATGGCGCCAGACAATGGTCTCGTAAATTTAATCTTGGCATCTGAAGATTTTTCATCAGATGATTTTATTAAATATCATCATTTTATGAGTTACGAAGAGAATATCATTAGGCAGTTAATGGCGCATGGTCCCGTATTATTAAAGGGAGGGCGCGGAACGGGGAAGAGTGCTCTTTTGCGTGAAGCGGATAGGAGACTGAATGAACAAAATGGCTACTCTCATGCGCTTGGTGTGTATTTAAGCTTAAGGCATTTGCCGCTTCTTAGATCACAAGGAAAGCAATACGAATATGAACTATTAAGAATATTAATCGATACTATGAAGAAGATTGCTCGAGAAAAGTATGATTTTGACTTTTCTTCTGAGCCAGAGGTTTATGAAGTTCATAAAGAACTAGTTAGGTTATCTGAAAGCATCGGAAAGAGAATTGTGCTTTTCTTTGATGATGCTGCACATATTGGCCGAGAGGCTGCTCTTGAAGAATTTTTCGATGTGTTCCGAACTTTATCCAGTAGCAACGTATCCTGCAAAGCTGCTATTTACCCGGGTGTTACAAAATTTGGGAATCGTTTTGATATTTATAATGATGCTACTATTATTGAAATTTCTCGAAGGGAAGATCAAGCGGATTTTAATGAGTTTTTCTATGCTGTGTTGCGATCAAGATTTCTAGACCAGACGGAAAACATTTCACTCTCGAAGGATTTGACTGTCAAGGAAATTGCTTCTTTTCTTGGGCAGTCTGTGGTTGGAAATGTTAGATCTTTTGTTAAAGCATGCTCTATACTTTTTAATAATGGAAAAACAATAGGCCTACAAGCTTTGTCAGAAGCTATGCTTGAACTTAGCCGTGATTATTACTGGCCTATGATTGAAGAGGTACGGTTAAAGATTGGGGTTTATGAAGCGTTAATTGAGCCAGCTGAAAAACTTGCTGAAATTATTTATAAAAGCTGCGGTGAAAAAGGTGTTACAACTTGTATTATCCATCGCAGTTTGGTCAGCAAGTTAGATAAAGCTCTTGAGATTCTGGAGTATAGTGGATTTCTTGCTAGAAGAGAAGTATCTAGAGGTATGAAATCCGGGGGAAGAGGAACAAGATTTGCATTGAATTTATGTAATCTTTTAGAAGAAATGCCTGGCAGCAGATTGACTAAAGAGTTGTTTGATTCTTGGAAGAAGCGGGCAGGAGAAGATTTACAGTTTTCACAGACAAGCAGCCTTTCATCTATCGTCTGGCCTGAGATGCCTAAGGATAAGAATTTGGGTATATTAGAACTCCCTATAGAGAAATTAAAGAAATCAAATATGTTTCCTTACGGAGTAACGGACAACAAGTTAGAAATATTGCAGCAACATGGATATGATACGGTGGGAAAATTAGCTGAAGCTACTGATGAAGAACTATTAAAGTTAGAAGGCATAGGCGAAAAGACAGTAGAGAGATTTAGAAGTGTGCTTGGCCAAGCTATTTGGATGTAAGATAAGTTCGGTGTTAAAGGGCTCTTTTTAAGATAGGGTTAAAATGAGACGAGATGATAATATAGCCTAAGTTAACAAGCAGGTTTGGCTTATATGCCGAATCTGTTTTTTTTGTCTAATTATTTGTTATTTCAGCATGGGGATTACTGCAGTACAAAAACAAACTTAGTTGTTTCCATGCATAGCAGGATGCTCCTCATTTTATAAAGAAAGGTTTCTCTTGCTTTTTGTATTTGCATAAAAAGGTCTCTATTTTTGCTCTCTCTTTGTCTATCATCACAAAAATTAGGTTATGCTAGAATTAGATTAAATGATAGAGAGGAGAAACAGGATGTTATATCAAATCAAAGCGACATTGAATACTGAACGCAAGCCAGTATGGCGCGAGGTAATGATTGATCCTGGCATGACGTTCGCGCAGCTGCACCACCTGCTGCAAATGATTATGCATTGGAACGATTATCATCTCCATGTTTTTAGGGCATATAGCCTGCCAAAAGGAAGAAAGGAACATCCAAGCAAATTGCCGCCGCATATACGTGGGGAAGTATTTTATGAAATCGGCAATCCATATGAAGGCGGAGAAGAACAGGATCATTATTATGATGAAGAAGCAGAAAAAGTTAGCGATTGGCTGACGGCGGAAGCTCCGTCGCTTATGTACTATTACGATTTTGGGGAAGATTGGCAGTTGAAGATTACGCTTGAACGGGTAGTAGAGGAGACGCCGTTTCCGTATTGCGCCGCGGCTATGAATGAAGCGCCGCCTGAGGATAGCCGCTGGATGTGGGAAGCCGGCGAAATTGAGGAAAAGTTCAGCAATGAAGAGTTGGCGTATATGATTAACGCGTCCTTAAAAGACCATTGGATGGACTTGACGAGCCCGAAAGCGCAGCCGCCCCAGTCATATATAGAGGATAACATTTGGTCGAAGCTGCTGCGCGCGGCTGCGGCATTTCATAAAATGAAATGCTGGGAATGGATAGATAGCGGCGATTGCTTTGCAATCGAGGAGCCAATGTTTGGCGAAACGCTATATTGTTCGGTGCTTGGGGGCATCGGCGAGGTATACGGCCTTGCGGTGTATGAAGGTGCGCAAGGGCTCGATACGCTGCTTCGGATTCATTCTGGCGAAGTGGATGAGTTCGGGCAAATCGCGCTTAGCCAACATGCGATGTTGCTGTCGTTTGAAGACCGCAAAGACTTGGAAAAGGAAGATTATGAGCTTATTAAGCGGCATGGTTTTTCCTTCCGCGGCAAAAAGCAATGGCCGCAAATGCAAAAATATGACCCCGGCTATTTTCCTGCGACGCTGTCAGTAAAGGAGGCATATCAGTTATTGCGGGCATTGGAAATGACGCTTTATATAGCGGAGAAGGCGCTGCAGGACCCGGCTATCTTGCATCCGCAAAAAGGCTGGCCGCTTATTAGGCAGGACGGCTCTTTCGGGACGGTGCAGCCGGAAAAAGTGCAGCTGCCGGAGATTCCATTGTTTGTGCCGAAGTTTGTGCTGGAACAGATGAAAAAGACGCATCGGCATAAAGCAAGAATGATTATTTTTGACGTGTTTTATTTGCCGCATCCGGTGCAGGATCATCCGCTTGAGCGCCCGTATTATCCAAGCGCACTATGCTGTCTGGACGGGGAAACGGGGCTTGCCGTTCATAGCGAGGTGCTGCCGCCGCTATATTTTGAGGAGCAGCTGCAGCAGTCCTTTATCGCTTTTATTGAGCATTTAGGCTGGATTCCAAAGGAAATATACGTTGAACAGGAACGCGTGAAGCGCCTCATCATGCCAATTGCGCGCGAGCTGAATATAGCGGTGCGAATCGCGCGCCAAATTGAGCCGCTTTGGGAACTCAAGCACGGCATGGCCGCCGCGATGATGCGATAAGCCTCGAGTGGCTGTAGGCCGTATCCGAAGCTGATTCATCTCATGGTTAAATGATTTCCTAAATGCTTTGGGGTTAGGAAGGTGTCTGAACATGTATCCCAGCTGAAGGGAAAGGAATTTATATAAATACAAGTTAAAAAAAGAACATGAAGCCTTTTTTGAAAGGGGAGAGAGCATCCGGCTATGCATAGAAGCGGTCAAAACCTATTCCTGCCCCATGCGATGGAAAACCAGAGAGAGGAAGCAAGTACAAGGTGCTATTTGTTCTACTTAGCCGCGATGTATATGTCCAAAT
>JBHGUR010000088.1:0-53820 GCA_048976805.1 Ectobacillus sp. | reverse complement strand
AGTGCTGAAAGCATCTAAGCATGAAGCCCCCCTCAAGATGAGATTTCCCATAGCGTCAAGCTAGTAAGATCCCTGAAAGATGATCAGGTTGATAGGTCCGGGGTGGAAGCGCGGCGACGCGTGGAGCTGACGGATACTAATCGATCGAGGGCTTAACCAAACAAAAAGCGGAGGCAGCTCAACCAACAATCGCAGGGCATTAGAGCCTTCGACCGAGGGAAATGACCCGAGGTTCTAGCCGTTGGAGCTGAATTATCCACACTTTAGATGTTATCTAGTTTTGAAAGAATATTCTTCATATGTCTAGTGATGATGGCAAGGAGGCCACACCCGTTCCCATACCGAACACGGAAGTTAAGCTCCTTTGCGCCGATGGTAGTTGGGGCCTTGCCCCTGCGAGAGTAGGACGTTGCTAGGCAAACGCAAAGATCAGCTCGAGTGGGCTGGTCTTTTTTATTGCTTAAAAAACCTATTTTTTATAGGAGGAGAGAGCATCTAGCCGTGCGTAGAAGCGGTCAAATCCTATTTCTGCCCCATGCGATGGAAAACCGGAGAGAGAAGGTGAGTGTGGGCTGCCGTTAGGTTCTACATAGCCATGATGTGCAGGACTAAGTTATAAACCATCTAGTTTTGGCATGAAAATTAGCATTGCGTTTTAACGGAGCCTCGTCCAAAGAAAAAACAGAGAGAGGAAATGAGGTTTCAGCCATTTGCAATCCAATTTTTCCTTAATTCCATACTTATATTTGTGTATACTAATTACATATAAACAAACACGGAGTTGAAACAATGGTTAAAACGATTTCTGATATCGCACATATCGCAGGGGTCGCAAAGAGCACCGTTTCGCGTTATTTAAACGGCGGTTCTGTAAGCGAGAAAACAAAAAAGAAAATTGAGCGTGCTATTAGTGAAACCGGGTATGTCCCTAATGCATTTGCCCAAAGCTTGAAAGCAAAGAAAACAAATATTATCGGCACGATTGTCCCTCGCCTCGACTCTTATGCCGCATCGCGAACTTTAATTGGAATTGATGAACAGCTAAGAGAACTCAATTACCAAATGTTAATTTCCAATACAAGCCAAAACTTGGACAGGGAAATAGAAAGCATTTACACATTGGCGCGCCAGAAGGTTGCCGGCCTTATTTTGCTGGCGACAGAGATTACAGAGGCGCACTTAGAAGCATTTCACAGTATTGAAATCCCCGTGCTTCTCGTCGGCCAGCAACACAAAGATGTATATAGCGTAATTCATGACGATGAAGGGGCTGCTTATAGCCTCGGCAAATATATTCTTGCAAGAGGACATAAAAAAATTGCCTTTCTCGGTGTAACGGAAAAGGATATTGCGGTAGGGATAAAGCGGAAAGAAGGCTTCAAAAGAGCAGTAGAAGGAGCTTTAGGATGTGAAGTGAACTACTATAAGACAAGCTTCAGTATGAATGAGGCTATTATAAATGCTTCCGAAATTTTAGATGAATTTCAGCCTTCTGTAATTGTGTGCGCAACGGATAATATTGCCCTTGGGGTATTAAAGGCTGCCTACTCTAAAGGATTGAGGGTTCCAAATGATGTATCAATCACCGGGTTTGGGGGATATGAAGTTACAGAAGTAATCCATCCAGGTTTGACAACTGCTAAATTTTACTATAAAGAGGCTGGACAAACTGCAGCACAGAGTATTGTAAAGCTCGTAAATGAAGAACACGTGGAAGAATTAACTATATCAAAATATGAAATTATTGAACGGGAAAGCGTTGACAAGAGGGATATATATAAATTATAATCTAAACGAAACCGGTTCCAAATGGTAGTTATATATTGTTGCTCTAAATGGAACCGGTTTTTAATTTTAAGCTGTGTTAAACGTTAATGTTGATATGATAAACCTTTCCTTTTAAAGGGGAAGAGTGCTCCCAGCCATGTGTAGTAACAGTCAGGGCTTAACTTTGCCTCGTCCAAAGGAAAACCAGAGGGAGAAAGTGAGTGCAGGGTGCGATTTATCCTGCATAGCCGTTATGTACAGACGTACGTAATATCAAAATCAACATTGGTCTTTAACAGAGCCTAATTTTAAGGCAATCCATTTTATTTTTTCGTTATTTTTTGGAACCGGTTCCTGTTTTGTGGGAGAATGGCTTGGTTATATTAATTTGGAACAGTTCTGATAAAGTCAATTTGGTAAAGGAGGATTACCATGAACTATAAGAACATCGCACAAGAAATTTTGGCGGCAATTGGCGGCAAAGAAAATGTTGCAGCCGCAGCTCATTGTGCAACACGTTTGCGTTTAGTTTTACATGATGAAGGGAAAGTTGATCAAGCAAAGCTTGACAGCATGGACGTTGTAAAAGGTACATTTTCGACTGGAGGACAGTATCAGATTATTTTAGGATCTGGAACTGTAAATGAAGTATATAAAGAGCTTGCAAAATTAACCGGGCTTGGGGAAATGTCCACAAAGGATGTAAAGGATGCAGGGGCTAAAAAGCTGAATTTGCTTCAGCGCTTTGTAAAAATGCTTTCTGATATTTTCGTTCCGATTATTCCTGCTATCGTTGCCGGCGGTTTATTGATGGGTATTAATAATTTGCTAACTGCAAAGGACTTATTTGTTGCTGGAAAATCATTGGTAGAAGCAAATCCGGAGATAGCAGATTTAGCGGCGCTTATTAATACATTCGCTAATGCGGCGTTCGTATTCTTGCCGATTTTAATCGGCTTCTCCGCGACACAGCGCTTTGGCGGCAATGCATATCTTGGGGCAGCGCTCGGCATGTTAATGGTTCACCCTGACTTGCTAAATGGCTGGGGATACGGCGGCGCTTTGGCAGAAGGCAAAATCCCTGTATGGAACATTATGGGCTTTGAGATTGAAAAAGTAGGCTACCAAGGAACGGTGCTTCCGGTATTAGTTGCATCTTATATTTTGGCAAAAACGGAGACATACTTACGTAGAGTAATCCCTTCTGCTTTAGATAATCTTCTTACGCCATTATTAACAATCTTTATTACAGGATTGCTGACATTTACTGCAGTAGGGCCGATTACGCGTTCTGCGGGTAACTTATTAACAGATGGGCTTGTTTGGTTATATGATACAACTGGTTTTATCGGCGGCGCATTATTTGGCCTTGCATACGCTCCAATCGTTATTACAGGTATGCATCATAGCTTTATCGCGGTAGAGACGCAGTTATTGGCGGATATTGCGAAAACAGGCGGCTCCTTTATTTTCCCAATCGCAGCAATGTCCAACGTAGCGCAAGGCGCGGCAACACTTGCTGTTCTTATGATTACACGCGACGCGAAAGTGAAGGGCATTGCATCTGCTGCCGGTATATCAGCGCTTTTAGGAATTACAGAACCGGCGTTATTTGGGATTAACTTGAAATTAAGATATCCGTTTATCGGCGCGATTACAGGCGCGGCTGTAGGTTCGGCATTTGTGACATTATATAAAGTAAAAGCAATCGCGTTAGGCGCGGCAGGATTGCCTGGCATTATCTCTGTTAAACCAAGCTCAATGCTATTTTATGTAATCGGCATGGCCATTACATTTGCAGCGGCATTTGCGGCAACGATTGTACTGGCAAAAAGAGACGCTAAAAAAGCAACAGCTACAGCTGAGGAAAAAGCGCCTTAAATCATAACTATGAAAAAAGGGGAATCGCTTGATTCTCCTCTATTTGTTTAAGGGAGTTTGATAGAAATGGAATGGACTAGAGAACAACGATATCGCCGAATTGAGGATGCGGGCAAAGAAGAACTGGGGGAACTAACAGCAAAGGTGGACGGCTGTTCTTGGCGGCAAGCCTTTCATATTCAACCGCACACAGGGCTACTCAATGACCCGAATGGATTTTCTTACTACAATGGCGAGTATCATTTATTTTATCAATGGTTTCCGCTCGGGCCGGTGCACGGCTTAAAATACTGGTATCATATGAAATCGAAGGATTTGGTTCATTGGGAGGATGCCGGAGTCGGCATTCGTCCAGACCGGTATTTTGACAGCCACGGCGCTTACTCCGGCAGTGCGATTGAACATGAAGGCAAATTATATTTATTCTATACAGGCAATACGCGTGATGAAAGTTGGGTAAGGCATCCGTATCAATGCATCGCTATTATGGATAAAGACGGAAACATTGAGAAAGTGGATAAGCCGGTTATCGCTGAAGTTCCAAAAGGATATACAGACCATTTTCGCGATCCTAAGGTTTGGAAAAACGGGGAAACTTTTTATGCCGTTATTGGGGCACAGCGTGAAAATGAAACAGGCTGTGTAGTTCTATATAGCTCCCCAGACTTAATACATTGGACATTTGAAGGAGAAATACAGACAGAATTGCAGCGTTTCGGTTACATGTGGGAATGCCCTGACTACTTTGAGTTAGGGGAAAACGGGGTTCTCGTTTTTTCTCCGCAAGGCTTGGCGCCGGAGGGAGATAAGTACCAAAACATTTACCAGTCTGGTTATATTATAGGAAGCAGGCTTGATTTACAAAATCGCTCAATGGAGCATGGCGATTTTATCGAATTGGATAGAGGATTTGACTTTTATGCGCCGCAAACGATGGAAGATCAAAATGGCCGCCGCATTTTAGTGGGTTGGATGGGAGTGCCGGAAATTGAATATCCGACCGACAAGAGAGGATGGGCGCACTGCTTAACATTGCCAAGGGAGCTTTCCGTAAGGGACGGCAAATTGATTCAAAAACCTGTTAAAGAGCTTGAATTGATGCGCAAGCAGCAATATAAAGCGGAAGATGTACTTAATAACGAGAAAAAAATGTACAAAGGGCTGTCTGGTACTACGTACGAATTAATTTGCCAGTTCCATAATCAAGATGCGAAGGAGTTCGGCATTGAGTTTCGGGCAGGAGAAAATGAAAAAACAGTAATTCAATACGATGTTGAAAATAAAAAGGTCATTTTGGACCGGACTTATTCAGGAGAAGAAACGGGAAGTGCATACGGAACAACAAGAAAATGCAATATGAATAGTAAAGATATTACATTCCATATGTTTGTTGATGTTTCTTCTGTAGAAATCTTTGTGAACGATGGGGAGGAAGTATTTACAAGCCGTATCTTCCCTAGAGAAGATAGCAAGGAAATCCGCTTTTTTGCAAAGGGCGGCAGCACAACTGTAAACGCAGTGAAGTGGGATATATAAGACAAACTTCCCGCCGATGGGCGATTGCTTTATCGGCGGGGAGATACTTCTATTAAAATGGCACTAAACTAAATGAGACAGAAGCATGAGGTGAAGAATATGAAGAAGTTATATTCAATCGGCGAAGTGTTAATCGATTTTATCCCTCTTCAAAAAGGGAAGGCACTTAAGGATGTTCTATCATTTGAACGAGCTCCTGGAGGCGCCCCGGCAAACGTGGCAGCAGCAGTCGCAAAATACGGCGGCAATGCTTCGATGATTACAAAGCTCGGGCAGGATGCGTTTGGCGATTTCCTTATTGAGCAGCTCGAACGGGCGGGCGTAAAGACTGATAAAATTTCAAGAACCGGTGAGGCCAATACTGGATTGGCTTTCGTATCCTTGCGCGAGGATGGAGAACGTGATTTTTCTTTCTATCGAAATCCATCTGCTGATTTATTGCTTGCAGAGGATGAAATAGAACAAGATTGGTTCGAAGAAGGAGACATTTTACATTTTTGTTCCGTTGATTTGGTGGAAAGCCCTATGAAGCAAGCGCATGTAAAAGCAATTCGCTTGGCAAAAGAGAATGGAGCGCTTATTAGTTTTGACCCGAACGTGCGCCTTCCGCTTTGGAAGAGCCCAGAGGATTGTCGAAATACAATTTTAGAGTTTATCCCAATGGCCCATATTGTGAAAATTTCTGATGAAGAATTAGAGTTTATTACTGGCATTGCCGAAATAGAGGAAGCGATTCGTTCTCTATTTGTCGGAGATGTAATGGCAGTTATTTATACAAAAGGTTCGCAAGGGGCAGATTTATACGTGGACAACAGCAAGTATGAATCGGCAGGTTACCGCGTTGAAGTGCAGGATACAACTGGCGCAGGCGATGCTTTTATTGGCGGCTTTTTATACAAATTGCTTGAAAAAGGGGCAACACAGCAAAGCCTCGAAGACGTACTAAAAACGCATTGCCAAGAAGTTCTGGCATTTGCCAATGCAAGCGGTGCGCTCACGACAACCGGAAAAGGAGCCATTTCTTCGATTCCGACAAAAGCGGAAATCCGCCGCATGATACAGGAGCGGGAAAACTGATGGAAAAACAATGGTGGAAAGAAAGTGTAGTATACCAAATTTATCCGCGCAGCTTTATGGACAGCAACGGGGACGGAATCGGGGATATTCAAGGAATTATTTCAAAGCTGGATTATTTAAAAGAACTTGGGGTGGATGTAGTATGGTTATCCCCTGTGTATAAATCTCCTAACGATGATAATGGCTTCGATTTATGCCAAGAGCAGGGATAATGTGAGAACGCCAATGCAGTGGGATGCTACGAAGCATTCTGGTTTCACATCCGGAACACCGTGGTTTAGCGTAAATCCGAATTATACTGAAATTAATGTGAAGCAAGCTTTGGAAGATGAAAATTCTATTTTTTATCATTACAAGAAACTAATTGAGCTTCGGAAGCAGCATGAAATTATCGTGTATGGCTCTTATGACCTTATCCTAGAAGAAGATGAGGCTATATTTGCCTATACACGTACGCTAGGCAAGGAAATGCTGTTAGTTATTAATAATTTTTATGAGAAGGGAGCAGTGTTTACATTGCCAGAGGACATACAGTATGAGGCTGTAGAGCTTCTTATCAACAACTATGCTGTTGACCTTCCGTACGATATAAGCGCCATCAAGCTTCGGTCTTATGAATCGCTTGTTTTTAAGTTAATTCGGGCCTAAAAAAATCACGCCTATGCTGGCGTGATTTTTTTAGTGCCTCCTGTTCTTAGGGGCGATGCTGTTAAAAATATTTATACCTCTAATTAATCATCATCACCTTTATCATCATTGTCCTCATCATCCTTGTTTTTCTTACCCTTGTCTTTGTTTTTATCTTTGCCCTTTTCTTGCTCTTCTTTCTGATCCTCTATTCCTTCCTCATCATCTTTTTTTCTTAATTTTTCTTCTAGCTTCTTTTTCATTTCTTCAAACTTTTTCTTGAGTTCAGCTTCTTTTTTCCGTTTTTCTAGCTGCTTTTCGTATTTATCTCCAAGCAGAGCCAGGTCGAACTCTTTTTCCGGAAGCTCTTTTGCCGATTGTGAGATAATTTGCTTAAAGATGATGGAAGTGGTTTCTCCGCTCGATGATGATAGATAATGCTGTTCATCTGTTTTATCATAACCAATCCAAACTGCACCGACAATTTGCGGCGTGTATCCTACGAACCAATGATCCTTCGCACCGTTAATGTAAGCAAGCGGATGCTGGGTTGTTCCCGTTTTGCCGGCAAGCTCCCGGCCGCCAATTCGGGCGTTGCGACCGGTTCCTTGTTCGACACCCCCTTTTAACATAAAGGTAATTTTTTGTGCAACTGCCGGCTTTGTCACTAGTGTCTCTTTTTTCTTCCATTTGGCGATTATGTTGCGGTCTGCATCCTCAATCCGCCGGATAGCATGTGCTTCCCGCATAACCCCGTTATTAGGAAAAGCGGAAAACGCCTGTGCCATCTTTAACGGAGACGTTCCTTCAATCATGCCGCCAAGCGCCAAGCCGGGAATATGGTCTTTTTCAGCAAGAGGGATACCGAAGCGCTCTACTGAGGCAGCCCCGTTTTCCAATCCGATTTTTTGCAATAGCCAAACAGCAGGCACATTATAAGACTGAATAACCGCATCATACATGGAAACCTCGCCGCGAAATTGCTTATCATAATTTTGCGGCTGATAGCCATTAATATTAATCGGATTGTCTGATAAATTGCTGAAAACATCATACCCCCGTTCTAAAGCGGGTGTATAGACCGCCAAAGGCTTCATGGCAGAGCCCGGCTGCCTTTTTAATTGGGTGGCCCGGTTGAAGCTATTATTTTCATACTCGCCGCGTCCGCCAATGAGGGCTTGAATTCCTCCGGTAGCTGGATTGATAAAAACAGCGCTGCTTTGTACAAGCTGATCCGGCGCGCTTTTTGGGAACAGGCTGTCATTTTTGTATACAGCTTCAACATTCGCTTGCATATTTGCATTCAATTCCGTATAAATATGAAGACCGCCTGAAAGAACTTCATTTTGCGTTAGTTTATATTGATTAATCGCTTCATCAATAACATGCCCTACATAATAAGGATGCTTTCCTTTATATTTATCGGACTTCTTATCTGCAAGTGCGATAGATTGCGCTTTTGCTTTTTCTGCATCTGCAGCGCGAATATATCCTTCATTTTTCATGAGCGACAGTACAAGATTGCGCCGTTCCAATGCTTTATCGTAATTTTTAAAGGGCGATAGGATAGATGGCGCTTTAATTAGCCCGGCCAGCGTCGCAGATTCGCTTAATGTTAGCTCGCTGGCGTCTTTGCCGAAGTATGTTTGTGCGGCGCGTTGGATGCCCCATGCTCCTTCTCCGAAATAGATTTGATTTAAATACTTTTCCATAATTTCATCTTTTGAATAGGTACGTTCGATTTTTTTTGTTAAAATCAGTTCCTTAAATTTTCGCGTATACGTTCGCTCTTGCGTAAGAAAAGCATTTTTGGCGAGCTGCTGGGTAATTGTGCTTCCGCCTGCCACAATTTCCCCGCTTAATGTATTTTGGATCATTGCTTTTAAAATGCCAAAATAGTTAATGCCGCCATGTTTATAAAAGCGCTGGTCCTCTGTTGCAATAACGGCATGAACCATATGTTTTGGAATTTGTTGAATTGTAACGCCCTCTATGTTGGAAGCTGATATTTTGCTTGCGACGTTGCCATTTTGGTCGTAAATAAGCGTCGGCTGCGGCGCAGGCGTATCTAGCTTGCTGACATCGCTCGTCCAAATTAGGATATTTAAAACGAGCAAAACGAGTAAAGCGCTCGCAACAGCTGCCGCTAGTATTTTTTTCATCCATCCTTTTGTATACAGCCACTGCCATAGTTTATTTGAAGCTTTCTTTTGTTGTCTTCTTTCTATTCTCCCCATACTTGGTTACCGCCTTTTAGTCTCTTTCTCTATCTATATTGAAGTGTCATAAGATTTATTTTTAAATAGGAAGCATCGTCAGTCAATGGAAAAATAATGCTTTTTAGCAAAATTCTATTATAACTTTCAAAAGGGTATGATGAAGATTTTATAGAGCGGCAAAGATATGAAATGCTTTTTTTGAAGGGGGATGCGCATAGAAGCGCTTTCTATGCCAGACTAGCAAATATAGACAAACAGCAGCAACAATAATATACTGAATTATGTAAAAATAATGGGTGTTAGAACAGGTGTTGTATGCTGCTAGCGTATAGCTTAAAAGGGAAGTTCGGTGAAAAGCCGGCACGGTTCCCGCCACTGTAATTCGGAGCAACCTGCATTATTGCCACTGTTTTGAAAGAAAGCGGGAAGGCGCAGGGAGTGATGAGGATAAGTCAGGAGACCTGCCTGTTTTACATGCACAATTGACCCTACGGGAATATAGGGGAGAGGTTTGCAGGGGATTTTTCTTGTTTCAGGCGTTGTAGCCTGATCGTTCCAAGCATTCGGGCTCCTATATGGACATGAATGCTTTTTTTATGGGATTAAAAGGGGAGGCAGATTATTCTTATATGCGAATTAAGGGGGATTATATGACGTTACAACGACAGTACGATCAGAAGCTCATGACATGTGAACAAGCCGTTTCGTTGATTGAGGCGGGAGATGACATTATTACGCCGATTTTGCTTGGTGAACCGCCTGGATTAATGGCGGCGCTTCCCTCTCATGAGGGCTTAAGCGGCAATCGTTTGTTTCAAATGTTTACGCCGCGTCCAGTTATTCAAGTCAAACCCGAGCGCTTGAAGATTATTTCGATGTTTATGGGAAGCGGCGAGCGGAAAGCGTTTCAAGCTGGACAAATTGACCTATTGCCTAATCATTTTTCTGATGTGCCGGCGCTATTGCAGGAGTTTACAAACAACCGTGTAATCATGGCGACTGTTTCACCGATGGATGACAGGGGATATTTTTCGCTAGGTACGAATTGTGATTATGTTTCTGTATTAATAAAAACAGCGAAAGCGGTATTGCTTGAAGTGAATAACCATATGCCAAGAACATACGGAAAAAACCAAATTCATATTAGCGAAGTCACCGCAATTGCGGAAAATCACCAACCATTGCCGGAAGCTGAGGAACCAATTGTTACGGAAAAAGACGAGAAAATCGGTAAGTATATCGCAGAGCTAATTCATAGCGGCGATACGCTGCAAATTGGATTTGGAGCAATTCCAAATGTAGTAATGGGATATTTGAAAAACCATCGCGATTTAAGTATTTTCACAGAAATGATTCCAGACAAAATTGTAGAATTGTATGAAAGCGGTGCAGTAACGAATATGTCCCGTACGGAATATAAAGGAAAAATGACGGCAACCTTTGCATACGGAACGAAGCGGTTATATGATTTTATGCATGAAAATGAAGATATTTTTATGATGCCCGTTAATGAAACGAATCATATTTGCAATGTAGCCAAGCTGGATAAACTCGTAACGATTAATGCGACTGTAGAAGTGGATTTTCTTGGACAATGCAATTCAGAGAAGGTCGGAAGCTTATATTGGTCTTCAACCGGCGGCCAGGCGGAGTTCGGCATAGGGGCAAGGCTGGCGGCGCACGGAAGAGGCATTATTTGCCTGCATTCGACCGCAAAAGATGATCAAATTTCTAAAATTGTTCCAGCCTTGGCACCGGGCACCCCTGTTACAACATCCAAGAATGATGTTGATTATATTGTTACAGAGTACGGAGTTGCGCAGCTGCGCGGAAAAGCGATTCGTGAACGTACAAAAGAGCTGATTCGCATCGCACATCCGAAATTCCAGGAAGAGCTTACGTTTCAGGCAAAGAAAATGGGATATATGATATAGGGAAAATCCCCTTGCCAAAGGCGGCAGGGGGATTTTTGCATAAGAGAATCAACTGGGGAAGTACCGAGGCAATGGTATAGGATGTGTTGGAGGGACTGGCTAGATTCCTTTGACGCCAATTTTTATGGATGGCTGTGTTAAACGTTAGTGTTGATATATAACCCCTTCTTTTAGAGGGAGGAAAGTGCTCCCAGCCGTGTGCAGTAACGGTCAGGGCCTAGTTTTGCCTCGTCCAAAGGAGAACCAGAAGGAGCAAATGAGTGCAGGTTGCGATTGGTTCTGCATAGCCGTGATGTACAGACGTACGTTACATAAAAATCAACATTGGCCTTTAACAGAGCCTTATGGATATATAGACTGTGAGCTGTATCACATTTTTCTTGGGTGTTGTCTTGTATAAATAAGGTATACATAATTATAATGAAAGAGATTTAAACACGGGCAGTTCGGAAAGGCAGGATTATAGGAAATGAATCGATTCATTCGTACGGCAGGGGTTTTGCTTATATCGTTTCTTCTTTTTGCGGGATTGGGCTGTACAAAGCAGGAGAAGACAGAGTTGACGGTATCCGCAGCAGCAAGCTTGCGGGATGCTTTAACGGAAATTCAGAAAAACTATGAAAAGGAACAAAAAAATATAAAGATTTCCTTTAATTTTGGAAGCTCAGGAGCCCTGTTGCAGCAAATCGAGCAAGGAGCTCCCGTGGATTTGTTTTTTTCGGCCGCGGAAGATAAATTCCAAGTTCTTGTAGATAAAGGCATTATCCGCAAGGAGGAAAGCAAGAATTTGTTAAGCAATGAGCTGGTGCTAATTGTTCCAAAAGAAAAAGCTGCGGTAGAAGGGTTTACGTCTTTAAAATCTAAAGAGGTACAGAAGCTTGCGCTCGGAATGCCAGAGTCTGTCCCTGCAGGGAAATATGGAAAGCAGCTGCTTGCCAGCATGGGATTATGGGAAGAGCTGGAGAAAAAAGTGGTATATGCCAAGGATGTTCGCCAAGTGCTGACATATGTTGAAACGAATAATGTAGATGGCGGCATCGTATATAAAACGGATGCGCAAGTATCAAGTAAAGTCAAAATAGTGGAAACAGCCGCAAAGAATACCCATGACCCGATTGTATATCCGCTCGGAATCATTCGTGCTTCCAAGCATAAAGAAGAGGCAAAACGATTTTATCAGTACTTGCAAACGAAGCAGGCTCTTGAAGTTTTTGAAAAATATGGATTTCAGATAGAGAAGTGAGAAGCATGAACCAAAGTTTTTGGGATCCTGTTATATTATCTATACAAACCGCGGCAGTAGCCGGGCTCATTGTTATTATTGCCGGAACATTGATAGGGCGGATTATGGCGCGAAAGCAGTTTCGCGGAAAAATACTGTTAGAAACGCTTTTTCTTTGCCCGATGGTGCTTCCGCCTACTGTAATCGGCTTTTTTCTAATTGTTATATTTGGGAAAAACAGCCCGATTGGAAAAGGGATTGAAGCGATATTTCAGCAATCCATTATGTTTACATGGTGGGCCGCAGTTATTGCCGCTACCGTTGTCGCATTTCCGTTAATGTATCAGTCTGCCAAAACAGGATTTTCTGATCAAAATCAACATACAGAAGATGCGGCGCGCGATTTGGGTGCCAATGAATGGCAGGTATTTTGGTATATTACCATTCCCCTCGCGTTCCCCTCGCTTATAAGCGGAGCTATTTTAAGTTTTGTTCGGGCATTGGGGGAGTTTGGCGCTACGCTTATGTTTGCAGGCAACATCCCTGGCAGAACGCAAACGATTCCGACTGCAATTTATATGGCGATTGACGCGGGGAATATGAAGCTGGCGTGGGCGTGGGTGTTGGCAACAATGGTTTTATCCATTTTGCTGCTTGTCGTTTCACAAAGAATTCATTCTAGGAGGAGCACATGGTGAAATGCTATGTGTTCTTTTTTACTTTTTGGTTATATTGCACGTTAGTGTTGATATATAAATCTTTTTTTAGAGGGGAAAGCTTCCAGTTTGTTCTGTGATACCGCGGCCCGCATAGGCGTTCTATAGCCTTAAGAAAAAGTTAAGGAAGCCCGTTCATAATAAATGTATCTAAGCTAAATAAGGAGCGGGAGCGGCAAAACATGAGGGGAAAGAGTGTTTTATATTTTATTCTTGTTGCATCCATTATTTTAGGGATTGCTGTAGGTAGTGTATTTGCAGGTGGGAACAAGCAGGAAGAGGTGCTAGCGGATGAAAGCGTTTCTGGTGAATTTGATGCAAACATAGAGGAACAATTGATAGAAGACGCGCAAGCGCTAGGAATCGAGACGGAAGGAAAAGATGCGCTTATGCTAGAAAATGAAGTGAACGAAGCACAGGTAAAAAAAGAAGCGGAACAACTGGGCATTGATGGAAACACGAAAGGGGCAACGCAGTTATCGGAGGAGATTTATAAAGCCAATATAAGAAAAGAAGCTGGAGAATTAGGGATAGAAACAGAGGGAAAAGAGCCTTCGCAATTGATAAAGGAAATGAATGAAGAAAAAGTGAAGCAGCAGGCGGAACAACTTGGTATTTCCGTAGAAGGAAAGGAGAGCGAGGCGCTTGCAGAAGCGGTATATGGGGCAACAATCAGGAAAGAGGCAGAGCAACTTGGGATTTCAATAACAGGAAAAGAATTAGAAGCTTTGGCAAAAGCGGTTTCTGAGGCGCGGATGGTTGCAGAGGCACAGTCGTTAGGGATTGAACTGCAAGGAAAAGATGTGTTTTTGGTGCTGCAGGAAATCAATGAAAAGAAGGTGTTGCAGACGGCAGAAGAGCTAGGGATAGAAACAGATTATAAAAGTGCGGAAGAATTGGCGGAGAACATAAAGGAGAAATATCCTGAAAAAACAGAGCCGCTTGTATTTTCTCTTTGGCCGGCCGCTGGATATTATTATTTGCCGGGAGATTGACTTGCAACGAAAACTATGATTGAATAGCCATGAAGGTTTTCTAGGGTTCCGCGGCTATGCTGGGCTGGTCCGAGAGAAAACAGACAGCAATAGCTGTGCGCACGGAGGGAGAAAAGCCTGGGAGATGTCGTGAAGAAGCGATGTCTCCCGGGCTTTTCTATTAATGGATATGGAGTAAAGGAGGAGATTGTGTGAAGCGAAGCTGGCTGCTTGTATTTGGTGCGGCATTTTTTGAAGTGTTTTGGGTGATTGGTTTGAAGCATGCAGATCAACCGTTGGAATGGTTAGGTACGATGATTAGCATCGCCGTTAGCTTTTATGGTTTGATTGTTGCTGGAAGATATTTGCCCGTAGGTACGGTGTATGCTGTTTTTGTCGGATTGGGAACAGCCGGGACAGTATTTGCCGATACTATATTTTGGGGAGAAAAGATGCAATTTATAAAGCTTGTGCTCATTATCGTGCTATTAATCGGGGTTATCGGATTGAAGCTTGTAACGAAAGAAGAGCTAGAAGGGGCTGAGCAGTGATGGCCTGGGGGTATCTTGTGTTGGCCGGAATGTTTGAAATGTCCGGCGTAGTGTTAATCAATAAATTCAATCAGGATAAAAGCTGGCAGTCATTCTTGATGCTCGCTGCCGGGTTTGGGCTAAGCTTCTTCTTTTTATCGTTGGCGATGAAGGAGCTGCCGATGGGGACGGCGTATGCAATCTGGACCGGCATCGGGGCAGCGGGCGGCGCCATACTTGGAATGGCTTTGTACAAGGAGCCGAAGGATTGGCAGCGTCTCTTTTTTATTAGTTTAATTTTAGTGGCGGTTGTTGGTTTGAAATTAATTTCTTAGAAAAAAAGTAGCCATTTGGTTTAGGCGTGCATATACTATCTTGCCACGTTCTGAATCTCTCATGACTAAAGTCACGAGGTTTCATTCAGCCTTCGTCTGAATGACCGAAAACTCGTTTTCGGCTGTTTAATAAACTTAAAGGCGGGTAAGTTATATGGAACGCGATAAGGATAAAAGATCGGCAAAACGGCCGTTGGCGGAGTCAAAGGCATGGGAAAATGTGAAGATGATTCTCTTTGTAGGAATTTCTTTCCTTCTTTTTCTGCTAGGCTATTTTATATGTTATGGATTCGTGAAAGTATATGAAAGGTATAATTCTGAGAGCCCGGGGATTCAAGTTGATAATAGGATAATAGCAATGCATGAACAGAGTGCCGATAGATAATCGCGCTCTTTTTTTATGCTGCATGTGTTTGCATCACCGGAAAAGTTGCCGGTTTTGCCAAAAGTCTCTCGTTTTGTGATTATAGCAATGTAGCTTATAATGAAGACGACATATTAAAAGGGACATCCCATAAGGGGAGGATATTGTGCTGACAAAAGACGCATTACTTCAAGAAGCGGAACAATTTATTCGAACTTGCTATGAAGAATTAGGAAAAAGCAAAGCTGAGACAGAAAAACGTTTGCTGGAAGTAGGAGGGAAAATTGAGGCGGACGGTACATATGAGCATACATTTGAGGAATTAGAGCACGGCGCGCGCATGGCTTGGCGAAACAGCAACCGCTGCATTGGGCGGCTGTTTTGGAATACGCTCACTGTTTTTGATGAAAGAGAGGCAACGACTGCTGAAGAGATGTTCCGTGCGCTCCTTCATCATATCGAATTCGCTACAAATAACGGCAAAATCAGGCCGGCGATTACGATTTTTCGAGCGCAGCATCCGCAAATGAGAATTTGGAATCATCAGCTGCTGCGTTACGCCGGATATGAAAGTGCAGACGGCATTATCGGCGATCCTGCTTCCATTTCCTTTACTAAAGCTTGTCAAGAAATAGGTTGGGAAGGAAAAGGGACGCATTTTGATTTGCTTCCGCTAGTTGTTCAAATTAACGGAGAGGAACCGCAATGGCTTGAGATTCCGCGTGATATTGTGCTCGAGGTGCCGATTGTGCATCCGGATTTTGTGTGGTTTGAGGATTTGGGCTTGAAATGGTATGGTGTTCCGATTATTTCTGATATGAGGCTGGAAATTGGCGGCATTCACTATACGGCCGCACCGTTTAACGGTTGGTATATGGAAACGGAAATCGGCGCGCGCAATTTTGCTGATGAGAACCGCTATCATATGCTGCCGCGCGTCGCTTCCTTAATGGGGCTTGACACGACCCGCAATACGACGCTTTGGAAGGATAAAGCGCTAACCGAGCTTAATATTGCAGTATTGCATTCGTTCAAACAAGCCGGGGTCAGCATTGTCGACCATCATAGCGCTGCCGCGCAATTTAAGCGGTTTGAAGAAAACGAGGAAGCGTGCGGACGGAAGCTGACCGGAGATTGGTCGTGGCTGATTCCTCCGGTCTCGCCTGCGGCTACCCACATTTTTCACCGTTCCTACGAAAATGAAATTGTTACACCGAATTACTTCTATCAAGAGAAGCCATATATGAAGTAAGAAAAGCAGAAAAAGAAGAAGCGGTAAATAAGTAAGATATATTCACCGCTTCTTCTTTTATTTCAAGGTTGTGTTAAACGCTACTAATCCGATTATATTTTAAAACGGATGCGAATCACCCCAGACTTTTGCAGCGTATCATATACAATCACTAAAGCGGGCCCGAGAAACAGGCCGGCAAATCCTAATACTTTAAACCCGATATATAGGCTTACAAGCGCCGCCAATGCGGAAATTCCCATGCTTTTAGAATATACCTTCGGCTCCACAATTCTTCTCACAACAGTAATAACGAGGAACAAAACAATTAATCCAATCCCCAATGATTGATGTCCTTGCAGGATAGAGAGGACTGCCCATGGCACGAGAACTGACCCGGTTCCTAAAATCGGAAGAACATCGACAATTACAATGAGCAGAGAAAGCAAAGCTGTATAAGGAATATGAAGCAACCATAAGCCTGTATACGCCATAATAAATGTCAAAAAGCTTAAAAAGACCTGTGCTTTAATAAATCCGATTCCGGCATTGCTCAATTGGCTTACAACCAGCTCCAGCTTTTGTTTCGTACTCTCTGTTAAATAATGCTCCGCTTTTGCTTTTAAGCGCGGCAGTTCTAAGCTTATTAAAAATAAGGCAATCAAATAGATAAGGATTTCCAAAAGCATACCAGGTACGACAGTAATAACGCCCAACATCATTTGAATAATATTTTGCGCTAGCATGTCCAATGAATTGACAGCATTTTCTAAAGCTCTTTCAATAGAAGAAAGTACTTCACCTGGAAGTGTTTCAGAGTAAATGCGCCATTTTTGGATAATCGGCAAAATTGTAGTTGCGTAAAGCTCTTTTACAAAGTTTGGCGTTTTTTGGGCTAATGCCACGCTTTGCTTAAAAATGGTGTTAATCATAAAGTAAATGAGCACACCTAAAGTAGCAATATAAGACAAAAAGACGACCGTTACGGCATAAACCCTCTGAAAATGTGCTTTGCGCTGAAGCCTGGCCACAGCGCCGTCCAGTAGAATCGCTGTCAGTAAAGCAAAAATAATCGGCAGGCTATATGGAATCAGCCAAATTGCCGCTAATAGCAATAAGCCGAGTAGTATCCATTTTTTCCACATATATATTTCTTCCTCTCCAATTTGTGTAGAATGCCTTTAGGTATAAAAATATAACATCCCTTCTTTTACTTATTGTACACGTTCCTCATCTTTTTGCATTATTTTTTCCTATATATTGTTTCTATTATATTTCCCTATAACCGGAAGGAAAGAAATCCGCCCTGTTAATAAAAGCAGCATTTTATAAAGATAATTCAAAATTTGCTCAAATATATATGAGGCAAAGCATGTAACGTTTGATTACGCGCTTTTTTCTGTGCTAACATAAAATTATAAATTAATAAGGAGGCATCTTAGGTGGGGACGGATAACGAGCCGGGAAATTTATTTAGATTGTTTGAATTTCGAAATAAACCGTTAATTATTATACGAATCTAGGAGTGCCAAGCGCATACTGTTCACGTTTCTATTTTATGAAAATAAATCATAGCTTCTCTTATTGTTCCTTAATATTATGTAAAAATAAGCTATGCTAAATGTTAAAAAATAAAGCAAAAAGCGGTACACTCTTTTTCGGGAGGAGAGTATGTTGCTTTCATGAAACGTTTGGAAGTTGCGGTTTGTTTGGTGTTGTAGCGATTTATATGCCGAAATAGCAAATTCAATATATAAAGAAAATATGAAAAGGATTAACCTTGTAGGAGGTGGAGACCTTAGTTCTTTGAACTAGGGGACGTGTTGGAAATATTTAATTTGGTCATGGTTGCATTTTTAATTGCAATGACAGGGTTTTTTGTGGCAGCGGAATTCGCAATTGTAAAAGTACGCAGCAGCCGTATCGATCAGCTTGTGGCGGAGGGGAGGAAAGGAGCGTTAGCCGCCAAGAAAGTGACTTCCGCTTTAGATGAATATTTATCTGCTTGCCAGCTTGGCATTACCGTTACAGCACTCGGGCTCGGGTGGCTTGGAGAACCGACTGTCCATTATATGCTGGAGCCGGTTTTGAAAAATATGAACCTGTCTGATGCAGTAGCGGGCAGTGTATCCTTTATTATTGCCTTTTCTTTGATCACATTTTTGCACGTTGTAGTCGGAGAGCTTGCTCCAAAAACTGTAGCGATTCAAAAAGCGGAACAAATAACGTTATCGTTTGCACGGCCATTGATTTTTTTCTATAAGATTGCTTATCCGTTTATTTGGGCATTAAATACGTCTGCACGCGTAATTACGGGATTATTCGGTTTAAAGCCGGCCTCCGAGCATGATGAGGTTCATTCTGAGGAGGAGCTTCGTTTAATTCTTTCGGAAAGCTACGAGAACGGAGAAATAAACCAAGCGGAATTTAAATATGTTAATAATATTTTTGAGTTTGATAATCGCATCGCAAAGGAAATTATGGTGCCGCGAACTGAAATTATTGGATTATACGCAGAAGACCCGGTTGAAGAACATATGCGAATTATTCAAAATGAAAAATATACGCGCTACCCGATTTTTGGGGAAGACAAGGATGATATTATTGGAATGGTCAACGTGAAGGACTTTTTTATTCGGTATATGAACGAACCTGCAGAAGAAGTTTCTTCCATCCGTTCTTATATGCGGCCTGTTATTGAAGTGATGGAAACGGTACCGATTCATGAGCTTTTGCTAGAAATGCAGAAAAAACGAATTCCAATGGCAATTCTTTATGATGAATATGGAGGGACGGCCGGCCTTGTAACATTAGAGGATATTCTTGAAGAAATCGTAGGGGAAATACGAGATGAATATGATGAGGACGAGCGCCCGCCGATTCAGCATGTTGGCGAGCAGCATAAGATTGTGGACGGAAAAGTGTTGATTAGCGATATTAATGATCTGCTCGGCTTACATATGGAAGAGGAAGATGTCGATACAATCGGCGGTTGGATTATGATGCAAAATCATGAAATTCATCAAGAAGAGTCTGTGTATGCCCAAGGATATGAGTTTAAGGTGCTGGCGAAGGACGCCCATCAAATTAAGCAGGTGGAAATTCGAAAAGTAGAAAGAGAAGAAGAAACGGTAAATGCATAACAAATGTAAGCCCTTCTTAATCTATAATGATTTGAGGAGGGCCTTTTTTATGCAGCTATGTTTGGAGGAAAAAAGCGATGCTAAACTATACAAATATAAGCTATGTCAAAGAGTGCCGTTGATTGTATGTAAAAAGGAAAAGTGCGTTATATACTTGATTGCGCAAGGAAAGGAAGGTTTTAGTATGGGCTTATCGTTTATCAAAACAGAGCGGCAAAAGCAGTGGATGCATAAGCTGGAACCGCTTGTTGCCAGCTTTAGAAAACGGGAGCATTTGCTGGATGAATTCGGCTCTTTTCCATTTGAAAACATTCAAGAATTGAAGGATATTGGCTACACAGCCCTAACGGTTCCAAGAGAATTTGGCGGGGAAGAGGTTTCTCTATATGACTACCTGTTATTTCAAGAATTTATTGCGCAAGGAGACGGTGCAACAGCGTTATCCATCGGCTGGCATGTAGGAATTATGAAGGAATTGGCCGAGAACCGGCCATGGGATGCAGAGCTGTTTGCCCGAATATGCAAGGAAGTGAAGCAGGGCGCCTTGTTGAACCGGGCTGCTTCCGAGTGGAATACGGGAAGCCCGACGCGGGGCGGAAAGCCGGAAACAACGGCAGTGCCAACTGAAAGCGGCTGGCTGATAACCGGAAGAAAAACATTTACAACGATGTCGCCTATGCTTGATTATTTTCTCGTTTCAGCCTCCATTCAAGGAAGTGAAGAAATTGGCGACTTTCTGATTCCGCGCAGTACGGAAGGGGTGCGAATCGAGGAAACATGGGATAGCGTGGCGATGAGAGGGACAGCGAGCCATGATTTAGTTTTAGAGAATGCAGCAGTGCCAAGAAATTATTTAGTAGAAGTAATCTCAGATAAAGCAAAGAAAGCAAAAGGATGGCTGCTTCATATTCCCGCTTGTTATTTAGGGATTGCAAGCGCGGCTCGCGGCTATGCCTTGCAGTTTGCAGCTTCCTATCAGCCAAACAGCATCAGCGGCCCAATCAGTTCGCTCCCTAATGTTCGCCGCCTAATTGGCGAGCTTGACTTAGAGTTGATGCAGGCCCGAACGTTCCTTTATGCGATTGCAGAAAGATATGATTGCGCCGATGATAAAAATAGCCTGAGTGCAGAGCTGGCAGCCGCAAAGCATATTGCGACCAATACGGCTATCTCTGTTGTAGATAAAGCAATGCGTATCGTCGGGGCGAGAAGCCTTTCTGAGAAAAACCCGCTGCAGCGTTATTACTTAAATGTTAGGGCTGGACTGCACAATCCTCCTATGGATGACGCGACGATTTCCTTGCTTGCTGCGCAAGCGTTGGAGGAAGTTGAGGCTGGAAAGGAATATTAAATGAATGAAGGGGCTGCCCTAAAACGCTAACGCGTTTTGCGGTCAGCCCCTTTTGTTTAGCTCTGTTAAACTTGATTGTTGATTTTCCGCTACAGGCGGACGCTTTCCGCGGGCGGGGCCGAGCCGCTTCGTACTGCAAGCATTTCCAAAAATCCCTATCGAGTGGGGTTTATTTGTGTTGCCCACAATCTCCTGAAAAAAGCTGCGAAGGACCAGCAAAAGTCCACCGTGGCGTGAGGAAGGGAGGACATGAGGGCTCTCTACAACCTCGATATTACATAATATGTAAAAACGAAAAGAGAGCTGACCAAAAGTCCGCTAAAGGCGGACTTTTGGGTCAGCTCCTAGTTGATATAGGCTCTATCTATTATGCGTTCACCTCATGAGAAGCACTCTTGCTTAACCTTTGTTTTTTCGCTTTTTTAAAATGAAGCAGCTCGTAGATGACCGGAATGACCACGAGCGTTAATAGCGTTGCCACGCTCAAGCCGCCGATAACGACGATGGCCAAGCTTTGGGATACGAGGTTTCCAGTTTCCGCCTGCTTGAATAATAGCGGAAGCATTGCGCCGATTGTTGCAACAGCTGTCATGAAAATCGGGCGCATCCGGATTGCGGCAGCTTCAACAATCGCATCGCGAATAATCATCGTTTCTTCATTTTGCTTTATGCGGTCTAATAGCACGATAGCGTTGGTTACGACAATCCCAATTAGCATTAAAGCGCCAAGCAATGCCGTTATATCAACGGAAATGCGGCTGATTAATAAGCCAAGAATCGCCCCGACGGCTGCCAGCGGCAAGGAAAACAAAATGGCAATCGGCGCACGGATTGTTTTAAAGGTAATAACCATAATAAGGAATACAAGCCCTATAGAAGCAAGCATTGTCATAAATAAATCTGTAAAATCATCCGCTTGCTGCGCGCTTGCTCCGCCTACATATACTTTTATATTTTCAGGCAAATCCATGCCTTTTTGTTGCTGGTTTCCAAAGATTGTTTTATTAATTTCAGAAGAGATGAGAGACAATTTCTTGGAATCTACTTCCGCTGTTATTCGAATGTAAGGATCGCCGTCTTTATGGTATAGGGTAGTTGATTTTTCTTCCTGCTTCAATTCGGCTAATTCAGACACTGGAACGAGACCATTTAGCGCAGCGACTGGAATAGCATTCAAATCTTCCTTTGTTTTCGGGTCAAGAATAGGCTCCAGCTGTACAGTTGCATCTTGATTGTCTACAGAAACTGTGCCGATTGGCGTTTTATTCAGCATTGCCGCCAGTTGGCGCGCTGTTTGTTCCAGGCTAGCCGCGGCAGGGTCTACTACGAAGGAATAGACCGTTTTCTTCTGTTCTTGATTTGTTTCAACCGCTGTTACACCGTCGATGTCTTGCACATTATTCTTTATTTTTTCTGCCGTTTTTTCAAGTGCTTCCAATGTATCCCCTGTTACGTCAATCGTAATCGTCGTGGCAACCGCTCCCATCAAAGAAGCAGCCATAGAGGATAGTTTAGCGCCGGGATATTGACTTTTTTGATTGTTTATAGCTTTTATCAGGTCCTCGTGTTTATCATAATCTTCTAGGATAATCGTGTAGTTTACGTCGGTAGGCGAGGTTACGCTTCCGAATTGCGCTGCATCCTGCGAGTTTCCGATTTGGGTATATACATATTTCACATTATCCTGCTTTAAGATAAAGTCCTCTAATTTTTCAGCATTCTCCTTCACTTCTTGAATTGGCGTATTATTTGGGTAACTTAATGTTCCCAAAATAAAGTCAGGCTTTGTTTTATTGACAGATCCTTTTGGAATCGTGAAGTACGCTGCGATGGAACCGATGAACAGAAACAAAGCGAGCAGCACGACAACCCATTTATGATTTAACGACCAAGTGAGCAGCCTTGTAAATTGCGCTGATGGTTTATGTTCTTTTAGTTTGGCGTTTTTTAGCAAGCCGGCGCCCATAAGAGGAACAACTGTTAAGGCTACCACTAAAGAAGCAAGGAGCGAATAGGTAACGGTCAGCGCAAATGGCAGCAAGAAATCCTGCAGCTGTCCGTTTACTAAGCCAATAGGGAGAAAGACGGCAACAGTTGTTAAAGTAGAGGATGTAATCGCCGCTGCAACTTCCTTTGTCGCTTCCACAATGAGATTGATAGAGAATTTTTCACTTTGCATTTTTCTAAAAATATTTTCAATCACGACAATGCTGTCATCGACTAAGCGCCCCACTGCAACAGCAACGCCGCCAAGAGTAAGGATATTTAAAGTAACACCTGATTGTGCAAGCAAGAATAATGTAAAACATAGGGATAACGGAATGGAAACAATGGTAATGAAAGTAGAGCGAAGATTGCGCAAAAATAGCATAATAACAATCGTTGCGAATAATGCGCCGAGCAAAACTTCTTTCATCATGCTCGTTACAGACGTCTCTACCATGCTTCCTGTTGCGAGAATTACATTTGCTGTTACGTTATCGTATTTGTTGTTTATCTCTTTGGCCGCTTTGTTTACTTCATGGCTAATTGCTACAGCGTTGGATTGGCTGTCTTTTGTGATGACCAGCAGCAAGCCGTCTTTTCCGTTGATGTGCGTGACCGTGTTTTCCGGCTTCTTCAATTCAATAGAAGAGATATCAGATAGCTGTGTGTTTGGTGCTACGGTAAGTTTCTTCAAGTCTTCTAGTGTTTTTACACCGCCCATAACTTTAAGGTTGCTTGCTTTTCCGTCAATTGTCTTTTCGCCGACTGCGACTGCTGTATTTTGGCTGTGCAAAATTGCCATTAACGCTTCTAAACTAACCTTTTTTTCGGCCAGGGCATTATTATCGAGTTTAATAGAAACATATGTATCAGCAGCACCGAACGTTTGAACATTGGAAACACCTTTTATATCTTTAAAGAATGGAATCACTTTTTGCTTGGCAAATTCGAGATTTTTTGGCGTAACCCCGTCTTTAAACGTGATGGCTACGTCGGCTACCGGAATCATCGAGGTGTTCAACAATACAACATTCGGTTTTGCAACGTTTTGCGGCAATGTTACGGTATCAAGCGCCTCTTGAATTCCTTGTTTTGCTTCTTTTAAATCTGTTTTAGGTTCAAAAAAAACATCTAGCCTCGTAAAGCCATCTCCCGTTGTCGAGAAAATATTGCGTTTTCCTTTCACATTGGCGACGGCTTTTTCAAGCGGCACTGTTACTTGCTTTTCCATTGTGTCAGAATCGGTTCCCTGCCCCATTGCAATTACAGAAACTTGGGGCTGGTCGGCTGAAGGGAGAAATTCCATTGGCAGCGTTGCATAGCTGATGATTCCCATTACAAGAACTAAGAGAGACATAATGGTGACAGCTGCTTTGTTTTTAAATGCCCATTTGGTAAACAATGACATCATAAAACCTCCTTCTTTATTATTTTTCCAATTACAGGATTTAATTGTAACATTTACCTTTCTGTAAATATATATCAATAGATAAAACTTTATAAAATTTTATGATAATTTAACTGTAGGTTTTGCATACATAAGATATGCTATTGATTCAGAAAGAAGAAGAGTTTAGCCGCTTCTGTTAAACGATAGTGTTGATATATACCTCTTTTAGAGGGAGAAAGTGCTCCTAGCCTTATATAGTAACGGTCAAGGGCTCTCGGCCAAAAGAAAACCAGAGGGAGCAAATGAAATGAGGGCAGACTGCAATTGGTTCTGCATAGCTGTGATGTACAGACGTACGTTATATCAAAATCTACAATAGCTTTTAATCATAGCTGCTCCTTTTCATATAGCTGTGAAGGAAATGAAAAGGGACTGGTGATATAAATATTATTATTTACTATTGAATGTTAAGTGTATGATACATACATTTATCAGCATGTTTATAGCGTTGGAAAAAGTTGTCTTAATTTAAGGATATTCAGAAAATAAAGACTTATAAACGTTTTCTTGTTAACGCTTTCAATTGTGACGAATTTGTGTTAGTATAAACACGTAACGTTAATACTATATTAATAGAATAAAAATTGTAGAGTTTTTAAGGGGGATGTTTTACATGAGAATTGGCGTTCCAGCAGAGATTAAAAATAATGAGAACCGCGTTGCGATGACACCGGCTGGGGTTGTCCATCTTATTAGAAACGGGCATGAAGTTTACATCCAAAAAGGGGCTGGTTTAGGTTCTGGCTTTACGGACGAGGAATATGTACAAGCTGGTGCAAGCATTGTCGAAACAGCTGCGGAAGCTTGGTCTATGGATATGGTCATGAAGGTAAAAGAGCCAATCGCAAGCGAGTATCAATATTTCCGTGAAGGATTAATTTTATTCACGTACTTGCACTTAGCTCCAGAGCCGGAGTTAACAAAAGCGTTAATTGAAAACAAAGTAACGGCAATTGCCTATGAGACAGTGCAATTAGAAAACAGAACACTGCCGCTATTAACTCCAATGAGTGAAGTAGCAGGCCGTATGTCCGCGCAAATCGGGGCGCAATTCCTTGAAAAGCCTGAAGGGGGAAAAGGCATTTTATTAGGAGGAGTTCCAGGGGTAAAACGCGGCAAGGTAACGATTATCGGCGGCGGCGTAGCAGGAACAAACGCGGCGAAGGTAGCAGTCGGTTTAGGCGCTGATGTAACAATTATCGATTTAAATCCAGATCGTCTTCGCCAGTTAGATGATATTTTCGGCCACCAAGTAACAACTTTAATTTCTAATCCATACAACATTGCACAAGCTGTAAAAGAATCCGACCTTGTTATCGGTGCGGTATTAATTCCAGGTGCAAAAGCGCCGAAGCTTGTTACAGAGGAAATGATCAAAGCTATGGAGCCAGGCTCTGTTGTAGTGGATATTGCCATCGACCAAGGCGGCATTTTTGAAACAACAGACCGCATTACAACACATGACGACCCGACTTATGTAAAACATGGCGTTGTTCATTATGCAGTAGCGAATATGCCTGGCGCAGTGCCTCGTACATCTACGATCGCGTTAACGAACGTGACGGTGCCATATGCGGTGCAAATTGCAAACAAAGGCTATGAAAAAGCTTGCTTAGAGAATCCGGCATTGCTAAAAGGCATCAATACATTAAATGGCTATGTAACGTATAAAGCAGTTGCAGATGCGCATGGTGTAGAGTATGCGGATGCAGCGGAGCTGCTAAAAGCCCCTGTATTAGCTTAACGGGAAATGGGCTAAGGGATTTGTTTCCCTTAGCTCTTCTATTCCGCTTATCTTACAGGATGATTGTATATGAGCGGGAGATGGCGAGGAGATTTTAAAGGGGAGAGGAAGAAATGAGCAGCTTATTTAAAAAGAAATCAATAACGCAAATGCTGCATCAAGGTGAGAAAAAAGCGCAGCAAAAGACTCTTGGCGCCTTTGACTTGACTTTATTGGGGATAGGAGCAGTTATTGGAACGGGAGTGTTGGTGTTAACTGGATTAGTAGCGGCTCGTGATGCAGGGCCGGCCGTTATTTTATCGTTTATTTTAGCGGCGATTGTTTGCGGATTTGCCGCGCTGTGCTACGCTGAAATGGCTTCGGCTATACCTGTATCCGGCAGCGTTTATACATATTCATATGCTTCGATTGGCGAATTTGTAGCACATTTGATGGGATGGACGCTGTTATCTGTTTATATTTTAACAACTTCCGCCGTTGCAAACGGTTGGTCTGCTTATTTTAATAATTTTTTAAGCGGGTTTGGCTTAACGATTCCGGAGCAATTTGTAACAATTCCGAGCCAGGGCGGCATTGCTAATGTGCCGGCTATTCTCATTACAATTGCGATCACTTGGCTATTATCGCAGGGGACAAAGGAAAGTAAAAAAATCAATAACCTGATGGTATTGGTAAAGATGGTTGTTATTACATTGTTTATTATTGTTGGCGCATTTTATGTCAAGCCGGAAAACTGGACGCCGTTTATGCCGTACGGCGCAAGCGGGGTATTGGCGGGAGCGGCGGCTGTGTTCTTCGCTTTTCTTGGTTTTGATGCGATTTCTACATCCGCTGAAGAGGTGAAAAATCCACAGCGTGATTTGCCGATTGGAATTATTGCATCTCTTGTTGTTTGTACGATTATTTATGTAGCGGTTTGCCTTGTCTTAACAGGAATTGTTTCGTATAAAGAATTGAACGTTCCAGAAGCGATGGCATATGTTCTTCATGTGGTAGGGCAGGATGAAGTAGCGGGCGTAATTGCAGCCGGAGCGATTATCGGAATTATGGCGGTAATTTTTGCTTATGTATATGCTTCTGGGCGCGTGCTTCATGCGATGAGCCGCGACGGTTTGCTTCCTAAGGCATTTTCCAAAGTAAATGCGAAAACGGGAGCTCCTGTTTTTACAACTTGGCTAACGGGTATTGGAAGCGGCTTGCTTGCTGGACTTGTTGACTTAAAAGAATTGTCCAACCTTGCTAATATCGGGGCATTGTTAACATTTGCGATGATTAGCGTGTCAGTTATCATCTTGCGCAAGACGTATCCGAACTTAAAGCGCGGCTTCCGCGTGCCGTTTGTGCCGACTGTACCGATTGTTTCCATTGGCTTTTGCCTCTTTCTAATGGTGAATTTGCCGCTGGCAACATGGTTGTATTTTGGCGCTTGGATGGCACTTGGCGTTATCGTGTACTTCGGGTATTCCCGTAAGCATAGCGCTTTGCAAAATGGACAGGCTGCGCAGGAACCATTAAAAAAAGTAAACTAACAAAACCATGCTGTTGCAGTTCGCGCAGCATGGTTTTGTTCTAAGGAAAGAAAGTATAAGTTTTGGGAGTATGTCTAGCTCCAAAAGCAGCAGACTCCAGGGTGTGCTTCCGTAAAAGGCAAAAAGCGCCTTTCACTACGGCCCGCCTCTACGCTGCTGCAAAAGGCGGGCTTTGTCCGCTTTTCTTATTATCGCGCCAATTTTTTCGCGACTTCCTCCCGCACCCGTTGAATATGGGTCATTTTGTTATTCCAGCACGCTTGGCTCAAGTCGACCGGATATTCCTCAGGGTTCATCGTCCGCTTATATTCTTCCCAAAGAAGCTTTAAATTTTCCGCAGCGTACGCTTGAATATCCCCTATATCCGGCAAATCATATACTAGCTTTCCATTTTTGAAAATATCGTGATGAAGCTCTCTCGCTTCAAAATTCGTGACGAACTTACTAATAAATGTATGAACAGGATGAAACATTTTTAAACGTTCTTCTTCTTGCGGTTTTTCGTCTTCTAATGCGATATAGTCCCCCTCAGCATGGTGATTTATCGTGTTAATAATGCGGTATAGCCGTTTTAAGCCGGGTGTGCTGATTTTTTCTGGATTGGAAGACAGCTTAATCGTATCAACCATAGTTCCTGCATCATCTTCAATAGAAACGAGCTTGTACACCGCCCCAAGCGCCGGCTGGTCAAATGCAGTAATCAGCTTTGTACCGACTCCCCATATATCAATTTTGGCTCCTTGGGATTTTAAGCTCATAATTGTATATTCATCTAAATCGCTGGAAGCTACAATTTTGGCGTTTGGAAAACCAGCTTCATCCAGCATTTTTCGCGCTTCCTTTGAGAGGTATGCCATATCTCCGCTATCAAGCCGGATGCCGATAAAATTGATGCGGTCCCCAAATTCCTTGGCAACACGAATCGCGTTAGGAACCCCGGACTTTAGCGTGTCATATGTATCAACAAGAAAGACGCAATTTTTATGCGTGCTTGCATATTTACAAAAGGCGGTATACTCATCGCGATAAGCCTGCACCATAGCGTGGGCGTGGGTGCCGGAGACTGGAAGCCCGAATTTTTTGCCGGCCCGCACATTGCTCGTTGCGGAAAATCCTCCGATAAACGCAGCACGCGTTCCCCAAATGGCGGCGTCAAATTCATGGGCGCGGCGCGTGCCAAACTCCATCAGCACATCATTTCCTACTGCCTGCTTAATTCGAGCTGCCTTTGTCGCAATTAATGTTTGATAATTCACAATGTTGAGCAAGGCTGTTTCAAGGAGCTGTGCTTCCGTTAAAGGCGCTTCCACGCGCAAAATTGGCTCATTTCCAAAGGCGAGCTCTCCTTCCCGCATGGAACGAATGCTCCCTGTAAATCGCAATCCTTTTAAATAAGAGAGAAAAGGCTCATCGTATCCCAGTTCTTCGCGCAAGTACTCTAAATCTGCATCAGAAAATCTAAATCCCTTTACGTACTCAATTGCTTTCTCTAGCCCCGCAAATACGGCATAGCCGTTGCCAAAAGGGAGTTTGCGAAAGTAAAGCTCGAATACGGCCCGGCGATTATGTATGTTGTCTTCCCAGTATGTTTGCGCCATATTGATTTGGTATAAGTCTGTATGAAGCGCAAAGCTATCATCGGCATAATCTTTTTTCATATTTGTAACCTCCAATTTACACATCCTGTTAATCAGTATGGATGGAATATGAAATTACATTCCACTTTGTGGTTTATTTTTCCTGTTATATGTATAAGGGAGTTAAAATGGCAGTGTAAAAAATTTTTTGAGAGAGAAAAGAGGATTCGGCTGTGCGTAGAGGCGGTCAAACCTTATTCCTGCCCCATGCGATGGAAAAACATAGATAGGAAACGAGTACCGTTGCTGCTTTCTTCGCCATAGCAAGAAGTGATATAGCTTGTTTTGCAGTAGTTTCTATGCCGAAATAATGAATTGAATATATATAGAGGAAAATGTATAAAACGAAAGAATGGAAAATGCCTTGGGAAATAAATAATTCTGTATTTTCTTTCTTTTTGTTATCAGTAAAATAAAAATATAGTAGAATTTTAATAGGAGCTTTGCTATGAACAGAAAGGAGGGACGGAGTTGCAAACAACAAAACAGGTAGGCAAATTAATTTTTTACAAAAGAATTGAGAAAGGACTTAAACAGGATGAATTATGCCAGGGCATCTGTTCTGTATCATATTTAAGCAAGATTGAAAATGATAAAATTTCAGCCTCTGAGGAAATTTTGCAGCTGCTTTGCAATCGGCTAGGAATCAAACTGTCGGATGTGCAAAATATTGAACAAGAGATAAAGCAAACATTAGATGAGTGGCATGCTGTTCTTGTTCATATGGAGAAGGAAAAGGCAGAAGCTTTGTATTTGCGGTTAAAAGAGAGAATACAAAGAGTAACAGATTTTGAAATTATTAATTACTATAATTTATTATATTTACGTTATCTTTTGATGATTCGCGATTTGGACAAGGCAAGCATAGTAGCGCAGGACTTAAAAAAGGTATCCCATAAATATTCTGCTTTTCAGGCGATGCTTTACATCTATTTAACCGGCCTCATTTCATGTATGCAAGGAGAATGGGGATTAGGGACTAAACGGCTTGTAGAGGCGGAAAAAAGAGCGAAGCAAGTCAATTACTTTGAAGCGGGAATGTATTACAACTTGGCGCTTTCCCAAAGCCAAGTGGAAAACATCCCTATGGCTCTTTACTTCGCTGATATTGCAATAGAAGGCTTTAGAAATGAATGCAAGTTTCGCAATATTATAGATTGCCAGGTGATAATGGCAATTAATTATGCGAGAATGGGAGAATATGATAAGGCTTTGCGGTATTATGAAAATATTATGAGAGTTGCGCATTCGTTTGCGGATAAAGAGAGAATCCTTGCTATGGTTCTTCATAATATGGGATATTTATATTCCAAAAAGAAGCAATATGAACAAGCGATTGAATTATATTTAGAGAGCCTGAAATATAAGGCTGAAGGGTCGGATAGTTATATACGAACTGTATACGAAATGGTAATGCAGTATATAAATTTAAAAAGGATAAAGGAAGCGGAGGCATGGTTAAAAAAAGGGATAGCATTAGCTGAACAAAATAATGTCGAGAAAAAAACATTATATTCACTTCTAGTGCTATATTATAAACATTATAAGAAACCTTTAGAATACAAGGAATTGCTTGAACAAAAAGCTATCCCGTTTTTTAAGCAGACTGAACAATGGAGTGACTTGAGAAAGTTGTATATTGAACTTGCAGAATATTTCGAGAATATATTAGAATATAAAGAAAGCATCCGCTGCTATAAATTGGCGGTAGGCATTTTAGAAAAAGAAAGGGGAAGGTAGGATGAAAAAAATCTTAAAAGTATTAACTCTAACTGCTGCTATTTTTGGCGCTGTAGCTTTGCCGCAGTATGTCGACCATCCGGACGTGCTTTGCCAAGAAAAGGCTGAATTGAATATGTGAATCTATTAAAAGCCTTTCTGTTAGAAAGGCTTTTTTCATAGAATTGTTTTAAAAAAATAGACAATTGTTGAGAAAATAGAAAGTTTATTTTTTTGTATTTTCAAATAAAAATAGAGGTGCTACTATTTCCTTAATCTTCAAAAAGTTAGGGGGAAGAATAGATGAAAACGAGAGGATTAACAATTGCGTTAACAGCTGGGCTCGCTTTAACGGCCTTTGCTGCACCTAATTCTGCATTTGCAGAGACAAAAAATGTACTTTCTGTTAAGAAGTACAACGAGGCAATCCAGTCACCGGAGTTTGTGGCAGGAGAGTTAACACAGCCTTCTTCTAAAGAAGCGGAGGCTATTGTATTCGAATACTTAAACGCCAACAAAAAAGATTATAAGTTTGGCGGCAAGAAAGCGGAGGAAACTTTTAAAATTAAACAGAAAGAAAAAGATCCGCTTGGTTTTACCGTGCTGCGTTTGCAGCAAACATATAACGGCATTCCTGTATGGGGTTCCACACAAGTCGCCCATGTTGACAAAAAGGGAGCGCTGAAGGTAGTGTCCGGAACTGTTATCCCTGATTTGGACAAGCAGGAAAAGTTAAAGGGTTTAAACAAAATCGCTCCGGAAGCAGCGATTGAAGCGGCAGAAAAAGACTTGGGATTCCAACCGGTATACGAAGAAAAGCCGACTGCCGAAGTGTATGTGTATAAAAATGGCGGCGAAGCAACATATGCGTACGTGGTAGAGCTGAATTTCTTATCTCCTGAAGCGGGACGTTATTATTACTTTATAGAAGCTGCGACAGGGAAAATACTAAACAAGTATAATACAGTTCATAATGTGACAGGAACAAACCAAGTAGGTACGGGGAAAGGTGTATTAGGAGATACAAAATCTATTCAGACAACGCTATCAGGTTCATATTATTACTTGCAGGATAATACACGCGGCGCTAAGATTTATACATATGACGCCCGCAACCGGACAAGCCTTCCGGGTTATTTATGGGCCGATATTGATAATGTATTCAATGCGAGCTATGACGCTGCCGCAGTAGATGCGCATTATTACGCTGGAGTTACTTATGATTACTATAAAAATAAGTTTGGCCGCAATTCTTATGACGGCTACGGTGCTGATTTGAAGTCAACCGTCCACTACAGCCGCAGTTATAATAACGCTTTCTGGAATGGCATACAAATGGTGTACGGCGATGGTGACGGCACTACATTCAGTCCGCTTTCCGGAAGCTTGGATGTAGTCGCGCATGAATTGTCCCATGCGGTAACAGAGCATAGCTCCAACTTAATTTACCAAAATGAATCGGGTGCGTTGAATGAGGCATTTTCCGATATTTTTGGCACTTTAGTAGAATATTATGATAATCGCAATCCAGATTGGGAAATGGGTGAGGATGTGTATACGCCGGGAACGCCGGGAGATGCGCTTCGTTCTATGAGCGATCCGGCAAAGTATGGTGACCCAGACCACTATTCCAAACGTTATACAGGTACGCAGGATAACGGTGGTGTTCATATTAACAGCGGTATCATTAATAAGGCTGCATATTTGCTGGCAAATGGCGGAACGCATTACGGCGTAACGGTTTCGGGAATCGGCAACGATAAGACTGGAGCTATCTATTATCGTGCCAACAATTTTTATTTAACAGAATCGGCAACATTCAGCCAGGCTCGTGCCGCGCTTGTACAGGCTGCTGCTGACTTGTACGGTTCGGCTTCCGCGGAAGTAAATGCAGTGAAGAAGTCTTTTGATGCGGTGGGTGTATATTAATTAGGGAAAAACATGAAGCCTTTAGAATGAGTTAAGCTTCCACGGCAGTAAAGCGTGGAAGCTTTTTTTGTAAGGCTCTGTTAAAGGCTAATGTTGATTTGAATTTATTTGTTGATTTTTATATCACGTACGTCTGTACATCACGGCTATGTAGAACCAATCGCAGCCTGCACTCATGTTCTCCCTCACGAGGCAAAACTAGGCCCTGACCGTTACGATACACGGCTGGGAGCACTCTCCGCCTCTAAAAAAAGGGGCTATATATCAACACCAACGTTTAACACAGTCTATAGTTAAAGAAAGTATAGGATTTCAATCCAGATGAGTGTCTAACTCCGGGCGCCCTGCGCTTTTCTTAGAAAGGTGCTCAAAAAGCAGGCATTATAGAAAGTTCAATTTCTATATTTTCTCCATATGTGAAAAAGGAGCAGCAACGCAATGGCGCCAAGTATCCACTTTGCCTGGTTTGTTTCGTTTACAATTTGATAAGCTGAATATGCTTCCAAAAGCAAGGCCGGTATTTTTCCGAGCGTACTGGCAATTGCGAATTGAAGTGCCGACACCTTTCCTAACGCAGCAAATAAAGTTACAGCACCCGAAGGGACAAAGGGAAGGAGGCGCAGCGAGAGGATAAGCCAAAACGCTTCTTTTCCCTCTATGTATAGCAGCTTGCGAATACCTGGATGATTGGTTGTTTTCTTCTCGAACATATTTTGAAATCCGCGGCGGTATAAGAAAAAGGCCACGACCGCCCCAATGGCTTCACCGGCAATAGAAATGACCGTACCGTAAAATAAACCGAAGAGCTTTATATTGGCTGCCGTTAAGAAAACGCTCGGAATAAATCCGAAGATGCTGATGAGAATATTCAGCATGATACTGAAGGGAGCTGCCCAAGCGCCGTAGCTTTCCAAAACTTCTTTTGTATATTGCTCGATCATGTTTCGTTCTCCTTAATAAATTGACAGTATCGACTTATTCTAGCGGTTTTTCTAGAAGGAAGGCAAGTATAGAAATACAAGTTAAAAAAAGAACATAAAATCTTTCTTTTGAAAGGGGAGAGAGCATCTGGCTATGCATAGAAGCGGTCAAAACCTATTCCCGCCCCATGCGACGAAAAACCAGAGAGAGGAAGCAAGTACAAGGTGCTGTTTGTTCTGCTTAGCCGCGATGTATATGTCCAAATCATAAATTGGATATATATTGAACAAAACGGGAGGCATGAGCGTTACAGATGTTGCTATGCTATAAAAAATGAGCACGGGTGGCTTCCCGTGCCCAATTTTTTTATGCAGGCTTTTTGTAAGTGCTTTTGAACACTTTTGTGCTCTGCTGTCCGTTCTGTGTAACAGTTTTATATGTTAGAGTAGTGATATTTTTAGCTGTGTCGCTTATAACCTTGGAAGAAACAACGACATTTTTGCCAGTAGGAGTGCCGAAAATTCGGACTACCATTTGATTTCCTTCTGCAAACGACTGAATATAAATATGCTTGCCAGTATTGTTTTGGAATTTTAAGTCCGGGCCGTAGTCGGCAACAGCAGCATCCTGGCCAAGCGGAACATAATGAACCGGCAAGGAATGGTTGCTTCTTTCTACAACCGCTAAATCTGCGCGAAGAATCGCACCATATAAGGTAGTGCTAACTTGGCATACACCGCCGCCGGCACTTTGTTCTACCTTTCCATTCACATATATAGGTGCAGATTGATAGCCGTGTGCAGCGTCAGTAATGCCAACGCGGCCATTAAAGCTGAATACTTCATCGGGTGCCACAAACGCTCCGGTCAAGGTTCCGGCAGCTTTTTGAACGTTAAATACTTGGCTTCCGTTCCGTCCGTTCAATGGGGTGCGGTATTCGGCAATAATTTGTTTAATTCCCATATTCTCAACATCTTCTGTCGTGCGTTCTGGCCTGACAGTTACCACTGGCACTTCAATATCGGCCTTTCCGTTGCTGATCGCTTGTTTAGTTAAAGTTTTCAACTGGCTTTTATCCGCTTTTTCTCCATCGGTGCTCGGTGTAATGTTAATGCTTGTCCCTACAATGGAAATGGAAGCATCTTTTGGCTTACGCAATAGGTCATTGTATTTGTCTTTCATAAATGCTTCGAATTTTGAATCATTTAAGCTAGCTTGAAGCTTATACTCACGCTGCAAACCTTGTTCATCTGCTTTTTTCCGTAATTTATAGCGTTCAAGAATGCTACCCTTTTGCGCTTTGAAAATTTGATCTGCAACATCTGTCCCCTTATATTGAACTCCCAATTCTTTCCATGTAAAGGTGTTTGTATTTCCTTGTAACGTATAGTTGATTGCTTGGCTGTTTAATTGATCCACGCGCTGCTGAACAATTTGACCGACTTCCTTTTTTGTTTTTCCATCTAAGGAAATTCCTTCGAATGTAGTGTGCGGCAAAACGTATGTATCTAATTGTTTGTTTAATTTGGATACATAATTATATGACACACCGCTAATTACACCAAGACCGATAGTACCGGCAATTACTGAACCAATTACCCAGTTCCGCAATTTCATGTGTTTCCCCCCAAAATCATAATGGCCAAATTTCTGCCTATATATTAATACAGCTTGAAAGATGCTATAAATACACTTATATAATGCCTAGTATACTACTAAATGAGTCACTAGTGTTACAAAAATATAAAGTTTGTTATCTTTTTGTAACATTAAAATTTGGAATGAATGGTAATAATATCTGATTAGTTATATATTTATTATAAAGCAAATTAGAACTAAGATGTTAAATATTTGTTTTTTTGTATAAAAATATCCATTATTTCTCTAATATCACCAACGGTATTTAGCTATCCTAAAAAATAATCTGTGTTAAACGTTATTGTTGATGTAACCCCTTATTTTTAGAGGGGGAGAGTGCTCCCGGCCGTATATCGTAACGGTCAGGGCCTAGCTTTGGCCTCGTCCAAAGGAAAACCAGAGGGAGAAGATAAGTGCGGGTTGCAATGTCTGCATAGCCGTGATGTACAGACGTACGTGATATAAAAAGCAACATCGGCCTACCCTAAAAAATAAACATTTTTTATCTATCGTGGTGCGAGTTATATTCTTGCATGGATGTCTCTGTTAAACTTGATTGTTGATGTTCCACTATAGGCGGACGCTTTTTGCGGGCGGGGCCGAGCCGCTTTTCCCGTTGGAGTCGCCGCCTTTCGTTCCAAATCAACATTGGCCTTTAACAGAGCTTTTTTAGGCAAAAAAATAAAAGAATTGCTCGATTTTTGTTAGAATAGAGTCACCGCAACAACATTCAACACAAAAACAAGGAGCGATTCTTCTATTGAAAAAAGCTGCGAAGGATCGGAAAAGGTCCACCGTGGCGTGAGGAAGGGAGGACATGAGGGCTCCCTACAACCTCGATATTACATAATATGTAAAAACGAAAAGAGAGCTGACCAAAAGTCCGCTTTTAGCGGACTTTTGGGTCAGCTCCTACTGGATTGTTTTATGTTCTGTTTTGTCGGCAACATCTAAGTGCATTTTGAGTTCTTGGGAAATTTGCTGTACGCTTTTTGCGACCGGTTCGTAATAATATACGCCGTTAATCATTTTATCTTCGCCTTCGATTTGAATCTTGTCCATATTCAGTTGCGTACCCATCATATTTTTTGCAATTGCCATCATATCATCAAATGTCATGTTTGTTTTCATATCGCTGCCAACTAAATCTACCAGCTTGCCGAGACTGCTTACAGATTTGATGGATAGCGCTTTTTTGGCCACTCCCTCTAGAACGAGCTGTTGGCGTTGGCCACGCATATAATCGCTGTCAATATGGCGCGTTCGCGCTAATGCTAGCGCTTCTTCCCCGTTTAGATGCTGATAGCCTTTTTTCAGGTGGATTGCCTCCGCTTGATCTTCACTATTTTGCTCGGTGAAAGTAACTGGTACATTTACATTAATGCCGCCTAATGTATCTACAACTTTAATGAAAGAATTAAAATTAAATTTTACATAATAATCTACAGGTACATCCAAAAATTCTTCGACGGTTTCAATGGTGCTGTCAACCCCGCCAAATACATGGGCATGATTAATTTTATCCTTTTTTTCCCGAGCAGGAATATAGACACGCGAATCGCGGGGAATACTCAATAGTTTAATAGACTTATCATTTTTGTTAATGGTCGCTAAGAGGAGAGCATCGGTACGAACCGCTTCTCCATATGTTTTCTTGCGGGACTCGCTCTCGTCAACCCCCATGATTAAAATAGATACATTATCCTTAAGGGGCTGAACTGTTTTTTCACGCTTTTCTGATTTTTGGCCGCGATTTAATTCTGTAAAAGCTTCATTAGCGGCTGCTTTTGTTTTGTTGTATAGATAAGAGCTATACCCAATTCCTCCCGTAACTACAAATAGAAGGGGAAGAAGGATAAACAAAAAAATGCGGCGTTTTTTAGAGCGTTGTTTTTGATTTCTCTCCTGCCTTAAATTAGGTTTCATTCAATTGTCTCCTTTTATAAGTTTAGGCATAGGCCTTTTTCTTTTTAGAGAAGCGGGGTATTGTTTAAATGCACTGATGATTTCGACATCTGTTTATCCAAGAAATATAATAGGGCACACTCTCTATTTTACATAAATACAAATTCATTTCACTATAAATTTGTGTTTGACATGAAAATGAAATATATCTCGAACTTTCGCGAAATTTGTTAGGAGCTGCTGCTTTGCAAAAGTGTTCAAAAAAATAAGCAGACGTAAAGAAACGCCTGCTGGATGTATAAAGCTACAGCATGATGCTTACGACAACAGCGGATAAGATGCTTACGAGGGTAGCGCCGTACAAAAGCTTTAAGCCGAAACGGGCAACGACGTTTCCTTGTTCCTCATTTAATCCTTTAACAGCACCCGCAATGATGCCGATAGATGAGAAGTTAGCAAAGGAAACGAGAAAGACCGAGATAATTCCAACTGTGCGGGGAGAAAGGGTTTTTCCTATTTTAGCCAAATCCATCATTGCCACAAATTCATTTGTGACCAATTTTGTTGCCATAATGCTGCCAGCTGTTACAATTTCGTTTGCCGCTACGCCCATAATAAATGCGATAGGGGCAAATACATATCCTAAAATTTCTTGAAACGTAATCCCGAAAATGATATCAAATAAATCATTAATTGCTGCAATTAATGCAACGAACCCAATTAACATAGCCCCGACAACAATTGCAACCCGAAAGCCGTCTAAAATATATTCCCCGAGCATTTCGAAAAACGACTGTTTTTCATGCTGAACTTCTAAAATATCTTCCCGTTCCTCCACATCGTACGGATTGATGATATTGGCGATAATAAAGCCGTTAAATAAATTCAAAACGAGGGCTGTAACAACATACTCTGGTTTAATCATTGTCATATAGGCCCCAACAATCGACATAGAGACCGTGGACATTGCTGAAGCACAAAGCGTATAGAGGCGATGCGGAGGAATGTGCTTCAATTGTTTTTTTACGGTGATGAAGACCTCGGATTGTCCTACAATGGCCGAAGCTACCGCATTATAAGATTCAAGCTTTCCTAAACCGTTGATTTTACTTAGGAAAAAACCAATCCAACGAATTACAAACGGCAAAATTTTAAAGTGCTGCAAAATGCCAATGAGCACAGAAATAAAGACAATTGGAAGAAGCACGTTTAAAAAGAATACCATTGCCCCTTTATTTGCAATTCCCCCAAAGACAAAATCAATGCCTGCTGCTGCGTATTCTAACAATTTTCCAAATAAATTCGAGATAGCTCTAATAAGAACTAATCCAAATTGTGTATTAAGCAACAAATAAGCCAAAATAAGTTGAATAATAAGCATGATAAGGATAGGCTTATATTTAATACGGCGTTTGTTGTTGCTTGCCAAAAATGCAAGGAAAAATACAACAATTAGGCCAATCAGAAAGATGATAAACTTCATAGCAAGTCCTCCTAGAAGCGATATTTGTGTCTGACCATAGGTTAAACATCTGAAATAAGAATATTCATTAATGAAGGGAGAAAGAGAAAATGAAATTGAATAAGATTCACCATGTAGCGATAATTTGCTCAAATTATGAGGTGTCAAAACATTTTTATGTACATATATTGGGATTTAGTGTTGTGGATGAGGTATATCGTGCCGAGCGTGATTCCTACAAGTTGGACTTGGCGATTAATGGTCAATACCAAATTGAACTTTTTTCATTTCCGGAGCCGCCAAAGCGCTCAAACTCTCCAGAAGCGGCGGGCCTTCGCCATCTTGCATTTGAAGTGGACGATATCGATGAAGCGGTAGCAGAGCTTTCCAAAAAGGGAGTGGCTGTGGAGCCGATACGCGTTGATCCTTGGACTGAAAAGAAATTCACGTTCTTTCAAGATCCAGACGGCTTGCCGTTGGAATTATATGAACGATGAAGGGGCCATGGAAAATTGGTGAATTTTATAAGGGTTTTTATTTAGGGAAATGTGGAAACATGAAGATAACGAATCTTTGTTATGTACAGGAGGTGTAACCTTAGTTCTTTTTAAAGGGCTAAGGGACTTGGATGGAAGTATGGAACTTGGTTATGGTCGCTATTTTAATTGCGCTTACAGCCTTCTTTGTCGCAACTGAATTTGCGATTGTCAAAGTCCGTCCAAGCCGTATTGATCAGCTTGTATCTGAGAATGTGCGGGGGGCAATGGCAGCTAAAGAAGTGATCACGCATCTTGATGAATATTTATCCGCCGCACAACTTGGCATAACAGTGACTGCATTAGGGCTCGGCTGGCTGGGAGAGCCGACGGTACACCACTTATTGGAGCCTGTATTTGAAAACTTCAATTTGTCTCCCGCTGTTTCCGGAACTCTTGCGTTTATTATTGCCTTTTCCTTAGTTACTTTTTTGCATGTTGTAGTGGGGGAATTGGCGCCAAAAACGGTAGCGATTCAAAAGGCAGAACAAGTCAGCTTATGGTTTTCACGACCTTTAATTTACTTTTATAAAATTGCATTTCCCTTTATTTGGGCACTCAATCATTCATCTCGTTTAGTAACCGGTTTGTTTGGCTTAAAGCCCGCTTCAGAGCATGATGTGGCACACTCGGAAGAAGAACTGCGCCTTATTTTATCGGAGAGCTACGAAAGCGGTGAAATTAACCAAACAGAGTTTAATTATGTCAGCAATATCTTTGAATTCGATAATCGGATTGCCAAAGAAATTATGGTTCCGCGCACTGAAATTGTCGGATTGTATGCTGAGGATGCACTGGAAGAACATATAGAAACGATTCGAACAGAAAAGTATACACGTTATCCTGTGTTCGGGGAAGATAAAGATGAAGTGCTTGGTATGGTCAATGTAAAGGATTTTTTTATCCGTTATATGGCTGGAGAAGACGGCAAGTTTGACGATATCACAACGTATATGCGCCCTGTTATCGAAGTGATGGAAACGATTCCGATTCATGATTTGCTGCTGCAAATGCAAAAGAGGCGCATTCCGCTGGCTATTTTATACGATGAATACGGCGGTACAGCCGGTCTTGTGACATTAGAGGATATTTTGGAGGAAATTGTCGGCGAAATTCGCGATGAATATGATGAAGATGAAAGACCTCCCGTCCAGCATATTAATGAACAGCATAAAATTATGGATGGCAAGGTGCTTGTAAGTGAAGTGAATGATTTGCTCGGACTCGAGCTAGAGGAAGAAGATATCGATACAATTGGCGGCTGGATTATGATGCAAAACCACACTATTAAGGAAGGACAAAGCATTATAGTAGGAGGGTGGGAATTTGCAGTTTTAGAAAAGGACTCCCACCAAATTAAGCGTATTGAAGTAAAAAAGAAAGAGAAGCAGGAAGAAGTTCATGTACCTATACTATAAGAAGCAGGCAGCAGAAAGTTGCCTGTTTTTTTTTGTTTTGAAATTGTTATAATAGTATATATAGTGGTTTTTTATTTTTTCTCTTGCAAAAAGGATTACTGTGATAGAGAATGTAATTCTATGTTACCAACGAGACTATACACATAGGGGATAGAGAGATGAATAACTTAAACGAAGTGCGTATTGAAAAGGACTTTTTGGGGGAGAAGGAAGTACCGAAGCAAGCTTATTACGGTATCCAAACGTTACGGGCGGTGGAAAATTTTCCGATTACAGGATATCGTCTTCATACATCATTAATTACAGCTATGGCTATTGTAAAGAAAGCGGCGGCTTTGGCGAACATGGAGACGGGACATTTACGTCCGGATATTGCGCGCGCCATTGTTAAAGCAGCCGAGGAAATTATACAAGGAAAGCTGCATGACCAATTTATTGTAGATCCTATTCAAGGCGGAGCCGGCACTTCTATCAATATGAATACGAATGAAGTTATTGCCAACCGCGCTTTAGAACTGCTTGGAAGGGAAAAAGGCGATTATGCTTTTGTAAGCCCAAACACACATGTCAATATGGCGCAATCGACTAACGACGCATTTCCGACAGGAATTCACATTGCGGTTTTAAGCATGCTGGAACAGCTGCTTGCAACGATGGAACAGTTGCATGACACGTTTGCGAGAAAAGCAAAGGAATTTGACCATATTATAAAAATGGGGCGAACTCATTTGCAGGATGCGGTTCCGATTCGTCTTGGACAAGAGTTTGAAGCGTACCGCCGTGTATTAAAACGTGATATAAAACGGATTCAGCAATCCCGCCAGCATTTATATGAAGTAAATATGGGAGCAACCGCAGTAGGGACAGGCCTCAACGCCGATCCATACTATATTGGGCGGGTGGTAGCCTATTTAGCAGAAATTAGCGGGTTTCCGCTTGTCGGTGCAGAGCATCTAGTAGATGCAACGCAAAATACGGATGCCTACACAGAAGTATCGGCGGCATTAAAGGTTTGTATGATGAACATGTCCAAAATTGCCAACGATTTGCGACTAATGGCGTCCGGCCCGCGTGTCGGATTGGCGGAAATTCAGCTTCCGGCCCGCCAGCCCGGCTCTTCTATTATGCCGGGCAAGGTGAATCCGGTTATGGCTGAGGTTATCAATCAAGTAGCATTCCAAGTGATTGGAAACGACCATACAATTTGCCTTGCTTCTGAAGCAGGGCAACTGGAGCTCAATGTGATGGAACCTGTTCTTGTGTTCAATCTGCTGCAATCTATTAGCATTATGAATAACGCTTTTGGGGTTTTCCGGGAGCATTGCTTGGAAGGAATTACAGCAAATGAAGAGATGCTAAAAGAATATGTAGAAAAGAGCGTCGGGACAATTACAGCTATTAATCCTCATATCGGCTACGAAACGGCATCCCGTATTGCGCGCGAGGCTGTTTTAACCGGAAAGTCGGTTCGTGAGCTTTGTTTGAAATATAAGGTGTTAACAGAAGAAGAATTAGATATTATTCTCGATCCGTTTGAAATGACCGACCCGGGGATTTCTGGCGCGGCATTGTTGGCGCAAAAGCAAAAACGGGCATAGTATATACAAGAAAGGACAAGAGCACGAATAGATTTCACGTGCTCTTTTTTATTAGGCTCTGACTTAATTGTTGATTTTCCACTACAGGCGGACGCTTTCCGCGGGCGGGGCCAAGCCGCTTCCCTCGCTACGCTCAGTCCAGGGTCTCGGCTATCCCTCTTTTCCCGCTAGAGTCGCCGCCTTTTTTCGTTAAATCGCCGTGATATACAATACGATCGCCAATTTTCCAGCCGGCAACACCTTCTCCGATTTCCGCTATTATCCCAGCTGCATCCACCCCTAAAATATGTGGATATGTCCAATTTGGATTGCCGCTGGTAGCTGTTTTATAGTCAATCGGATTTAAGCCGGCCGCGTGAACCTCCACCAGAATTTCGCCCTTGCCTAGTACAGGACGGTCAATTTCCCCGACCTTCATCTCTTGCCATTGTCCTTTATTCTGCATTGACACTCCCACCCCTAAAGGGGCAAGCTGACTAACGTCAGTGGGATTCTTGCTACCAAAGACGAGTGCATTTCTGCTACGGTTGACGTGCAAGATTACGGTGTGCCATCACCACTCCCACGACAGGCCATATAGGTTCGTGGGCTACGGTACTGTTACCATACCGTACAGATTGTTAGTTCTCAAATATGTTTTATCGTCTTGTACTTGACGACTCAATACATGTTACGGAGTAGGAGAATTTGCTACTCCAACCTCATATGTATTCTGTTTGCAGAGAACAAGATTGTTTTAGAGACTTGTACTTGTCTATATGGATTTTGTACCATGTTTTGCTACGCAAAAGCGATACGTTCATCCCACGTCTAAAGACGGGCTATGCCCTGCGTGGGTTTTCCCGTATCGCAAATTCTGTAATAAAGCTTTCACGTTGCTTCTCTCCTTTAGGTTGTATATTACTGATGTGTACAGTTGTAAATTTTTCATGAAATAATTATCTATGTACTTTATTATGAAGGTTAATGACAAGAAATTAAAGTGCCATAGTTATTAAAGGCAGGTACGAAGTATTTGAAAACTATCTGCTGCTTAGCTTCACTTGAAACAGGAGTTTTCTCGCCTAAAAATGATAAAAGAAGGGGTGGAAGTATGCGCAGGCAGATTCAACAAGTGCTAGAAAGAATAGAGAATGAAAACGATGTGAAGGTTTTATTTGCAGTGGAATCGGGAAGCCGGGCGTGGGGGTTTTCTTCTTCAGAAAGCGATTATGATGTCCGGTTTTTATATGTGCACCGGACAGACTGGTATTTATCCATTGATGCGAAGCGTGACGTTTTAGAATATCCAATTAGCGACAAACTTGATGTTAGCGGCTGGGATCTGAAAAAAGCATTGCAGCTGTTGATGAAGTCGAATCCGGCGTTATTGGAATGGCTGCGCTCGCCGATTGTGTATAAAGAAGAATATAGCACAGCAGCGCAGCTGCGGAAGATAAGCAGTTCGTATTTGTCGGAGAAAGCAAATATTTTTCATTATTTACATATGGCAAAAGGCAATTATCGTGATTATTTGCAAGGGGAAAACGTGAAGATTAAAAAATATTTTTATGTTTTGCGTCCATTGCTGGCTTGTATGTGGATAGAACGCGAGCATGATATTCCGCCGGTAAGATTTGAAGAACTTTTGCAAATGCCGGATTTATCTCCTCGGTTTTTAGAAGAAGTGAATAAATTGCTAAACAGAAAAAAGAAGGGCGAACAGCTGGCAATTGAGGCGATGCGGCCTGCCCTCAACCAGTTTATACAAGAAAAGATTACCTATTATGAAGCGTATGCAAATAGTTTGGATGGTAAATGGAAAGCGGATATAGATAGGTTGAATAAATTGTTTAAGATGACATTGCAGGAAGTGTGGGAAAGTTAGAAATCTTCTACAAATCTCTCACAAATTCCTCACAATTGCTTGCTAATCTTAAAGCAGAAACAGAAATTAACGGGAGAAAGGAAACGGACATGAAACGGATGGGGCTTTCTCTTTTTTTCTTGTTCCTGCTTTTTTGCTTTTCAAATGCAAGCGATGCTTCAGTATCTTTGCAACAGCAAATTGACGGGACAAATTCTGGCGGAGTGCTTCAGGTAAAGGAGGGGGTGTACGAAGAAGCTGTTATTATATCCAAGCCTATTACAATAGAAGGAACGAGTGGCACGACTATTCGATACTGCGGCGAAAAACCTGTTGTATCCATTGAAGGGCAGCATGTAAAACTCAAAAATATAACGATAGAGCAGTGCGGAGCTTCTAATGATACAACAGCCGTATACATGCGGGGCGAGGAGCATGCATTAGAAGAGGTAACGGTGCAGACAAAAGGGTTTGGCGTAAAATTGGATGGGGTTTCCAAAACGAATTTATATCATGTGCGGATAAGCGGGAGTGAAAAAGGAAACGGCATTGATTTATGGGAGTCGAATGGAAATCATATTGAGAATGCTGATATTAAGCACGCCCGAGATGGGATTTATTTGGAAAATAGCCATCATAACCGCTTATTATCAAATGAAATCAGGCAATCTCGTTACGGCATCCACCTTATGTTTTCTGATGGAACAGAGCTTTTGCGCAATAAGTCGTACGATAACATAACTGGCGCAATGATTATGGGAACGAAGGAAACAACGGTGCGTGACAATCAATTTATTTACAATCAGGAAAATGTAAATGCGCAAGGGCTGCTGCTGTATGATGCCATATCGACAAATGTGATAGGCAATACGATTTCGCATAATCGAGTAGGCATTTATGTAGAAAAGGCTCCTGAAAATGTAATAGCCAAAAATGAAGTAAGCAACAATTTTATTGGCATTCAGTTTAAGGAGGCTAATAGAAACACGGTAGAACAGAATACTTTTATCGGCAATGTCTATGAAGCGCAGGCAGTAAAAAGCGCAGGCAATACGATAGAACGCAATTATTGGGACAATTCGTTAAAGCTCGACACGGCGGGAAGAGGAGTAAGCTCGCTTTCGTATAAAGCGGATCCGTTTTTTTTAACACTTACGAATGCGGTTCCGCATTATCAGTTGTTCTTTGGGGCTCCGGGGATGATTGTAGTAGAAAAGCTGTTAAAAGGAACGCAGAATGCCTGGCTGGAGGATAAACTGCCGTCTATGGATGTGACAGTACAACAAGAAACAGAAGCGGTATCGCCTTTTGCAGCAGGTGGGATTAGTATAGCGATGCTTATTGGCAGCACAATGTTATATATTTGGGGGAGGAAAATATAATGAAGCAGAAGCTGGTGATTTTTAGTATTTTAACGGTTATTTTATTTGCGGTAACAGGGTGTGCGAAGGAAGCGGCAAAGGCTGTCGCAGTTGATGAAAAAAATGATAAGTGCGCCGTCTGTAACATGGCGGTAATGGACAACCAGTTTGCAACGGAGGTTATTTTAGAAAATGGAAAAGCTCTGAAATTTGATGACATTGGCTGTATGTATACTTGGATGGATGAAAATAAAGATGAAAAAACAAAGGCGAAATTTGTGCGCGATTATAATACAAAAGAATGGATAGAGCTGGAGAAAGCAAGCTTCGTATACGATAAATCGATTAACACACCGATGGCTTATAATGTAATTTCCTTTAAAAATAAACAGGATGCAGAAGCATTCACAAAAGAGCATACTGGGGATGTATTAACTTTTAAAGAATTGGAATCCCATAATTGGGAGCGCAATAAAGAAATGATGATGAAGATGAAAGAAGGGCATGGAAACGATATGAACCATTCTCATTAAAGGAAGCGGCAGCCGAATGGTTGCCTTTTTCTATGAAAAGAGGGATTGCAATGCAAAACATATGGAAGGCGGAATGGCGAAATACGATGCGGCAGCATTCGTATTATACGTTTTTGCTGCTATGGACGGGAGTGTTCTCGTTATTATTTTTACTAGAGAGAAGCACACCGCAGTTGTCGGGATATACGAACATGGCAGGAACAATCGCAAACTTGATTTTATATATTTTGCCGTTGCTTATGCTCATTGCCGGCTCGTTCTCTATTTCTAATGAATTTGAAAACGGGCAGTGGCGCCTGCTTTGCACTTATCCACTAGCGGCACGGTCATATATAACGGGAAAAATGGGCGGGCAATTTACGGCCCAAGCAATTGTTTTTACCTTTAGCTTTGGCATAAGCATTATAGTTGGGCTGCTCAGCGGTGTTCCTTTAGGGGGGAGATGGGTAATTGCTATATACGCATTTTCGCTAGCCGTATTGTTTTTCTTCTTATTGCTTGGTGTGGCCATGGGGGCGTTTGTTAAAACAAGATGGCAGGCGTTAATAGTATCGGTAGTAGTGTGGTTTTTTCTTATTATGATGTGGCCGATTTTATTGATTGGGGTTCTCAACTTCGTACCGTATCCTATGATTCAGCCGCTTTTGCAGGCGGCGCTGTTTTTAAATCCGGCAGAGCTGGTTCGTGTCATTTTCGTTGTCGCGTTGGATGGCGGGGCGGTATTCGGGCAATCTTATGACGGGCTTGTCACCTTTTTTCGTTTCGGCAGTGCCTGGCCGCTTCTTTCTCTATATGTAATCGGCTATGCGTTAGTGTGTATCTTCTTGTCATCGTGGAAAATGGAAAGGAGGAAAATGCAGTGAGCGTGTTATATATAGAAGGCCTATCGAAGCGATATAAACATCATACGGCACTGGAGCCCTTTTCGCTTCAGGCGAAAAAAGGGGAATGCATTGTATTATGCGGCGGAAACGGGGCTGGAAAAAGTACGTTGCTTCATATGTTGGCCGGCATATCCAGCCCGAGTGCAGGAACAGTCCGTATACTGGAAATTGATTTAAAAAAACAAAGAAACGAGTATGTGAGACATATCGGCTATATGCCAGATGCCTTTTATGCGCAGGAGATGATGACAGTACGGGAATTTCTTCATTTTTATGCCGCGTTACGCAAATGTCCTGCCAATCAAGTGAAGGAGGCGCTTCAGTTGATTGGATTGCACGATAAAGAACGGGAAAGGGTAGGGCATTTATCGAAGGGAATGAAGCAGCGGCTTTTATTCGGGCAGGCGCTGCTTGGAAAACCGGACGTATTATTGCTTGATGAGCCCACAAATGGCCTAGACCCGTATTGGATGAATCAATTTATAAAAATTATTAAGGCTGTAAAAAATGAGGGGACGATTGTTGTCTTTTCTACCCATATGATGGATGTCGCGGCAGAAGTCGGGGATTTTGTTATCTTTTTAGAGGAAGGAAAGATATTGCATATACTGCAAAATCCGAAAGAGAATGTAGAGCATTTTACTTGGGAACTGCTGCAGCTTTACCGGAAAAAAGAAGAAAAACTCTCTAACAGCTTTCCTGTTTTTATATAAATGTGGGTGAAAAAGCAGGTTTTGAATGAAAAAACCTGCTTTTTCTTATGTAACAGTGTTACATATTATTTCATTTCATTCACATATTCCTTCATATTATCATAGCTCATCGGCCCGATGTGCTTAATGCGAATAATTCCTTTCGGATCTAATACATAGGAAGTTGGAATGCTCGTTATTCTGTACAGGGCATTCACCGATCCCTCTTCATCTAATAAAACTGGGAAAGTAAACCTATTGTCGGAAATAAATGTTTTTACCGCTTCGATGCTGCGTTCGCTTGAAGTCGCATTCACCGCTAGAATTTCCACATCTTTCTTATTTATATCTTTATATAAGCGTTCCATATCCGGCATTTCCGCGCGGCATGGAGGGCACCACGTCGCCCAGAAGTTTAAAATGACTGTTTTTCCCCTATAATCAGATAAGCTTACTTCCTTGCCGTCTAGTGTACGCAAGCGGAAATTCGGGGCAGCTTCATCAATTTCTGTTCCGATTTTTACGTCTGAGGCAACATTTGTTTCTACAGGCTTGTCCTTTTTCAAAACTGTGTTGTTCACGATAGCCCAACCGGCTAAGGCTAGCAATGCGATAACAATCATCCATTTTTTCATTTTATATCTCCTTCTTTTTTATCAATATATAAAACAGCAAGAGCGGCTGTGATATAGAGAAGTTGTTCCTTAGAAAGCCCGAGCATAAATGGAGCAGGGATGAAAAGAGTAAGCGCGAATTGCGCTAAAAGGAAATATAAGATTTTTATAGTGAGCTTTTTTAGAGGCTTCTTATTCCTTATAAAAAATAATAAGAAAACAGAAATGAGCCCTTGTATGATTAGAACAACCGAAAATGATAATATCCATGCGTGCAGCAGCTTATATACAGCATGAAAGCCGAGCGCGCTAATAAAGGTTGCATGTATCAGGAAGTCTGCCGGGAGGGCATGCTTCTTTTTTGTGCGATAAACAATGATAGTACCAACAATGAACGCGATAACTATGCCCCAAAACCCGCCGTTAAAATATAGAATGGTTATAGGATTTTTCAAAGCTGATATAGGATGCAAAAAAGCATAGCTGAACTTCCAAATGATGAAGCCGTAGAACAGGACATTCCAGAAGGTTTCCTTAAGAATCGGAAATATTTTTTTATTTTTTGCGATAATATAAAGGGGAATGTAACTTCCGGTTATGGATGCAGCTAAGGAAATGATAGATTCTTGTAACAAAAATGGGCCGATTTGGATTGGAAAGATAGTAAATCACCTCACATTTTAGTTTATCGTATCAAAAGCTAAAAAGGAGTGTCAAATACAGCATAGGGTATAAAAGGAAAGGCGTGCGAAAACTGCTTCGCAAGCCTTTGAAAAAATAAAGTTTGTATTGTTTTGCTGTCAGACGTACAATGTCATAAAAATGACAAATTCTTCTCGTCAAAAGGGGTTGTCTATATACCCTTATGGGTATAAAATGAAGCACAGATGAAGTTCTTTAAAACAAGGAGGAACAATTAATGAAGAAAATCGTAATTGTCGGCGGTGTTGCAGGAGGAGCTACGGCAGCTGCGCGCTTGCGCCGTTTAAGTGAACAAGATCATATCGTTCTATTTGAACGCGGAGAATATATTTCTTTTGCAAACTGCGGTCTGCCTTACTATATTGGAGAAGTAATTACAGAGCGTAAAAAGCTGCTCGTTCAAACAGTAGAGGGAATGTCTAAACGATTTAACCTCGATATTCGCAATTTAAGCGAAGTAACGAAAATTAACCGTGAAGAAAAAACAGTGACGGTAAAAAATGTCGCTACAGGCGAAACATATAAAGAATCTTACGATGTATTAATTCTTTCTCCAGGAGCGAAGCCAATTCAGCCGCCAATTCCTGGCATTCAAGAAGCAAAGGCGCTTTTCACTTTGCGCAACGTTCCGGACACAGACCGCATTAAAGCGTATGTAGATGAGCAAAAGCCAAAGCATGCGGTTGTAATCGGCGGCGGCTTTATCGGGGTTGAAATGGTGGAAAACCTGCGCGAGCGCGGCATGGAAGTTACACTTGTGGAAATGGCAAACCAAGTTATGGCGCCAATTGACTATGAAATGGCAGCGATTGTACACCAGCATATGCAAGAGCATGGCGTTGAGCTTGTTTTAGAAGATGGCGTGCAAGCTTTTGCAAATGAAGGAACAGTGGTGCGTTTAAACAGCGGCAAAGAAATTCAAACAGATATGATTATTTTGGCAATCGGTGTACAGCCGGAAAGCACACTCGCAAAGGATGCCGGACTTGAACTTGGAGTACGTGGCACAATTAGAGTAAATGAAACAATGCAAACTTCTGATCCATCCATTTATGCAATCGGCGATGCGATTGAAGTAAAAGATTATGTAAATGGAACAGAGACGATGATTCCGCTCGCTTGGCCGGCAAACCGCCAAGGACGCCTTGTTGCTGACCATATTAATGGCCGTAATGTAAAATACAACGGTACAATGGGAACATCCATTGCAAAAATCTTTGATTTAACAGTAGCAGCGACTGGGAATAATGAAAAAACATTAAAGCGCCTTGGCATTCCATATGCAGTCGTGCATGTTCACCCTGCAAACCATGCCACATATTATCCAGGTGCTTCCCAAATTGCGCTTAAGCTTCTTTTCAATAAAGAAACAGGTGAAATTTACGGTGCACAAGCTGTTGGCAAAGATGGTGCAGATAAACGCATAGATGTAATCGCGACAGCTATTAAAGGAAAGCTAACAGTAATGGATTTGCCAGATCTTGAGCTTGCATATGCACCGCCGTTCTCTTCTGCAAAAGACCCTGTAAATATGGCAGGTTATGTTGCAACGAATATTGTAGAAGGTGAAAGTGAAACTGTACAATGGCATGAAATCGATGAACTTGTAAAACAAGGAAATGTATTGATTGATGTTCGTGACCCAGGCGAAGTGGCGCGCGGCGCGATTGAGGGAGCGATTAATATTCCACTAAATGATTTGCGCGGCCGTTTGCATGAGATTCCAAAGGATCAAACGATTTACGTAACGTGCCAAGTAGGATTGCGCGGCTATGTTGCAAGCCGTATCTTAAAGCAGAACGGATTTACAGTGAAAAATCTAGACGGCGGATATAAAACATACTCTTCTGTGTTTTATCAAGGCTCTGTTAAGGGTTAATGTTGATTTGGATTCTTTTGTTGATTGGGAACGAAAGGCAGCGACTCTAGCGGGAAAAGCGGCTCGGCCCCGCCCGCGGAAAGCGTCCGCCTGTAGTGGAAAATCAACAATCAAGTTTAACAGAGCCTTTATCAAAGATAATGATGAAAAAAGTGAAAAGGTGATGCTTTTTCACTTTTTTGCTATAAATTTTACATTGTTATACCCCGTATGGTAAAATGGGAAAAACATGATATAGTGAATATATTTAATTGTGAATGATAAAGGGAGGGAAGAAAGCATGGCTATTCAAAATGCGACCGATGCGAATTTTGCATCAGCAGTGAAAGATGGATTAGTGCTTGTTGATTTTTGGGCTCCTTGGTGCGGTCCTTGCCGCATGATTGCTCCTGTTTTGGAGGAGTTGGATGTGGAAATGGGCAGCCGTTTAAAAATTGTGAAAGTTAATGTGGATGAAAACCAGCAAACGGCAGGGCAATTTGGCATTATGAGCATTCCGACAATGATTCTGTTTAAAGATGGAGAACCGTTAGGGCAAATCGTGGGATTTCAGCCAAAAGAAGCTTTGATGGAAATTTTGGAAAGATATATATAAAATATACAAAAAGTGGGGAAAAGTATGTGTCAAAATCAATTTAATTATCACCTTTCTGAAGATGATGTACAAATGCTCCGTTCTTTAGCGCATCCTGTGCGCCTGCGTTTAGTACAAGAGTTGATGCAGCGCGGGGCTTGCAATGTAACGCAATTACAGGAAGCTTTGCAAATTCCGCAATCAACGGTATCACAGCATTTAACAAAGCTTAAGCAAAATAAGGTTGTGCAGCATGAGCGCCGTGGCTTAGAAGTATACTATCAAGTGCATGACGGTAAAATTAATAATGTGATGAATACTTTATTCTCTTAATATAAAGTTATAACAGGGGAGAGGTAGCATTATAAAAAACGTTACTTCTTCCTTTGATGAAAGAAATCCCTTTGACATTATAATATAGATTATATTAATATACCTATAACGGTATCGGAAAAGGAGGTTTTATAATGGAGTATACAAAAGAAATGAAAAATCGTTTAAAACGGATTGAAGGACAAATCCGCGGTGTGCTGCGCATGTTGGAGGAAGGACAGGATTGTAAGGATGTTGTAACCCAATTAAGTGCATCCCGAGCTGCGATTGATCGGGCAATTGGCCTGATTGTCGGAACAAATTTAGAGAAATGCTTGCGCGCCCAAATTGAAAATGGGGAGCATTTTAATCAAGATCTTGTTAAGGAAGCAGTGCAGCTTCTTGTTAAAAGCAGATAATCTGTCAAAAGGGTTGACAGATTATTTTAAAACAGTTAATATACCCTTATGGGTAATTATAAAATATTAGGAGGGCATATAAATGAAAACAATTTCTACAGCAGAGCTTGCGAAACTTTTAAATGAAGGAAAACAGCTTAATATTATTGATGTTCGTGAATACGAAGAAGTAGAAGAAGGAATGATTCCAACAGCTAAGCATATTCCACTCGGGGATTTGCCTGTTAAATATACAGAACTAAACAAAGAAGAGGAATATATTATGGTTTGCCGTTCTGGCGCTCGCAGCGGCCGTGCATGTGAATTCTTGAGCGAAAAAGGATTTAAGGTTGTAAATATGGTTGGCGGCATGCTGCTTTGGGAAGAAGAAGTAGAAAACGCATAATATTATCATTGTAAGCGAGCGCTATATTTTTTTATTTTAAAATATACTTATGGGGGTATTTAAAATGAATGTAACTCAAGTGGTAGAGATTAAAGGTCTTGCGTGTCCAATGCCGATTGTACGTACAAAAAAAGCGGTAGATGGTTTAAATTCAGGTGATATTGTAGAAATTCATGTTACAGATAAAGGCGCTGTCAAGGATATTCCGTCTTGGGTCGCTAAGCAAGGACACACTATGCTGAAGCAAACAGAAGAAAACGGTATATTGAAATTCTGGATTCAAAAAGCGTAATTATAAGTTGAGCGAACGGAATTTTATGGTCTGTTTATAAAAGATAGAGTCCTTTTCAGATGTCTATAAGGGGGAAAGATAAAATGGCAAATCAAGATAAGGCGACTATGATCGTATTCAGCGGTGATTTAGACAAAGCGCTGGCTAGCTTCATTATTGCAACAGGGGCAGCTGCGATGGGAAAGCAAGTGACAATGTTCTTTACATTCTGGGGACTAAGTGTGCTGCGCAAAGAGCAATATGTTAATGTGAAGAAAACATTCACCGAAAAAATGTTTGAAAAGATGCTGCCGCGCGGCCCGGAAAAGCTTGGGATTTCCCAAATGAATTTCGGTGGACTTGGCGCGAAAATGATGAAGAGCGTAATGAAGAAAAAAAACATTACATCTTTAAAGGACTTAATTGAACTTGCAAAAGAGCTGGATATAAAAATGGTGGCCTGCACAATGTCTATGGATGTGCTCGGCATTACAGAAGAAGAGCTGATTGACGGGGTAGACTTTGCTGGGGTTGCTACGTATTTAGCGGATGCAGATGAGTCTAATATTAACTTGTTCATTTAAATGAAAGGCCGTGTTAAACGTTAGTGTTGATATATAACCCTTTTTTTTAGAGGAGGAGAGTGCTCCCAGCCGTGTATCGTAACGGTCAAGGCCTAGTTTTGCCTCGTCCAAAGGAAAAAACAGAGGGAGAACATGAGTGCAGGCTGCGATTGGTTCTGCATAGCCGTGATGTACAAGCGTACATGATATAAAAAATCAACATTGGCCTTTTTAACAGAGCCAAATGAAAAAGGGTGCAAAGGCACCTTTTTTTGTTGTGCGCCCGGCATGGGTGCAGTCTCTAGGGTGAAAGTCCCGAACCGTGAAGGCAGTAGTAGCGGCTAGCTTAACGCAAGGGTGTCCGTGGTGACGCGGAATCTGAAGGAAGCGAGCGGCAAATCTCTGG
>JBHGUR010000087.1:0-31086 GCA_048976805.1 Ectobacillus sp. | reverse complement strand
TAAAAGAGGTCCGCTCGACTTGCATGTATTAGGCACGCCGCCAGCGTTCATCCTGAGCCAGGATCAAACTCTCCATAAAAGTGTTTGTCTTGCTCATTAATAAAAATTGACGTTTTGTGTTTTGTTTAGTTTTCAAAGAACTGTTTGTCGTTTTAAGCGACTTCTTGATATTAACATTTCCATTTCTTCATGTCAATATCTTTTCGGATTTTGTTCTTCGCTTTCTGCGTTTCGCAGCAGCGACGTTTATTAATATATCATGCTCATATGAACAGCGCAACTCTTTTTATAATATTTTTTTACAGAAAGGAAAAATTCCGTACTTCTCCTCCATATACATTACTATGCTAGCTTCTTTGCGTGTATCATAGATTATGGAGGGAACAAAAATGGACTATACAGATACATTTATTAAATTAGGCCTTTCTGCTTTCTTAGGCTTTATTATCGGATTGGAACGGGAGCTGCGGCGCAAGCCGCTAGGTTTAAAAACTTGTCTTGTTATTTCTATTATCAGCTGCTTGCTTACTATTGTGTCTGTTGAATCGGCATATACACTCCCGGCGCCCGATCACATTAGAACTGACCCATTGCGCCTTGCTGCCCAAATTGTATCGGGAATCGGTTTTTTAGGAGGCGGCGTTATTTTGCGGAGAGGCAATGACAGCATAGCCGGATTAACGACTGCAGCTATGATTTGGGGCGCTGCAGGAATCGGAATTGCTGTAGGGGCCGGCTTTTACATTGAAGCTATTGCCGGAATGGTATTTTTAATTATCAGCGTGGAAATTATTCCGATTGCCATGAGCATCCTCGGCCCTAAACCGTTGCGTCAGCGCGAAGTCCAATTAAAGCTAATTGTAGACGACCTGGATAACATCCCAAAAGTAATGGAAGAGATCCAAAGTATGGGTATCCATGTAAAGAATATGAAATTGAAAACATTGGAAAATAATGAACATTTTATACAAATGAAAATTTCCGTAAATCAAAAGCTTCGCACTGCCGATGTTTATTTTTCGCTGCAGAAAGTAGCCAGCATACGCGGAACGGAAGTAGAAAGTCTTTAACAGGGGTTTCCCTTTTGAAAACCTGGATACACTAATAAGTAGCCCTATTTTTCAGGAGGGAGCGTCTATTGGATAAAAATACTTCCATAATCGAGTTGTTTCGTACTTTTATTATTATCCGAGTTGTTTTGATTATCGGGGGGCTAATTACTTTTTTCGGAATCCTTATACATGTATTGGAACCTGCGAATTTCCCCCATTTTTTTGATGGCATTTGGTGGGCTATCGTGACAGTATTTACGGTAGGCTACGGTGACTATGTACCAAAAAGCAATCACGGAAAAACAATCGCTATCCTATTGATTTTGTCCGGAACCGGATTTGGCGCTTATTACATGGCTGCGTTTGCAACAGAACTCGTAAATCGACAATACGCTAAACAAAGGGGGCAAGCCACGGTTTCATTGACAAAGCACCTTATAATTGTCGGGTGGAATGAGCGGGTCAAGCATGTCGTCAGTCAATACAAGACACTATATCCCAATAAGGACATTGTTTTAATAGATGAGACATTGCCTGCTCTTCCACCAGATTATTCCCATCTTTTTTTTATAAAAGGGGCTCCAATTCATGATGAAACAATGCGGCGTGCGGGCATAGCTACTGCGCAAACCATTGTGATAACGGCAGATAAGGAAAAAAGCGAAGCAGAGGCGGATACACAATCTATCTTAACTATACTAACCGCAAAAGGTTTAAACGAACGGCTTCATTGCATTGTTGAAATACTTACACCTCACCAAATCGAAAACGCAAAGCGCGCTGGCGCCAATGATGTTGTTCAAGCCAATAAACTGACAAGCTATGCATTGACCGCTTCTATGCTATTTCCATCTTCTTCATCTACCTTTATATCTTTATACAATCAAATTACAATCAATAAAATCCAGCTTATTGCACCGGATACAAGCCAAATCGGTACAACAATGCGGGAATGCAGGCAACAATTGCTCAGCCAAGATATTCTGCTTTTGGGCATTAGAAGGGAAAATCACGATTATATTCATCCTGCACATCCGTTTTCTGTGCAGGAAGGGGACTTCTTCATCATTCTTAAGAGGTAAATATAATGCCCTCCAGCTCCTTAATAAGCGCCTTTCCGATATCAACGTACTTTTTATGCACCTTCGCATCAGAATCCTTTGGCTCAGAAAATTGATCGAGCGATGTAAAGCCGGCTGTCATCGTATTCACATGATCATCCAAATTTTCTTGATACACATGTGATAATACATATGGTGTCCCAAGGCGTACCATCGCTCCTTTTGCATCTAATTGGCCGCTTACCGCTTCAAATGGCACGCGCAAAAATTGATAGCCTTCTTCATCGTCAATTTTGTAATCAAATGAACCTTTTTCATAATCCCAATTTCCTCCAATTACATAACCAAACGGCTTTAATAGCTGCTCTAGCTTATATAGTTGAAATGTTTGTCCTTCAATTTTAGAATGGATTGGAATCATAAACACTCTTTCTCCTCTCTAACATTTTCTTACGTATTAGCTTTCCCAAGCTTCTTTATTTTAGTGAGAAGGTGAGCCGAAAAAAAAACTTGGCAAGTTGCCAAGTTTTTTTTATTTTAGGCTCTGTTAAAGGCTAATGTTGATTTGGAACGAAAGGCGGCGACTCCAGCGGGCAAAGCAGGATAGCCGAGACCCCGGACTGAGCGCAGCGAAGGAAGCAGCTCGGCCCCGCCCCCAGAAAGCGTCCGCCTGTAGTGAAAAATCAACAATCAAGTTTAACAGAGCCATAAAAAAGAACTTATATATCAACACTAACGTTTAAAATAGCATTATTTTAAACGTTCTTCCAATTGGGCTTTTAATTCTTCAAATCCCGGCTTTCCAAGTAAAGCAAACATATTTTTCTTATATGCCTCTACTCCCGGCTGGTCAAACGGATTTACCCCAAGAAGGTAACCGCTCATTGCACAAGCCTTTTCAAAGAAATAAACGAGATAGCCGAATGTGTACTCATTGAGTTGCGGAATATTTACAATTAAATTAGGCACACCGCCATCGCTATGCGCTAATAACGTCCCTTCAAATGCTTTTTTATTTACGAAATCTACTGTTTTGCCCGCTAAATAGTTCAAACCATCTAAGTCTGTTTCTTCTAACTGAATTTCGATTTCATGAACCGGCCGCACTACATTTAATACCGTTTCGAATAAATCACGGCGCCCTTCTTGAATATATTGGCCTAGGGAGTGAAGATCAGTGGAGAAGTTTGCTGATGCCGGAAAGATGCCTTTTTGGTCTTTTCCTTCGCTCTCGCCAAACAGCTGCTTCCACCACTCCGCGAAATATTGAAGCGCCGGCTCGTAGTTTACAAGCATTTCAATTGTTTTTCCTTTATTGTACAATGCGTTGCGCACTGCTGCATATTGATATGCCGGATTTTCTTCAAGCTCGGATTTGCTGAAGTCTTCATACGCTTGCGCCGCGCCTTGCATCATTTCCTCAATATTTAAGCCGCTTACCGCAATTGGAAGCAAGCCTACCGCTGTTAATACAGAAAAACGTCCGCCGACATCATCAGGAATTACGAATGTTTCATATCCTTCTTCGTCCGCAAATGTTTTCAATGCGCCGCGCTCTTTATCGGTAGTTGCATAAATACGCTTGCGTGCTTCTTCCTTTCCGTATTTTTCCTCAAGTATTTTGCGGAAAATGCGGAATGCAATTGCAGGCTCAGTTGTTGTACCAGACTTCGAAATAACATTAATGGAAAAGTCTTTTCCTTCTAATATGTCCATTAAATCCTTCATATATGTAGAGCTGATGTTTTGGCCGACAAATAGTACTTGCGGCGTTTTGCGCTGTTCTTTTGTCAAGGAGTTATAGAATGAATGGTTCAGCATTTCAATTGCCGCACGCGCTCCTAAGTAAGAGCCGCCAATTCCGATTACAAGCAAGATATCAGAGTCGGCTTTAATTTTTTCCGCGCATTTTTGAATGCGGGCAAACTCTTCTTTATCATAATTTTGCGGAAGTTCAACCCAACCTAAAAAACCGCTTCCTGCGCCGCTTTTTTCATGAATGGCATGATGGGATACTTTTACCGCATCGCGCAAATATGTAAGCTCATGCTCGCCAATAAAAGACAATGCTTTGGAATAATCGAACTGAATATGTGTCATGATTTTCCCTCCAAAAATAGAATATGCATTCCTTTATCCACTTTAACGAAACGAAAGCTGTAAATCAAGCGCACCTCGAATTGTAAGCGCAATCAAAGGGGGAGGTTTTCAAAAATGTTAAAAAAGAGACGAAAAACCGTCCCTTTTTTAACAAACTATAGAGAAGCACGATAAATTTCTATAACATCTTCTTTCGTCAGTTTTTTAAAATTGCCGAACGGGCCGTTCACAACCGTTTTTTCAGCCATCAATTCAATATTTTCCTCTCCGATATCATAATCCGCCAAACGTGCCGGAGCGCCGATAGAGCTCCAGAAATTGCGGAGCGCTTCAATCCCCTCGAGCGCTACTTCACGGTCTGACTTTCCTTCCGGATTCACGCCGAACACACGAACAGCAAATTGCTTGAAGCGGTTTACATTTTCATCGAGTACATGCTTCATCCAGTTCGGGAATAAAATCGCAAGCCCGCCGCCATGCGGAATATCATACACTGCCGACACAGCATGTTCAATATTGTGCGTTGCCCAATCACCGCGCACGCCCATTGCAAGAATGCCGTTTAACGCCATTGTTCCGCAATATAAAATCGTTTCGCGGTACTCGTAATTTTCCAAGTCATTCACGAGCTTTGGCGCTGTCGCAATTACTGTTTGCAGCAACGATTCACAGTAGCGATCTTGAAGCTCTGTATTTGTTCCTTGATGAAAGTACTGTTCAAGAACGTGCGACATAATATCAACAATGCCGTAAATAGTTTGATCGCGCGGTACAGTGAACGTGTTTACAGGGTCCAATATAGAGAATTTAGGAAACGTTACAGGACTTCCCCATCCGTATTTCTCTTTTGTTTCCCAATTTGTAATAACAGAGCCGGAATTCATCTCGGACCCAGTAGCTGCTAATGTAAGAACTGTGCCAAACGGAAGCGCTTCTTTAGCGAACGCCTTTTTCGTAACTAAATCCCAGGCGTCCCCTTCATATTTTGCTCCCGCCGCAATCGCTTTTGTACAATCAATAACGCTGCCGCCACCGACGGCCAATATGAAATCAATCTCATTTTCCTTACAAATATTCACCCCTTTATGTACAGTAGAAAGGCGCGGATTCGGTTCTACGCCGCCCAGTTCCCAAACCTTCGCATTAAGCTCCTTCAAAATATTCATAACCTGGTCGTATAAGCCATTTCTTTTAATGCTTCCTCCGCCATACACAAGCAATACTTTATTTCCGTACTGCGGTATCTCTTTTTTCAATTGTTCAAGCTGCCCTTTTCCAAAAATTAATTTTGTCGGGTTATAAAATGCAAAATTCTGCATACTCTTCACTCCTTTATTTAAAATACCTGCACTCTTTACGATACCAAAAAAAGGTTGATTTTAAAAAAATTTTCGTATAAGAATAGGACAACAAATCCATTCTATAAAAGAAGCAATAATACAAGGAGGGAATCCTGCATGAGTACATTACAGCGAATCGCTTTAGTATTTACTATAATCGGCGCATTAAACTGGGGACTAATCGGTTTTTTTCAATTTGATTTAGTTGCTGCAATCTTCGGAGGCCAGGATTCAGCTTTGGCAAGAATTGTATACGGAATTGTAGGCCTTGCCGGATTAATCAACCTCGGTTTACTATTCAAGCCATCCGAAGAGCTTGGTACACATCCGGAAGCAAAACATGTACGATAATAAACTTCCCTTTCCAAAATAAAAAAGAAGGCGGTCGCCTTCTTTTTTATTTTAATACATTTGGCCCTTGCGACTGCGCAATCCACTCATTCAACTTTTCGCGCAGCGTGTTAAAGCCGTCTGAAGCGGGTTTGGGAACCCTCATTGTTGTCTGAACCTTTAAAGGAGGCGCTTGTGCAGCCTTCAATGATAAACTGATTTTCCCATTTTCTTCATCTACTGAAAGAATTTTCGCTTCAATCTCATCGCCGACATTTAGAAAATCGCGAATATCCTTGACATAGCCGTTTGTAATTTCCGATATATGGATTAATCCTTGTGTTGCCTCATCTAATGCGACAAATGCGCCGTACCCTTGAATGCCCGTTACTTTTCCTTTTACTATCATTCCCTGCTGATATTTCCGTGGCATAAAAACACTCCCATAACTATACATGTCGTATTAGTAAATTATACCACGCTTTCCCTTTTCATTCAAAACTCTGAAAAATTTCCATAATCAAGTATAAATCTTAAATATTGGGATAAAATACTAACACATGGCTTTCTAGTATTCCCCCCCTTTTTTGGACAAAACGTTCTGCGTTTTGTCCTTTTTTTCTAAAAATTGACCGATTCGTTTCATCGCTTCAATTAATTGCTCCATAGAGGTGGCATAAGAACAGCGGATAAAGCCTTCACCACTTTCTCCAAATACAGACCCTGGTACAACCGCGACCTTTTTCTCCAACAACAGCTTTTCAGCAAACTCCTCAGAAGTCATTCCCGTTGACTGTATAGAAGGAAACGCATAGAATGCCCCTCCTGGCGTATGGCAGGAAAGTCCCATTTCATTAAAGGATTTTGTAATAAAATTGCGGCGCTGCTTGTAGCTCTTGCGCATTTCCTTCACATCCTGTTCTCCCATGCGCAGCGCTTCTACAGCGGCAAATTGGGACATGGTCGGAGCGCACATAATGGAATATTGATGAATCTTAAGCATCGGCTCCATAAAAAATGCCGGTGCCGCCACCATCCCAAGACGCCAGCCTGTCATTGCAAATCCTTTTGAAAACCCTGAAATTAAGATAGTATGTTCATACATATGACGGATAGCTGCAAAGCTTGTGTACGGTTCATCATATACAAGTTCTGCGTAAATTTCATCTGATAAAACGATCAAATTATATTTCTCGACGATTTTTGCAATACCTTCCAGCTCTTCCTTGTTTAACACCGTTCCGGTTGGATTGTTCGGCGAACATAAAATCATCGCCTTTGTCCGCGGCGTAATTGCCTGCTCGAGTTCCTCGGGCTGCAGTTTAAAGCCATGTTTTGGGGAGGTGGATACCGGTACGGCAACGCCTCCAGCCAACTCGACAAGCGGCGCATAAGAGACAAAGCTCGGCTCAATTACAATAACCTCATCTCCCGGGTTTACAATTGTCCGAAGCGCTACATCTAAAGCCTGGCTCGCCCCTACCGTAATCAAGATTTGCGTTTTCGGGTCATATGACACATTAAACTGCTTTTTAAAATAACGGGACGCTTCCAAGCGCAACTCAAACAAACCGGCATTTGCCGTGTAAGCTGTATATCCCTCTTCTAGTGAACGAATGCATGCTTCGCGAACATTCCATGCCGTTACAAAATCCGGTTCCCCTACACCAAGTGAAATAACGCCTTCCATACTTGAGGCCAAATCAAAAAATTTGCGAATACCAGACGGCTTTAGCGACTGGGCGGTTTCTGACAACGAAAATGTTTTCATGGTGTCACCACAATTCGTTTGTCACCATCATTTTGATCGTAAATGATGCCGTCATGCTTGTATTTCTTTAAAATAAAATGCGTTGTAGTCGAAACGACAGAATCCAGCGTGGATAACTTTTGAGCAACGAAGGAGGCCACTTCAGACATTGTTTTCCCCTCAATGACAATAGATAAATCGTAAGCGCCGGACATTAAATAAACTGATTTTACCTCGGAATGGCGATAAATTTTTTCGGCAATATCATCAAAGCCTACCCCCCGCTTTGGCGTCACCTTTACATCAATCATCGCTGTCAAGCCTTCTTGCTCCTTCACTTTTGTCCAATCGACAAGCGTTACATAGTCTACGATGATTTTATCTTGCTCTAGCTTTTTCATCATGGACTGCACTTCTTCAACGTCTGTGTCAAGCATTTTCGCCAATGCGTCAATTGGCAGCCGGCTGTTTTTCTCTAAACACTCCAATAACTCCATTTCTTTTTCGGTCATATTTGTAGGCTCCTTCATTTAAGTTTTATTGTCTAGGCTCTGTTAAACTTGATTGTTGATTTTCCACTACAGACGGACGCTTTCCGCGGGCGGGGCCGAGCCGTTTCCCTCGCTGCGCTCAGTCCAGGGTCTCGGCTGTCCCGCTTTTCCCGCTGCAGTCGCCGCCTTTCGTTCCAGATCAACAAATAAATCAAAATCAATATTAGCCTTTAACAGAGCCATTGTCTAAAAAAAATTATATGCTTTAGACAAAATTATACAAACTATTTTTTATTTTGGAAAATTTTATTTTATCACGAAGAACAGACTTTTATACAGTTTTATGTCAAAATAGAAAACGGAGGGGATAAAGCAATGAAGCCAAAAGTATATATTTCCGAGCATATTCCAAAATTTGTCGAAGAATATCTTGCTCAATACTGTGAATACGAAAAGTGGGACGGGCAGGGCAAAATCCCTCGCAGTGTTTTGCTGGAGAAAGTTCGCGATAAAGACGGGCTATTGAATTTCGGGGCGAAAATCGATGAAGAATTGCTCCAATGCGCACCGAATTTGAAGGTTGTCAGCAATATTTCTGTCGGGTATGATAACTTCGATATACAAGCGATGAAGGCGCGCGGCATTATCGGTACGAATACGCCTTATGTACTGGATGAAACAGTAGCAGATTTAATTTTTGGCTTGATATTGGCAAGCGCCCGCCGCATTTGTGAGCTTGATGCATATGTAAAAGCTGGACGTTGGACCGGCGAAATTACGAAAGAGCATTTTGGAATCGACGTGCATCATGCTACAATTGGCATTATTGGCATGGGGCGCATCGGCGAGGCGGTAGCGAAACGCGCTAAATTTGGATTTGATATGGAAGTGCTATACTACAATCGCCGCCGAAAGGAAGAAGCAGAAAATACATACGGGGCAAAATACTGTACAATGGAGCAATTGCTGCGGCAATCGGATTTTGTCGTTCTTATGACACCGCTTACTCCTGAGACATACGGCTTAATTGGCGAGCGGGAATTTAATCTGATGAAGGAAACAGCTATATTTATCAACGCTTCCCGTGGACAAACCGTCGATGAACAGGCGCTGATTCGCGCATTGCAAGAAAGAAAAATTTACGGAGCCGGCATTGATACCTTTATGAAGGAGCCGATAGACGGCGATAATCCGCTGCTTAAACTAAAAAATGCAGTAACACTGCCTCACATCGGGTCTGCAACGCTAAAAACACGCCGCGATATGGCGATGACAGCCGCCCAAAATTTGGTGGCAGCACTGCAAGGAGAAACTCCACCCTACATTGCAGATGAACTAAGGTAAGGACAAAGTAATTTGCTTTGTCCTTTTTTCGTGGCATAGAAGAGCAAAGAATGGAGATGATAGGAAGTAAAAACAGACGGAGTGATGCAGATGACACGGAAAACAAACCACCCTCACTTCACGTTTACAATCCACGGCGTTACCGTTCACTACGAGCTTTATAATTATGAACCTGACAGTCCGAAACCGACGTTTGTCTTAATCCACGGCTTTTTATCTTCCACTTTTAGCTATCGGCGCCTCATCCCGCTATTAGAACGGCATGGAACCGTGTTGGCGCTTGACTTGCCGCCTTTTGGGAAAAGCGAAAAATCGCCTCACTTTACATATTCATATCACAATATGGCCAATATTGTTATTCGATTAGTTGAGTACTTAAACCTAACGGATATTATACTCGTCGGCCATTCGATGGGCGGGCAAATTTCATTGTATGTAAATCGCCTCCGCCCTGATTTAATTAACAAAACTGTGCTGCTGTGCAGCTCCGGCTATTTATCAAAAGCCGCCCTGCCGCTTATATGCTCTTCTTACCTGCCGTTCTTCTCGCTATACTTAAAGAACTGGCTTGCCAGAAAAGGCGTATTAAACAATTTGCTCAATGTTGTGCACGACCGTGATTTAATTGATGAAGAAATGATGCAGGGCTATGCAGCTCCATTTTACGATGATCGGATTTTTCAGGCATTAACCCGGATGATTCGCGACCGCGAAGGCGACCTCCGCTCCCCGGAGCTTCGCGAAATCCAAACGCCGACCTTGCTCATCTGGGGCGAAGAAGACCAGGTCGTGCCCATTCACGTTGGGCGCCGGCTGCATCAAGACCTTGCAAACTCCCGGTTTATTTCATATGAAAAAACCGGACACCTCCTGCCCGAAGAAAAACCGCAGCATGTCTACGAAAACATTATGGAATTTGCGCAAGGGTGATGCTGCAAAAGCAAAAAACGTTGGGTGGCCCAACGTTTTTTATATATCCGTTATCGTTTCTTGCAGCTTTCCTATCACCCTCGACAAGGATGCGATAGATTGCACTGCCGCAAAATGTTCTATATCTAAGGAATGGTTCGCATTTGGAATAACCTCTATCTCTAAATTGCTTTGCTTCAGATGCTCAATTTGCTCGGAATTATAGTGAGGGTCTTGGTCGCCAATAACCAGCAATCCTTGATGCTTGCTGTGCAATATCGTGTTGTAAATAGCCTCAAACTTTAATAATGGGGTGAGTAAGATCATTTTCGCCTTAACGTAGGCCGCATTTTTCATAAACTCATGTACTACAGGAATTGTTCCAAGCGACTTCCCTAAGAAAATCATTTCTGCATATTGCCTATTTTCAAGAACATCTAAAACAACAGGGTTTACATCATCCATAATTTTCCCAGCGATGTAGGCAAAATCTCGTTTGAGCAAACCTTCTTCATATGAGTAATGAATTTGCACAACGTCGATATTATGCTGCAGCAGCACCATAGTCGCGTAATACAGCAGAGGCTTTTCATACGTATACCCCGCCCCTGAAAACATAAAGCAAGCAACTTGGGAGCCCATTTCAAGATGTGTATATTTTATTTCCCTTTCCTTAGCCCGTACCGCTTTGTTATTAGCCTTCATATTTCTCCCCCGCTATAAAAAGATTGGTTTTTTATTCGTTCATATCCTACATCGTGGCTATGTAGAACGAACAGCACGCTCCCTCTCTCTGGTTTTCCTTTGTATGGGGCAAAATTAGGCTTTGACCGCTTCTATGCATAGCCGGATACTCTCTCCCTACTCTAAAAAACCTTTTTTTATATTTTTGCTTATATCCCACAGATCCCGTCATTCTTCAGCTCTACAAGCTTCTTTGCAATTTCCCTGCACTTTTTTATGGAAATTACTTCCTCAAATGACATAAAATATATATGTTGAATCTTTGTCGCGATATAGTCCACATCATCGAATTCGCTTGCTACCTGTACAACATCGCTCGCTTCTGTCTCGTAAAATTCCGGTCCAAATTTAAATGGATCCCATTCTTTTACTGCTTGTACCATCTTTACATACGCGCTGTCCATATAACCCCCCTCTTTCTGTATCGTTCTCTTTTATTTTACCATATGGGAATATTATAAAATTAAAAGGAGTGGACAAAATGGAGAAGTTTAATACAATCATTAACCGCCGCGGTACTAATTCTGTGAAATGGGATATGTACTCAGAAAATGATTTATTGCATGCTTGGGTTGCTGATATGGATTTTGCCTCCCCAAAAGAAATTCAGGACGCGCTGCTGCACCGGGTAGAACATGGCGTGTTCGGCTATACGTTCAGCGGCGATAATGTAAGAAACGCGATTAAAGCTTGGATGCAAAAACGGCATAAGTGGCACATAAAAAAAGATTGGATTGTGTTTCAATCCGGCGTGGTTCCCTCTTTAAGCAGCGCTATTCAAGCCTTTACAAAACAAAACGATCGCATCCTTATCCAAACGCCTGTGTATCCTCCTACTTTTGACATGGTCACCTTAAACGGCCGCGAGCTCGCCAACAGCCCCCTCGTCAAGCAAAATGGAACATATGAAATGGACTTTGCCGATTTAGAACGGCATTTTCAGCAAGGTGTCGCAATGATGGTGCTATGCAGCCCGCATAATCCGGTAGGGCGCGTTTGGACAAAGCCGGAACTGGAGCGCTTAGGGGAATTATGCGAACGTTACGATGTCCTCGTTGTCTCAGATGAAATTCACTCTGATATTATCCTAAAAGGCCATGTCCACATTCCGTTCGCAGCGCTGCCTTCGTTATCCAAACGCACCATTACTTGTATTGCGCCGAGCAAAACCTTCAACATCGCCGGATTGCAGGCAGCTGCCGTTATCATTGAAAATGAACAGCTGCGCAAGCCATTTTCCGACGTATTGCGCCGCCAAGGATTTCATGCTTTAAACATGTTCGCCTCAACTGCCATGGAGGCAGCGTACACACAATGTGAAAATTGGCTAGAAGACCTGCTGCTGTATCTTGAGGAAAATGTTCGCTTTGCCTGCAGCTACATCGAAAAAGAATTGCCCGAACTAACTGTATATCGCCCCGAAGGTACATACTTGCTTTGGATTGACTGCCAAAAGCTGAACTTGCCCAGGAAGGAGCGGCTCAGCCTCCTGCAAAGGCAAGGAAAAATCGTCGTTGAACCCGGCGAAAAATTCGGCTTTGGCGGCGAACATTTTATCCGCCTAAATCTCGGCTGCCCAAAAGCGATGCTAAAAGATGTATTAGCCGGACTTAAAAAAGCTGTTTTCTTTCATATGAACAGCCAAAAAGCGTGAGGAAATCCTCACGCTTACTGCTTTGCCCCTTTTGTTTTCGGAACGATCACGCCGCATGCCAAACGCTTGCCCGAATTCCCGGTCGGCTGCGACATGCCGTCGTCCGGATTTTCGGTAATAATAAGGGATGTTCCCATTTTCCTTTCCAATGTCTTTTTCCCTTCTTTAAGCGAAATATTCGGAGCTATGATTTCCGCTTTAATATTGCCTTGCCCATCCGCCATTAAATTCGGCAAATCGCCATTTTCCGCTCCTTTTTCATTTAATAAACCATGCTCCTTTTCATCCGGGTTGAAGTGGTTTCCCGCAGAAGAAAAGTCCGGTCCCTCGCATTCGCCAACTTCATGAATATGAAAACCGTGCGGGCCCGGCTCAAATCCTTTTGCTTTTATTTTAATTTGCACGCCCCCGGGCTGCTGGGATAGTGTCGCTTCGCCGACTTCATCTCCTGCCGCATTTTTAAGCTTTGCTTCTATCTCCTGCGGTTTTCCTTCCGCACAACCAGTAACAACAAGAAAGGACAAACATGCAAATGCCAGTTTCTTTCCTATCATAATGTAACCTCCAACAGTCATTCTCCTTTTAGCTTGTCCTTTCACAAAAAAAACATTCCGGAAGTATGTTTTTGCCAAAAACCGCAGCATTTTTCTAAACATTAGCAATCACATGTAACATAAGAAAAGCGCAAGGCACCCGGAGCTAGGCTCATCTGAATCGAGGTCCTAACCCCCTACAATTATCTTTATAAAAAAGGCTCTGTTAAACTTGATTGTTGATTTTCCACTACAGGCGGACGCTTTCCCCGGGCGGGGCTGCCTTTCGTCCCAATCAACAAATGAATCCAAATCAACATTAGCCTTTAACAGAGCCATAAAAAAGAGCTTATCCGGAGACAAGCTCTTACGCCTTTGGTTTATGGTATGTTCTATCAGTACGGTGAAGATTTTTTTCCATTTCATCAAATCGTGCTTTTTCACGGTTTGATGCCTTAACAAACGCTCTCCAAGTTAAAAAAGCGCCAAATAAAAAGATGATGCATATAATAGCTGCTGGAATGTATTCTGTTTTATCCTCCGGAAAATACAAAAATGGCATCATAGCCGCTCTTCCCCCGTTCGATTTTTATAAGCCTACTATCCATTATATAGAACTTCCGCCTAAAAATACAGCAACCCGTTTTTGACTTCTGCTATCTCTATTTTGTACGATGAAAGAAAAAAGGAGGACAAGTATGGAAAATACATTGCAAATTGGTGATATTGTAACAGGCATCTATAAAACGGGCAAATATATCGGTGAAATTACAGACATCCGGCCAGAGCATTATCTTGTAAAGGTTTTAGCAGTAATTAACCACCCGACTCAAGGCGATTTGCATAACGTAAAACAAGCGGACGTTCCTTTATTTCACGAACGGCGCGCGCTTGCCTTTCGCGAGCAGGCAAACATACCGAAAAAATTGGTGAAAAAATTTGAGGGCGAAGTTCCCGATTATACAAAATCACTGCGGCAGGCTTTAGAAACACAGATTGCCGCCCTTAAAGAAGACGGTTCACCTTTTACAGAGCGTTCCCTCGAAAACTTGTACAATTTGCAAAAAGAGTACAGGCTGTAGAGACATCGATTGGCAGCAAACAAAGGCGAAAACGGGAGAACAGCCGCTCTTATGCGTCGTTGACAATTCACCATCCTAAGTGTATAAAAGAGCCAAGGCCAAATTACCGTATGAAGCGTAATTTGGCCTTTAATTCGTGCTCACCTTTTTCATCAACTTAGAGAAATCGACAAGGTCGCCGATGGTAGTCGGTGCCGGCTTTACTAAATATTGCTTATCTTTTTCGACCAGCTTAAAAATATTATAAGTGGTCAAGGCATCGTCCAACGCGCGGTGATGCTTTCCCGTTCCTTTCTTGCCGTAAGCCTCAATCGCCTTCCATAGCCCCGTCTGATTCCGGTCGCCAAAGAACCTCTTATATTCAAGGGACAAATCGCGATGCTTTCCTTGAAACGGATAAGAAAGCCCGGAGAATTGGCAGTTTTGCCTGAGCACTTTAATATCCATATTTCCCCAAGTAATAATTGTACTTTGAGCAAACTGCTCGTATTGCATCAATCTTCCTACTAAATCGGCAAAGGAAATGCCGCTTTCCACTTCCTGCTGGTCAATGTTTAAAAAATTTTTGCACCGTTCCGTTAAGTTTGGAAATTTTTGCGGTTTAACATAAGAAGAAAATGTGTCGGCAACTTGGTTCTTTACGACAGCTACAAGCCCTACCTCAATAATCTCAGGGAAAAAACCCGCAGGTTTTCTTTTGCTTTCCGGCATCGTAAACTCAAAGTCTAGAAATAGAAATTGCTGCTCATCCATACAATCCCTTCCTTATCATTTCTTTCCGTCTTGCGTATCCTCATTATAGCATGAGAATAACATAAAAACGGTCGTGCTTCTCATTCTTTTTCCATTTTAATTTCCGTCTTCCTTCCCTGTTCGCTTGATAAACGAAATCAATCTCATGCCAAAAAGGTATATTTCTTTTGTTTACGTATCCTATATATATGTCACAGTTACACAAATATTTTCAAAAAATAAAAATAACAAAGTATGAATTTACTTTTTTATTGACACTATACACGTTTACACCGTTTGCTTGTTTCTCTTATAATGAACGTATGCTGTTTTCGAAATAATAAAGGCAATATTACTACAGAGAAAACAGGCCTATATATGCCTATTCCTTCTCTTTACAACTGAAAGGAGCTGAAGCTATTGCACGAAACAACGCAGGAAATCTCGAATTTCCAATATTACTTTGCGATTGCTGTATTTTTAATTACATACGGCATTATCATCTCGGAGAAAATTAATCGCGCCGTTATCGCTCTCCTCGGGGCTGCGCTCATGGTCATCTTCGGGATTGTCGATTTACATACTGCTTTTACCCATCATATTGAGTGGGGAACGATTACGCTTCTAATCGGGATGATGATTTTAGTAAACATTACAAGTAAATCGGGAGTCTTTCAATACGTCGCGATTAAATCGGCGAAATCGGCGAAAGGAAATCCTATTCGTATTTTAATTATTCTCTCGCTATTAACAGCTTTCGGTTCTGCCTTTTTAGATAATGTAACAACCGTTCTGCTTGTTGTGCCGGTTACATTGTCCATCACTCGTATTTTAAATGTAAACCCGGTTCCGTACTTAATGTCGGAAGTAATTTTCTCTAATATCGGGGGAACCGCTACATTAATTGGCGATCCGCCAAACATTATGATTGGCTCTGCCAATAAACATCTTGATTTTAATGCCTTTTTAATCAATCTGGCCCCTATTGTCATCATTATCATCGCCGTTACGGCAACTATGATTTATTTTATTTATCGTAAACAATTGAAAACAGATCCGGTTCAAATTCAAAAGCTGATGAATTTGAATGAAAAACAGTACATTAAAGACCCTGTGCTTATGCGCAAATCGCTGGCTGTACTCGGCCTTACGATTATCGGCTTCGTTCTTCATTCGATTATTCACGTTGACGCTGCCGTTATTGCTATGACAGGCGCCACTCTTCTTATGCTAATCGGCGTGAAGGAGCACAATATTGAGGAAGTGTTGGCCCATGTTGAATGGGTTACCATTTTCTTCTTTGCCGGCCTTTTCGTTCTTGTCGGCGGGCTGATTGACATTGGCCTAATTAAAACATTGGCCCAGCAAGTATTGAATATTACCGGCGGCGATATTAGCTTCGCCTCCATCCTTATTTTATGGGTATCTGGCATCGCTTCGGCGACCATTGATAATATCCCATTTGTCGCGACGATGATTCCGCTTATTAACGATATGGCAATCGGATTAGGCTTAACACCGGCTTCGCCGGAAATCGAAGTACTCTGGTGGTCGCTCGCGCTTGGTGCTTGCCTTGGGGGCAACGGAACTTTAATCGGCGCTTCAGCGAACGTAATTGTCGCCGGCATCGCAAGCCGCGAAGGCCATCCGTTTAGCTATATGACCTTCTTAAAACTCGGCTTTCCGATTATGATCGTGTCCTTGCTTTTGTCGCATGCGTATATTTATTTGCGCTATTTGATGTAACAAGGAAGATTTTGTAAAACGATCGAATGATTGCCCAAATCAGCCGGATTATCTGTTAGTGATAATAAAAAACAAATTAGGCTATACTATATAGGTACACGTAAAGCATTACACTCATATACTGTTGTGATTTCAATAAGAACATGTTAGAATATGGACATCTATTTTTTATATCGTAGCGATGACGGATCTATAAGTACTTGTACGAAAAGCGATTCAGGGACGGTGAAAGCCTGAAAACACAAGGAAACGGCAATCCCGAGCTATACACGTTGAAAGTGGGTATGTTTTTACATATCAACTAGGGTGGAACCGCGAGCAAACGCTCGTCCCTAGGCAATTGCCTAAGGACGGGCGTTTTTTATTTCGAAAAGCTCCATCGGCTCGTTCAGGCGCAGAAGCTAAGGTTCTCCGACCAGAAAGGCGCTTTTTGCCTTTATGGGCGGAGGTTCTTAGCTGGGAGCGCCTAGCCGATGGAGCTGGACAATTTCGAAAAGCGGAGCCGGCTCGTTCAGCTCCGGAAGGCGGAGGTTCTCTGACAGGAGGAGCTAGCCGGCGCAGCTGGACAATTTCGAAAAGCTCCATCGGCTCGTTCAGAACTTTTTAATAAGCAGTTCTTTTTAAGAAGAAATGCTGCACCATATCTTTTTAATATTAAAGGAGGATTTTCAAATGGCTTCAATGGAACAAATCGTAAACTTGGCGAAACATCGCGGCTTCGTATTTCCAGGTTCTGAAATTTACGGCGGCTTAGCCAATACATGGGACTACGGCCCGCTTGGCGTTGAGCTTAAAAACAACGTCAAAAAAGCATGGTGGAAAAAATTCATCCAAGAGTCTCCTTACAACGTAGGACTTGATGCGGCAATCTTAATGAACCCGCAAACTTGGGTGGCATCCGGCCACGTTGGCAACTTTAATGACCCGATGATTGACTGCAAACAATGCAAAGCGCGCCACCGCGCCGACAAATTGATTGAAAATGCGCTAGAAGCAAAAGGAATTGAAATGGTTGTAGACGGCCTCTCCTTCGATCAAATGGCCGCGCTCATTAAAGAGCATGAGATTACATGCCCGGATTGCGGCAGTGCCGATTTTACAGAAATCCGCCAATTCAACCTAATGTTCAAAACACATCAAGGCGTAACGCAAACAAGCGCAAATGAAATCTATATGCGTCCGGAAACAGCACAGGGTATCTTCGTAAACTTTAAGAATGTACAACGCTCTATGCGCAAAAAGCTTCCGTTTGGTATCGGCCAAATCGGCAAAAGCTTCCGCAACGAAATTACACCTGGCAACTTTACATTCCGCACGCGCGAATTCGAACAAATGGAACTTGAATTCTTCTGCAAGCCGGGCGAAGACATGGAATGGTTTGCGTACTGGCGCGAATTCTGCAAAAACTGGCTGCTTGCGCTTGGCATGAAGGAAGAGAGCATGCGTCTTCGCGACCACGGCGAAGAAGAGCTGTCCCACTACAGCAACGCGACAACTGATATCGAATTCAAATTCCCGTTCGGCTGGGGCGAGCTTTGGGGCATTGCTGACCGTACAGACTTTGACTTAAAGCGCCATATGGAGCATTCTAATGAAGATTTCAACTATGTAGATCCGCAAACAAACGAGCGCTACGTGCCATACTGCATCGAACCATCTCTTGGCGCGGACCGCGTAACGTTGGCATTTTTATGCGATGCATATGAAGAAGAACAACTAGAAAACGATACACGTACCGTATTGCGTTTCCATCCGGCTCTTGCGCCATTTAAGGCAGCCGTTCTTCCTCTTTCCAAAAAGCTGGCAGAAGGCGCACAAGAGGTGTATGCTGAATTATCCAAGCATTTCATGGTAGACTACGATGAAACAGGTTCTATCGGCAAACGTTACCGCCGCCAGGATGAAATCGGTACGCCGTACTGCATTACATTTGACTTCGATTCAGTAGAAGACAAACAAGTAACAGTACGCAACCGCGACACAATGGAGCAAGTGCGCATGCCAATTAGCGAATTAAAAAGCTTCCTTGAAAGCAAAATTGAATTTTAATACAAAATAAGAGAGAATCCTAGGATTCTCTCTTATTTTGTATTATGAACCTGTCGCTTTGCTTCCTGAGCCAAACCCTTTTTTCAATTTCTTTGTTGTACTTTTGCTGTCATCGGTATCTGGATAAGCGGTATTTCCGATATAGTAATAGCCGTAGTGGCGCGACCCGATTTCATCGCACTCCCATTCCTCATCCCCGTAATCATACTCGAACTTGGAGCAATAGGGATCCTGCGGCTTTGGCGGCAGCTCCTCATCGGCGCACCCAGCTAGCGTTCCTCCTAATAATGTCGTAACCCCAAGCATTACCCTTTTTGTTTTTCTCATCTATTGTTCCCCTTCCCTCGTTCTAAGTTCGTCCGAAAGCACCAAAAAGACCTTTGCCATGAACGGCAAAGGTCTTGCAAGACATACATAATGATGCCAACAAAGCCGATGAATCAACCATTCATGTAATGACGACTTTGTTACAGGGTGTTTTCCCCGAAGCTACTCCCCTTTAAAAAAGGTATATCCATTTATTACATATATCTTACAATACCTACTAAAAAATGTAAACGTTTTTTCTTATTTTTCCCACCTTTCTTTAATCGCAACTGTACAACGGGACACACAAATCAAATTTTCTTCTTCATCCATGATTTTAATATCCCAGACCATCGTTGTTTTTCCTTTATGAAGCGGCACACCGACAGCCGTTACCATGCCGCTTCTTTTAGAGCGAAGATGATTCGCGTTTATTTCCAAACCAAAGCAAAGTTCATTTTCTTGGTCAATCAGATTGTATGTCCCTACACTGGCGACCGTTTCCGCTAAAGCGACAGAAGCTCCTCCATGCAAAAAGCCAAACGGCTGATGCGTGCTGCCATGCACCGGCATCGTCGCTGTTACCCGTTCTGCGCTCACCTCCCCCAATTCAATTCCTAACGCTTCCATTAATGTCTTTGCCATATTCCCCGCCCCTTTTTTTCCAAATTATGTATAAAAGAATAAATTTGTTGAACAATAACAATAGCAGCAAAGAAGGAGGTTCTTTATGAAAAAACTATTGTATATTGCTCTTATTGCTTATTTCTTTACGATTATTGTACCAAAATATGTTTTCGCTTATCACCCTGCAGTTTCCCGCATTAGTCAAGCTGCTTCAGTGGAAACAGAAAAAAAGCAAGGAAAAACGGAATACTTTGAGTACCAATTACATCTCCCTGTATTCACCGGCATAAGCAACCACATTTTTCAAAAGAGATTAAACAATTATTATAAAACAAACATTCTCTCCTTTAAAAAAAAGCTAGAAAAGGAAGCTAAAAAATATTATGATGGTGCACAACAAAAACCCTTATCTATTCATCCTTACATCGCTAATGTGGACCATAAAGTAACCTATAATAAAAAGCCATTGCTTAGCCTGTATATAAACTATTATCAATACACAGGCGGCGCCCATGGTATGTATGATTGGCGGGCTAATACTTTCGATATAGAGACCGGCAAGGAATTAACTCTTGCAGACCTTTTTCAAAAAAACAGCGATTATACGAACAAAATTCAACAAGAGATCATCCGGCAAATTGCACAAAATAAAGAAAGCTTTTTCCCGGATGCTATAGAACAAGTAAAAAAAGGGGACAGCTTCCGATTCTTTCTAGAACCGGAGCATCTTACTGTATATTTCCCGCTTTACGAAATCGCGCCTTATGCATCGGGAATTCCCCAGTTCCGCATTCCATATACACTTTTGGAAAATGATTTAAAGGGAAAATATAAAAAAATTCTGCTTAACAGATAATGAAGCGGCAAACCGTCGCCTTTGCCGCCAATTTCTTAACGCTAAAACAAAAAGGCAGTACTCCCGCTTCACTTGCTTATTGCCGCTTTTTTGCTCCCCTCTTTTCTTTCCAACTATACGTTTGCTTTTTACCTATAAATAAATTATCCTTTAGAAAGAATTACTTAGGACGTTTTACACGTGCTTGCGGCACTTTTTCGCAAAGGGAAGGATTCATCATTATGAAAATTATGTATTTATTAAATTATATTGGGGACGGAGGCACAGAAAAGTATGTTATGAATTTAATTCAAGCCGCCGACCCCAAACGGTGTATACTCGTATATTCTACTCCGGGGCCCTTTCTAGAAAAATTCCAACAAATGAATATTCCGATATACCAGGTGACAATGAGCCATCCATTTGATTTGCAAGCAGCTTGGAGAATACGAAAAATTGCCTATGAAGAAAAGGCAACGACTATACATACACAATTTCTAAGGGAAAACTACATTGCCATTTTAGCCAAACGATTAGGAGCGCACGTACGGGTGATTTGGACATACCACGTTGATGTACCGATGCCGTTTCCGTTAAAAGCCTTTAATAAGGTGTTTACAAGAGAAAATGACGCTATCATATGTGTTTCGCGCTTTATGAAAAAACAGCTGCTCAAAAAAGGCGTGCCAAGCCATAAGCTTCATGTTATTTATAATGGCATTCCTGACCCGTTCGTGCCAACACCGATTGTAAGGAGAAAGCAAAAGCATATCGCAGTTATCGGCAGATTAAGCAAAGAAAAGGGTCTTCACTTCTTGCTGCACGGCCTAGCCGCTCTTCGGCAATCTAAACCTTCTATAGACTGGCATTGCAACATCATTGGCGAAGGGCCCCTGAAGGCAGAACTAGCTTCTTTGGCAAAAGAGCTGTCTCTTAGCGGCTATGTAACTTTTAAAGGGTTTCAAGAGGAAGTTTTATCAGCTTACATCCAAAATGATATTATCGTCATTCCTTCTGAAAACGAATCGCTTTCCTACGTGGCCATTGAAGCGCTAGCCATGAAAAAACCTGTTGTCGCCACTAATATCGGCGGGTTGCCGGAGGTTATTAAAAATGAAGAAACCGGGCTGCTTATCCCCTATGGCGATACTAATGCATTTGCAAGAGCTATTACGCTGCTTCTTGAGAACGAGGATTTATGCGCTTCATTAGGGGAACACGGAAGAGCCCACTATCTCCAAAACTTCACTTATACAAAAATGATTGAAGAAACCTTTCGTCTGTATCGGGAACTGCCCACCATTTAGCTTCGCTTGAAGCAGGGGATTCTTGCCTAAAAATGATAAATGAGGGAAATGAATATGAACAAACAAAATCAAAAGCGAACATATCGGTTTCTGCTCGGCACCTTTGCTATTGGGCTCGGTTTACTTTTAGAACATTCCTATATAGGAATCGCCCTTTCCCTTATATTAGCCGGCCTCGCGTTTTCGGATGAAAAGCTTGGGATTTTGTACTTGGCGGCCTTCATTCCAATCCGCCCTTTTCTTGCTGTATGCAATGATGGGTATAAGTTTCTAGGCCTCTTTATTGTTGCCGCTTTATTGCTAAAGGTTGCCCTTCTTTACAAGCATGACTATAAAAAGCTCCTGCGATTTCATTATTTTGAACTCGCTTATTTCTTGTTTTGCCTATTCGGAGCGGCTGTAGCTTATTGGCACGGCGTGGCGCCCATTGCTATCGTAACGCAGCTTTATACATTTTTGCTATTTTATTTTCTTTTTTATATTGTTTCAAGACTGTCCCTTCAAAAAGAAGATATTGTGTGGCTCGCATTCGCCACCTTCTTTACAAGTGTTATCATGTCCATTCACGGGCTAATCGAAAAGCTCTCGCTGCGCACAATGCTCCTGCCCGATGAATGGAAGGCGCTTGATTTGGCTCCAACAAACCGTATCCGTATATACGGCTTGGCGGGAGGGCCGAACGAACTGGCGCTTTATCTGATTATCGCGTTTTTTTTATCTCTTTATCTGCTCCGCCTTGCCAAAGGAAAGCAAAAATTTCTTTTATACGCTGGGCTTTGTATAATCCAAACCGCTTTTTGGCTCACCTATTCAAGAGGAGCCTTGCTTACAATTTTGGCGTTTTTGCCGCTCTATATAGCAATTCATAAAAAAATCCCGTATTGGCGATTGCTTGTTAGCCTTACACTTCTGTCCCTCATATTATCATTTGCGGTTGCACAATTGACAAATTACTTGGAGGGGCCAAATCTTGCGGCAAAACGCTTTACCGATGCTTTTTCTAAAGAAACGATTACGATGAGCGAGGAAGACGGGCGAATTTACTATGTAAAAAAAGGGCTAGAGGTGTTTCGGGATAAGCCTATTACGGGATACGGCTTTGGGACATTCGGCGACGCCGCCACGCAAACGTATTCTTCCCCAATTTACGATAAGTATGATATTACGTGGAATTTCTACTCTGATAACCAATACATCCAAGTGCTTGCTGAAACAGGAATTATCGGTACAATGCTATGCATGATTTTCGCAGCCGGAATTGTCCATATTATTTGGAAGCTGCGCCAAGGATATGTTACGTCGCCTTTCCTGCTATATGTGCTGGCAGGCTCTCTAATTGGAAGCCTTGTTTATAATATTTTGGAAAATGATACGTTTATGATGTACGCTTTTCTGGCTTTAGGATATAGCTATCCTTATTATAAAGGCTCTGTTAAACTTGATTGTTGATTTTCCGCTGCAGGCGGACGCTTTCCGCGGGCGGGGCCGAGCTGCTTTCCTCACTGCACTCAGTCCAGGGTCTCATCTGTCCCGCTGGAGCCGCTGCTTTTTCGTTTCCAGTCAACAAATGAATTAACATCAACATTAGCCTCTAACAGAGCTATTATAAAAAACAACGCCAGGTTGGAAAGCTGCTGTCTGAAGCGGCTAGAAATTTTCTATCTTTCTATGTGTACAGAAAAAGAAAATCAACTAACGGAAGCTGACTTTCAAGAAGCAAACAGCCGTCTAGAAAAATCAGATCTATTTTTAGAAGGAAACCTGTTAAAAAAACTAAAAACGAGCAAATAAGTAAAGGGGAACGAATCTGTCATTCGTTCCCCTTTACTTTTTATGAGTGTGAAGATGCTTTTTGCTTCTCCACTTTATGTTCAACTTCCAGTTCCCGTTTCAATTTTTCATTTTCGTACTGATATAACGCAATCATCTGCGTCAATTCTTTAATCCGAATTGACGAGCGCGACATGGCTACGGTTAAAAAAAACAACAGAACAGTCACAAAGATGAACCCTAAGAAAAATAGCGCGTTAATAGGAGTTGCAATGCCTAAAATGTCAGAGATGACATCAATAATCTTTGGAAATGCGCCAACCAACAAAATTCCGATTAAAACGCCAAACCATGTTAGTACATACTTCAATTCAAGCTTCTCTCTTCGAACAAGATTAATAAAAATGAACAGACCAATCAGTACACCAATAATAATCAATGCTTGAAGGCGAACTGTCATCTAGAGCCCTCCTTTGGCTTTGCTTTCAGTCTATCAATCATAATGGCAAGCGATACCTTAATCATATAGTACACCGCCTTAAAGCTGACGATTGAAGACGTTCCTCCGATCCTTTCTCTCATTAATACTGGCGCTTCTTCCACCTTGAAATCATTGCGAAGAACTGAAACAATGCTTTCTGGCTCTGGATAATCCCTCGGATAGTACTCACAAAATAGATCGATAATTTGTTTGTTGACCATGCGGAAACCGGAAGTCGCGTCCGTAATTAATTTTCCTGTCATACTTCTAATCAGCTTCTCAAAAAAGCGGATTCCGAGCCTGCGAGTAAAGGAAGATTGAAAGCCTTCTTTATTGATAAAACGAGAACCGATTACCATATCTGCGTTCTTTTCTTCCATCGTTTTCAGCAAAACACCAAGGTAAGATGCATCGTGCTGCCCATCGCCATCAAATTGTACAGCGATATCATACCCATGCTTTCTCGCATACTTATACCCTGTTTGCATTGCTCCGCCAATGCCGAGGTTAATTGGCAGGCTTACATAATTAAATCCGTTCTCTTTGCAAATTTGTTCCGTATCATCCTTCGAACAATCATTGATAATAACATAATCAAAATCCGGTGCATTTACTTTAATATCCTGCACAACGTGAATTAAGTTAGTGGATTCATTATAAGCAGGAATGATAATAAGTTTTTTCACAGATTCTCTCGCTCCTCTCTTTACGACATATTAATAAAAGTGGCCAATCATAAATAAGTTTGCATATAGTAGCATCGCACAAGCCAATCGTGCCGACTTCAAAGCCGTTTGTTCTGAATTCTTCTGAACGTTCATTCTTTCGTTAAACATAAATAAAATAATCGGTATAACAGGCAAGAAATATCTTCCTTGCAACCCGCTGATAAAGTTGCTGCCAACTTCAGTCCATGTCAGATATAAGCTTACCATCACAAGCCCTGTAATTCCTGCTATTGTTAATGCAAATACAAAATAGTCGAACGGGCGCAATCGCCATTCATCCTTCACATGATCAAAAATAGCCGTAATTAACAAGCCTGCTAAAGAAATTACTACAATACCGCTCAATAGATGGGTTACCCAACCAACTTGGTTTGCCATAAGCACCCAAGCAGAAGAACCCCATTCAAATGTATTAAACAATGTTTTAATAAACTCGGCTGGCCGATTTAAAATAAAATGCAACTGTTCAGTTGGATTTACTTTCTCATTCGCACTAATAGTTCCTACAAACCCCATAATAAAAATGTTCCATGCGGCAATCATTACTGCCGGTAAACCTGCCACAAATAAAAATGCTAGTATACCTTGAAGCTTTGTTTTAAATAAAGCTCGTCCCCAAAAAGCCAACAAAAGAAAAGATAACGGCCAGTATGTGAACTTACATAAAACAATCAGCAATAAGATAAAAGTCGGTAAAACAAACTCTTTCATAGTAAGCGACTCTTGTTTTTGTGTGAAAAGCAAACGCATTATTAAGGAGATAAATAAATAATTTAATCCCATTAATATAGAATCTGCTGAAAATGATGCTGCTAAGGACACGAACAGCGGGAAACAAGCAAGAAATGCCAACGTACTTTTCAATCGTGGCACTAAACGGAGAGCAACTGCTGTTAAAGCTACATATGCAGCCAAGTTTAACAATCGTCCCAACGCAATTGCATAAAAAGCCTTTAACCCTAATACCCGTGCAATAAATAGCCCAATAGCCTGTGGAATATAAGGAATTGGTGTATAAACAGCTGTTGTCGGTTGCTCTACAAATTTTGTTTCATCAGAAAAACGATATATATCCCATGCTTCGCTTTTGGCTTTATCATACACTTCATCCCCAGCGAGCATGCCATAAGTAATCTCGACTTGACTCGGCCTTGGCATATCTTCTATATTTCTCGGAAGATTCACTCCTACCTGATTTCCCTGCTTTGTAGACAACATATTGCCAAGGCTTATATCATAGGATTTACTAAAGTGAAAGATTTCATCAGTCGCTTCAAAGATAGGATTATTAAAAATAAACAAAAATCCCATTACACTCGCTACTGTCACAAAGTTTCTTACCGAATTTTGACCGATTAAAAAAAGAACTAGCAAGGCTCCTAATGCAGAAAAGGCTGCTTTTATAATCTTTGACCAATATATTTCGCTGTACATTGCTTTAATAGCCAACGATTTACTGTTCTTCTCTCCGTTAATGCTTAATACATTATCGGCAGGTAATGCCGTTCCGGTTCGCAAGCTAGCCTTTGCCTCTTCCTCAGCTTTGATAACTTCTAGTTTAAGTAAGTAGGTTCCAGGCTTACTATGTGGAATCGGGATTACATAGCCGCTCTTAAATGGGCTTTCCCGTACGGTAGAATTGCCGCTCCAGCTCGAGAAATCTATTAGTCCCTTTTCTACGGGCTGCCCTTTCTTCTCAAGGATATACTCCATTTCCATTTTTTTTAAATGACTTTCGTTTGTAAAAGGTACCACAATAAACATTGGTTTACTCTCGTCTAAGACGAATGTCTGCTGAAGCTTATCTCCTTTTCCTAATTCAATTGTTTCATAATTGCTGTAAACAATGCTCTTTCCAACCATGGTAACGGGGCCAGTCAAATACACATAGGCGACAGATGCTAACAGTATAAAAACCGCTAACATTATTCTTATTGATTTTTTCATAACAACTTAACACCCCATATGCAAGTTTATTGTAACGTATATCTTTAATAAGATGCATTTGCCTAAAAGCTATTGTAAGAAAAAGACAAAAATGCCGCATACAATTATAATATTTCCTATTATTTTCCGCTTTGTAATTCTCTCCCCAAGAAAATACCAGCTGAACAGCAGCATGATAAAGTAGCTCAATGATTCTAACACCGATGCTTGCTTTAACGGAATCCCCTTCATAGCAATAATGTTTAAACCCGCATTCACTGTAAATAAACTATAGCCAACAATTACATACATGTTTACGTATTCTTTCCATCTTGTATCGTACTTTTGAAGCGTTGCCTTTTTCAAAAGAATTTGCGAATAATTGGCCAGTACAATACCGAAGATAAACAGCAGGATATAGTTATTCATCTTTTGTCACCACAACAATTCCTAAAATAATAATAAACGCACCGAGCAAATGGTTCCACTTGACTGGTTCGTCGAAGAACAATACAGACCAAAGGAGCGTCCATAAAATAATAACTCCCCGCTGCGAGTAAGCCTTTGAAATCTCAAAGTGCTTAATGACCTGCTGCCAAATTAAAGCGTATGCAAATAAAAATACGACAAGAAAAAAATACGCTGCAAAAAAAGCAAAGGTATTAAACGGGAATTGAGAGCTCCATTTCATATATAACATGATCAGGGAATATAACAAAAAAGCGGCATGTAAATAAACATAATGCCTTATTGATGCTCTCATTTTCTTTCACTCACTTTTCATAATAGAAATCAAGCGTAATGCTATAGGCTTTATCCATCATTTATGGCCATTATGATTTTACAGCAATATTACTGTGTTTAGTTTGCCATAAGTGAAGCGGGCCTATAAACGCGCCCCTGAAAAACAGTAAATTATCTTCTATGCCTGCTTACGGGGCGGCAGCTTAAGCTTTTATAATTTAGGCTCTGTTAAAGGCTAATGTTGCTTTTAATTTATTTGTTGATTTGGAACGAAAGGCGGCTCGGCCCCGCCCGCGGAAAACGTCCGCCTATAGTGAAACATCAACAATCAAGTTTAACAGAGCCATAATTTATACAGAAATCCTCCTAAATTAGACGATGTACTTTATCTAATTTTAGGAGGACTCGTACTTAATTACGTTTTTTCTTAGCAAAATAGATTGCCATTAATGTTACAAGCAAGCTCGCAATTGAAATCATTGCCCCCGTTCGGAAGCCAGGAGATGTGTAAGTCAGTTCAATGCTATGTTTTCCTTCTTCAACTTCCATTCCAAGAAAAGCATCATTCAGTTTCAATAGCTTTGCTTCCTTGCCGTCCACTGTCGCCTTCCAACCTTTGTCATATGGAATAGATAAGAAAAGCATATCGTCCTGTTTTACATTTATCATTCCTTGTAAAGAGCGGCCATCATAACTTGTAACTTGTAAAGATTGTTCCCTTAATTGCTGAATTCGTTTTTCAAACACCGGAATATTTAATCCATACACTAAGCTTTGATGGATATCTATCGCATTTCTCAATACCTTTACCTCTACCTCGACCTTTTCATCGTTAAAATAGCCGAGATCGAGGATTCCGTTATTCCAATAATAGCGCGGATATTTAGCAAACTTCTCGCCAAGCGATTTGCCATTTACATACACCTTTGTATATTCAGTAGGTTCTACGCGCATCTGCATATACAGCTGCTGCTTTCCCTTTACATCAAATACATATTTGATGCTTGCTGGCTTACGCTCCTGCTGCTTCGCCAAATAAATCGGATTTTGCATCGCATCTGGATTTTTAATCTTTGTTTTATAGTTCTCTTTCGGTAAAACATCCAGATTATCATACGTTACAGAAACCGGCTGCAGCAGATTGTAGTACGTCGTTTCTGTTTCCCCTTTCAGCGGCCCGATGAGTTTGTTTTGTGCATGAAAAGCATTTGTATAGTTAACCTTTTGCACACTCAATTTTTCTTTTCCTTTTGTTTCAAACGCTTCCCTTTGCATCATAAATCCAAACGGCAGGGCATTTTTATTTTCATATAGACGGATTTTGCCAAATTGGTCAATTTGCTCAAAGCCATATTTATTTAACGGAGCACCTGCCAGCATATACTTCACGCCAAACAGAGCATCCGTACTTACAATCCCTTTTCCATTTTGCAAAATAAGCGCTTCTAAATAACCGTATCCTAAATCCTGCATATAAAGATTTAGATGGCCGTTAGCTACAGAATTGAAATGTGTAATCCCTTTATATCCAAAGCGCATCGCATCGTTCCATGTGCTTTCCAACGTCGTTTCTACACGATACAAGCCCTTATCGCGACTTTGAATTTCATTAAATGCTTCTTGATAGTTCGGATGCACAACTGCATAATCTTGACGGTTGATATAGCCATACTCGTATCCCATCAGCTTAATCATATACACTGTATTGATTGCAGCATCAAGAGAAATGAGTGCAGCTAAGGCAAGCGAGGCAAAAGCTTTTTTGCTTGGCTTTCTTGCCTTTAGTGAAAGCAGCATCGCATATGAAACCACTAAAAAGATATTAATAATAACTTTATTGGCAGGCATATAGTAGTGAGCTATTTTTGACAAAAGAAAAATCATAAATACGTTAAAGAGGACAACCTTTCTTAACATCGGCAATAATTCTTCGTCAAATATTAAATACACCCGAAATGCCATATACAATAACAAGAAAGAAAATACAAACGAGTAGCGATACGGGAAGTTAGTCGGCGGCTCAAAGCCGTGCCACGCAATATTTAAAAATGGAATCTCAAATGAAACAAGCAGAAATGCCGCAACCGAACCGTATACAATTTTTTCTTTCAGGCTGATTTTCTTTGCAACAAAAAATATAGGTATGAGCAATAATGTTAGAACGCCAGCATACACATTTGGCATACCATCTATTGTCGTATCAATAACCCCGCTGAAAAAGCGGCTGTAGAAAGTTAACAAATCAAAGTTAAATTCCGTTGTAAGCGGCAATTTCGCACGCTCTGCAAAATTGCTTTTTAAATCCAAATATGTCGGCAACGTTACAATTGCTGACATGCCTGCTGCCAATGCAGTACTTATCCCGAACCATATGAGTTTTTGTAAAACAAGCTTTAAGTTGCGCATATCATGTATAACTATATACCGGGCAACAAAGTAAATGAATGTGAAAATACCTACCATATAAGCAATATAAAAGTTTGCCATAAACATTACGGCCAGGCTGAATGTCAACAGAATAAACCGGTTGGACATCAATAAACGCTCTACTCCAAGCAGGATAAGCGGCAGCAAGTAAATGCCGTCTAGCCACATGACGCAGAATGCATACACTGTCACAAATGACATAAGCGCATAAAATGTGGAAAAGAACAACACAGAAATAGCACGATGGTTAAATACCCTGCTCAGGAAGTACGCCATAGAAAGCCCAGCAAGACCAACCTTCAGCAAAGTTAACACTGCCATTGCTTCTGGGAGCTGGTTTCGATCAAATAAAATAATTAGGAGGGACAGCGGACTTGCCAAATAATAAGCAAATACACCAAAGAAATTAAGCCCCATTCCTGCTTCCCAACTATAGAAAATGCTTTTTCCGTTTTTTAGCACATCATACAAGTATGTATAAAATTGCACATACTGGCTATGCATATCAGTGACAAGAATAGATTTCTCTCCAAACGGATGCACGCCAAGTAAGATTAAAATCACTCCGTAAATAGCAAAAGGAAGAAGAAAAGCAAATCCATACAATAAGCCTTTATTCTCTTTAAATAAGTCTACAACTCGCTGCATTCTACTCCTCCGTATAGTCTCAAAATAAGAATAAAGCACCACATTTAGCAAGTGTGAGCTTTTATGCCAGCCCTAAGCAGATGCTTGCCCCCCCTGCTTCACATACAGCAAATTGTAAAGCAGGATGGCTTTCCATTCATTATTATTAGGTACATCGCAGCAGCACCCTTAAAAAAACAAGGCTCTGTTAAAGGCCAATGTTGATTTTTATATCACGTACGTCTGTACATCACGGCTATGCAGAACCAATCGCAACCTGCACTCATTTGCTCCTTCTGGTTTTCCTTTGGAAGAGGCAAAACTAGGCCCTGACCGTTACTGCACACGGCTGGGAGCACTTTCCCCCCTCTAAAAAAAGAAGGGGTTATAT
>JBHGUR010000086.1:0-13442 GCA_048976805.1 Ectobacillus sp. | reverse complement strand
GGACGCCGCGAATGTAAGGCTCTGGACATGAACCATTGGGTTTGTGAGCGAAAGAGCAATAAAAGAAGAAGACGATCTTTCGGTCTTTGGAAGCCCCCACTTCAAGCGGCGTCAGTCGCTAAGTGGTGGGTAGTTCACTATTTATTCCTCTGTTATGATAGAGAACACCTCCAGAGATGTTTGGAAATAAGCGGAAATATATTTTATTCCCAATATGTTTACGAAGCAAACAATTGGACATTATTTTGGATGAGACACCGATGGAGTATCCTGGGGCCATGCTTGTTGGAAAGACTTCACAACGCAATGATATATTACAGCATCATATTGTTCATGAAATAGCACATCAATGGTTTTATGGTGTTGTAAGTAATGATCCGTATTATCATGCTTGGCTAGATGAAGGAATTACAGCATTTGCAACAGCTTTGTTTTTTGCGTCGTATGACGATAACGCAATGGACGAGATTATATCTGCAATATCGTTAAAGGAGTTAGAGAAGAAACCCTCTATAATCGCTAAGTAGAAACCAAATTATTAGGGGGATCAAGGGGGGATTTGAAGCATCGGTTTGAAGGTGTTGAATTGGATATAAAATATTTAGAAAGGGTATTGCCATACATTTATCAGTTATGGGGCAGGGCAGTTCATATGGAAACAGTTATTGAAAGCAAGGGAGCGTTGTTTACGTTTGATGGAAAGGTGTAGCCTCAAAGGGAATTTAACGAATATAAGTTTTTGGCGAAAAAAAGACCTCCCAATACGAGAAGTCGCAACCTAGTTCAGCTAAGAATTATTTTGGAATCTTCAACTATGGTTAAAATTACATTATATGCTTCTTTGGCTTTCACAATATCTGAATTTTTGTATTCCTCATATGTGATTAGAGCCTTCCACAGAGCCCATCCTCTTGCTCTATTCCAAGTTCCCTCATCCATCTTTAAGATATCCTTGAAAATTTTTCTGCTCTCATCATCAAAGAAGGTCCAAGCTATAGCTGCATCACAGGAAGGATCTCCGACTCCTAGTATTCCGAAATCTATTACTGCACTGAGTTTCCCGTTTTGTACTAGTATATTCCCTACCGCGATGTCGCCGTGAAGCCATACAGGATCTCGTTCCCATTTGGAATCTAAAGCTAAATCCCAGAGTTTTGTCAAAATAACTTCATCAAAAACATCTCTATTTTTTTCGATAGCATTTCTAGATTCATGGTCGTACACAGAAAGAGGTGCGCCTCGATAACAATTATGAGCTCCAGCTAAGGGACCTTCACTTGCGTCAATGGATTGTAATTCAATTAAAAATCCACCTAAATCTTTTGCGAACTGGTTAAAATCTTTTACGTTTTCCTTAGTTACTGTCTCCCCTTCAATCCATTTGTAAATAGACCAAGGAAATGGATAGTCTTCACTCGGTGTTCCTTTTGCAATTGGGGATGGAATAGGCAATGAAAGCTTTTGTGCTAAAATCGGCAACCACTTTTGTTCTTTCTCTACTTGTGGTACATAACCAGGAGCACTTGGCAGCCTGGCACTCATATCATTCCCTAAGTGAAATGTCCGATTGTCATGACCGCTTACTTTAACTGGCTTAATCTCTAAATGGGCCCACTCTGGAAATTGCTCTTTTATTAGTTTTGTGGCTAATGCGGAATCAATTTTAATCATATCTCTTTCCTTTCTCGGAATATTTCACAATTAATTATACACTATTGTTAAATAATGCACATGCAATAGTAGCAGGGGAGATTTATGCTTAAGCTATCTTGCCCAAGAATTTCAAGAAAGGTTGCGTGGAAGAAGTGTTGGGAATATATGAGCAGCGATAAAAATAGGGGAATGCCCCTATTTTCTTTTTTGGGGATTTTTATGAAAATAAAGTAAAATCGATATGCGTTTGTGCGCTTACTAGGAGAAAGGGGAGGTGTGTATGTATGGGAATAGGGTTTATCATTACAATCTTCCTCATTGGCTTTATCGGTTCCTTTATCTCCGGCATGGTAGGGATCGGCGGGTCTATTATTAAGTATCCAATGCTGCTGTATATTCCGCCGCTGCTTGGCTTTGCGGCGTACTCCGCCCATGAAGTATCGGGCATTAGCGCCGTGCAGGTGTTCTTTGCGACAATTGGCGGTGTATGGGCATACCGAAAAGGAGGGTATTTAAATAAAACGTTAATCGTATATATGGGAACGAGCATTTTAATAGGCAGCTTGCTTGGCGGATTTGGATCCAAAACATTAAGCGCGGCGCAAATTAATATTGTATACGCCATTTTGGCGACGATTGCCGCGGTTATGATGTTTGTGCCTAAAAAAGAGATTGACGATATTCCGTTTGAACAGGTGGCATATAATAAATGGCTTGCGGCGTTTCTTGCGTTTCTTGTAGGAACAGCATCAGGCATCGTCGGGGCAGCCGGGGCTTTTATTCTCGTGCCAATTATGCTTGTTGTGTTAAAAATCCCGACTCGCATGACAATTGCAACCTCTTTGGCGATTACGTTTATCTCCTCAATCGGCGCTACAGTCGGAAAAATTTCAACCGGGCAGGTGCTATTGGAGCCGGCAGTGATTATGGTCGTTGCCAGTTTAATTGCATCGCCGCTTGGTGCGAATGCCGGCAAACGGATGAATACGAAGGTGCTGCAATTCATCTTGGCGGCGCTCATTGTTGCGACATCTATTAAAATATGGATGGACTTGATTGGATAAAAAGTATGTAAGCGCTTAATATAGGGGATTTCCCTGATATACGGTTTTCCTCTATTTACATAAAATTAAGTTAAGAAACACTTTTTATGCAGCAAGCACAAGGGGGAGTGAACATGAAAGAGCGACGTTATGAGATTGCGATTGTTGGGGCTGGAACCGGCGGCATTGCTGTTGCGGCAAGGCTCATCAGGGCTAATGAAAAGCTAAAAGGACAAGTTGTCATTATCGACCCGCAAACGAAGCATTACTATCAGCCATTATGGACATTAGTGGGAGGCGGGGCTTCCAAAAAAGAATATTCAGAGAGAGAACAAGCAAGCGTAATCCCTGAAGGAGTAGACTGGCTGCAGGAAGCAGTCGCGACCTTTATTCCGGAAGAAAATAAACTCATGACAGATGAAGGCACAACCATTTCTTACAATATCCTAGTTGTAGCAGCTGGAATTCAATTGGACTGGGACCGCGTGAAAGGGTTAAAAGAAGCAGTTGGCCATGACGGAGTATGCAGCAACTATTCCTATGATTATGTAGATTCTACATGGAAATTCATCCAAGAATTTAAGGGTGGCACCGCCATCTTTACACACCCGAATACGCCAATCAAGTGCGGGGGAGCGCCGCAAAAAATTATGTATTTAGCGGATGATTATTTTCGGAAAAATGGTGTTCGCAATAAGTCGAATATTATCTTTGCTTCAGCGAACGCCAATATTTTTCAGGTAGAGCGTTACGCTAATACACTTGATAAAGTCATCGAGAGAAAAGGAATCCACACAAAGTACTATACCGATTTAGTAGAAATTATCCCGGAGAAAAAGCAAGCTGTGTTTGAAAATATTCAAACGAAAGAGCGGGAAACGCTGCATTACGATATGATACACGTCGTACCGCCAATGAGTTCACCTGACTTCATTAAGCGCAGCCCGCTTGCTGATGCGGGAGGTTGGGTGGATGTAGACCCTTATACGCTTCAACATAAGAAATACTCCAATGTTTTCGGTGTTGGCGACTGCACGAACTTGCCGACATCAAAAACGGGGGCAGCCATCCGCAAACAGGCGCCTGTAGCGGCTGAAAACATATTGGCTTTATTAAAGCAGGCACCGTTAACAGGAGCATATGACGGCTATACGTCATGCCCGCTAGTGACCGGCTACAACAAGCTTGTGCTTGCCGAATTTGACTACAATAAGGAACCGGAAGAATCCTTCCCGTTTGACCAATCAAAAGAACGGGTCAGCATGTATATCATGAAAAAGCATTTTCTCCCGCTGATGTATTGGAACGGCATGTTAAAAGGGCTTATGTAATGGAAGAGGGGGAGAGGAGATGGCTAACGTCAGCGATGCAACAAATAAGCCAATAGAGCAAATGTTGGATGAGCTTGGACAGCAAGAAAGAGTAGAGGCGATGCTATACCTGATTCAAAAACTGCCGGAAATGAAATCCGCCGTTCAATCTGCTGAAAATTTCATTATGTTTGCGCAGTCTGTATTAGCAGATAAGCGCTCATGGGAGCCGATATTGGAAGAAGCAAAAGAGTATTTTGAAGATATTCCGTTCAAACTGGAAAGTATCCGTGCTTTGCTTTTGCTGCTTAATAAAGCGCCAAAGCTATTAGAATGGGTGGAAACGGCAGAAACCTTCATAGATTTTGCGCAGTCTATTTTGCAAGACAAGCAATCTCTTACACAAGTTACGGAACAAATAGAAGAAAAAGCCGCGCCTGTTTTGGAAAATGCAAAGCGCACGGCTGAAATTATGAAAGAAACGAAAGCGCTCGCGGACGCAAGACAGCCGACAAATGTTTCGATTTTCCGGTTGCTTCGCCTTCTGAAAGACCCGACAGTTCGAAAAATGGTTGTGTATTTGGAAGCCTTTTTAGAGATTATGAACCATAAACATAATTAAGGGGGAAGTTTCATATGTTACTTCGATATTTCTATGATGAAAAATTAGCGCATGCGTCTTATTTAGTAGGTTGCCAACGTACCGGAGAAGCGATTGTTATTGATCCGGGCCGCAACTTGGAACCGTACTTTGAAGTTGCCAAAAAAGAGGGCGTGAACATTACGGCCGCTACTGAAACGCATATTCATGCCGACTTTTTATCGGGAGCAAGGGAACTTGGCATGAAATATGGCGCGAAACTGTATTTGTCCGATGAGGGCGATGAAAATTGGAAATATCAATATATAAGCGATGTAAATCATGAACTCGTGAAGGATGGAAGCAAGTTTAAGATAGGCAACATTTTATTTGAAGTGATGCACACACCTGGTCATACGCCAGAGAGCATTTCGTTTATCTTAACAGACCAAGGCGGCAGCGCCGACAGACCAATGGGCATTTTTACTGGGGACTTTGTTTTCGTGGGCGATGTGGGGCGCCCTGACTTGCTTGAAAAAGCGGCAGGCGTGCAAGGAACGGCCGATTCGGGGGCAAGAGCGTTGTACCGTTCATTGGAGCGCTTTAAGCAGCTGCCTGATTATTTGCAAGTTTGGCCGGCGCACGGGGCAGGAAGCGCGTGCGGCAAAGCGCTGGGAGCTGTGCCTTCTTCTACAGTCGGTTATGAAAAAATGTTCAACTGGGCATTGCAATTTTCAGACGAAGAAGCATTTGTCAAAGAACTGCTTTTCGGACAGCCGGAGCCTCCTAAATATTTTGCAATGATGAAAAAGCTAAACAAAATTGGTCCTGCGCTTCGCAGCGAACAGCCTGTTAGCGTTGTGAAAACTGTTGAAGAATGGAACAATCTTGATAAAGAGGCGTATACAATTGTGGATGCAAGACCTTCTGCAGTATTTATGAAGGGGCACTTGCCAGGTACAATCAATATTCCGTACAACAAATCCTTTACAAACTGGGCAGGATGGCTGCTTAAGTATGATAAAGATTTCGTAGTGTTAGCCGATGAAGCCAGCTACGGCGGAATTATAAAAGCGCTGCAATCTATCGGTCTTGATAATATCGCAACGTTTGCCGATGTGAATTTGATTCCACAGCTAGGCGTAGCATTAGAAACATATGAAGAGGCAGAAGCAGTTCAAGCAATGGAACTAATGGAGAAAGAAAATTTGCCGATTATTGACGTGAGAAACCAAACCGAGTGGAATGAAGGGCATATTCCAAATGCAATCCACATTATGCTCGGCACCCTTCCTGACCGCATAGGCGAAGTGCCGCAAAATCAACGCGTGATTGTACAATGCCGTTCTGGTGCACGTTCTGCGATTGCAGCCAGCATTCTCCAAGCTAATGGCATCAAGGAAGTTATCAACTTAAAAGGCGGATACATCGCTTGGGAAAAAGCGAAGCTTCCTGTAACAGTGTAACAATATAGGTCGTTTATAAGAAAAAGGCTCTGTTAAAGGACTATGTTGATTTTGATATCCCGTACGTCTGTACATCACGGCTATGCAGGATAAAGCGCAGCCTGCCCTTACTTTCTCCCTCTGGTTTTCCTTTGGACGATGCAAAGTTAGGCCCTAACCGTTACTACACACGGCTGGGAGCACTCTCCCCTCTAAAAAAGGGTTTATTTATCAACACTAACGTTTAACACAGCCAAGAAAGAAGGCTAAAAGTAGAGGAATCTTCTATTTTTAGCCTTTTTATTGTTGTATAATTATTGTAATAGGATGAAAATTGAATTAAGGGATTGTATGTTTTGGAATACGGGCGGAGGTGATAGTTATGGTACAAAGCCTTGATTTACAAAATAGTTATTTTAAAAAAATATATGACCATATACAAGATGCGATTATCGTTATGAATCAAGAACGCGTGATATTAGACATGAATCCTGCGGCCAAAAGGATGACAGGCTGGCACACTGGGGAAAAGGTTCCTTATTGTTCCTATTGCCAAAAGCGCAAAGTGAAAAACGGGGAGGAGCGCTGCTATTTAATTGCCAATGAACAAGTGCCGTATTTTTTATCCCATATGCCAGCGTATTCTAACCAAGACAAGGAATTTGAAATGAGCACGGCCCTTATGTTTGAGGATAAGGATTCGCATGAACAGCATTATTTGCTTGTGCTGCGCGACCAAACTGCAAAGAAGCGGGAAGAGGAAGCGCGGCTTTCGAAAATGATGATCCATAAATTAATAGAAGCGCGGGAAGAAGAGCATAAACGGCTCGCTAAGGAGCTGCATGACGGCGTCGGCCAATCATTGTACAGCATCTCTATTGCCCTGCAGGCGTTAGAGCAGCATGTGCACAACCATGAATTATTGCAGTACGTGACAGAAGTGCGGGAACAGCTGGAAAAAACGATGACGGATATAAAAAGCTATTCGTATCAGCTAAGGCCGAAAAGCCTGGATCAGCTCGGACTCGTCCCTACTCTTGAAACGCTGGTTCGTTCCATCGCGGAAAAGAATGCAGATATCCGCATTCTATTAGAGACAAAAATAAAAGCAAGGCTGCCTGCCCATATAGAAATCAATGTGTACCGTGTCATTCAGGAAGCAATGCATAATATGATGAAATATGCAAAAGCGACTGAAGCGCGCATCGGTGTATTCCAAAATAATGACCATATTCGGCTATTTATTTGCGATAATGGAACCGGGTTTGACGTAAGGGGCGTACAGCAAGGCTTGGGATTGAAGCATATGGAGGAAAGAATTCATTTGTTAAACGGACAGTTCCGGATTGTATCAAAACGCAACAAGGGAACGACGCTTATCGCCAATATTCCTTACAAGGAGGAGGCATATGATTAAAATCCTGATTGTAGACGACCATGTATTAATCCGCAAAGGGATTAAGCTGTTGCTAGAGTCGCACCAAGATTTGCAAGTAGTAGGAGAAGCGGGAGACGGGGCGGAAGCGTTAACCTTGTCAATAAAATACGAGCCTCATGTTATCTTGATGGATCTTTCTATGCCGGATGGACTAGATGGCTTTACCGCTATAAAGGAAATCCGCAAGCAATTTCCAAATGTTAAAATTATCGTGCTGACGATGCATGATGAAGAGATTTATATCAAAAAAGCGCTCATGCTGAAGGTAAATGGATACTTGCTGAAAAACAGCCACGCAAACGACTTGCACCGTGCGATTATGGCAGTGGGCAGGGGGGAACGTTATTTTCAAACGGATATCCCGTTAGAAGAGATAGAGAAGAAAATGTCTTATCCAGAAGATACACAAACTGTTTTGACGGATCGGGAGCAAGATATACTCCGTTTAACGGTGCTGGGATATACAAATGCGCAAATCGCCCAAAAGCTGTCCATCAGCCCCAAAACAGTAGAATCCCATAAGGCGAATATTATGCAAAAGCTGCGCCTGAAGGGAAAGCACGAGTTAATACAGTATGGCATTAAAAACCATTATTTGGATTTGGCGAAGTGATAAATTATATATGTGCAATTTATTTATATATAGCTTCTAATCTCTTCCCCCCTTTAGTTTTCCATCGCATGGAGCAGAAATAGGCTTTATCTACTTCTATGCATGGCCGAATGCTCTCTCCTTCTTAAGGGTTTTATATTATTTTTATTTTACATTATATACATTGAAAATAAAGGCTCTGTTAAAGGCTTATGTTGCTTTGGATTTATTTGTTGATTTTTATATCGCATACGTCTGTACATCACGGCTATGCAGACGCACTTATCTTCTCCCTCTGGTTTTCCTTTGGACGAGGCAGAACTAGGCCCTGACCGTTACTACACACGGCTGGGAGCACTTTCCCCCCTCTAAAAAAGAAGGGTTTATATATCAACACTAACGTTTAACACAGATTATTTTTTAGGGTAGCCAAAATAAAAAAGCTATTGACTCATATTTTATAACCCATTATGATGATTATATACATGATTATATCGTTTTCTGCTCTAAAGGGGAGTAGCTTTAACAGCAAAGTCGTCATTCCAGGGAGTAATCCCTCGGCTTTGTTGGCAACGTAATTGTTGTTAGCGAGACCTTTACCTTCGTTGCCGATGGTAAAGGTCTGTTGTTTTTTTGTGACCTGGCCATCGCGGCCAGGTCATTTTTTATTAGATATGATTTACAGGGGGAAAGAATATGAAAAAGCTATGGAGAAGAATGCGATTTATCTTTAATATTCGAAAATCGCTTCCATTCTTAAAGGAATTTTTTCTATCAGAAGATGTTTCCCGTAAGAAAAAAGCTATAGCTGTCGCGTTGCTTATTGGATATATAGCATTTCCGTTTGATTTGATTCCAGACTTTCTTGTGTTCTTTGGCATAGTGGATGATGTTATGATTTTAACGCTGCTTTTGCAGCAAATTGTGAAAATGGCGCCAAGTTCGCTAAAAAATAAGTATGATATGTAAGATTTACGGTGGTTAGGCGGTGTTGGAGTGGAACAATTGATTCTGCAATTTATTGAGTTTTTTAAGCAATTTTCATATGCGGGCATTATCTTTGCGCTTACATTCGAGTTTGTTCCGGCAGAGCTTGTGCTGCCGCTTGTCGGCTATTGGGTATATCAGGGCGATATGAACTTATTTTGGGCGATTTTAGCGGGCGCGCTAGGAGGAACGACAGGGCCGTTAACATTATATGCACTTGGATATTACGGGGGGAGGCCGCTTTTGCAAAAATACGGAAAATATTTATTTATTAAAGAAAAAGAACTGCAAAAAGCAGATGAGTTTTTTAAAAAGCACGGCCCATCGGTTGCGTTTCTCGGCCGGTTTGTACCGGGAATCCGGACGCTCATTTCCGTTCCGTGCGGCATTGCGAAAATGAATATATGGCAATTTTCCGTTTACACATTTTTAGCGATGCTGCCTGTAACAACGCTATACATCTACATGGGAATGAAATTAGGAGAACATTGGCAGCAAGCAGGAGAGGCTGCAAAGCAATATTTAATGCCGCTTACGGTTGTCGCCATTATTATTGCCTTATGTATAGCAGTTTATCGCCAAACTGTTAAAGTGAAAAAAGTGCCAAGAAGGATAAAATAAAGCTTTCGACAAAAAGTATCGCAGCGTTTTATGCCGCGTTTCATATAAATACGCCGCCAATGGAAAAAAAGAACGGCGATAGTTGGTTAAGGGAGAGGAAACAATATAAATTGAGGAGGGGTTCTAATGGAACTATTTTCGGCTGAATTTTTTATGGCGCTGTTATCGATTATTGTCATTGACCTAGTGTTGGCTGGAGACAATGCGATTGTTATTGGATTAGCAGCAAGAAACTTGCCAAAGGATCAGCAAAAGAAGGTTATTATATGGGGAACTGTCGGGGCGATTGCTATTCGCGCTGCGGCAACATTAGCTGTTGTTTGGCTGTTAAAGATCCCAGGACTTTTGCTTGTCGGCGGCATTTTATTAGTATGGATTGCTTACAAGCTGCTGACGGAAGAAAAAGGGCATGATGTAGAAGCGGGATCGAGCATGTGGGCGGCTATCCGCACGATTATTATTGCAGATGCACTAATGGGCCTTGATAACGTATTGGCTGTTGCGGGCGCAGCGCACGGAAGCTTCTTGCTTGTTATTTTAGGCCTTTTGATTTCTGTGCCGATTGTAGTATGGGGAAGTACCATTATTTTACGGTTTGTAGATCGGTTCCCGATTATTATTACACTTGGAGCGGCCGTACTTGCATGGACTGCTTCAAAAATGATTGTAAAGGAGCCGTTTGTTGCCCCGTATTTCGAGAACCCGTTTGTAAAATACAGCTTTGAACTGCTGATTGTAATTGGAGTAGTTGTTGCGGGAATGTTAAAAAAGAGAAAAGAAGCAAAAGAAGTTGAAGTGAATAAAGAGAAAGCCGCATTATAAAATAAGCCGCCGATATTTGGCGGCTTATTTTTTAGGCTCTGTTAAAGGTTAATGTTGATTTTGATTTGGGAACGAAAGGCGACTCCAGCGGGAAAAGCGGATCGGCCCCGCCAGCAGAAAGCGTCCGCCTATAGTGCAAAATCAACAATCAAGTTTAACAGAGCCATTTTTTATGTAAATATTCAGCTAGCTCTTCGCAGAAGATATATATGTAAAATAAACTGGATAATAAGCAAGGAGATTGTATAATGCTGTTTTATTTTGAGTTTGTTGTTATTTTATTAAGTACGAAGCTGGCCGGGGATTTAAGCGTGCGATTGGGCCAGCCGGCGGTGCTTGGAAAGCTGATTGTCGGGATTTTGATTGGCCCTGCTGTTTTCAATATAGTGGAAACATCAGAGCTTATTGATGAGCTGAGCGAAATCGGCGTTTTATTGCTTATGTTTATTGCGGGATTGGAAACAGATCTTGAAGAATTGAACAGAAACTTAAAGCAGGCTCTTGCCGTTGCGCTTGGCGGCATTATTCTCCCGTTTTTTGGAGGATACGGCATTGGGCTTGCCTTTGGAATGGCAGCCTCCCATGCGGTTTTTCTCGGTTTGCTCCTTTGCGCCACATCTGTCAGTATTTCTGTTCAAACATTGCGTGATTTAGGGAAACTGAATACAAGGGAAAGTACAACAATTTTAGGGGCAGCGGTATTTGATGACGTTCTTGTTGTCATTTTATTGGCATTTGCGATGAGCTTTCTTGGCGGCCAAGATGTTAATATAACGGCTGTGATTGTGAAAAAGATTGTTTTCTTTATTACGATTGCCTTTATCGGTTGGAAGGGCGTTCCGCTTGTGATGAGGCTACTGTCGCCATTGCGTGTATCGGAGTCGTTGATAAGCGCGGCACTTATTATTTGTTTTTCGTTTGCTTATTATGGGGAATTGCTTGGAATCGCTGGAATTATTGGAGCGTTTGCAGCTGGCATTGCCATTTCGCAAACATCGTACAAGCATGCGGTTGAGAAGAAGATTGAGCCAATCGCATACGCCGTGTTCGTTCCTGTCTTTTTTGTAAGTATCGGAATGACCATTTCCTTTGAAGGGCTTGGAAGCCATGTCTTATTTGTTATTGCCGTTACCGTTGCAGCGATTTTAACAAAGCTGATTGGCTCGGGAGTTGGCGCAAGATTGACCGGCTTTAATTTTCGTTCTTCGTTAGGCATCGGAGCCGGTATGGTTTCGCGCGGAGAAGTTGCCCTCATTATTGCAGCTATCGGCTTGGAGGCAAATTTGTTAGAGCAATCTTACTTTACGGCGGTTGTGCTTGTCGTAATTTTGACCACAGTTATAACGCCTCCTTTACTAAAGAAACTTTTTCTGTAGCTTCGTATGTACATACGGACATGAAGCATATTTTAGCGGACAGCCGTTTTCCTGCAGTCCAAAAGCAAAAGGCAACACCCTTTTAAAAAAGGACCAATATTTTTTGCGATACATGTTCTAATTGCATTCTCTTTTGCATATATAACTAGTTAATAGGCCGGGATAAAGGGGAGATTATGTGAAAAAGAAAATTGCTTGGGTCATTGACAGTACAGCGTATGTAACAAATGCTTTGAAGCAGCATCCCGATGTATATGTAGTGCCGATGGTTATTATATTCGGAAACGATATATATGAAGATGGGATAACGATACAAGTAGATGAATTGTACGAAAAAATGAAGGCGGCAGATACGCTGCCGACTACATCGCAGCCTGCCGTCGGGACATTTGTAGAGCTATATGAAAAGCTGCATGAACGGTATGAAAAGGTCATTATGCTTCATATTTCTGCTAAATTAAGCGGAACATATGAAGCAAGTAGACAGGCTGCCGAAATGGCCGGGCTGGATTATTATGTGATTGACACGAAGGTGACTAGCGCTGCTATTAGCTTTTTAGTAGAGGAAGGGATTTATTTAGAGGGGCAAGGGAAAACGTTTGAGGAAATCATAGAGCGATTAGAAGAAATTGTTCCAACCTTGGAAAACTACATTTTAATTGGAAACTTGCAGCAGCTTCATAAAGGGGGCAGAATGACAAACGCCCAATATGTGCTTGGAACATTATTGAGTATTAAACCGATTTTGCAAATCCAATCGGGGCTCATAGAGGTATATGAAAAGGTCCGCTCTGAAAAAAAGGCAACAAAACGGATTATGGAGCAATGCGAAGCGGCGTTTGCGCAATATAATGTGAACAGAGTAGCTGTTATCCATGGGAACCGCGAGCAGGCTGCGGCAGAGTGGAAGAACATGCTGCTTCGCATAAAACCAGATATAAAGGTAGAGATTGTTCCTCTCCCTTCAACGTTAGCTGTTCATGCCGGAGAAGGGACACTGGCGCTCATGTGGTATAATACCGCGCTGGAGGCATAGAAAGAAAATAATGTGCGTTCACATAATATTCTAAAATACGCCATAAAATGTTTACAGACCCATCCCTTTTTCAGCTTGTCCCTGTGATAACCTATAAATATCAAGGGGCATAGAGGGGGATATAGCATGGAAGAAATGTCAATTACATTGAATATCGCTTTCTTTTTAATGTTGTTTGGTTTCATTGGATTTACTGTGCTTGATTCTTAATAGAAACTTCCGGAAAGCTTCTATATAAATCGGTTTTGAGCAGCGATTGATACATCGTTGCTCTTTTTGTTTGTTTTAACAGATTTTCCGGAAAGAAGTCCCCTACCTCAAGGAGTGAGAAGGGCGTAGCCCAACGAGTAGGTGGGGGATGAATTTCCGGTAGGCATAAGTCTACTTTTTGTATGGCAGATTTATCTTTTTTACCGAAAACAGAACGCGCGTTTGGTATACTAAGTGTATGACTCCATCAAAAAACAAAGGAGGTGAAACCATGGCAAACCAAAAAGATGGAACATACATCAAGGGAACCAAAAAAGAATTACCAGAAG
>JBHGUR010000085.1:0-93647 GCA_048976805.1 Ectobacillus sp. | reverse complement strand
TTCGGCCCGATCCGCCCTTGCATAAATCCCATAACTTTGCGCTCCGCCAAGATTCCATATGTCACAAAGCCCAGCACGACAAACAGCAGCAGCGTTGCCAATCCAAAAAAGATAAAAAATGTCGTCCAGCTCGGTGCGGATTCTAAGAGAGTTTGTACCATCACCCATCGACCTCCCCAAGCACGATATCAACGCCGCCTAGGATCGTAATCAAGTTCGCGATATTTTCGCCTTTTAAGAGCTTCGGCAAAATTTGCAGGTTGTAAAAAGACGGTCTGCGAAACTTGAGGCGGTACGGCTCCTTCTTGCCGTCGCTGGCAATGTAACAGCCGATTTCGCCGCGCGGCGATTCGATGCGCACGAACGCCTCACCCTTTGGCGCTTTAATGATTTTCGGCACTTTTGCCAATACAGGGCCCTCCGCCGGAAATTGAGCGACCGCTTGTTCAATGATTTTCAGCGATTCCTCGATTTCAAGCATCCGGCACATATAACGATCCCATGCATCCCCGACTTTTCCGACCGGGACATCAAAATCAAAACGGTCATAAATGGAATACGGCTCGTCCTTGCGAAGATCCCACTTCACGCCGGTACAGCGCAAGTTTGCACCGCTTAACGAATATTCAATCGCTTCTTCCGCCGAGTAAATGCCGATGCCTTTGACGCGGTTAATGAAGATTTCATTTCCGGTTACTAGCTCATGGTAGCCTTGAAGCTGCTCTCTCATATAAGGAACGAATTCGCGCACCTTCTCAATCCAGCCGTCCGGAGCATCCCATTTCACGCCGCCAACGCGCATATAGTTGAACGTTAAGCGCGCGCCGCAAAGCTCATTAAGTAGGTTAATAATCATTTCCCGTTCGCGAAACGCGTACAAAAACGGGCTGACCGCCCCGATATCAAGCAGGTTCGTGCCCCACCAGACGAGATGGCTGGCAACGCGGCCCAGCTCCATCGCAAGGACGCGCAAATATTCGGCGCGCTCCGGCACTTCAAGGCCCATCATCGTTTCTACCGCATGGCAAATGACATAGTTGTTTGTCATTGCCGACAGGTAGTCCATGCGGTCTGTGTACGGAATAATTTGTGTATATTGCAGATTTTCCGCCAGCTTTTCCGTTCCGCGGTGCAAGTACCCGATAACAGGTATCGCTTCTTTAATAATTTCCCCGTCAATTTTAATGACAAGGCGAAATACACCGTGCGTACTCGGATGCTGCGGGCCAACGTTAAGAAGCATTTCTTCTGTGCGAATCATGCTTGCTACACCTCCACATCAAACGGCTCGTAGTCTTTTCGTAGCGGATGTCCGACCCAATCATCAGGCAAGAGGATGCGCTCTAGCTTCGGATGTCCTTCAAAGATAACACCGAGCAGGTCATATGCCTCACGCTCCGGCCAGTTCGCCCCTTCCCAAATCGGTGTGACCGATGCCACCTTTGGCTCATCGCGGTCAAGCTTCACTTTTACCGCCGCCGATTGCCGATTGCGATAAGAGAATAAATGTACATACACTTCCATATGTGTAACAAAGTCGGTCGCATGCAGTTCAGACATATAATCGAATGCGAGCTGCTCGTTATATTTCAAAAATTCCATCGTTTTATAGTACGCTTCCCGCTTCACAACAAGCGTTGGCACGTCCTTTGAAAGCCTATTAATATAGGATTCTTCTAAAATATCGTCTCCTAAATGCTCCCGGATAACGGAAACGTATTTATCTAAGTACGGCTGATTTTTCGACGGTTCCTCGACAACCGGCTCTTCCGCCTTTGCCGCGCCGGCCGCTCTCGCCTTGGCAGCCGCTGCCGCTTTCGCCTTCGCTGCCGCAACTGCTTTTGCTTTTTCATCATCCCCGCCGCCGGCTGCCTTCGCCGCTGCGGCTGCTTTTGCTTTCGCTGCCGCGATCGCCTTCGCCTTTTCATCATCTCCCGCCGGCTCCGCTTCCAGCTCTCCCGCCTTTTGCTTTGCCAGCGCCGCTGCTTTTGCCTTCGCCGCTGCTGCCGCTTTTGCTTTCGCTGCCGCAATTGCTTTCGCCTTTTCATCATCTCCCGCCGGCTCCTCGGCTGCCGCCTTCTCCACCGCCTTTTGCTTTGCGATTTCCAGCGCCTTCGCCTTTGCTTCTGCTGCCGCGCGTTTTTTCACATCCTCAATACCTTCAGGTTCACTTGTTGGTAACGCTTTCTTATTTTCCTGAGCTGCGCCCCGTTCAGCCAGCTTGCGCATCGCCGCTTCCTTGGCGCGCTGGGCCGCTTCGCGTTTTAACTCTTCCATGCTTTTTTGGTCGCTCATCGATTCGTCACCTGCTTTCCTGTCTTAGCTTCGTAACGAATTTTTTCTTTCAGTTTATTAATGCCGTAAATAAGCGCTGCTGGATTCGGCGGGCATCCCGGGATATACACGTCAACCGGAACGATTTGGTCTACCCCTTTGACCACCGCATACGATTTCACATATGGACCTCCAGCAGTTGCGCACGATCCCATAGCGATGACCCACTTTGGCTCGGGCATTTGGTCATACAAACGGCGAACGATTGGCGCCATCTTTTTCGTTACAGTACCCGATACAATCATTACGTCTGACTGGCGCGGCGACGTACGGAAGAAAGAACCAAAACGGTCCAAGTCATAATGCGAGGAACCGACGCCCATCATTTCAATCGCGCAACAGGCAAGGCCAAACGTCATCGGCCAAAGGGAATTGCTTCGCGCCCAGCCTTTGAGCTGCTCCAGCGTTGTAAAAAATATGTGGCGCTCCAGTTCCGCTTTTTCATCTGGATGAATATGATTGAAGTCTATAGCCATTTTAACACCTTCTTCTTCCAAGCATAGATGAGCCCAATTAGAAGCATCACCACAAATATGAGCATCTCGACAAGGGCAAATAATCCTAATTTGTCATAGGCGACCGCCCACGGATACAAAAAGACGGTTTCTACGTCGAAAATAACGAATAATAACGCGAAAATATAATAACGCGCATGAAACCGAACATTCGCTTCATGAAATGGCTCGATACCGCTTTCATATGTAGTCTGCTTAGCTGCGCTCGGGCGATTCGGCCGAAGCAGCTTGCCGGCTGTTAACGCTGCGACAGGCAACAAAATGCCTAAAAGCAAAAATACAACTACGATTACATAGTTGTTCTGATATAAATTGAACATTTTTAGATTCTCCCCCCCTGTGTAGATGGAATGTGTTCAATACCAAAAGTAATACGCTTACATTATTTACACTTTTTTAATTTTTCTAAATAATGTAATTGTATTTATTATATCAAATTTCGAGTTCTTATGTCGATATATTGTAACAACTAAGCTTCATGAGAATGCCCTTTACACGCTATAATCAAGCTAAGAAAAGCGCAGGGCGCCCGCCTATCGGCGACAAGCGTAAGAGAAACACTGACAGAATGCGCTTTTTGCCTCTTGGGGCGATCCGCTTACAACCTCGAGCCGATGGCGCCCAGAGCTAGACGCTCCTCTGGATTGAGATACTAATGCCTTTTTGAGCATCTGGCAGCATATAAAGCATGTCCTAAACCGTAGACAGAAAATACCGTCCTCTTCCTTCCCCTAGCCTTCTATCCCATAGCCAAAAACATAATTTGAACATTTCTGTCCATGGCTAGCTGCCTCCCCCTATCCAAAAAAATTTAGATTCTTCTTCAATTTATATTGATATAACAAGAATTAAATAATATATATATTATAGAAAAGAGACTTTCAGTGCGGTATGCTAGCATTAGTAAGCTCACATAATATTACCCATATATTTCGAGGTGGCTTTTATGTCTTTACGGTTGGACAAGCATCTGCTCAGCCTTCTATTTTTTATGTTCTTTTATCTGATATTTCATTATATTTGGCTTTTTATATGGTATGACAATCCGAAGGTAAATCATATTGGCCTCGATATAAACTCTATTATCGGGGATTTTGCGGCATTTCTTTCCCTCTATGTTACATACAAAAAAGGGACAGAAGAAAAAAACCGCTTTTGGCTCCTCTTGGCGCTCGGCTGTCTCAGCTTTCTTATCGGGGACATCTTTTGGATGTATGAACACACAATCCTTGGATTAGCGAATACTGCCATCTCTATATCCGACTGCTTTTTTCTGCTGTTCACCCTGTTTTATTTAATCGCATTCGCCTATAAAATTACGCAAGATTATAATTTGCTGCAAAAGCTTTTTATCTTATGTGACATTTGCACGACTATGACAGCAGCAGTAACATTGGAGTACCACTTTTTTGTTAAAAATATCCTTAGCATTGGAGACATGTCATGGTTTGAAGTATATATACGCGTCATGTATCCAACCCTGAATGTATTGCTTCTATTGATGGCGGTAAGCTTGTACTTCCAGCCGCTTACTTTCGCTTCTAAAAAAGTGTTATATATATTAATTCTTGCGATTATTCTCTATGTATTTGTTGACCATTTATATGACTATTTAGCTGCTGAACATAACAAATTATCCATTATCGTTATTGATCCGTTATATCCGGCAGCTATGCTGCTGACAGCAATGGCAGGCGTGCTGAACTACAGCACCTGTACGTCCGCTCAGATAAAGGAGCAACGCTTTTCTGAGGAAACGAACAATAAAATACAATTATCGCTCTCTTATATAGGAGCCATTGCTCTTGTTATTTTTGCAATTTTTTCAAAAAATTTGTCCTATGAACATATTATCGGCCTTTCTGTTGCGTTTTCTTTTGTATTGTTCCGTGAAGCGCTAGTAAGGCATCAAAATAAGGAACTAATGGCACAAATGGCGCAATTCAATCAAGAACTAAGCACACGCATCGAAAGCAGGACATACGATTTGATTCATCAAACAGAAGCGCTGCTGCAAAGCGAACAAAAATTTAAGTCACTGTATGAATATCATCCCGATCCTATTTTCACGATTGACTTGCAAGGCCGTTTCTTACAGGTGAACAAAGCCGGAACCATACTGCTTGGCTATCAAGCCTCCGAGCTGCTTGGACGGTTTTATATGGATCTTATATATGAAAGTGATTTAGACAAGCTGCAGGCCGCTTTTCAATCTGTACAGCATCGAGATTCAGTTTCGCTTGAAGTACGGGCCTACCATAAAAACCAGGAAGTATATCACCTAAATGTCACAATCGTGCCAATCATTAAAAAAGATGAGCTTGCAGGGATGTACATCATGGTTAAAGACATTACCGAGGTAAAGCGGCAGCAAAAGCAAATTAATTACCTGGCATATCATGATACGTTGACAGGCCTTTCAAACCGCCATTGTTTTCGTAATGATTTAAAACGGGCAATCGATAACGCGAAACGAACAAAGAACACGTTCGCCGTTTTATTTGTTGACTTAGATAGATTTAAAGCTATTAATGATACGCTTGGCCATGGCATAGGAGATTTGGTGCTCATAGAAATCGCCAATCGCCTTCGCACCTGCATTCCACCTTCTGCAAAGCTGGCCCGGCTTGGTGGCGATGAATTTACCATTTTGACTGGCCATTTTCAAGACATCCAAATACCGAAAATGATTGCGCAGGAAATATTAACTGCCATCCAAAAACCGCTGCAGGTAGAAGGACATACGCTGCGTGTCACCCCAAGCATCGGAATTGCTATTTATCCAGATGCAGGAGAAGACTTGCATTCTCTTTTAAAGCATGCCGATATGGCCATGTATACAATCAAAAACAACGGCAAAAACAACTTTTCTATTTACAATGAGAAAATGAGCCAAAATATGCGGCGAAAACTTCGTTTAGAGCAGGATTTATTTAACGCAATTGAAAATAAGGAAATATTCCTGCAATATCAGCCGCAAATTGATATCGCCGCCAACCAAGTCATCGGCGTAGAAGCTCTGGTACGTTGGAACCATCCGCAATACGGCATCATCTCGCCTTGCGAATTTATACCGATTGCCGAGGAAACCGGATTAATTGCTGCTATCGGTGAATGGGTGCTGCGGGAAGCGTGCTCACAGATGAAAGCTTGGAAAATAGGAGGCTTTCCTGAATTAAAGGTAGCTGTAAATTTATCCGCAGCCCAATTTAAAAAGGAAAGCTTTGTCCAAACTATTACCACTATTTTACGCGAAACCGGACTGGACCCGTGTTCTCTCGATTTAGAATTGACGGAACGGATCGCAATGAACAATGAAGCCAAAACGATGCAAAAGCTAAAGGCGCTAAAGGAGCTCGGCATCCACATTTCTATTGATGATTTCGGAACCGGCTACTCTTCGCTCGCCTATTTGCCGCTCTATCCGATTGATAGCTTGAAAATTGCCCGAGAATTTATTAATATGGCTGAAAACTGCACAGAGGGAAAAGCGATTATTTCAACCATTCTGTCCTTAGCAAAAACATTGAATATTTCTGTAATCGCTGAAGGGGTAGAAACGGCTGAGCAATTGCAATTTCTCAAGTCCTACGGCTGCCATCGGGTACAGGGCTATTTGTTCAGCAAGCCGCTCGACAAAGATGCCTGCCTCCGGTTTTTGGAGGAGTTCTCCAGCATCTCATGCTGAAAGCAGATGGGAAAAGCAACCGGATTCCCATCAAATAAGAAAAGCGCGGGGCGCCCGCCTGTAGTGGAAAATCAACAATCAAGTTTAACAGAGCTAAAACAAAGGGACTGACCGCAAAACGCGTTAGCGTTTTGGGTCAGCCCCCCTTTTTTTCCATTATGCTCCTCTCTCTTCTTTTAGCATTCTATCATTTTTCTTCATTTTATGTTTCGCTACAAAATGGTAATACAATGCGCATGCAATTAGAAATGGAATGCCGTAATACAATGCCATTCGCTGGTCCGGGATGAACGCAAGGCTGACCATCACAAATGTATTGCACGCTAACGCCAGCAGCGGAACAACCGGGTACAGCGGCGTTTTAAATTTTAATGTACGTACATCGCCGCCGTTTTTCAAAAACGCCCGCCGCGCCAACAGGTTGGACAATGCGATGGAAGCCCAAACGAAGACCGCGCCAAAACCGGCAATCGAAAGAAGCCATAAATATACCGTATCTTCCGCAAAAAAGCCGCACAACAAGGATAAGCAGCCGACAATCATGCTCGCTGTTAGCGCATGAATGGGAACTCCTCTTTTCGATAGCTTGCCGAATACTGGATTAACCATCCCTTGCTTGGACATGGACCAAAGCACGCGCGACGTTGCGTACAAGCCGGAGTTCGCCACCGATAGCACCGCTGTAATAATGACGAAATTCATAATATCAGCCGCGTATGGAACTCCTATTTTATCAAAAACAACGACGAACGGGCTTTCAACAAGCCCCGCCTTTTGCCACGGAAACAGGCCAGCAAGAATGAAAACAGATAAAACAAAAAAAATAAGAATACGCCATACTGTGTTATGGATTGCCCGCGGAATCGTTTTTTCCGGATGTTCGCTCTCCCCGGCCGCAACTCCGACAAGCTCCGTTCCTTGGAAGGAAAAGTTGACGCCAATCATCGTTACTAAAATGGCAGCCACTCCATTTGGAAACAAACCTCCATTATCTGTAAAATTCGTCAGGAAAGGCGCAGCTTCGCCCCCTTTCATTTTCAGCAAGCCAAACATCGCGGCGCCGCCAAGCAGAATAAATACGATGATTGTAATTACTTTAATGCTTGCAAACCAAAACTCCACTTCCGCAAAGCTCCTTGTCGATAAAGCGTTTACAACAAAAAGCAGCACTGCAAATACAACACACCAAATCCAGGATGGAACATCGGGAAACCAGCGTTTCATAAGAAGGCTTACCGTCAACAGCTCCAGCCCGACGGTCACAGACCAGTTCAGCCACGACATCCAGCCAACGACGTAGCCCGTTCCCGGCGAAATATGCTGTGTTGCATATGTTTGATAAGAGCCTACATGCGGCGTTGCCACCGCCAGCTCGCCAAGGCAAAGCATCGTTAAATACATAACGAAGCCGCCCACCAGGTACGCGAGAATAGCGCCGCCCGGCCCCGCTTCATGAATTGTATAGCCCGAGCTCATAAACAGACCTGTCCCAATAACGCCTCCAAGCGCAATCATAAAAATATGGCGGCTCCTGAGCTCGCGTTTTAACCCATCATTTTGACTTAACATGAAAATCCCCCTTCGTTGTTTGTCTCCCTTATCTCTGTATATCTGCTGCTTCAGCATTGGAATCTAATTTTTAGGCTCTGTTAAACTTGATTGTTGACCACTACAGGCGGACGCTTTCCGCGGGCGGGGCCAAGCCGCTTTTCCCGCTGGAGTCGCCGCCTTTCGTTCCAAATCAACATTAGCCTTTAACAGAACTAATTTTTAAAAAATTCTGTCCATTCAAACCGAAAGAAAAGGCGGCAGGATAACCGCCTTTCACATTAAGCCTGCAGCACCTGTTTGATTTTCGCAATTGCCCAATCCAGCTCTTCTTGCGAAATCACTAAAGGCGGCGCAAACCGGATTGTCGTTTCATGCGTCTCCTTGCAAAGCAAGCCCATTTCCTTCAGCTTCTCGCAATATGGGCGCGCCGGGCCGTATAGCTCAACTCCGATAAATAATCCTCTTCCCCTTATTTCTTTAATCGCCGGATTTTGAATCGACCGCAGCTCTTTCATAAAATATTCGCCCAGCTCACGGGAGCGCTCTGTCAGATTTTCCTCCTCAATTACTTCCAACGCCGCGACGGAAACGGCGCAAGCTAACGGGTTTCCTCCGAAAGTAGAGCCGTGGGAGCCCGGATTAAAGACGCCCAATATATCGCGGTTCGCCGCAACGCAGGAAATCGGGAACACCCCGCCGCCAAGCGCCTTGCCGAGAATATACATATCCGGCACAACGTCTTCCCAATCGCAGGCGAACGTTTGGCCAGTGCGGCCAAGCCCCGTTTGAATTTCATCGGCAATAAACAATACTTGCTGCTCCTTGCACACTGCATACGCTTCTTTTAAGAATCCGTCCCTTGGAATAATAATACCGGCTTCGCCTTGAATCGGCTCCAGCAAAAATGCCGCCGTATTCGGGGTAATCGCCGCTTTTAGCGCCTCCAAGTCCCCGTAAGGAACGAGCTTGATCCCTGGCAAAAACGGCCCGAAGCCCCTTTGGTATTCCTTTTCTGAAGAAAGAGATACCGCCGTCATCGTCCGGCCGTGGAAGTTTCCGGTGCAGGCGATGATTTCAGCCTGATTGTCCGGCACTCCTTTTACATCGTAAGCCCACCGTCTTGCCGCTTTTACAGCTGTTTCCACCGCTTCGGCACCTGTATTCATCGGCAAAACCATATCTTTTTTCGTAAACGCTGCCACTTTTTCATAAAAAGGCGCAAGCTGGTCATTGTGGAAAGCGCGGGAAGTAAGCGTTACTTTGTCAGCTTGGTCTTTAAGCGCCTTAATAATTTTGGGATGTCTATGCCCTTGGTTTACCGCAGAATACGCACTAAGCATATCCATATACTTGTTTCCTTCCGGATCGTACACCCAAACGCCCTGCGCCTTGGAAATCACGACAGGAAGCGGATGATAGTTATTTGCCCCATATTGATTTGTTTGCTCAATAATGCGGTTTGATTGCGATACAGTATTCATTCTTCTCTCTCTCCTTTTTCTATCTATCTTTAATATATTCGCGATTGCCTCTTCACCTATTTCTTTGCAAATTGTATGCCAACTTTAAATGATTGCCATGACAAGAAGCGCCATTTGCAGTGCAAAGTTTTTTTGCGCAAAATGCTGTTAACATGCAAAAAGTTTTTGCGGTTTTTGCAAAATTTTTATAAATTTAAGGTACGGCACGTTGAATTGCAAAGGGGGATTCATGATGGCAACAGCAAAAGAGCTTCATAGCATTTTAGCAAAAAATGAATTTTACGAGCTGCTTCTAAATGAAATAGATTTAGGCATCCATGCCATTAATGAGCATGGCAAGACCATTATATATAATAAAAAAATGATGGAAATCGAGTCGATGGACAGCAAGGAAGTATTGGATAAAAATTTGCTGGATGTTTTTGCGTTTACAGATAACCAAAGCAGCACTCTAATGGATGCGCTTAAATTCGGCAAAGCAAGACGGCATATTAAGCAAACTTACTTTAATAATAAAGGGAAAAAGATTACAACAGTCAACGATACGTTTCCGATTATCCGCGACGGCAGCATTATCGGAGCGATTGAAATTGTAAAGGACATTACCCAGCTTGAAAAGAACATAAAAAAAACCGTTCTGCAGCAGAAGGATTCCAAGTTCACGTTCGAGCGGATTATCGGAAAGTCCTCGGCCGCTTCATCTGTTATTGCCGAGGCAAAGCGTGCATCGCGCACCTCCTCTTCCATCCTTCTTGTCGGCGAAACTGGAACCGGGAAAGAAGTATTCGCCCAAAGCATCCATAATGCAAGCGCGCGGGCCGCAAAGCCGTTCATTTCCCAAAACTGCGCCGCCATTCCGGAAAGCTTAATGGAAAGCATTTTGTTCGGCACAAAAAAAGGGGCGTTCACCGGAGCAATTGATAAGCCCGGATTATTTGAAGAGGCAAACGGGGGCACATTGCTTTTAGATGAAATTAACTCCTTAAGCCCGCACTTGCAGGCAAAGCTGCTGCGGGTGATTCAGGAAAGAAAAATACGCCGCGTCGGAGCGATACAAGAAACAGATGTCGACGTACGCATCATTGCTACTATTAACGAAGACCCCATTGAAGCAATTGCCAATAACCGCTTAAGGAAAGATTTCTATTACCGTCTCAGTGTCGTAACCTTATTTCTTCCGCCCCTTCGCGAAAGGAAGGAAGATATTATGCCGCTCACGCAGCACTTTATTCAAAAATACAATATGCTGTTTGGACTGCATATACGCGGAATCGCCGAAGACGTAACGGAGCTGTTCCTGCGCCACGATTGGCCCGGGAACGTCAGGGAATTAGAGCATATGATCGAGGGGGCAATGAATCTGATTGAGTCCGGGAGCTATATCCAGCTGGCCCATCTCCCGTCTCGATTTTATAAATTCGCCCAAGCTGCGGCTGTTAATAAAAATTTAACAGAAGATAAGACTGTCTCCTCTCTTAAGCAGAAGATTGGGGAAACCGAATCTTTATATATTCAGCGGCTGTTGAAGGAGAATAACGGAAATATTTCCAAAACCGCGCGGATGCTTGGCCTAAGCAGGCAAAGCCTGCAATATCGCCTAAAAAAATACGGAATACGGTAATTATAAATAACAAAAAGCATTAAGCAGCCGCGCTTAATGCTTTTTTCAGCCGTGTAACCCTTATCCCGCAATTTCCGGTTCTGTTTCATCACCTTTAGATGCTTTTAAGTAGAAATGTGCCATCGCCGTGTTAATATACGGAGTTAACCAAAGGTAGGCGATTCCAAATGTAAAGGCAGCAAGAATACACCAGCCGATAAAGCTTAAGAAAAGCAAAAATAAATCCATTTTGCGCCCATCCATAATCCGTCTGCTCTCGGCAATTGCTTCATGAACCGTATATTGGGGATTTTCCAGTAAAATATAATATGTCATAGAATAAGAGAAGGCTTTTATAATGCCTGGAATGACAAGCAAAAGAGACCATAGGAATGTATAAAGGCCTATAAAAAATGTAACTTTAAACGCTGTCCAAATCCGCTCCCAACTGCGGAAATAGTCAAACAGGGCACCAAATCCGACATCCTCCCGTTTTGCCAGCTGCAAGTAAACCTTCAATATGCCAAATGACATAATCCCTGACAGCAGCAACGCCGCAACGATATACACGAAGTACGATACGAAAAAGGCAAAAGCTTGCCAATCTGTTCCGGCCGCCGCAAACACAATCACCCCAAGCAAACCTAAAAGCGCGTAAATTCCGCCGACCGCTATTAAGTAATACAAAAAGGTGACTCCGGCGCTAAATCCCCATTTCCCTTGCAGCGATGCCAACGCTTGCTTCTTAAAATCGCTAATCACACAATCCCCTCCTGCGGTTGATTTTTCCTGCTGCTAAACCTTTGCGGAAGTGAAGCTGCAACATGTAGTACAACTTACAGGTCCTATAGGATTGTATTCGAGAAAGGGGACAGATATGCTACAAGCTGTGCTTTTGGTTGAATTATTGCCCGGATCGGTTGAATTAATTGTAAATTGGGTCGAATTAATTGTAAATTGGGTTGAATTAATCTTAAATTGCGTTGAATTAATTGTTCGAACCTCTCTCCCTCCTAAAAAACAAACCGCAAAGGAAACCCCTTTGCGGTTCATCTCACTACTTCATATTCGCAACGTTCAGACGGTTGATTGCACGTTTTAATGCAAGCTCAGCTCGTTTGAAGTCCATATTGGTTTGCTTTTCTTGCAAACGGCGCTCCGCGCGGCGCTTCGCTTCGTTCGCGCGGTGAATGTCAATATGGGACGCTAGCTCTGCTGAAGGTGCAAGTATGGTCACCTTCGTCGGGCGCACTTCAATGAAGCCGCCGCTTACTGCCACATAATCCGTTTTGTTGCCTGTCTTCAGGCGGATCGGACTGATTTGCAGCGGTGCCACAGTAGAAATGTGGCCAGGAAGAATACCCATTTCCCCGCTTTCAGCTTTTACGCTTACCATTTCTACATCTTGTTCGTATACCGGTCCGTCAGGAGTTACAATACTGACTTGAATTGTCTTCATGAATAAGTCCCCCCTAGACCTTTTATACTAGAGTTTTCGCTTTCTCAACAGCTTCTTCAATGCGACCTACTAGACGGAATGCTTCTTCTGGAAGGTCGTCATATTTTCCTTCTAAAATTTCTTTAAAGCCGCGTACAGTTTCTTTTACAGGCACATAAGATCCTGGTTGGCCTGTAAATTGCTCAGCTACGTGGAAGTTTTGAGATAAGAAGAACTGGATGCGGCGTGCACGGTGTACGATTAGCTTATCTTCTTCAGACAACTCGTCCATACCAAGGATAGCGATGATGTCTAAAAGTTCTCTGTAGCGTTGCAATGTTTGCTGTACTTGACGGGCTACTTGGTAGTGCTCTTCCCCAACGATTTCCGGAGAAAGCGCGCGGGATGTCGAAGCCAATGGGTCCACCGCAGGGTAAATACCCATTTGCGTTAAACGGCGCTCAAGGTTTGTCGTTGCATCCAAGTGCGCGAACGTTGTTGCAGGAGCCGGGTCAGTGTAGTCATCCGCCGGTACGTATACTGCCTGAATGGAAGTAATGGAACCTTTGTTGGTAGATGTAATACGCTCTTGCAATTGGCCCATTTCAGTCGCAAGTGTAGGCTGGTAACCTACCGCAGACGGCATACGGCCTAAAAGCGCGGATACCTCGGAACCTGCTTGCGTGAAACGGAAGATGTTATCGATGAACAGAAGCACATCTTGTCCTTGCTCATCACGGAAATATTCAGCCATTGTCAAACCTGTTAACGCTACACGTTGGCGCGCACCAGGCGGCTCGTTCATCTGGCCGAATACCATCGCTGTTTTCTTAATAACGCCGGAGTCGCTCATTTCATGGTACAAGTCATTACCTTCACGAGTACGCTCCCCTACACCGGCGAATACGGAAATACCGCCGTGCTCTTGTGCGATGTTGTTGATCAATTCTTGGATTAATACCGTTTTACCTACACCGGCGCCGCCGAATAGGCCGATTTTACCACCCTTAATATAAGGGGCAAGCAAGTCTACTACTTTAATACCTGTTTCAAGAATTTCTACTTTAGTAGAAAGCTCTTCAAAAGCAGGAGCCGGGCGATGGATTGGGTCGCGGCGAACATCAGCCGGCACTTCGCCGTCTAAGTCGATTGCATCGCCTAGCACGTTGAATACGCGGCCAAGCGTTGCGTTACCTACAGGAACAGAGATTGGGCTTCCAGTATCTACTGCTTCCATGCCGCGAACAAGTCCGTCTGTGGAAGACATCGCAACCGTACGAACAGTGTCATCACCTAAGTGAAGTGCAACCTCTAATGTCAGGTTGATTGTTGTTTCGTTTGCACTTTGTGCTTCGTGCGTTACTTTAAGGGCGTTGTAGAGAGCAGGAAGCTGTCCGTCTTCGAACTTTACGTCTACAACCGGACCCATTATTGCTGTAATGCGTCCTTTATTCATCGGTTTCCCTCCTAATTGTTTACTCATGTTCTTAGCTTCAGCTAAAGGGCTGATACTAAAAAACCGATTCGTTCAACCCGCCATTGGCAAGTCGTATCCTATTCCAATGCCGCTGCACCGCCGACAATTTCCGTAATTTCTTGCGTAATCGCCGCTTGGCGAGCGCGGTTGTAAGAAAGCGTAAGCGTATCGATAACTTCGAGCGCATTGTCTGTAGCGTTCTTCATTGCTGTCATGCGCGCAGCGTGCTCACTTGCTTTACCGTCCAGCAGGGCACCGTAAACTAAGCTTTCTGCGTATTGCGGCAATAACACTTTCAGAATTCCCTCTTCGGAAGGCTCGAACTCGTATACAGTTGTCGGCTGATTGGATTCTACGTCAGTTAAAGGCAGGATTTTCTTCGCCTCTACCTCTTGCTGAATTTTGCTGACATAATGGTTGTAATAAATATACAATTCGTCATATGCGCCATCTGTGAACATCGCTACCGCGCGGGATGCAATATCTTTAATGTCCGCAAATACAGGCTGGTCAGAAAGGCCCGTAATTTCATCAATAATATTGAAGTTGCGGCGTTTTAAATAGTCGCGTCCAACACGCCCGATTACGATGACAGCATATTGGCTGGAATCCATATTGTGACGTTCTTTAATTTCTTTGCTTAAAGCGCGCAGCACGTTGCTGTTGTACGCGCCTGCTAATCCACGGTCGGATGTAATAACGATGTAGCCTGTACGCTTTACAGGACGAGCAATGAGCATCGGATGATTTACACCTTTGCTGCCGCTCGCGACATTCGCTACCACCTCTTGGATTTTATCCATATAAGGAACAAACGATTTCGCGTTTTGTTCTGCACGGTTCAGCTTGGAGGCAGATACCATTTCCATCGCCTTTGTAATTTGGCTCGTTTTCTTTGTAGAAACGATTTTCGTTTTAATATCGCGTAAAGATGCCACAGGTTCTCACCACCTTTTAGTCGGAAGTAGGCATTTATTCAGCTATATCGGGCTTATGTGCCGATATAGCGATTCGTTATGAGAAGAGAATAGGCAAACCTACTCTCTTCTTGCTATCGGAAGCCGCCTGAGCGAGCCAGTTCCGCTTTTATTATTCAGATACTACAAATGTTTTCTTGAAGTCGTTGATTGCAGAAGCCATTTTGTCATCGTCCGCAAGCTTCGTTGTTGTGCGGATTTCGTCTAATAGGTCTTTGCGATTGGAATCCATCCATGCAAGGAACTCATCTTCAAAGCGCTGGATGTCCGCAACCGGAATATCATCTAAGAATCCGCGCGTTAATGCATAAAGAATCATAACTTGCTTCTCTACTTTAAGCGGCTTATGCAAGCCTTGCTTTAATACCTCTACTGTGCGGGCCCCGCGGTTCAATTTTGCTTGTGTCGCTTTATCAAGGTCAGATCCGAACTGTGCGAATGCTTCTAACTCACGGTAGGATGCAAGGTCAAGGCGAAGCGTACCGGATACTTTGCTCATCGCTTTAATTTGCGCAGCTCCCCCTACACGGGATACGGAAGTACCTGCATCAATCGCCGGACGAACACCGGAGAAGAACAAGTCAGACTGCAAGAAGATCTGTCCATCTGTGATAGAGATTACGTTTGTAGGGATGTATGCGGATACGTCCCCTGCTTGCGTTTCAATGAAAGGAAGCGCAGTTAAGGAACCACCGCCTTTTGCATCGCTCAACTTTGCAGCGCGCTCTAACAAGCGGGAGTGCAAGTAGAATACGTCCCCTGGATACGCTTCACGGCCTGGCGGACGGCGCAATAATAGAGAAAGCTCACGGTACGCCGCAGCTTGCTTGGAAAGATCATCGTATACAACAAGAACGTGCTTGCCGTTATACATGAATTCTTCACCCATTGTTACACCAGCGTAAGGAGCTAAGTATAACAGCGGAGCTGGCTGGGAAGCGGAAGCTGTTACTACGATTGTATATTCTAAAGCACCGAATTTACGTAAAGTTTCTACTACGTTACGTACTGTAGATTCTTTTTGTCCGATTGCAACATAGATACAAATCATATCTTGGTCTTTTTGGTTCAAGATTGTATCCAAAGCTACTGCAGTTTTACCAGTTTGGCGGTCACCGATGATTAACTCGCGTTGTCCGCGCCCGATTGGCACAAGAGCGTCAATCGCTTTAATACCTGTTTGAAGAGGCTCATGTACAGACTTACGATCCATTACGCCAGGAGCCGGGCTTTCGATAGGACGGGTTTTTGTTGTATTGATTGGGCCTAAGCCGTCAACAGGCTGTCCTAACGGGTTTACTACACGTCCGATTAACTCCGGGCCTACCGGTACTTGCATGATGCGGCCAGTACGGCGAACTTCGTCGCCTTCACGGATGCCCGTGTAAGGTCCTAAGATGATAATACCAACGTTATTTTCTTCTAAGTTTTGCGCTAGTCCCATAACTCCGTTAGAGAACTCTACAAGTTCCCCTGCCATTACGTTATCAAGACCATGAGCACGTGCGATACCGTCACCAACCTGGATAACCGTACCAACATCGCTAACTTCGATTTCAGACTGATAGTTTTCAATTTGCTGCTTTATCAGTGCGCTAATTTCTTCAGCTCTGATGCTCATGCGTTTCACCCCTATCTATTGTTCAAAAGTTCACGCTGAATACGTGTTAATTTTCCTTGTAAGCTTCCGTCATAAATGCGGTTGCCGATGCGGACCTTTACGCCGCCTAGTAAATTGTCATCTATAACGTTTTTAATGCGAATGGCATCTTTTCCCGTTTTCTTCGCAAACACTTCCGCAATGCCTATTTTTTCCTCTTCCGTTAAAGGACGGACGGAGTAAACAATAGCATCCGCTACGTTGCGCTCTTCATTTGCCAGAGCAAAATATGCATCTGCGATATCGGTTACAATGTCTTCGCGGTGGTTATCAATCAGAAGGAATAACATATTCAAAAGTGGTTGCGATACAGAAGAGAACGCTTGGCTAAGCAATTGTTTCTTCTTTTCATTTGAAATGTTCGGCTGAGTTAAAAACATATGTAATTCCTGGCTTGTAAGGAATACGTCTTTAATTGAGCGTAATTCTTCTTCAAATGTTTCTAGCAAATGCTTTTCTTTTGCAAGTTGGAAAAGAGCGGCTGCATAACGGCTTGCTACAATATCCTTGCTCATCGCGCTTCTCCTACCTCATTGATATAGTCGCGGATCAGCTTCGCTTGGTCTTCTTCTTTCAGCTCTTTTTGAATTACTTTAGAAGCAATTTGAACGGAAAGAGAAGCGACCTGCGCTTGCAGTAAAGCGATAGCTTGCTCTTTTTCGCGTTGAATTTCCTGGATTGCAGCTTCTTTAATAGATTCCGCCTCCGCTTTTGCAGCAGCGACAATCGATTCTTTCTGCTCTTCGCCTTGCTTTTTCGCTCTTTCAATCAATTCCTGCGCTTCTAAACGAGATTGTTTAAGAAACTCGCGTTGTTCTTCCACCAATTTCTTGGATTCTGCATTGTTCTTTTCTGCCGCTTCAATCTCGCTCGCAATATGCTCCTCGCGTTGCTTCATGATGCTCATTAAAGGGCCGAATGCATATTTGCGAAGCAGCGCTAATAGAATTAGGAAAATAACCAATTGGTAAATAATCGTTCCATATGGAATGGTAGTAGCTCCTAAAAGCACAAGGATTCACTCCCTTCAGTAGTTTCGGTTTGACAAAACTTGCAATCTTTCCTTAGCAAGCTCTAAGAAAAGAGGATTTTCTTTATATAGGCCAGGCTCCTGCACCTGAACGAGCCAGCGGAGCTTTTCTTGATTGTCTAGCTCCACTGGCTAGGCGCTCCCAGCTAAGAACCTTCGCCCATAAAGGCAAAAAGCGCCTTTCTGGTCGAAGAACCTTAGCTTCTGCGCCTGAACGAGCCAGCGGAGCTTTTCTTATAAAGCAATGGCGAAGAAGTTCTTGAAACGATCTTCGCCACCCATTCCGCTCCTTAGCGGCTGATTGGCTGAACTAACATCAGTGGGGGATATCCCCCCACTGATGAAGTTAAGCCTTATGTAAGGGGAGTCATCCCTTATCTGTTTAGAACCATGAACGCGATAACTACGCCGATGATTGGAAGTGCCTCTACTAACGCTACCCCGATAAACATGATTGTTTGAAGAACACCGCGTAATTCAGGTTGACGGGCAACACCCTCAACTGTACGAGATACGATTAAACCGTTACCAATACCAGCACCAAGTGCCGCTAAACCAATTGCAATTGCAGCTGCGATTAAATTCATTTTAAATTATCCTCCTTTATATTGGGAAAAATTAATATTTCCTTGTATTAAATTAATGGTCGTGGCTTACTTTATGCGCCATGTACACCATTGTTAACATTGTAAAGATGAATGCCTGGATTGCGCCGACGAAAACGCTGAATCCTTGCCAAGCAAGCATTGCGATACCGCCGCCGATAGCACCTGCTACGCCGCTTGTTCCTAATGTCGCAAGCAAACCTAACAGAATCTCACCCGCATAAATGTTACCGAAGAGACGAAGACCAAGTGTCAATGTGTTCGCAAACTCTTCAATAAGTTTAAGCGGGAACATAAATGACATAGGCTGGAAAAAACCTTTTATATATTCGCCGGTACCCTTCATCTTGATTCCATAATAATGGGTGAGGGCAACTACCATCACGGCTAATGTTAACGTAATAGCTGGGTCTGATGTTGGAGATTTCCACCATGCGATATGTTCATGTCCCTCGTGAACGGCAACCATAAAAGGCAAACCAAGCATGTTGGATACGAAAATATACATAAGTAAAGTAGCCCCTAACGTCAAGAAGCGGCCGCCTGATTGCCAATCCATCGTACTGTTGATGATGTTTTTCACAAAGTCCAATACCCATTCCATGAAGTTTTGCGCTCCAGTGGGACGGATGGACAAAGTGCGGGTAGCTGCTACCGCAATAATAAATACGATTAATGCCGCTACAGTTGTCATCAATACGCTGGATAAGTCAAACGTTAAGCCTAAAAACTCAACTAACTTACCGTGTTCCACTAGTAATTCACCTCTCTTCCCTGCCTTTAATGTACTGTAAATAGAGAAAATCTATGATCATGACAAGGTATCCTGCCATCAATCCTAATCCAAGGCCCCAAAATTCGATGAGGTGTTCATAACGAACCGCAAACATAATCAAGAGCCCTATTGCCGCTAAACGCGAATATGTACTGACCGCAGTCGCTTTCAGGCGGACGGTTGTATTCCCTTTTGTTACTCTGTCTAGAAGCTTGTCCGTTCTTCTGGCGACAAGGCGCAAGCCTAAAAAGCTCACGGCCGTGCCGAGGATTAAACCCAAGAATACCCTTTGGTACGGAGTGAATCCCCAACATAACACAAAAATCGCAAGGAGATAGTACATATATTTCTTTTGTCTCTGAACAAGTTGATGCATGTCAATCATTGTTAATCTCCCGGGTTGAATTGTTGGATGAGCTTTATCATCCCGTAAATGCCTGCTGCCAGACCAAGCAATAGTCCAATAATGAGAAATAAGGGAAAAGTGTCGAGCTTGCCGTCAATCCATTTGCCCAAGAAAATTCCAACAAGGATGGAACCTACTAATTGGGAAAGGATGCCGGTCATTAGAACATAAGCTTTCATTGGGTTGCGTTGATTCCCCTGCAAACGTTCATCCCTCCAAACGGGTATGAGGAGTTAGTGCAGAAACAATATGATGTGATAATAATAACTCATTTATGAGAGGATAGCGTAAAAAAAAAACAAACGTAACTTTTTTGTCAAAAAATAGATAAAAATTTGTCACTGAAAACCCTACCATCTACCCCCGTTGTTAGCATACAATAGTGTGTTTAATAGTGTCAACGACAAATCGAAAAAAATCTAAAAATTTAAGCCAGTTCCAATATCCACCACAAACGAAAGCGCTATCCTAACGAAATGTAAGTATTGTTTCCAACGTATCCTCCCGATTTCCCTTTTTTACAAACACAAGCGCGCGATATGTTCCTTTTATGCTTTGTTTTACTGATATAATTTGCTGCACCATCCCGCTTGTCACATTTTGGCGATAATCCAAAAAGCCGACAAAGCTATAAGTAGCGGGGTCATACAATACTATGCCCATTTCATCGGCTCCGCCCGGCAAATATATTTCATATTTATAACTGCCCTCCCCGTCTCCCTGCGCAAACTGAAATCCCATGATGCGAGGATAATCCGGCTCCTCCACAAAAAATAAATAAGGAAGATTTATTGTCTCTCCTTCTCCCTCCACTTTTACATACCCTTCATGAATTCCCCCCTTTAAAAAGGAAGGGTTCAGAGCTACTTCTACCTCTATATCCCGCTTCTCATGGGGCTTTACATACAATGTATGCGGCAGCTTCCATTGTATACCCGTAATGGCGGGAGGGACAGGGAAGACATACTTTCCCGTTTGGTCGCTTTGATTATCAAGGATAACGCGCACTTTCCTGATAACATGGCCATCTTTTTTCTCTACAACTCCAAACGGAAGGGAAGCCGGGTATAATAGCGTTTTCGATTCAATCGCTTGTTTGAGCTGAATTCGCCCCGCTCCTTGTTCATATACGCGATATGGCTTCCCAGCTTTCTCATACAGGAGTTTGGCGCTATTCATAAGCGCCGCCTTCACTTGTTCCGGCGTCCATTCAGGGTGTGCTTGCTTAATAAGCGCCGCCGCCCCGGCCACATGCGGCGCGGCCATGCTCGTTCCCTGCAAGGATAAATATCCGCCCGGAATCGTGCTTTTAATATTTACGCCGGGCGCCACGACGTCCGGCTTGATTTCCCATGTCGCGGTGACCGGGCCCCGTGAGCTAAAGCCCGCAACCCGGTCCTGCTCTTTGCGTATAACTGTTTGCATAAGCCGGCTTTGCAGCTCCCGCAATCGCTTCCCATCCTTGCCAGAAAGCGCCGCAACCGGAATGGATACCCCTTCAACTTTTCCCAGGAAAGGACCGGGCATATTATTAAAAATCAATACTGCTCTCGCCCCGGCCTTCTCCGCATTTTTTGCTTTTTCCGAAAATGAAATTCCGCCCCGCTCCAAAAGAACGACCTTATCCTTTACATTCGCCAGCTCTTCTTTTTTGCCAAGCCCCCCGTACACCCACTCCAAGGTGCGGGAAAAATTCCAATCAGGCGAGCCTTCCAGCAGCGCAATACGAAGCTCCTCCCCCTGCACCTTTACATAAGGGATTTGCAACGGCGGCGAAGAGGCTCCGACTACAATTGCCCCAGAGGCCGTTCCCGGTGAGCCGACCGACCAAATGCCCGGCCCGGAGTTTCCCGATGCGGCCACCGCAACGATTCCCATCTCAGCCGCCTTATTTAAGGCGGTGCTTGTCGGCCAGTCAGGTCCGTTCACTTCATTGCCAAGCGATAGGTTCAGCACATCCACCCGGTCGGCAATTGCCTGCTCTATCGCCTCCAGTACCGTTTCTGTGGAGCCGACTCCGCCGGGGCCAAGGGCGCGGTATGCGATAATTGTCGCCTCGGGGGCAACGCCGCGCAGTTTCCCATTCGCCGCTATAATGCCCGCCACATGGGAGCCATGTACAGTCGGACTGACGCTTTTCGACTCCATCGGGTCCCTATCCCCATCTACCGCATCGTAACCGCCGCCGTAATTTCTAGATAAATCCGGGTGTTCATAATCAATGCCTGTATCGATGACACCAACCTTAACACCCTTTCCTGTCAAGCGCCGCCCGTTTTCGTCAAAGTAGCTTCTTGCCTCATTTCCCCCGATAAAAGGAACGCTTTGCTCCACATCCGCCTTATAGGTGGAAACCGGGGTGACCCGGTTGACGCCGGGCAGGCGCTCTAACCGCCGCAATTCCTTGCGTCTTCCTTTTACACTCAAACCGCATAATGCCGTTTTATATACGCGGCGAATGGCCACATCCGGGTAATCGCGCTGCAGGATGCCCTCGATTTTCTCCAGCTCGCTCGGCTTTACTTCAACGATGGCAATTTCCCATTCATTCTCATAGTCAGATGGCGCAGGAGGATGTTCCGGGAAAGTAACCGCTTGCGCATTTGTTGTAAAAAGCAAACAAAATAGCAGAATTAACACCCGTATCATGGCATATTCTCCTTTTTCTACTATCTTGTTCTAATATCGATGATTTCATGTATGGAGCAGCAGAACGATTGGCCAAATTATCCTCAAAATCCGCTGCGTTCCGTTGAGATTCAATAAGAAAAGCGCAGGGCGCCCAGAGCTAGACACTCCTCTCGATTGAGATCCTATTTCTTTAACTATGGCTCTTTAAAGGCTAATGTTGATTTGCGGCTCCACCGGGAAAAGCAGGATAGCCGAGACCCTGGACTGAGCATAGCGAGGGAAGCGGCTCGGCCCCGCCCGCAAAAAGCGTCCGCCTGTAGCGGAAAATCAACAATCAAGTTTAACAGAGACACCCATGCAAGAATATAACTCGCACCACGATAGATAAAAAATTTTTATTTTTTAGGGTAAGCCGATGTTGATTTTTATATCACGTACGTCTTACATCACGGCTATGCAGACATTGCAACCCGCACGTATCTCCCTCTGGTTTTCCTTTGGACGAGGCAGAACTAGGCCCTGACCGTTACGATATACAGCCGAGAGCACTCTCCCCCTCGAAAAGAAGGGGTTACATCAACACTAACGTTTAACACAGATTATTTTTTAGGGTAGCCTAACTATAAAAAAAAACCCTACCACAGACTAACGCACTGTGATAGGGTCAAACAAAAGAAGGACATCCCTTCTCTTGTTACTTCGTTCCGAACAAGCGGTCGCCGGCATCGCCCAAGCCTGGGACAATGTAGCCATGGTCATTTAATTTTTCATCAAGCGCCGCCAAGTAAATATCTACATCTGGATGCGCCTCTTGTACTGTCTTTACGCCCTCAGGAGCTGCACAAAGACACATTAATTTAATGTTTTTTGCACCGCGCTTCTTCAAGGAATTAATCGCTTCCACAGCGGATCCCCCTGTCGCTAGCATCGGATCTACTACAATAAAATCACGCTCCTCTATATCAGTAGGAAGCTTTACATAGTATTCTACCGGCTGCAGCGTTTCTGGATCGCGGTACAAGCCGACATGGCCCACCTTCGCTGCGGGAATTAACTTCAAAATTCCATCCACCATGCCTAAGCCCGCGCGGAGAATCGGGATAATACCGAGCTTCTTGCCGGCAATTACCTTTGTTTTCGCTTTGCTTACAGGCGTTTCAACTTCAATTTCCTCAAGCGGCAAATCGCGCGTGATTTCAAAAGCCATTAAGCTCGCAACTTCATCTACCAACTCGCGAAACTCTTTTGTTCCTGTATTCTTGTCGCGAATATATGTAAGTTTGTGCTGAATTAAAGGATGATCAAATACGTATAGTTTTCCCATGTGACTCTCTCCTTTTCGGGCGAATATTCAAGTGCCAAAAGACATGCCTCTTTACACTATTTACGATTGTATAGAAAACCCCTTCAATATTCAAGGGCTGCGCCAAATTTGGCGCAGCCCTTTTGAAAATCTTCTTATAATTCTTTATACAGCGGAAACTTTTCCGTTAATGCATTTACCCGTTTTCTCGCTTCTTCTAACGCCGTTTCATTTTCATGATTCTTTAATGTGTAAGCGATAATAGAAGCAATTTCATCCATTTCTTCAAGGCCGAAGCCGCGGGATGTCACCGCTGCCGTACCGATGCGGATTCCGCTCGTTACAAACGGGCTTGCCGGGTCAAACGGAATCGTATTTTTGTTTACCGTAATTCCAACTTCATCCAATACGTGCTCGGCAATTTTTCCTGTAATGCTCAAGTTGCGCACATCAATTAAAATAAGATGGTTGTCCGTTCCTCCGGAAACAAGCGTCAAACCTTCCTTCTGCAGCCCTTCCGCCAAACGCTTTGCATTATTAATAATGTTTTGCGCGTATGTTGTAAAGTCATCCTGCAGCGCTTCGCCAAAAGCTACCGCCTTCGCCGCAATAACATGCATTAACGGGCCGCCTTGAATGCCCGGGAAAATAGATTTATCAATTTGCTTTGCAAATTCTTCTTTGCACAAAATCATGCCGCCGCGCGGACCGCGCAATGTTTTGTGGGTCGTCGTTGTTACAAAATGGGCGTGAGGGACTGGACTTGGATGCAATTTCGCCGCTACTAAACCTGCGATATGGGCCATATCTACCATTAAATAGGCACCAACCTCATCAGCGATTTCGCGGAATTTCTTAAAATCGATTACGCGGGGATATGCGCTTGCGCCCGCGACAATCAGCTTTGGCTTATGCTGCTTCGCCTTTTCAAGAACATCCTCGTAGTTGATTAGATGTGTATCAGAATCTACACCGTACTCAACGAAATTGTATTGCACACCGCTGAAGTTCACCGGGCTTCCGTGCGTCAAGTGGCCGCCATGCGACAAATTCATCCCAAGAACTGTATCGCCTGGATTTAAGATTGTAAAATATACCGCCATATTCGCCTGCGCTCCGGAATGCGGCTGTACGTTTACATGCTCTGCCCCAAAAATTTCTTTAGCGCGGTCTCTTGCAATGTCCTCAGCGACATCAACATACTCGCAGCCTCCGTAATAACGTTTGCCAGGGTAGCCTTCTGCATACTTGTTCGTTAAAACCGAACCCTGCGCTTCCATAACAGCTTCACTTACAAAGTTTTCAGAAGCAATCAATTCAATTTTAGAACGCTGTCTCCCCAATTCCGCTTGAATCGCCTGAAATACCTTTTCATCCTGCCGCTTTAAATGCTCCATCTAAATCCCCCTTTTTCTGGATAAATTACGTGCACCGTTCGATATTTTTGTTTTTATAACAGGAAAATACGAAGGTTACAGCAGTAATTTTTTAAAACATTCACATTTTTCATCTACATTCTATCATGATTTTATCCTGCAGTGAAAGGAAAATCCAATTTCTATATAAGAAAAGCGCAAGGCACCCGCTTATCGGCGACAAGCGTAAGAGAAGCGCTAACAAAAGGCGCTTTTTGCCTTCTGAGTCGATTCGCTTACGACCTCGAGCCGATGGCGCCCAGAGCTAGACACTCATCTCGATTAAGATCCTATACTTTCTTATCTTATAGCTCTGTTAAACGCTAATGTTGATTTGCGGCTCCAGCGGGAAAAGCAGCTCGGCCCCGCCCGCAGAAAGCATCCGCCTGTAGTGGAACATCAACAAGCAAGTTTAACAGAGACATCCATGCAAGAATATAACTCGCACCACGATAGATAAAAATTTTTTATTTTTTAGGGTAGGCCGATGTTGATTTTTATATCACGTATGTCTGTACATCACGGCTATGCAGACATTGCAACCCGCACTTATCTTCTCCCTCTGGTTTTCCTTTGGACGAGGCAGAACTAAGCCCTGACCGTTACGATATACGGCCGGGAGCACTCTCCCCCTCTAAAAGTAAGGGGTTACATCAACACTAACGTTTAACACAGATTATTTTTTAGGGTAGCCTATCTTATAAAAAAGGCCACCTAAAAAGATGGCCTTCACTGACAAGTTAAAGCTTCCCGTTTCGCAGCATACACCGCGCGCGCTCCTCCAATTAGCTTCGGGCGCGTTTTTGCCATTGTTATATGCGCTTGGCCAATTTGCCTGATGCTTGTTCGAACGGGCACCGCTACATGTTTTAAATGCATTCCGATAAAGGTATCTCCAATATCTATCCCTGCATCTGCCTTAATGAATTCAACAACAACCGGATCCTTCATGCCATGATACGCATATGTCGCCAAGGCGCCGCCTGCCGAGCGAACAGGCACAACAGAAACCTCTTCCAAATGATGCTTAATCGCTACTTCCCTTTCAACTACCAATGCGCGATTCAAGTGCTCGCAGCATTGAAAAGCAAGATAAATACCGATTTCTTTCTGGAAATTTCTCAATTCAGTAAAAATAGCTTCTGCCACTTCCATCGTACCGGATGTGCCGATTGCCGCACCGATTACTTCACTTGTGCTGCAGCCGACAACAAAAATACTGCCTTGCGCAAGAGAGGCCTGTTGCTGAAAGTCCGAAAGTGCAGTTTGCAATTGTTCTTTCAACTTAGCTAGCTCATCCATCACGATTCTTCCTTTCGCGGAGGTTCCTTCAACAAATTATATCACGCGTGTTTCATGCGCAGAAGTAAGATTGTCCCCATTTTTTCTACAAAGACAGGCAATTTCTTACTTTGCTTCGTATGTTTTGATTTTTCCTACACGATTTTCATGACGGCCGCCTTCATAATTTGTGGTTAGCCACACACGGGCAATTTCCCGCGCAAGTCCGGGACCGATAACGCGTTCTCCCATCGCCAGCATATTGCTGTCGTTATGCTCGCGCGTTGCCTTTGCGCTGAACGTATCGTGCACTAAAGCGCAGCGAACCCCCTTCACCTTGTTTGCCGCAATCGACATGCCGATGCCTGTTCCACAAATTAAGATTCCCTTATCCACTTCGCCTTTTGCTACCATTTCCGCTGCCGGGAACGCGTAATCTGGGTAATCAACGGAACCCGTTTCACATTCACAGCCAAGGTCAATATGCTCAATCCCCATTTCTTCCAAAAGACTGATAATTTCCTTCCGAATATTAATACCGCCGTGGTCTGAAGCTACTACTACCTTCATCTTCTATCCCTCCCGTTTTTGTTTGCACGCAATAAACTGCAGAGCTTGATTTCCAATATCGTATTATACATGAAATGTTATTCTTCCGGCTCTGTATTTTTTTTCAGAAATTCTTCTATTGCCGCCTCCAGCTCTTGCAGCGTTTCTTTATATACAGCAAGCGAACCGCCAAATGGGTCAGAAATATCTTTATCCGTTTCATTGACAAACTGATGAAGCGTATACACTTTATCCTTCATATGCGGATAATGCTGTAAAATAAGCTGTTGGTGGCTTTTAGTCATAGCGAGCACAGCATCGGCCCAATTTAATAGCTCTTCTGTTAACTGCTGTGATGTATGGTTAATAACAATTCCTTTTTCCGCTAAAGCGGCTTTCGCATGCTCTGAGGCCTCGCTTCCAGCAGAGGCAAACACACCGGCGGATTTTACCTCAAATTTCCCTTTTCCATAGTGGCGCAGCACCGCTTCGGCCATCGGGCTTCGGCACGTATTTCCCGTACATACAAATAGGATGCGCTTCATACGTCCCCCTCCTTATTCTATACTGCAAATTATGTCTCACTCATTATAATGTTTTCCTGTACTATGTCCCTATCATACCGCAACATGCTGTATATTGCGAAGAACGAAAACCCAAACCTATAAAAAAGCGGAACCAGGTAAATTTCCCTTGCTCCGCTCTGTTTAAAATATATATCAGCATATCCTCATTTGCTGCTTCTGCCTTAACAGTTTACTTTTCTAAAGCTACCTTCATTACAGTTGTTTCGCCTTTTTGCGCCTGCATATTCACACTCTTATTAATTGTTCCTAAGGAATCGCCATTTGTAATAACAATCGGCGTAATTGTGCTTTTTGCTTTCTCGCCGATAAATGCAAGATCAAATGTAATCAGCTTGTCCCCTGCTTTTACCTTTTGCCCTTGAGAAACGTGGGCTTCAAATCCTTCGCCGTTTAAGCTTACAGTTTCCAATCCAACGTGAATTAGAATTTCTACGCCATTTTTTGACTTAATTCCAATCGCATGCTTCGTATGGAACAATTGCACAACTTCTCCCTCTACCGGAGATACTACCGTACCTTCAGACGGGATAATTGCAACGCCATCGCCCATCATACGCTGTGCAAAAACCGGATCCGGCACATCTTCGATATTTTTGACTTCCCCTGTTAAAGGAGCCGCAATTACCTCTTCACTTTCTTTGGAGCCAAAGCTGAATAACTTTTTAAACATTGTTCAAATCCTCCTTTGTTGCTAACCATCTTACTATAAAGCAAGATTTTTTTATTTTCTATAATTTCTTGGAAAGTGTCCATAAATCTTAACTATTTTGTTTAGCATTTGCAATTCCCCTCATTATCCCAATAAAATTTTAGGCTCTATGTTAAACGTTAGTGTTGATATTTACATCCTTTTTTGAGGGGGAAAGTGCTCCTGGATCTGTATAGTAACGGTCAAGGCCCAGTTCTGCCTCGTCCAAAGGAAAACCAGAGAGAGGGTGCTATTTGTCCTATCTGACCATGATATGCATGAACGCTCTTTTGGCACAAAAATCAACAGCAAGCTTTAACATAACCTTAAAATTATATCTCAACTTTGAGATATAATCTTGATTTATGTGAAGAAGGCATCCCGAAAATGGGATGCCTTCTTCTATTTCGCCAGAATCCGGACAATTCCCTATATCGGAAACAACAGCTTTAACCCGAAGCCGACCAAAATGCTCCCGCCTAATACTTCCCCGTACGTACCGAGCATCTTTTTGGCGTGGCGGCCAAGCAATAACCCTGCCCAAGTAAGGCACGCGCTGACCAAGCCGAAAATGACAATCGTCGCCCAAGTCCGCGCGCCGTAAATTCCAAGGCTCAAGCCGACAGAAAAGCTATCAAGGCTGACGCTAAAAGCAAACACATATAAACTAAAGCCGGCCGGGACAATCTTATCCTCTTCTTTTCCAAACAAAGTAGAATACATAATATGAAAGCCAAGGCCGATCAGCAATATTCCTCCCGCCATTGTCGCAATGAAACCGAACTTTTCTGAAAGAATCCGGCCGACCATCATCCCCAATAACGGCATAACTACATGAAATGCCCCGATAATAAGGCCTATGTAAAAAACTTGCCTTAATCTAAGCCGGACCATGCCCATTCCTAAACTAACAGAAAAGGCATCTAATCCTAAGGCAAATGCCATAACGACAAGCGTCAGCAATTCCCCGATAATATATTGAATGTCCATATGCCCCCTCCTCGGACTTGCTAATTAAGCATATGCACGTCCAAGAAGGGATAGAAGCATGAATTTACCGTTCGCTGATGACTTGATGCCCTGCCGCCTTTGTCAAACGGTTCATAATCGCAATGCCGATGCCTTCTTTCGGGAATGCCTCGCTGTAAATAACCTCCACCCCCGCAGCATCAAATGCGCGCAATACTTCGTACAGCTTCGCTGCTACCGTAGATAAATCGGAACGGCGCCCGCACGGAATTACTGCGTCCGCCTCATAAAAGGAAGCATTATCTTCTGTCGTTAAAACGCCGACTTGCAACCCCTCCTCCTGCCGCTGCTTCACAAGGCGCTGGAGGAATTCCTTTGTTCCCTCTACAATGATAAGCGGTGCCTTTGGCGCATAATGCGTATATTTCATGCCCGGAGACTTTGGCTTTTCCGTCTCGCTCTGCAGCCCGGGATCCATATGCACCATGCCGATTGCTTCCTCCAGCTGTTCCTTTGTCACACCGCCAGGGCGCAAAATTGCCGGGGGACTGCTTGTGCAATCCAATACTGTCGATTCTACCCCGACCCCGGTCGCCCCTCCGTCCACAATCCCGGCAATCCTTCCATTTAAGTCTTCATACACATGGACGGCAAGCGTCGGGCTTGGCCGCCCGGAACGGTTCGCGCTCGGCGCCGCCACCGGAACGCCAGCTTTCGCAATTAAAGCAAGCGCTACAGGATGGTCCGGCATCCGCACCGCAACTGTATCAAGCCCTGCTGTCACCCGCCCGGAAACGCCGTCTTTCTTTGGAAAAATTAACGTAAGCGGCCCCGGCCAAAAATGCTTCATCAGCACTTCTGCTGCCGGGGGAATGGAAGCGGCGAGCTGCTCCAGCTGCGCGCGGCTTGCAATATGTACAATAAGCGGGTTGTCGCTCGGCCGCCCTTTTGCTTCAAAAATTTTAGCAACCGCCCCGTCATTTGTTGCATCGGCACCAAGCCCGTACACCGTTTCTGTCGGAAACGCCACAACCTCTCCCTGCCGGAGCAGCTGCGCGGCTTCCCCTAATTGTGGATAATTATTTTCGTTTTCAACAGCATTATCCACAATCCATAATTTCGTATCCATTCTCATTCACGCCCTTTTCTTCTGAAAAATCCTTGATATATATAGTTTATTCTCCTATTACTAACTAACACAAACAAGGTTTATCCACATTTTGTGGATAAACCTTGTTAATCTGTGGGTAACTTTGTTAATAGCTGACAATTCAAAATGAAAGCTTCCGGCTGCCCGATGCAGCTTTTAAAGTGCGAAAGCTCCGCAATTTCATCTATAACGCCATCTTTTTCCACAGTATAAAACCCGAATTTGTGAAAAAGCGGCAATGCGCTTTTCTTATTTGTAACTAAATATAAGTTTTCCACATTTTGTTCTATAATATGCCCTAAAAACGTTTGAAAAAATTGAAGAAATCTCGGCTTATCCACAGTTGGCGATAAAACAAGCGAACGAAGCAATCCGGCACTTCCCGCTTTTTCGTACCCAATAACCGCCTGAATATCGCCGTCTTCATCCTCCATCAGCATAAATTGCCGGTATATCTTTTCGATATTCGTACCGTCCGCATAAGCCCGTCCCAAAAATCGAACCAATTTATCCACATCTTGTTCAGCCGCAAAACGCATAGCATGCACTCCCCTTCATCTCTGTTCAAGGTATTATATGAGAAGGGAAGCGCATGTAGAACTTTATTCGGAGAATAGAGCCGATACAGCTTCTACAATGAAGAACTTTACCTTTACCTCTTCTTGCTCTTCTACTTGCACTTTCGGTTTTGCTTTTTCATCCGCTTCTTTTTCGGCTGGCTCTTGTTCTTCCCCATTTTCTTCATCTATTTCTTGCATGAGCTGTTCTTCTTTCTCTGCACGTGCTGCTTCTTTCGCTTTTACGGCCGCTTGCTTTACAGCCTTTTTCTCAGCAACTTCTTCCTCTGGCTCTTCCGCAGACGGATTCACCTCTTCTTCTGCAGATTCTTCAACAGGCGGCTTTTCCTTTTCTGCTGCAGCCTCTTTTATCTGCGGCTCCTGTTCTGCCGCTTCCGCTTCTTCGATGCTCTCTTCCTTGCGGACAACTGTGCCGCTTGAGAAATCAAGGAAGCATAACGGCGGGAACAATACGCACCACCAATTCGCACCTTCTCCTTTTCCAAGCTTTACTAGCACCGCTTCATATTCGCCCGCCGGATAAATGAAATTGCCGTACATCTTTGTCGGAAATTTAATATGCTTGCTGAACTCTACCGTAAAGGATTGCTTGCTTCCTTCTTCTTTTAATGTTTGTGCTACTGTTTTTTCAATTTCCGGCAACCTGCTTTGAATGACGCGGCGCGCTTCCTTAAATGATTGTAAATCTTCAACCCAGCTGTCAATTTGCGCTTTAACATTATCGCGGACTTTTCGTTTAAGCGCTTGGTCGCTCTCAGAATCGCTATTTGCCAAAATGCGGAGGCGAATCGCTTCATTCGGAATGACTTTCGGCTGATTCGCCTGTACTCTTGTATATCCAACGTGCGCCATAAATTGGGCGCCGATTACTAATAAAAGCAAATATGCAATAATTTGTTTTTTCATTCCCCACACCGTCCCTTCAGTAAGACAGTGTGGACAGTTTTGTTGTTTTATAAACTACTAATCTAAAAAAATGTTTTTTAGATGGATGGGGTGCTTACGCTATGTATACAAGCGGGCAAACCCATCGGAATCCGGCCGATTTTAACAATAATCCGGCCGGCTGTTCAATCTACACTCTATATATCAGCAAATACCATTCGGTCTTTGCCGTTTATATCAAACACAACCTCAACGCGCGCTGCCGGAAATGTTTCCTGAAGCATTTGCCGAATCGCTTCCCCTTGGCCGGCGCCAAATTCAAATGCAACAATCGCCTGCCCATTCAAAATCTGCGGCAGCTCTTCCATGAAGCGGCGGTAAAAATCAAGGCCATCTTCTCCGCCGACAAGCGCGCGCGCCGGTTCATGCTCCTTTACAACTTCGGATAACCCTTGCCACTCTTCATAGGGGATATACGGCGGATTTGACACAACTACATCGAGCTTCTTGCCGCTTTGAATAAAGGGCTGCAGCAGATCGCCATGATAAAAAGCGACATTCGCCCCGAGCCTTCTCGCGTTTTCCCGTGCCACTTCCAAAGATTCAGGAGCAATATCAACAGTTGAAACGCGCAAATTCTCGTTTTCTAATGCAAGCGTAATGGCAATCGCTCCGCTTCCCGTTCCGATATCAGCCACTTCAAGAGCACGCAGGCCAAACTTTCTTTCTATGCGCTGCAGCAAACTTAAAACAAGCTCCTCTGTTTCCGGGCGCGGAATGAGCACCTCTTCATTTACGAGAAATTCACGCCCATAAAACACTTCATATCCAATTAAGTATTGCACCGGAATCCCTTGCTTATGCTTCCCTACAAGCTTGCGAAACGCCTCTTGCTGCTCCTTGGCCAATTCATCCCGCATTCTCATTAGCAGCCCGGTTCTATTTACTCCTAATACTGAGCATAATAACAGCTCGCCTGCGTTTTCATCGCGCCCTGTCTCCCGCAAAAAAGAAGAAGCCCATTTTAGGGCTTCGTACACGCGCATTACTCTGCGGCCTCCATCTTCTTCGCTTGATCTTCCATAATTAAAGCATTGATAAGCTCATCAAGCTTACCTTGCAAAATTTGGTCAAGCTTTTGAATCGTTAAGCCGATACGATGGTCTGTTACACGGTTTTGCGGGAAGTTATAAGTGCGAATACGTTCGGAACGATCGCCTGTTCCAACCGCCTGCTTGCGGTTTTGGTCGTACTCCGCTTGCGCTTCCTGTTGGAACTTATCGTAAATGCGGGCACGCAATACTTTCATCGCTTTTTCTTTATTTTTAATCTGTGATTTTTCATCCTGGCATGATACAACGATACCGGTCGGAATGTGCGTCAAACGAACGGCAGACATCGTTGTGTTAACGCTCTGCCCGCCCGGCCCGCTTGAAGCGAACGTGTCGACGCGAATGTCCTTTTCATGGATTTCAACCTCAACCTCTTCCGCTTCCGGCAATACAGCTACCGTTGCGGTAGAAGTGTGGATGCGGCCGCCGGACTCTGTTTCCGGCACACGCTGCACACGATGCGCCCCGTTTTCAAACTTCATCTTAGAGTAAGCGCCATTTCCGTTGATCATGAAAATAATCTCTTTGTAGCCGCCAAGCTCTGTATAGCTCGCTTCAATAACCTCTGTTTTCCAGCCTTGCATTTCCGCGTAGCGGCTGTACATGCGGTATAGGTCTCCTGCAAACAGCGCGGCTTCGTCGCCGCCGGCAGCGCCGCGAATTTCGACAATAACGTTCTTATCGTCATTCGGGTCCTTCGGAATCAATAATACCTTCAGGCGCTCTGCCAGCTCTTGTTCTTGCGCTTCCAACTCGGAAATTTCTTCTTTTACCATTTCGCGCATGTCGGCGTCCAGCTTTTCTTCAAGCATTGCCTTTGCATCTTTTAACTGCTCGCGGACGCTTTTATATTCACGGTATACTTCTACTGTTTCTTGAATATCAGACTGCTCTTTGGAATACTCGCGAAGCTTCTTCGGGTCATTCACAACAGCAGGGTCGCTTAACAGCTCGTTTAATTTCTCGTAACGGTCTTCTACAGCCTGTAAACGATCTAGCACGTCTCTCACCTCAACATCCTAAGTCTCTAATACAATAGTATAGGCTACAAAAAGAAAAAAAAGCAAGGTGAAGCTCCATTTCCCTTCGTTCGCCAGCTTGCTAAGAAAAGCGCAGGGCGCCCGCCTATCGGCGACAAGCGCAAGAGAAGCGCTGACAGAAGGCGCTTTTTGCCTTTTACGGAGGCACACCCCGGAGTCTGCTGCTTTGGGCTGTGCGAGCTAGACAAACTCCCAAAACTTATACTTAAAGTGTAGGCTATGTTAAAGGCCAATGTTGATTTGGAACGAAAGGCGGCGACTCCAGCGGGAAAAGCGGCTCGGCCCCGCCCGCCGAAAGCGTCCGCCTGTAGTGGAAAATCAACAATCAAGTTTAACAGATCCTATTTTTTAGGGTAGCCAAAGTGTAAAAAAACCCGCCGTAAAGCGAGTTTTTATGAAAATATGAGAAAAAGCCTTTCTCACTCATTAGGTACAATATGACAATGGCGACAGCGCGGTTCATATGACTCTAATGCACCTACCAAAATAATCGGATCGTGAAAGGAAGCAGGCCTTTCATTAATTAAACGCTGCGTGCGGCTTGCCGGAGCCCCGCATACAGAACAAACCGCCTGAAGCTTTGTTACATGCTCGGCAATTGCCATAAGCTGAGGAACTTGTCCAAATGGTAGACCGCGAAAATCCTGGTCTAAACCGGCTACAATGACGCGATATCCCCGGTTTGCCAATTCCTGCACCACTTCCACAATGTCCTCATCAAAAAATTGTATTTCATCTATTGCTATAACATCCAATTCTTCTGTTACATGTTCCAAAATAGCTGCAGAAGACGCTACCGGAATGGCATTGACCTTAGCGCCGTTATGGGATACTACATCTTCCTCGCTGTATCGATTATCTATACTAGGCTTAAATACAATTGCCTTTTGTTTTGCAAACTGCGTGCGGCGCACACGGCGAATCAGCTCTTCGGATTTTCCCGAGAACATGCTGCCGCAGATTACTTCAACCCAGCCACTTCTTTCCATTAAATACATCGAGATGCCCCCTCATTTCCGAAAGCAACGGAACGCCATTTTTCCGCAAAAAAAGCAGGCAAGCGAATGTCCCACTTGCCTGCTTTACGTTCATGATTACTTAAGACCGTATTTTTTGTTGAATCGTTCAACACGTCCATCAGCAGTAGCAAACTTCTGACGTCCTGTGTAGAATGGATGAGAATCGGAGCTAATCTCCACTTTAAGAAGCGGATAAGTGTTGCCGTCTTCCCATTCGATTGTTTCAGCAGATGATTTTGTAGAACCGCTTAAGAATTTAAAGCCAGTGTTCACATCCATGAAAACAACCTTTTTATAATCTGGATGAATTCCTTGTTTCATTATTTTCATCTCCTTCCGCCCTGAATCATTTTTCGAAACAGAGTTTTTCATCTAAAACGCTATATAAGCATAATCTATCGATGAAACACACATGAAGAAATTATAACAAGGCCGCTTGCATTTTGCAACTACCTGTTTTTAGTATCCTTTATTTCCCACGAACTGCTTTATTTTGCAGCGACGACGCCTTTTGCTTCCTTCGTTATCATTTGAAAGAACTCTTCGTTCGATTTTGTTGTTTTTAGCGTACGCAAGAAGCGCTCCGTAAAATCAGGCGTATCTGTCATCGTTTTGCGAATCGCCCATAGCTTATCCAAATGCTCTTTCGGAATGAGCAAATCTTCTTTGCGGGTACCGGAACGGCGGATATCGATCGCCGGGAAAATACGGCGTTCGGCAAGGGAACGGTCGAGGTGAAGCTCCATATTGCCCGTTCCTTTAAATTCTTCATAAATGACATCATCCATGCGGGAGCCGGTATCTACAAGAGCTGTCGCTAAAATCGTCAAGCTGCCGCCTTCCTCAATGTTGCGCGCCGCACCGAAGAAGCGCTTCGGGCGATGGAAAGCAGCCGGGTCGATACCGCCTGACAGCGTACGTCCGCTTGGCGGAATGACAAGGTTATACGCGCGTGCTAGGCGCGTGATGCTGTCCATTAAAATAATAACGTCTTTTTTATGCTCTACAAGGCGCATAGCGCGCTCTAATACAAGCTCGGCAACCTTAATATGGTTTTCCGGCACTTCATCGAATGTCGAGCTTACAACGTCCCCTGCGACGGAACGTTCGATATCCGTCACCTCTTCCGGGCGCTCATCGATTAAAAGGACAATTAGCTCCGCTTCCGGATGGTTCGTCGTAATGCTGTGGGCGATTTCTTTAAGCAGCTCCGTTTTGCCAGCCTTTGGAGGAGCGACAATCAAGCCGCGCTGCCCAAAGCCGACAGGCGCAACTAAATCCATAATACGTGTTGATAAGTTTTTCGGCTCTGTTTCCAACTTAATTTGGCGATTTGGATATAATGGTGTCAACGCCGGAAAGTGAACGCGCTCCTTTGCGGATTCCGGGTCATCCCCATTGACTGCTTCTACTTGCAATAAACCAAAATACCGTTCATTCTCTTTCGGAGGACGTACTTTCCCGGATACCTTGTCCCCGTTTCGCAAATCAAAGCGGCGAATTTGGGAAGCGGAAATATAAATATCCTCTGAACTCGGGGTATAGTTAATCGGCCGCAAAAATCCAAATCCCTCAGATTGGATGATTTCAAGTACACCTTCCATAAAGAAGAAACCTTCTTTTTCTGCTTGCGCTTTCAAAATGGCAAAAACTAATTCCTTTTTCGTAAGCTTGCTGTAGTACGAAATTTTAAATTCCTTCGCAAGCTCATACAGCTCTTTTAATTTCATATTCTCTAATCCTGCTATTGTTAAGCTCATTGGAACACCACTCTTTAAATTTATTCTGTTTTCATATGGATAGAAAGGGAAATAAACGGAAGGTATCTATGAAAGGCAAATGCGTTTAAGTAGAATAATATTCCCTATTGTAACCTCATTTTCCGCTTTTAATCAATGACTGTTTTCACAAAATTTATGATTTAAGGAAAAATATATGATTTTTTTAGGCTCTGTTAAACTTGATTGTTGATTTTCCACTACAGGCGGATGCTTTCGGCGGGCGGGGCCGCCTTTCGTTCCAAATCAACAAATCAATCAAAATCAACATTAGCCTGTAACAGAGCCTTTTTTTAAAGCAGTGTTAATATATAAATCCTTTGAGTGCTCCCGGCGTGTATCGTAACGGTCAGGGCCTAGCTTTGCCTCGTCCAAAAGAAAACCAGAGAGAAAGTGAGTGCAGGCTGCTGTTAGTTCTACATAGCCGTAATGTACAGGCTTCAGTTATAGACAGAACTTTTTTTAATGGGAAAGGGCATCTGGCCGTGCATGGAAGCGGTTAAACCCTATTTCTGCCACATGCAATGAAAAACCAAAGAGATGAATGGAGTGCAGGTTGCAGTTTGTTCTACATAGGCGCGAGATGGCATATGTTCAGAAGCAAAGACCTCCAAATGGGCATGTAAAAGCGGTCCATACGGGAGGAAGAAGCAAGGGGACTATCCGCGGATTGCCCGCGGATAGCAGTTTCATATTACTTAATCACCAAGTTTGGTTTTTTATGAAGGCTATGGCGCCCGTCAATGAACCGGACTGTTCCGGATTTCGCTCTCATAACGACAGAGTGCGTCGTGCCGACTGTTCCTTTAAATTGCACGCCGCGCAGCAGCTCTCCGTCCGTAACTCCGGTTGCGGCAAAAATTGCGTCATCCCCGCGTACGAGATCCTCCATACGAAGCACGCGGTTCACATCATCAATGCCCATTTTTTTGCAGCGGAGCAATTCTTCTTCCGTTTGCGGAAGCAGCTTTCCTTGAATTTCCCCTCCCAGGCATTTTAAAGCTACCGCAGCCAAAACGCCCTCAGGAGCGCCGCCAGAGCCGAATAAAATATCGACGCCCGTATGGTCAAAGGCCGTATTAATCGCGCCGGCCACATCACCGTCATTGATAAGCTTAATGCGCGCTCCCGTTTTGCGGATTTCCTCAATAATATGCGCATGGCGCGGGCGATTTAAGACCGTGGCGACCACATCCTCAATATCTTTATTTTTCGCTTTTGCCACCGCGCGAAGATTATCGGTAACAGAAGCATTAATATCAACTGCACCTACCGCTTCCGGGCCGACCGCGATTTTATCCATGTACATATCAGGTGCGTGCAACAAATTGCCGTGATCCGCTACAGCAATAACAGCGAGCGCGTTCCAACCGCCTGTTGCGACAATATTCGTTCCTTCAAGCGGGTCAACTGCCACATCAACGCGGGGACCATAGCCGGTGCCAAGCTTTTCCCCGATGTACAGCATCGGCGCCTCGTCCATTTCTCCTTCGCCGATTACGACAGTTCCTTTCATCGGAACTGTATCAAACACATCGCGCATAGCGGATGTAGCCGCCTCATCGGCTTCGTCCTTTTTGCCAAGCCCCATCCAGCGTGCTGCCGATAGCGCAGCCGCCTCTGTCACACGAACTAGCTCCATGGATAAACTTCTTTCCACAATAATCCCTCTCCCTTTTTAAGCCGTAATAGCTATGAATTTTGGATTTGTTCTATTTCTTGCTGCGTCAACTTCTCCCGCCAAATGCGGGCGCCGAGCCCGCGCAGCTTTTCCTCTAAATCCTCATATCCCCTGTCAATATGTTCCAAACCAGTGACTTCTGTGATTCCTTGCGCCATTAGGCCCGCAATTACAAGGGCGGCGCCGGCGCGCAGGTCGCTTGCTTTTACCTTTGCTCCGTGCAGCTCTACAGGGCCCGCAACAATAGCCGATCTGCCTTCAACCTTAATTTTCGCATTCATTCTTCTTAGTTCATCAATATGCTTAAAGCGCGCTCCGTAAATGGTATCTGTAACAACTCCCGTTCCGTTCGCCTTTGTCAGCAAAGCGGTGAACGGCTGCTGCAAATCGGTTGCAAAGCCAGGGTAAACAAGTGTTTTCACATCTACCATCTTCAGCTTATTTCCGCCAGTTACGATAATTTGGTCATCAATCGTTTCAATCTTTACGCCCATTTCGCGAAGCTTTGCCGTAACCGACTCCAAGTGCTGCGGAATTACATTGTCTATTATAACCTTCTCCCCTGCCGCGGCCGCCAAAATCATATACGTCCCGGCTTCGATCCGATCCGGGATAATAGAGTGGTAGCAGCCTTTTAAGGAGTCAACACCGTCAATCCGGATTACATCTGTTCCCGCGCCCTTAATTTTTGCACCCATGCTCGTCAGCAATGTTGCTACATCAATAATTTCCGGCTCCTTTGCGGCATTCTCGATAATCGTTCTCCCTTTTGCCCGCACAGCTGCCAGCATAATATTAATAGTAGCTCCGACACTTACGACATCTAAGTAAATGCGGGCGCCGCGCAGTTCATCTGCCCGAAGGTAAATTGCTCCTTGTTCATTCGTCACCTTAGCACCCAGCGCCTCAAAGCCTTTAATATGCTGGTCAATCGGGCGCGGGCCTAAATGGCAGCCCCCCGGCAAACCGATAACCGCTTTTTTGAATCTTCCGAGCATGGCCCCCATTAAATAATAGGAAGCGCGCAATTTCTTAACCTTGCCGTTTGGAAGCGGCATTCCTACCATTTTAGAGGGATCAACTGTCATATCTTGTCCTTCATAAGAAACTTTTCCGCCAATCTCCTCCAGCAGGCTCCCAAGGATTTTTACGTCGGAAATGTTAGGAACGCCGCCGATTGTTACCGGAGTTTCCGCAAGAATTGTCGCGGGAATTAAGGCAACCGCACTGTTTTTCGCGCCACTGACGCGGATAGACCCGTTTAATGGAATTCCGCCTTCAATGAATAACTTTTCCATCTCATGCTCCCTTCTAGTGATTCAACACTTTCAATTTACCTGTTATTCCAGTCATGCAGAAACTGCTCAATCCCTTTGTCAGTAAGAGGATGCTTCATCAATTGCAAAAAGACCTTGTATGGAATCGTTGCGATGTGGGCGCCGCGCAAAGCAGCTTCTGTAACATGGAGCGGATGGCGAACGGAAGCGGCAATGATTTCAGTTTTAATATCGTGCTGCAAAAAGATAGCAGAAATGGTCTCAATCAGCTCCAGGCCGTCATGTCCAATATCATCAAGGCGGCCTAGGAACGGAGACACGTATGTAGCCCCGGCACGCGCCGCCATTAAGGCTTGATTGGCATTAAAAATAAGCGTAACGTTCGTTTTAATGCCTAGATCGCTCAGCGCCTTTACCGCTTTTAATCCATCCGGCGTCATCGGAACCTTTACCGTAATATTTGGCGCGATTGCAGCCAATTCTTTTCCTTCTTCAATCATTTCCTCCGCTTTAAGCCCAATGACTTCCGCGCTTACCGAGCCTTCCACCTCAGCTGTAATCTCGCGGAGCCGATCATGAAACGATACGCCTTTTTCCTTTGCGACAAGGCTTGGATTCGTTGTAACGCCCGCGAGAATTCCCATTTGATTAATTTCCTTAATCTCCTCTAAGTTCGCTGTGTCAATAAAAAATTTCATGATTAAGCCCCCTTTGTTCTATCATACCAAATTTTAAGCCCGCTCCTTTAACAATGTCCTATTTTTAAATCATTTGTCTACTTTTGCAGAATGTTGGCGCTTTCATTATACAACGAAAGGAAACCGTCTAAAAGCATAGACGGTTTCCAATACGTATAAATATTGTAAAGATTTGCTTCATAATCATTTGCAGGGGAAACCTCCTGCTGATGAAGCATAAAATTACTCAGCTTTTCCGTTAGAACCGAATTCGCGGATTTTGCCGATAACTGTTTCTTTAATCGCTTCGCGTCCAGGGCCGATATATTTACGAGGATCGTAAACATCAGCGTTGGAAGCCAATACTTCACGAACCGCTTTTGTAAACGCAATTTGGTTTTCAGTGTTTACGTTGATTTTAGAAGTACCTAAAGAAATCGCTCTTTCGATATCTTTTGTCGGGATGCCAGTACCGCCGTGAAGCACTAATGGCACTCCAGTTAAGTCGCGAACTTCTTCCATTTCCTTAAAGCCTAGGTTTGGTTCACCTTTGTAAGGGCCATGAACGGAGCCTAAAGCTGGAGCCAAGCAGTCAATGCCAGTGCGTTTTACTAATTCCGCACATTCTTGCGGGTCAGCGTAAATAACGCCTTCAGCTACTACATCGTCTTCTTGTCCGCCGACTGTGCCAAGCTCAGCTTCTACAGATACGTTGCGCGCATGAGCGTATTCTACTACTTTTAATGTAGTTTCTACGTTTTCCTCGAATGGATGGTGGGAAGCATCGATCATAACAGATGTGAAGCCTGCATCGATCGCTTCTTTACATTTTTCGAAGCTGGAGCCGTGGTCTAAATGGATTGCCACAGGAACTGTAATTTTCATATCTTCCATTAAACCTTGAACCATCATAACAGTAGTTTTGAAGCCGCCCATGTGCCGAGCCGCCCCTTCAGATACGCCTAGAATAACTGGGGATTTCTCTTGTTCAGCAGCAGCTAGGATCGCTTGAGTCCATTCTAAGTTGTTAATGTTAAATTGACCAACTGCATACTTACCTTCTAATGCTTTATTCAGCATTTCTTTCATGGAAACTAAAGGCATGGTGAATCCTCCTAAAACTTTTTTTGTATCCGATAAATTCCCATATAGTTTGAACGAAAAGCGAAAAAATATGTATTGAAATTGTACCGGACTTTCTTCTACACTCCATAGGATACCAACTTGTCATCGAAAACTCAACCGAATTCAACAGCTGCCTTAGTTATGAAAACGCTTTTTCGATATATTTTTATAAATTTGTCAAACTAAGCTTGTACAGTGATTTGCTGACGTACTGCTTTTCGCATTTCATCAATATCAAACGGCTTTGCAAAATGCATTAACGCTCCAAGGTCTTTTGCTTCTTGAATCATATCCAGCTCTCCATACGCCGTCATTAAAATGACTTTAATATCCGGTTCGATTTCCTTCAGGCGCTTTAGAATTTCGATTCCGTCCATGCCCGGAATTTTCATATCAAGAATAACCAAATCCGGCTTATCCTTTTTTACAATATCAATTGCTTGAAAGCCATTGGCTGCCTGATACGTTTTGTATCCTTCTTTTTGAAACACTTCATTCAATAAAATACGAATTCCGTATTGATCGTCTACAATTAAAATTTTCCCTTCCATATGTTTCCCAGCCTTCCATATATAAAATTGTAATATCTTCTAATGGCACATGTTGAAATTACTTCTATATGCTTCAAACATTTTCCTGCTGTTATTTCATTGTACCTTGCCGTATTCAACAACTCCACTGCAGCTATTTTTTGTTTTCATGCAAATAAGCTATAATAGATAGAGCAGCTGTACAGAAAGGAGATTACAACGTGCTAAAAATTTTTTCCACACAGTTAAGCGGCTATTTTAAAAAAATTGCCGAGCAAGAGGAGATACATATAGAAGACGGCGCCCGCCTTCTCGCCCAAGCTGCGATTGGCAGCGGCGCTATTTACATACATGGCGTACGCGAAATGGGCGCCGTCACTTTAGAAGCGATATACGGAGAAGAGCCGTTGTCCGGCGCGCGCGCCCTTTTTGAAAACGGAAAGATGGCAGACATCACGCCCGCCGACCGCATTATATTAGTAACACGCTTTTCTACAGATGAAAAAGCAATTGCGCTTGCCCAAAAGCTGCAAGAGCAAGGACACATGATTGTAGGAATATCCGCATTAAAAGAAGGCGCGCAATCACTCGAGCAATTTACTGATGTTCATATTGATACAAAGCTTCTAAAAGCTCTTATTCCTGATGAAGAAGGTTCCCGCTACGGTTTCCCAAGCGCAATGACAGCCCTCTTCACCTACTACGGATTAGCATTTACAATTAAAGAAATTTTAGCAGAGTATACCTAGAAAAGCGGAGCCGGCTTGGTTCGGTCGAATTATTGCCCAAATCGGTTGAATTAATTGTAAATTGGGTTGAATTAATCGTAAATCGGGTCGAATTAATCGTAAATTCGTGTTAATACTTCCCGAGTAGGCAAAAAAACGAGCACAGGCGCCGCCTGTGCTCGTTTTTCTTATTTGCTCTCTTTATAAATAATAGATGCGTTCACAAATTCGCGGAACAACGGCTGCGGTCTTGTCGGACGGGACACAAACTCCGGATGGAACTGGGACGCCACGAACCAAGGATGATCCTTCAGCTCAATAATTTCCACTAAACGGCCGTCCGGGCTTGTTCCGGAGAACACGAAGCCTGCCTTCTCCATATCTTGACGGAATTGGTTGTTGAACTCATAGCGATGTCTATGGCGTTCGTATACAACCGGCTCGCCGTACGCATGATACGCTTTTGTTTCTTCTTGAAGCTTGCAAGGATACAAACCAAGACGCAACGTACCGCCTAAATCTTCTACATCCTTTTGCTCTGGAAGCAGGTCAATAATCGGATATTTCGTATCCGGATTAATTTCAGAAGAATTTGCGCCTTCTAACCCTAGCACATTGCGGGCAAATTCGATGGATGCAAGCTGCATGCCTAGGCAAATGCCAAGGAACGGAACTTGATTTTCACGCGCATATTGCGTCGCCGCAATTTTCCCCTCGATGCCGCGATCTCCAAAGCCGCCAGGCACAAGGATACCGTCAGCATCCCCTACAAGCTCCTTCACATTGCCCGGCGTTACATGCTCAGCGTTAATCCATTTAATTTCAATGTCGGAATCAAAGGAATAGCCGGCATGGCGAAGTGCTTCCACAACGGAAATATACGCATCCTGCAGTTCTACATATTTTCCTACTAAAGCAATTTTCACTTTCTTAGATAGGTTGCGAACCTTTTCTACTAAAGCTTTCCACTCTGTCATATCCGCTGGGGCACAATCAAGTTTCAAATGCTCGCACACAATTTGGTCCATATTTTGTTCTTGAAGCGCCAACGGAACAGCATATAATGTATCGGCATCGCGCGCTTCAATCACTGCTTTCGGATCAATGTCGCAAAATAGCGCCAGCTTGTCCTTCATATCCTGGGAAACCGGGAATTCCGTACGGACAACGATGATATTCGGCTGGATGCCAAGGCTGCGCAATTCCTTTACGCTATGCTGCGTCGGCTTTGTTTTCATTTCCCCTGCCGCTTTAATATACGGAATTAATGTACAATGGATATACATCACATTGTCGCGGCCAATATCGCTTTTGATTTGGCGGATTGCTTCTAGGAAAGGAAGCGATTCGATATCCCCGACCGTTCCGCCGATTTCCGTAATAACTACATCCGCATTCGTTTCGCGGCCGGCCCGGAAGACACGCTCCTTAATTTCGTTCGTAATGTGCGGGATAACCTGCACCGTTCCGCCCAAGTAATCGCCGCGGCGCTCCTTTTGCAAAACGGAAGAATATACTTTACCCGTCGTTACGTTGCTGTATTTGTTCAGATTAATATCAATGAAACGCTCATAATGGCCTAAATCCAAATCTGTTTCCGCGCCGTCATCCGTTACGAACACTTCGCCGTGCTGGTACGGGCTCATTGTTCCCGGGTCAACGTTAATATACGGATCGAACTTTTGAATCGTTACATTCAAGCCGCGGTTTTTCAGCAATCTCCCTAAAGAAGCGGCTGTAATTCCTTTCCCTAAAGACGACACTACGCCGCCGGTTACAAAAATGTACTTCGTCATAAAATTTCTCCCTTTCTGCACTTAATTTATATAAATCACTGCGCCAAGCAGCTTATGTAAGGAACAGCTCATCTGTTTTATTGTTAGATTCTTTTTCATTTCTAAACAAAAAACAAAAAAAGAAAATTGCAGCCCATTATTTTCCGCAGAAAAACAGGGAGCAATTTTCTTTTTTATATCAAAGTAATTGTTTTCTTTTTAAAGAGCCCAAAAATGATTCTACCTACACTATTTTAAAAAGTCAAGAACTACAATTCATCCTCTTCTTCGACTTCATCGTATTCCGCTTCATCTTCATCGATAAAATCTTCGTCGTCATCGACTTCTTCCAGATCATCCTCTAATAACTCATCGTCGAAATCTTCTACATCATCTTCTGTAAAATCTTCATCTAAGTCATCTAGTTCGTCTAGTTCATCTAACTCTTCAAAGTCATCTGCTTCATCTACATAGTCATCAAGTTCTTCGTCATCGAGCTTACGCTTCTTCTTCGGCTTCACTTGCGGCAGAATTTCTTCTTCCATCTGCTCGTACGGATACCAGCTGCGTAATCCCCAGCGATTTTCCCCAACACTGATAAAGCGCCCGTCAATGTTCAAATCGGTATAAAATTGAGCTATTCTTGTTGCAACCTCTTCTTGGGATAAACCGAGCGTTTGCGCAATTTCCTGAACTATCTCCTGAAATGGCGTTGCTTGCTTCTTTTCCGCGAGCTTCAAATAAGCAAGTTCAATCATGGATAATTCTTTTAGCTCTTCCGGTGAATATTGCTCTAAATTCACGTGTGAGGCACTTCCTTTCTCTCAATATAATCCACTATCATTATAAGGCCTGTACAAAAAAATACATACTACTCATTATAAACAAATCGGCATGATTTATGCCACAAAAAAAACGGGAATCTAGTACGATTCCCTTACATATTGCGGCGATACTGCCCGCCGACTTCATATAGCGCCCGTGTAATTTGGCCGAGGCTTGCCACTTTTACCGTTTCCATTAGCTCAGCAAAAATGTTTCCGCCGGACACGGCTACTTGTTTTAAACGCGCTAGCGCTTCATCTACGCTATCTTTATGCTTTTGCTGGAACGCTTCTAAATTCTTAATTTGCGTTTCTTTCTCTTCATAAGAAGCGCGGGCAACTTCCATATTATTTACCTCTTCTTCCACTGCCGAGTTCGGGTTCAAATATGTGTTTACCCCGATAATTGGCAATTCACCGGTATGCTTTAGCATTTCATAATGCATGGACTCTTCTTGGATTTTACCGCGCTGATATTGCGTTTCCATTGCGCCCAATACTCCGCCGCGGTCATTGATTCTGTCAAATTCCTTCAGTACTGCTTCTTCGACAAGGTCTGTCAATTCTTCTAAAATGAAGGAGCCTTGCAGCGGATTTTCGTTTTTCGTTAAGCCGTGCTCTTTTGTAATGATTAATTGAATTGCCATCGCGCGGCGCACCGATTCTTCTGTCGGGGTTGTAATCGCTTCGTCGTAAGCATTCGTATGAAGCGAGTTGCAGTTATCATGCAGCGCCATTAACGCCTGTAATGTTGTGCGGATATCGTTAAACGCGATTTCCTGCGCGTGCAAGGAGCGTCCGGATGTTTGCACGTGGTATTTTAGCTTTTGGCTGCGCTCATTCGCTCCGTATTTTTCCTTCATCACAATTGCCCAAATGCGACGTGCCACACGGCCGATTACCGAATACTCCGCATCAAGGCCATTGCTGAAGAAGAAGGAAAGGTTCGGCGCGAAATCATCAATGTTCATGCCGCGGCTTAAGTAGTATTCTACATACGTAAAGCCGTTGGCAAGCGTAAACGCAAGCTGGGAAATCGGGTTTGCTCCTGCTTCGGCAATATGGTAGCCGGAGATAGATACAGAATAGTAATTTCTCACTTTATTGTTGATAAAGTATTCTTGAATATCCCCCATTAAACGGAGCGCAAACTCTGTAGAGAAGATGCACGTATTTTGTCCTTGGTCTTCTTTTAAAATGTCGGCCTGCACTGTGCCGCGCACTGTTTGCAATGTTTTGGCTTTAATTTGTTCATATTCTTCTGCCGTAACCTGGCGGCCAAGCTCTTGCTCCGCTTTTTGCACCTGCTGGTCGATTGCTGTATTCATGAACATCGCCAGAATAATTGGCGCCGGCCCGTTAATCGTCATGGACACGGAAGTAGAAGGTGAGCATAAATCAAAGCCATCGTATAGCTTTTTCATATCGTCGAGCGTACATACGCTTACGCCGCTTTCGCCGATTTTCCCAAAAATATCAGGGCGGTACGACGGGTCTTCCCCGTACAATGTTACGGAGTCGAACGCTGTACTTAAGCGCTTCGCATTGTCATCTTTACATAAATAGTGGAAACGTCTATTTGTACGTTCAGGCGTGCCCTCTCCCGCAAATTGGCGCTTCGGATCTTCATCTGTGCGCTTAAACGGGAATACGCCGGCTGTAAACGGGAATTGGCCCGGAACGTTTTCTTTGCGCACCCAGCGCAGCACTTCACCGTAGTTGCTGTATTTCGGAAGCGCAACCTTTGGAATTTTTGTTCCGGAAAGCGTTGTTGTTTTGAGCTTTGTCCGGACTTCTTTATCGCGCACCTTTGTGACAAACTCATCAGCCGCGTATTTTTCTTTTACTGCATCCCACGTATCCAAAATCAGCTTTGCTTCCGGGGAGAGCGCATTTTCATAGCTTCGTTTTACAGTTTGTAATGTTTCAGCCGCTTGCGCGTCAGCGCCCTGTTCTTTTATCGCCTCTATCGCGCCCTCGATTTGGAACAGGCGCTCAGCCGTTTTCGCCTGCTGCTCTGTGCGTTTATGATAATTGCGCACCATATCCGTAATCTCGCGCAAATAATAGCGGCGGTCATTCGGAATGATAATATTTTGCTTTTCTGTCTTGCCCGGCTTAATCGTTTGCGGCTCCCAATTTTTGTTTGCCTTTTTATTGATAAGCTCTACTAATTTCAAAAATACTGTATTTGTGCCCGGGTCATTGAACTGGCTTGCGATTGTGCCGTATACAGGCATTTCTTCAAGCGGCAATTCAAACAGCATATGGCTGCGTTGATATTGCTTCTGCACTTGGCGCAACGCATCTTCGGATCCTTTTCTTTCAAACTTGTTAATTACAATCAAATCAGCATAGTCAATCATATCGATTTTCTCAAGCTGCGTTGGCGCCCCGAACTCGCTTGTCATCACATACATGCTAATATCGCTGTGCTGTGTGATGCCGGCATCGCCCTGCCCAATTCCGCTCGTTTCAACGATAATCAAATCAAAGCCCGCCGCCTTGACAACGGTAATCGCTTCTTGAATCGCAAGTGACAGCTCGGAGCGGGATTCACGCGTCGCGAGGCTTCGCATATATACGCGCGGCGAATTGATAGCATTCATGCGAATGCGATCCCCGAGCAACGCGCCGCCTGTTTTTTGTTTTGTCGGGTCAATCGAGATGACCGCTATTTTTATGTCTTTAAATTCATTTAAGAAGCGGCGAATCAATTCATCGGTCAAGGAGCTCTTTCCTGCACCGCCCGTTCCAGTAATGCCAAGCACCGGCGCCGCCTGCTTCACTCGTCCAGAAAGAGATTGGAAAATTTCATTGCCTTTTCCGACACTTTCTTCAGCCAATGTAATCAGCCGAGCGATCGTATTTGTATCCAATTCTTCCACTTTATCAAGCTCTTTTGCCAAATCGCCTGCCGTTGGGAAATCGCACCCTTCTAACATCTGATTAATCATGCCTTGCAAGCCAAAGCGGCGCCCATCTTCCGGCGAGAAAATTTTTGTAATGCCATAAGCTTCAAGCTCTTCGATTTCACGAGGAAGGATGACGCCTCCGCCTCCGCCGTAAATGCGGATATGGCCTGCGCCTTTTTCCTGTAATAGATCATACATATATTTGAAATACTCAACATGGCCGCCTTGATAAGAGGAAATGGCAATGCCTTGTACATCCTCTTGAATTGCAGCGTTTACAATTTCTTCAACAGAGCGGTTATGCCCCAAGTGAATGACCTCGGCACCGCTTGATTGCAAAATCCGGCGCATAATATTAATAGAGGCATCATGACCATCAAATAAACTTGAAGCGGTTACAAAACGTACTTTATGCTTTGGACGATATACATCAATCACTGCCACTTTCCACTCCTCCTATTTTTCCTTCATATAAATTCCATGCAATAAATAGTTTGTCTGCAATTCTGTATACTCCTCAAGCGTATATAGCTTTTGCATCGCCCAACGCCGGAAGCCCCACATTTGCCCTTGTACGAAAATATTATGGGCGATCAAGTCTATTTCTTCCTGCGTTAAAGTGAATTCTCCATTTTCGACGCATTGCTGTAAAATATGCTCGAACATCGCCACCATTTCCAGCTCTTTCTTCAACACGTATGGAATTGACTCTTTTGGCAAAGCGCTCACTTCTTGGTACATAATGAGCACCTCTTCCTGCAATTCATCCATTACTTTAAAGTAATTGGCAATAGCGAGCTTCAAGCTCTCGATGCTCCCTTTCTCTACACTCAGCGCTTGCTCAAGCTTTCGTTTTACATTGTCGTAAATGCTGTCGCACACTAAATAGAGTACATCATCCTTCGTGCGGATGTACTCATACAAAGTGCCGATGCTAAACCCTGCCGCTTTCGCAATTTCTCTCGTCGTTGTCCGATGAAACCCCTTTTGCTTGAAAAGCTGCACCGCGCCCTTGATCATTTGTTCCCGGCGCTTTGCGACAAGCTTTTCATCCTTAACAGAGGCTTGAACGTTGTGCTTCCCCATCCCCTCTCACCTCTCTTTAAGAGAAGCGCAGGAAATGGCGCCTCCCTGCGCTTCATATCTATCTTTTATATTATTCTCCCCGTAAGCACCCATCCCGTGCAGAACCAGCCGCTTCTGCGCATGGCTGGGCGCTCTCTCCCACTCTATAAAAAAGCCTTTTTACTTCGCAATCATACGGGAAATAACAAGCTTCTGAATCTCCTGCGTTCCCTCGTAAATTTGCGTAATCTTCGCATCGCGCATAAAACGCTCAACTGGATAATCCTTTGTATATCCGTAGCCGCCAAATACTTGCACCGCTTCTGTCGTTACCTTCATGCAAGCGTCTCCGGCAAACAGCTTGGACATCGCGGACTCTTTTCCGTATGGAAGCCCTTGCGATTCCAACCAAGCTGCTTGGTATGTCAATAATCTCGCCGCTTCTACGCTCGTTGCCATATCAGCAAGCTTAAAGGCAATGCCTTGCTGTGCGATAATCGGTTTGCCAAACTGCGTTCTTTCCTTCGCATAAGCAACCGCCGCATCTAAAGCGCCTTGCGCGATACCGACCGCTTGTGCCGCAATGCCGTTGCGGCCGCCGTCCAATGTTTGCATCGCGATTTTAAAGCCTTGTCCTTCTTCGCCAAGAACATTTTCCGCAGGAACACGGCAATCTTCAAAAATGATTTCTGTTGTAGGCGATGAACGAATGCCGAGCTTGCTTTCTTTTTTCCCTACAGAGAATCCAGGCGTATCGCTTTCTACGATAAATGCAGTTGTGCCGCGCTGCTTGGACTCTGGATCCGTTAAAGCAAACACGATATAAATGTCGGCAATGCCGCCGTTTGTAATAAAGATTTTAGAACCGTTTAAGATGTAGTGGTCGCCGTCGCGCTTCGCCGTTGTTTTCATGCCGCCCGCATCTGAACCGGAACCCGGCTCCGTTAAGCCGTAAGCGCCGATTTTCTTGCCTTCTGCCATCGGGCGCAAATATTTTTGCTTTTGCTCTTCTGTACCGAATTTATATAGAGGCCAGCCTGCAAGAGACGTATGCGCGGATAATGTTACCCCTGTAGATGCGCATACACGGGATAACTCTTCTACTGCAATAACGTAAGCTAAATAGTCGCTGCCGATGCCGCCGTATTCTTCCGGCCAAGGAATGCCCGTTAAACCAAGCTCCGCCATCTTGTGGAATATATTGATATCGAAGCGTTCTTCCTCATCACGCTCCGCAGCTGTAGGCGCTACTTCGTTTCTTGCAAAGTCGCGGACCATTTTACGAATCATTTCATGTTCTTCTGACAGTTTGAATTGCATGGATAAGTCCCCCTTATAATTGTTTGCTGATTACTAATCTTTGAATCTCGCTCGTTCCTTCATAGATTTCGCACACCTTCGCATCGCGGAAATAACGCTCGACCGGGTAATCCTTCGTATATCCATAGCCGCCATACACTTGAATTGCCTCAATAGTTACATCCACCGCCGTCTTGGACGCAAACAGCTTTGCCATTGACGCTTCCTTGCCGCAAGAAAGCCCTTGTGCGCGAAGCGATGCGGCGCGATAGACTAGCAGCCTTGCCGCTTCTACGCTCGTTGCCATTTCCGCAAGCTTAAAGCTAATGCCTTGCTGCGCTGAGATTGGCTTGCCGAATTGATGGCGTTCCTTCGCATAATCATTCGCACATTGCAGCGCCGCCTCAGCGATGCCGAGCGCCTGCGCTCCGATGCCGATGCGGCCGACATCAAGGTTGGCCATCGCAACTTTAAAGCCTTGCCCTTCCTCGCCAAGCAAGTTCTCTGCCGGTACCTTCATATCCTCAAAGGTAAGCTGTACAGTCCGGGAACCGTGAAGGCCCATCTTATGTTCATCTTTGCCGATAATAAGCCCTGGCGTATCCTTTTCAACAATGAAGGCGGAGATGCCGCGCGTCCCCGCAGCCGGGTTTGTAGACGCAAATGCTACATATACATCCGCTTCGCCGCCATTTGTAATAAATACCTTCGCCCCGTTCAGAATATAATGATCTCCATTCTTTACAGCGCGCGTTTTCAAGCTGCCCGCATCCGAACCAGCGCTCGGTTCTGTTAAAGCAAATGCCCCAAGATACTCGCCGCTTGCCAATTTCGGAATATATTTTCTCTTTTGCTCCTCATTTCCGAAATATAAAATCGGATTCGTTCCGACGGATGTGTGCACGGCCAGGATAACCCCGACCGTCGCACTCACACGGGAAAGCTCATTAATCGCAAGGATGTAGGAAATAAAGTCCATGCCCGCGCCCCCGTATTCTTCCGGAATCGGAATCCCCATCAGGCCGAGTTCCCCCATCTTTTTTAGCACTTCCCGCGGGAATTCCCCCTGCTCCATGCGCGGAATGAATGGAGCGATTTCATTTTGCGCAAAATCGCGAACCATTTTGCGCATCATGTTTTGCTCTTCCGTAAACAAGAAATTCATGCTCTTCACCCCAAAGCCGTAATAGTATGCTGCGTCTTATTCGTATACGTAGAAGCCGCGTCCCGTCTTTTTGCCAAGCCAGCCTGCACTTACATATTTGCGAAGCAATGGGCACGGGCGGTATTTGCTGTCTCCCAATCCTTCATGAAGCACTTCCATAATGTATAGGCATGTATCCAGGCCGATGAAATCCGCCAATGTAAGCGGCCCCATCGGATGGTTCATGCCGAGCTTCATGACCTCGTCAATCGCTTCCTTCGTCGCCACTCCCTCATATAGCGCATAGATTGCTTCGTTGATCATCGGCAATAAAATGCGGTTGGACACAAAGCCTGGGAAATCATTTACTTCTACCGGCACCTTGCCGATTTTTTTCGTAATATCTTCGATTGTTTGGTATACTTCATCCGTTGTCGCAAGGCCGCGGATAATTTCTACAAGCTTCATAACCGGCACCGGATTCATAAAATGCATGCCGATTACTTTCTCAGGGCGCTTTGTTACCGCCGCGATTTCCGTAATTGGAAGGGAAGAAGTGTTTGTCGCTAAAATTGCATGCTCCGGTGCGAGTTCATCCAGCTTTGCAAAAATTTGTTTTTTAATGTCCATCCGTTCTATCGCAGCTTCAATCACAAGATCTGCTTCTTTAGCACATTCGATATCCAGTGTTGTTGTAAGGTTATTTAACGTTTCTTGCTTCGCCTCTTCCGTCATGCGGCCTTTTTCTACCTGGCGGGAGAGGTTTTTCGTAATAATGCCAAGGCCTCTGTCAAGCTGCTCTTGCTTTAAATCCTGCATATACACTTGATAGCCTGCCATCGCGCACACTTGCGCAATACCGGACCCCATTTGTCCCGCCCCGATTACCACAATATTTTTTACGCTCATTTTATATCCCCCTTATTAATAAGCTTGTTGGGAAAGGAGCTGCCTTTCCTACAGCTTTATTTATATTTGGATTTTCCGAAAAACATTTCTCCCCCTGCAAAAAACGCCCTTAGCGAACCTCAATCATGATGGCATCGCCCTGGCCGCCGCCGCTGCAAATCGCCGCGATGCCGATGCCGCCGCCGCGCTGTTTTAACGCATGAATCAACGTTACGATAATGCGCGCCCCGCTCGCCCCGATTGGGTGTCCCATGGCAACCGCACCGCCATTTACATTTACCTTTTCAGGGTCCAAGCCGGCAATTTTGTTGCTCGCAAGAACGACAGCTGCAAACGCTTCGTTAATCTCAAACAAATCAATTTCATCTACTGTTTTGCCTGTTTTCTTAAGCAGCTCGTTAATCGCATATCCTGGTGTTCTTGGAAAATCCTTTGATTCTACCGCAAGCGCTGTGTGGCCAAGAATCGTCGCAATTGGCGTTCTGCCTTCCTGCAGAGCCCGCTCCTCGCTCATGAGCACAAGCGCGGCTGCACCGTCATTTAAGCCAGGGGCATTCCCTGCCGTAATTGTGCCGTCCGCCCCAAATACCGGCTTAAGCTTTGCCAGCTTTTCCAGCGTTGTATCTTCGCGCGGCGCTTCATCATCGGATATGACAATCGGGTCGCCCTTGCGCTGCGGAATCACTACAGGCACGATTTCCTCTTCAAACCGGCCCTCCTTGCGGGCCGCTACCGCTTTCATATGGCTTCTGTACGCCCATTGGTCCTGTTCTTCGCGGGAAATGCCGTCTTCTTGCGCCACTTCGTTGCCGTATGTCCCCATATGGACACCCGAAAACGCGCAAGTTAAGCCGTCTGCCACGTTTAAGTCTACAACGTCGCTGTGTCCCATGCGGTATCCCCAACGTGCTCCCCTTAAGATGTACGGGCTGTTGCTCATAGACTCCATGCCGCCTGCTACGATGAGGGATTGATCGCCGGCGCGGATAATTTGGTCCGCAAGTGTTACACTTCTCATCCCAGAAGCGCATACTTTATTAACCGTTTCTGTTCTTGCTTCCCAAGGAATGCCGGCATTTTTAGCCGCCTGGCGGGAAGGAATTTGCCCTTGGCCGCCCTGAATGACCGTTCCAAAAATAACTTCTTCAACATCAGCCGGGGCAACGTTCGCCCGTTCTAATGCGGCCTTGATAGCGATTCCCCCAAGCTCTGCCGCTTTTACATCTTTTAGGACGCCGCCGAATTTCCCAATTGGAGTACGGGCCGCCCCCACAATTACTGTTCTTGCCATTTCAAATCCCCCTTTATTTGCGCTTCTTTTCCATCCTCATTGTTATCCTCTGCCTGGGCAAGCCGGATCCGCTTTTCTTTTTTGTCCAGCTCCTCCGGCTAGGCGCTCCCAGCTAAGAACCTTCGCCCTTAAAGCCAAAAAGCGCCTTTCTGGTCGAAGAACCTTAGCTTCTGCGCCTGGCAAGCCGGATCCGCTTTTCTTGATTGAACGGTCGCTCGGCACTGCCGCTTTGAAAAGAGGTGCACAGGCACCCCTTTTTCAATCGGTCTCTTAAGATACCGCTTCTTGCTTAGCGCCAACGACAGAGCGCTCTAAAATTTCTGTAACATCAAGAGTTTGTACTTGCTCTTCTACCTCTTTTGCCTTCGTTCCGTCGCTAAGCATTGTTAAACAGTACGGACAGCCGGTACTGATAACAGATGGATTTACCGCAAGAGCCTGCTCTGTTCTTGCTACGTTAATGCGCGTTCCTGCATGCTCTTCCATCCACATTAAGCCGCCGCCCGCACCGCAGCACATTCCGGTTTCGCGCTTGCGCTCCATCTCCACAAGCTTCACGCCTGGAATCGCTTTTAAAATTTCCCGCGGCGCATCGTACACTTCGTTATAGCGCCCCAAGTAACAGGAATCGTGGTAAGTAACTGTTTCATTTACAGCGTGAGTTGGTTTCAATTTCCCTTCCTTCACCCACTGCGCCAGCAATTCTGTATGATGGTACACTTCCGCTTCTAAGCCGAAGTCTGGGTACTCGTTTTTAAAGATATTGTAAGCATGCGGGTCGATTGTCACGATTTTCTTCACGCCCGCCTTTTCAAACTCTTCTATATTCTTCACCGCCATATCCTGGAACAAAAACTCATTTCCGAGGCGGCGCGGCGTATCGCCGGAGTTTTTCTCTTTGTTTCCGAGAATCGCAAACTTAATGCCCGCTTCATTCATTAGCTTCGCGAATGACAGCGCTATCTTTTGGCTGCGGTTATCATAAGAGCCCATAGAGCCGACCCAGAATAAATACTCAAATTCCTCGCCAGCTTTAGAAAGCTCCTTCACGGTCGGAATATGCACATCTTCCCTTGCCTCACGCCATGTTTCGCGCTCTTTGCGGCTTAAGCCCCAAGGGTTTCCTTGGCGTTCGATATTTGTCATGGCACGCTGCGCTTCCGGGTCCATATTCCCTTCTGTTAAAACAAGATAACGGCGAAGGTCGATAATTTTATCTACATGCTCGTTCATAACCGGGCATTGGTCTTCACAGTTGCGGCACGTTGTACATGCCCAAATTTCCGCTTCTGTAATAACATCACCGATTAAGCTCGGGCTGTAGTCTAGGGCGGCTGCTGATTCCTGCTGCCCCTTGGAAGCGCTCATCGCCGCGAGCTGATTTCCTTGCGTATTCGCAAAGGCGAAGGCCGGAACCCAAGGTGTACGGGACGTAACCGCAGCACCCGTATCGGTTAAATGGTCACGCAGCTTTAAAATTAAGTCCATTGGAGAAAGCATTTTGCCCGTTCCAGTTGCAGGGCACATATTTGTGCATCGCCCGCACTCTACGCAAGCGTACAAATCAATTAATTGATTTTGTTTAAAATCTTGGATTTTGCCGACTCCAAATGTTTCTTGCGTTTCATCGTCAAAATCGATTTTCTCTAATTTTCCAGGATTCGTTAAACGGCTAAAGTAAACGTTTGCAGGACCGGCGATTAAGTGAGCGTGCTTAGACTGCGGCACGTACACCAGGAATGTAAGCAAGATTAGCAGGTGAATCCACCAAGCGAAGTAAAAGATGCTAACCGCTGCGGTTGTGCCGATGCCGGATAACAGATACGCGATACCGGAAGCAATCGGTTCGCTCCATGATAATTCACCGCCATGCCAAATGATTCCCGCTCCGTTTCCTAACAGTACGGAAAGCATTAAGCCGCCGATGAAGATTAAGACAAGGCCAGATTTAAAATTTCGTTTTAAGCGAACGAGCTTTTCCACATAGCGTCTATAAAAAGCCCAATAAACAGCGATTAAAATAACGAGTGTGACGATTTCCTGGAAGAATGTAAATGCAGGGTATAGTGGTCCAAGTGGGAGATGTGAGCCTGGTGCTAAACCTTTCCATATGAAGTCGATGGCTCCAAATTGGACGAGAATAAATCCGTAGAAAAACATAACGTGAATAATGCCGCTTTTTTTATCTTTCAGCAGCTTTTTTTGTCCGAAGACGTTAACTTTAACTTTTTCCCATCTTTCTTTTACCTTATTATCAAATTCTACTTTTTTTCCTAATTTGATATAAGCGATTCTCGTTTGAACCAGATAGGCAAATAAATATACGCCGTATGCTGTAACTGCCAAAAACGCCAGCCAGTTGATAAGAAGCCAGCTGTTCATGCTTGTTCAACCCCTCTCTTATGTTAGTGCGAATTATGCGAGGAACCTAATCTATATAAAATTGTACCTCCTTTTTCATTTTTTAGAAAGAAGTAAATATTCAGAATTGTCATCTACTTTTATTATAGTATGAGTGAGCATTCAGTCAACACTTTTTGTTGTAGAACAGGCCAAAATTTTTTCTTGGCAAGCAAACATATGCTTAGTGACGCAAATTTTTATAAATCAATGCACATTTACCAAGAAAAATATAACCTTTAAAACAAAAAGATTGATATAACATCAAAAAATGGGCATTTTTTGATGTTAAAAAACCACTATTGATGTAATAATTATAAATGATAGCTATTTTTAACCATAAAAACTGCACTTCAACACATATTGTTTAATTTTAATCTCTGCTAAAGGTCAATGTTGATTTTTATATAACGCACGTCTGTACATCAGGGTTATGCAGAACCAATCGCAACCTGCACTGGTGTGCTCCCTCTGGTTTTCCTTCGGGCGAGGCAAAACTAGGCCCTGACCGTTACGACACAAGGCTGGGAGCACTCTCCACACCTAAAAGAAAGGGTCACATATCAACACTAATGTTTAACACCGCCTAACTTTAAAAGGGAGGGAATGCAATGTATGAACCCCTGTCTAAGCTCTATTATAAAGATCCAAGCAAATATCAATTAGAATATGAGCGGCGTTTCAATAGCTACGGAACAGTAAAACTCCCGTTTCACATGAAACCGTACAAAAGCAATCAAGAATTCTTGTGCTTTTATGTAAATCATTCCGCGTTAGATATGCTCCACGATCAAGTTATGAAACAAAGCAAAGTAATCCCGGCAAATGTATTATGATGCATTTACCGAATGCACCCCCCCTTATAGTAAGGGGGAATTAACTTTTTTCTGCGAAGCGTTCTTCCAGATTATCCATAGGGCGCAAAGCGATATTATTGCCGACCTTTCTGAAAAGAAACATAAAATGAGGCAGCTATCCAATATGATGACAGACATTATAGAAAGCGTTGAGTTAAGCCCGGAAAGCCAGGATATTTTATTTATTCTTGGGCAAAATTACATTTTTGGTATTGAAGGGAAAGGAATGACAAAAGGGGAGTTGATTCACGCAACCGAGAAAATAAAATATATTGTCGGTAAAGCGCTTGCGGAGCTTAGTGAAAGGAATTTCATTACGTTTTTAAAGAAACGGCCAATTGAAGTAAGATTAAGCGGGGTTTTATGTAAAGAGCTTGATTAAACGCTTGCCGGATTTTTCTGTTGAAATAAAAGAGGGGTATGCGAAAAAGCATACCCTCACAATCGTTCGATCCCTTTATCCTTGCGCGGCCCAATCAGCAGGATACGTTACATACATAAACCGCGCAAAGTCCGGCACGGAAAACTGGATGCAGCTTCCTTTTGGGATGAAAATAATCTCCCCTGCTTCCGCGCTCACCTTTCGCCCGTCTATTAAAATATCAAGGCGCCCTTCGATCACATAATCAATTTCATCGTAGTTTAACGTCCACTCAAACGTGGTTTCCTTCATTTCCATGATGCCGCAGCCAAGGCGCGGGCTTTCTTCTAGCGTAAACAAATCCTTCGTATAAACTACATCCTCCGGCTTGCCTGTAGCAAGCCGGTCTGCTTCGCCCATCTTTACAGTTTCCAGTTTAATAGAAGCAACTCCGCTCATGTCTTGATGCTTTTCGATTGCAGCAGATTTTATGCCAGAAAGCTGCTCGGCGATTACCTTGCGGATTACTTCTTCTAGCATCGCTTTATCCAACTTTTCCATATTTCGTATGGCCTCCCTCGTTTGTCTCAGTCTTTCCGAGCATTCGATTTGCGATAAACATAGCGACGATAACTGCCGTAATGCCGCCGGTAAATTTACCGACAATCATCGGGAAAATCATGTCCCTTGCCACGCCGGCAGTAAAACCTAAGTGGTCGCCTAATACAAAGGCAGCAGATACAGCAAACGCAACGTTTAAAATCTTGCCTCTATCATCCATGTCTTTTAGCATCGTAAACATCGGAATATTGTTCGCTAACGTCGCAACCATTCCGGCAGCTGCAATATCATTCATGCCTAGCAATTTACCAAACTTCATTAACGGCTTTTTAAATACGCGGGTAATCACTTCAACCATAACAAAGGCTCCCGCCAATACGATAGCAATGCTGCCAACAATAGAAATACCTTCATTAATTGGGGCAATGCCCGGAATTAGCGTAATTCCTGTAAGCCCGTCAACAATGCCGACTGCCAGCCCAAGCGTTGCAACAATAACTACCCCTTGGCCGAATACGGTAAAGCCTTTAATCATTTTCTCTGGAATTTTCCATAAACCAACAATAACGAGCGCCGCTACGATGATAATTGGAATAAGGTTTTTCAAAACCATCATGATAGGAAAGCCAGCTACTAATCCGCCGACAAAGCTGCCAATTGGAATCGTAATCATTCCTGCCAGCACACCAGTTGCCAAAAATTTATGGTCTTTCTTTTCAATAATTCCTAAAGCAACAGGAATTGTAAATACAATCGTCGGCCCCATCATTGCGCCAAGAATTGTTCCTGCAAATAATCCCGCTTCTGGGTTTTTGGCCATTTCTTTAGCAAGCTGGAAGCCGCCCATATCATTTGCCAGCAATGTAGTCGCAAACATAGATGGGTCTGCCCCTAAAGCACTGTAAACCGGCACAATAATAGGACTTAAAACTTTAGCTAAAATCGGGGCCATAACGATGATTCCGACCATCGCCAAGGTTAAGGAGCCCATGGCCATAATACCTTCCTCGAATTTATCGCCCAACTTCAGCTTATTTTTTAATATACATTTATCCACCGCGCCTATAATCATGAAAATTACCATTAAATAAATAATAATTTCATTGATTCCCATATTCGTCTCCTCCTAGCCTTACAAAAAGTTTTTCATAACACTGCTCGGTGAAGGAATAACCGTATAATCCACAACAAACTTCGGTGGAATTACTTTAAGGGAAGCATCGAGAGCTTGCTCTACACTGCTGACGTTCCCTGTTATAATGTAAACGAGCTTTCCGCCTATCGCCTGGCCGAGTGTCAATCTTACCAAGGAAACGCTCGCTTCCTTTAAAGCCTGGTCTAAGGCAGAAAGGCCTGAGGCAATGTGGGCAGCTTCCAATATTCCAATTGCATCTACCTCACCCGGCGTATATTTATGCTTTATGGCTGATAAAATGGCAGGGGAAACGGAATGAATCGCATATTGATCCATAAGAAAGCCCTCCGCCACCTTTTTTCCAGCTTCCATTGCCTCCATTACCTCATCAGATTCCCCGCTTACGATAACGAGAATTTTCCCCGGACATGTCATCCGCATCACCTGTAAGTCGCACGGGGATGTTTTCACCATGGCGTCGGCGGCCAAAATCCCCCTGCTAATACTGCGCAATTCTAGAATCCCCAAAGATTTAGCCATTGTCGACCTCAATGGAGTCAATTACGCCGACAATTACCGCGTCAACAGGAATAGAATTGTCGCCTACAGAAGTTCTGGCTGCGCTTCCTTGCGTAATAAGAACGATATCGCCCGTTCCCGCCCCCGCATTATCCGCAGCAGCAAAATACTCTTCCTCCTGCTTTTCCCCATATAGCGGGCATACAATTAATAGCTTTAATCCGTTTAGCTTTTCATCCTTTCGAGTAGCCCACAGGCTTCCTACCACTTTTCCGATAATCATATATAAACCTCCATTACATGCGCTTCACAATCAGATGGTGCGTCCGGATATAATCATTTGCAAGTGGGGTAATAATGCTATTTTGCAAAATATGGATTTCCCGTACTCTGCTGAGAAAGAGCTTTTGCAGGTCAGCTTCTGTGATAAGCTTTTTCTCAATCGCAACAGCTTTCGGCGGTTCCTCGCAGCAAGTTGCAGGCGGCGGTTTCGGTTCTTCGCGCTGGCCGCATCCCGTCTCTTCCGTTTGAAAGAGGCTGGCAATAGGGGCTACTTCCATGCCGAAATCAATCAACTTTTGCTCATACGATTCATAAAGCTGATACAATAAAGGCGGAGCCGTCTCCTTATGCACGTGATGCTGCATGCGCTCCTTAATAACCATAACCCGCTTTCCTTCCAACAGTCTGCTTAAAATAAAATGCTCCTCAGGGGCGGTGCTTAATCCGTTTGCCAGGTTTGCCAGCATTTGAATGGACAAATCCGGAATAATGACTATATCGGCATGGCTAAGTCCATGATGGTAATATTCAACATTCGCCTTCCCCTTAATTTTTTGCTCCAGCAACGGCTGCTCTACAGAAGACATAATGACCGCTGCCTCCTTGGCGGCTTCCTTCATTTCCGCAAGGCGCTGGTATACTTCCTGTGTAATTGCTTCAACTAGTCGGTCTATATCCATCTTTTCACTCTCCTAGGTACCCCTTTTTTACAATCATCGCTAAAGTACCTTTCGTAAAACCGCATGCATTCGCCTCATCATAGTCAATATGCATATATGTCTGGTAATGGGGGCTTACGCGGATCACTACATCATCAAAAATAAGCGGGCGTGTTCCAAATACCTTTACTTGCGCCATCTCCTTATCCTGCACTTGAAACCTTTTTGCATCCTGAAGGGACATATGAATATGCCGCTTGGCGATGATTACCCCTTTTTCAATTTTCACTGCCCTGTTTGCAGCAAGAATGATAGGGGGCGTACCGTCAAGGTGGCCGCTTTCCCGCACGGGAGCAGGAATCCCCAGCATGATTGCATCCGTTTGCGAGATTTCCACCTGCGTTTCGCTCCGTTCCGGCCCCAATACCGCAACATCCCGCAATACCCCCTTCGGGCCGATAAGCGTTACTTTTTCCTTGCTGACAAACTGCCCCGGCTGGGATAAATCGCGCAACTTTGTGAGTTTATGCCCCTTGCCAAACAATATGTCAATTTCCTTGCGGCTTAAGTGAACGTGGCGCCCAGAGGCTTCCACTTCAATAAAAGTTCCCTGCAAAAGCTTGGCCGCAACAGCTTCTGCAAGGCTGTTTGCAAAAGAGGCGTCCATAGGTTTCCTCCTTACGGCTTGTATTGCCCTGTTTTGGCTTTAAACATCATAATCCAAAATAGCGAGGATAAGCGGTTTAGCGCTAAAATGATTTCCTCTTGTTCGGTACTGCCGTCTTCTTTTTTGAAAGCTTGATATGCAGCCAATTCTGTTTCCCTTACTGCGCTGCGGAGGGCATTCAATATCACAATCGGCTCCCCCATCTTGTAATCTGGAATAAAGTGGCCGAATCCAAAATACTTTTGCGGATGGTGGGATATTTCCCTAAGCTCAGGCGCCCCCATTCCTTGCAATCGGAACTCGCCCGCCTTCTCCCCTAACACCTCGCAGCGCAGCAAGTTTCGGACAAAATCTAAAATCTCCTGCAAATCATCAGCCAGCTTTTGCATATTCAGTTTCATCACAGCAATTTGCGCTTCTATCAGCTTGGATTCCAGCGAATCTATCTTGCCGCGGAAAATGATTCGTTTATGGTCTTTATATACAAGCAGATTCCCGTACAAGGCTGTCATGTATTCCGGCTTTGCGTCCATAAAGCCGCCGCACAGCGTCCGGTAGCGGTGGGACGGCTTTATTTCTGCATCATTTCGCTCCTGTTTTGCTGCGCTTTCGCTTTTTTCCGCCTCATCAACATATTGAAGCTGGATGTTATGGTCTGTAAGAAAACTCTTGGCAGACGGCGTAACAATCGTATTCTTCGGAACCTCATACACCTTCATGCTTTTTAAATCCTGGTCCTTCAAACGTTTTCTGATTTCACTTTCCGTAATAACCGCCATTCGGTCACACCCCTTATATGGAAAGCACAGATGCACCGTTTATCGTACATCTGTGCCTCATCTGATTATTCGGCTGCAGACTTAGGTAAAATGGCATCAACCTCACCGTGCGGACGCGGAATGACATGTACGGATATAAGCTCGCCAACACGTTCGGCCGCAGCGGCTCCTGCATCAGTAGCCGCCTTTACAGCGCCTACATCCCCGCGCACCATTACTGTCACTAGGCCGGCACCGATTTGCTCTTTGCCGATTAACGTAACATTCGCAGCCTTTACCATCGCATCCGCCGCTTCAATCGCTCCAACCAACCCACGAGTTTCAATCATTCCTAACGCATTTGTATTTGCCATGTTTCGTTCCTCCTTAAATTATCTTCATTTTTATATTTGCAGTTGTTTTAGTACTTCCTGAACGATAAATTGAACCAACTCTTCTTTATGAAAAGGCGCGGCGCAAACCGGCTGCCCCTTCGGCTTAATATCCTCCAGCTCCTTTACGCCGTAGGCGATACGGCGAATGTTAAGCAGGTGAAGCGGCCCTATATTATCAGAAGTCGAGCTGCCTCCGACAGCGCCGCAGCCAAGGGTAAGCGCAGGAAGCAAGTTCGTCGTCGCCCCGATGCCGCCGAGCGCGCCCGGTGTATTTACCAATAGGCGGGATACCGGCTTTTTCAAAGCAAATTCGCGAATGACCTCTTGATTTTCGGAGTGGATAATAAGTGTATGGCCAGCCCCTTCATTGTTTAAAATCTCAATACATTTCCCGCAGGCCGCCTCCCAATCTTTTTCAACGTAAAATGCCAAAATGGGGGCGAGCTTTTCCCTAGAATACGGGGCGTAAAGCCCAACCCGGTTTTCTCTGGCAATCAGCACCCTCGTCGCTTCCGGAATATGCAAACCGGCGAGCTTGGCAATATGCTGCACGCTTTTTCCAACAATGGCCGGATTCATTGTGCCATTTGGCCTCATGATAAATTTTTCAAGGCGGGCGCTTTCTTCTTTCGTCAAAAAGTAAGCACCTTGTTTTTTCAGTTCTTCTACTACGGCCTCTTCTACACATTCTTCAACCATGATGGATTGCTCCGACGCGCAAATCGTTCCGTTATCAAAGGTCTTGGAATCCAATATCCGCTTAACAGCCAGCGGAATGTCGGCGCTTCTTTCAATGAATGCCGGGGCATTTCCCGGCCCTACGCCAATAGCCGGCGTGCCGGATGAATACGCAGCCTTTACCATCGCCCCGCCGCCTGTCGCAAGAATAAGCGACACATCCTTATGCTTCATCAATTCAGCCGTTCCCTCCAGGGTGGGGACGCTCATGCAAGCAATTGCGCCTGCGGGGCATCCTGCTTTTTCCGCGGCCTGTGCAATTACCTTTGTCGTTTCTACAATGGATTGCAGTGCATTAGGATGCGGTGAAAAAATGATGGCATTTGCCGATTTGATAGCAATCATCGCTTTATAAATCGCTGTCGATGTCGGGTTGGTAGACGGAATTAGCCCTGCAATGACTCCGACAGGCACTGCCACTTCCATAATCTTTTCAGCCTGGTTGTCTTTTAAAATACCGACCGTTTTCACATCTTTTATAGATTCATATACATTCTTGGAAGCAAAGGTATTTTTAATCACCTTATCCTCCCATTTTCCAAAACCCGTTTCCTTATGCGCCAGCTTGGCAAGCCTTTCTCTATGCTCATATGCCGCCTCGGCAATCGCTTGGACAATCAGATCGACTTGTTTCTGGCTCATTTGCGCCAGTTGCTGCTGCGCTCCTTTCGCCTTAGCAACCATGCCCCGAACCTCTTGAATGGAGATGAGGTCTTTATCAAACAGCTCCATCAGTCACCCTCCTTGCCGAAAAAATCCTCAATGGCATGAATTAAATCTTCTTTTCTGCCAAACTTAATCTCGTTGCCCGATAGGTTTGGAACCCGGTATCTTCGGGCAAGGCGCCGCAGTTCTTCTACCTTCATATGGCGCAAATTCAGATGCTCCTCTTCTTCCTGCGGATGCCCGCCTTCCCTATCAGTTAAATCCGCTTGTTCATGCAAAACCTCGCGCTCCTTCTCCAGAGGAGCCGGCAAGCTTTCTGCTTCCTCAATAATTTGCTCTTTAACCGGTGCTTGGCGCCCATTTTCTATAATTGCCGCAAGCTCTTCATGGGCACGGGCAATCACATGCTTTGATAATAAAACGTTAAGGCGGTTCGCCGCAGCAGCCCCTGCCTCGACCGCTGCCCCTACTGCCGCTACATCACCGCCGAGCTTAACGGTTGTGAGTCCGCCCTTAACTTTTTCAACGCCTATCAGCCTTACATTTGCAGCTTTTAATGCTGAATCTGCAGCCTCAATTGCTCCTAAGTAGCCCTTAACTTCAATTAAGCCTAGCGCGCGGGTATCCATCTTTTACCCTTTAAAAATTCGTTGGATTTTCCGCTACAAATTGTACTGCCGCCGCAAAGGCATCGCATGCAGCTTTGCAGGCTGACTGGCTTCCCGTCAGCAGCCCGCCGCCAAAGTTTGTTTCAGATGGCAGGCCATAAAAGGCAGCAATTTTAACATCGGCTGCTTTTAGAGCTGCATCCAAGCCATACATCGCCTCTAAAGGCGGGGCGATTAAATAGGCAAGGGCTTCTCCCTCCTTGATTCCGGCGACGCTTGAGAGGTAAGACCCTGTTCTTGACACACAATGCGCAAAGTATGGAACGGAGTTATCTTCATTCGCACTGACAAAATGGGCGCCGCTTTCAATAAAATCAACGGCCGCGTTCACTCCGCTCCGCACTTCTGCCGGGCTCGGCCCAGCCAGTATGCCGATTACTTCTCCGGCAAATTTCGTAGAAGCATTGGCGCTGCCAGCATACATCGATTTCGCATAGACTACTTCCACATCCGCGGCCTTTGTCGCCTCATCAAGCGCCGTATATGTAACATCATCAATATCTGCTGTAATGAGCCCCAAGCTTTTATGGTGCGGTTTCAATTCCAGCTTTTCCGCCATATCCGGGCTTACATTTGAAATAATTTTTACGCTTAAGACAGTCGCGTGAAGCGGTTCATGTTTCATCATTTCTCCTCCTATCCCTATTTCAGTTCAATACCGGAAGCCTTTCGGTCGAGCATCGTCTTGATTAATTCAGCGATATGGGCGCCTGCCTCAACAGGCGAAGTGCCGCCTTTATGAATATTAGAAACTACCGTTCTCCTTGCTTCAGGCATATCTACTGCCGGTCTGTACGCAATATAAGCGCTCATGGATTCAGCTGTAACTAGGCCAGGGCGTTCGCCGACAAAGAGGCAAACAACATCGGCACCCGTCGCCTCGCCGATTACATCCATCGCCGGCACACGGCAATGCTTTACAAATAAAATATTGTCAATCTCAATGCCATACATGCCCAAGCCTTGCTTCACCGCCGGCAAAATATCGGCAATGTTCGCTTCAATCGCCGCCGAGCTTAATCCGTCCCCGACAACAATTTGGACCTTTGGATGCCCGCATTTTTCCTTCATAAGCCGAACCGTTTCTTCGCTAAATTGCCGGCCTAAATCCGGGCGGGTTAAATATTCGTCCTTATCCTTGCATAACGTGCCAATCGAAATAAAGTTGTGCTTTTTAATAAGCTCTTCATCCACATAAGAAAATACTGCATCCTGCGCTGCCGCATGGTCGGCACGGAACCGTAAAGAGGTGATTGTTTTATAGCGCGGGCCGGCGCGCCACACTCCAATCCGCGCCGGCGTTTTCTCCTTGATTTTCAAATATCCCTCTTGATCATTTGGCTCCGGCACTAATAGCTGCTCTTTTAGATTTATTTCAGTAATATCTTCCAAACATTCATCTGATGCTACATCAGGCTGCTGCGCCATCACCTGTTCTACAATTGTTTCAGCCTGGCCATCCTCTGTTTTTCCTTCTGTTATCATTTGTTTGACCATATTTTCAATCAGGGATTTTAGTTCTGTTTCGTTTATCACAATAGAATCCTCCTTTCCTTATCGCAAAAATACTGAAGCATCTCCAGCCCTCTTGGCAACCTTGCCATTTTTATCGATAAAGCCCATGCGCTGCAGCCATTGCTCAAACTCCTTAATCGGGCGCAAGCCTAGCAATTCCCGCAATGACGGCGTATCATGGTAGCCTGTACATTGGTAATTAAGCATAACGTCATCCCCGTGCGGGATCCCCATAAAATAGTTGCATCCCGCAGCAGATAATAAGACAGCCAAATTTTCAATATCATTTTGGTCGGCCTTCATATGGTTTGTATAGCACGCATCCACCCCCATCGGAATGCCTGTTAATTTCCCCATAAAATGGTCCTCAAGGCCGGCGCGGATAACTTGCTTAGAATCATATAAATATTCTGGTCCAATAAAGCCGACAACCGTGTTGACAAGAAACGGCTGAAACTTTTTCGCAAACCCGTAACAGCGCGCTTCCATTGTGAGCTGGTCTACGCCGTGATGCGCATTGGATGATAGCTCCGAACCTTGCCCGGTTTCAAAGTACATGACGTTCGGCCCGGTTGCTGTTCCCTCTCTTAGCGCCAATTGCCGTGCTTCTTCAAGCGTTTCCGCTTTAAAGCCGAACGCCGTATTTCCCTTTTCTGAACCGGCGACAGATTGGAAAATCAAGTCGGTTGGCGCCCCCTTGCGAATCGCGTCCATCTGTGTTGTAACATGGGCCAATACACAAATTTGCGTTGGAATATCCCACTTATTCCGAAATTCATCAAATTTTTTCAGGATTCTAGAAACACTTTCAACGGAGTCATCAACAGGGTTCAAGCCGATAACTGCATCCCCTACCCCGTAAGAAAGCCCTTCCATAATAGAAGCGATAATTCCGTCAGGGTCATCAGTCGGATGATTCGGTTGCAAGCGGGCCGACAGCGTTCCGTCTAATCCGATAGTTGTATTGCAATGGGCGGAAATGCGCACCTTTTTCGCACCATAAATTAAATCCATATTGGACATAAGCTTTGTAACTGCGGAAATCATTTCTGCTGTCAAGCCGCGGGAAATACGCTTCATATCTTCCCCCGTTGTATTTTCGTTAAGAATCCATTCTCGCAATTCTTGAACCGTCCAGCTTTTGATGCTGTCATAAATTTTTTCATTTACGGAATCTTGAATAATTCTCGTTACCTCATCTTTTTCATATGGAACCGCAGGGTGGTTGCGAAGGTCCGCTAGGGTTAAGTTCGAGACAACAACCTTAGCTGCAATCCGCTGTTCAGCCGACTCCGCCGCGATGCCCGCCAAGCGGTCACCCGATTTTTCCTCGTTGGCTTTTGCTAAAACATCCATAACATCTTTAAATTGGTAGGTACGACCGAAAAGTCTTGTTTTCAATATCACAGAAATCCTCCTCTCAAACATTCATGATTATGAAAATACTAATGTTTTAATAACGACCGGCAATACCCGCCCTTCGGCAACCGGTTTGCCGATATCGATGTAGTCGCCGTTTTCTACTTGAATCCCGTCAATGCATACAATTTCTTTTTTATCCCCCATTAGCGCGTATATCGACTGGCCCAAAACCTTGGCCATATCATGTTCCACGATAATAATGAACGTCCCAGGGCTTTTAGCCAGTTCCTGCATGCCCGACATTAATCCTTTTGCATATCTTTGAACCTCTTGAAAGCTTGGATTGCGCTTGCCGGCAACAGCAACAGCAACCTTTTGCAAACTATCAGATGCCTCAAACCATTTGATTTTCCTTCGCACAATCTCTCCTAACAATTCAGGAGCCGCCTCCTCTTCATCAAGAGAAAGCTTTACAATCGGGATATTTTTAAGCGGAAATACATCATCTGTATAAGTAATCGTACTTCCGCTAATTTCCGTCGTATGCGACCCAGCCCCGACAACCGTAGCGCGGATTGTTTCTAATGGCTGAATCACTTTAAACTTTTGGCACAAAGCAGAGTTTGCAATGGCCTTTCCAAGCAACATACCAATATCCCCAAATTTGAAATCATCAGGAGCATTCGCGTTGTAAATATAATCGGCAACACCTCCCGTAAACGAAATACATGCTACTGGGTCTTGAAAACTAAGCCCTTTATGGGTCAGGATTTTTTTATAAAAAGATGATTTCCCGCGGATGCCCACACTTTCTTCAAGCAATCCCGCCATTTCCTCTACAATAGGAAGCAGCTTTTCTTTTGTAGCTATTTGCCCAAGGCGGATATCGAACTTCTTTTCTTGAATCAGCTCTTGAATTTTCGGGGCAATGTAGACGATTTGTTTAGATTCCGGGTCTATCTTAATTAAACGGCCGCCAATATCGAGACACCCGGTATCCTTTAAATCTCCTTTGGAAAACACGGCTAAATTGCTTGTGCCGCCACCGATATCAATATTGACAACAGATGTGGAATGCTCTTTAGAGTACGCATGAACCCCTGCTCCTTTAGCGGCAATAATACTCTCTAAATCCGGGCCCGCTGTCGCCACAACGAAGTCCCCGGCAAAACCGCTTAGCGTTTGTAATACATCATTGGCGTTATCTTTCCTGGCTGTTTCCCCCGTAATAATAACGGCGCCCGTCTGGATATCCGCTTTGCAGATGCCGGCCTTTTCATACTCCTGCTCGACAAAACTCCGGATTTGCCCTGCATCAATTTGGTTATTTTCCAATATCGGCGTAAAACGGATATCGCTTCTATAAATAACCTCTTTCCCTACAATCGCAATACGGGGGACATTGAAAACGGAAGCCATATTTTCAATCGTCAGCTTCGATAACACCAATTGTGTCGTTGAAGTGCCAATATCGATTCCTACGCTTAAAAGCTCCTCACCCATTCGTTCACCTCCCTGCGAGAAAGGTTTATTTCTTCTTCTATAAACAAAGAAGCTTAAGGATATAAGCATTCCAACAGGTGGAAATGTCCTTACAACCTTAAGCTTCTTTGCTTAATCCGCTACCGCTTTGTAGCTTCATTATAGGTTAAACTGTACGATTATATTTGTTCCTTCAGCATTCGCTTCTATTGATAAGCTTCCTTTTAGCTTATCCTTCACATAACTTTGGACAATTGTTAATCCCAAGCTTTTTTCCGCCCCTTCTTTTTTTTGCAGGCCGTTTCCATTATCATTTACAACAATAGAAACCTGATTATCCTGCTTCTTAAGCGAAACATCAATTAATCCTGCCTCTCTGCCGGCAAAAGCATGATCGTAACAATTTTGGATAAGTTCATTTACAATTAAAGCAACTACAGTCGCCCTATCGCTATCAATAATCAATTCTTCAACAGCGCTCACAGCTAAATCAATATAATCATGGCCCGAATAGCAGCGTCTCAAATTGTTTACAACAAACTCAACAACAGCGGATAAATTTACGTCATCGCTTAATTGCTTTGACAATAACTCATGAGTAGCAGCAATGGACAAGATACGATTTACGCTATCCTTTAATAAAATTTTTGCCTCATTGCTTGTTGTCCTCCGCCCCTGTAGCCGAAGCAAGGAAGCAATCGTTTGCAAATTGTTTTTTATACGGTGGTGGATTTCCCGGATAGCGACCGTTTTCAAAACAATTTCCGCTTCTTTGTCCTTGATTTGCGTAATGTCATGAAGGATCAGCGCCAATAATAGATTCCCTTCATGAATCAATATTTTCTTAATATGAAAGTATTGGCTTCCGATCTTGATTTCTTGGTCATCACGCTGCTGCCCCGCAGCCAGCATAGCAAATGTTGTTTCATCTAATGCGATGCTATCATAATGAAGACCTTGGATATCATCCATATACCCGATGCTTTTATACAAAATATCCGCTTTTACATTTTTAAACTGTAATATACCCTCTTTATCAAAAAGCAAAATGGCATCATCTAAATTGTCATTAATATTCTTAATCGAAATCAACGTTGAGGATAATTCTGGATATTGCTTGCTTTCTACTTGAAAATTATGTTGGATATCATAGCCGATATCCCGTTCTGTTATAATCGTTCCAATTACTTTCTTAATTATTATGGATCGGGTAAATATCCTGGGTAACATATCGGTTTTCCTGCGTTTTAGCTTTAATATTTTTAGAGTGTTCTCCTGTTTCCATCGTCCGCAATACCCCCGGCTCATTTTCGCGAAGCGCCTTCTTTCCTGCTGCCGATTGTTTATACAGCGAACCTAGTTTAGGCATTCCGTGATAGACAACAATCGCTTCATGTTCAGCTTTAGAAGGAACATCGATGAAAACATCGCATCCATAGCTGTCAAGCATCACGTCAAGCGCTTCTGCCGTCTTTATGATTTGGGAGATATCCGATGCAGACAAATTTGAATGCAAAAAACAAAGCTGTTGCATTTCCTCATATTTATTCATACATCATCATGATTGTTCTCGCAATCTCCCCCATGGAACAACGGCGATCCATGCTGAGTTTCCGCAAAAAGCGGTATGCCTCATTTTCGGAAATGGCCCTTTCTTCCATCAGCATCCCTTTTGCAATGTCTATTAATTTGCGTTCCTCCAGCTTTCTCGCAACAGTTTCACATTGCGCTTTCAGCATATTCACTTCGTTTGCTTTAGCAAGACATACTTCGATCATTGGAATAAATGATTTTTCATCCAGCGGCTTTACCAAATACCCAAGCACACCGATCTCTTTCGCTTTTTCCACATATTCCTTGTCATTAAATGCGCTCAATAAAATTGTTCCGCCTGCAAGCCTATCCTTCATGATTGCTTTACTCGCTTTAATTCCATCAAGCACAGGCATTTTAATATCCATAATAACAAGCTGCGGCTTATGCCTTTTGCATACATCAATTGCCTCAAACCCGTCTGAAGCCTCGCCCACAACATTGTAGCCCGCTTCTGTCAATAGCTCGCATATATCCATTCTTGTAATAGGTTCATCATCGACTATTACAATCGTTTTATCCATATTCAATTCTCCTCATGCGAAGTTTGTGTTTCCCATCATGACTGCACTAAAAATTGTTCAAGTTCCGCAATTCCCGCTCCTGTCCATACAGATGTTTCAAAGATTGCGGCCGCGCTGGCCATTTCTAAATACATTCTCGCCTTTTCCAGCTGTTCAGGGCTTTTCGCCAAATCCACTTTCGTAATAATGCCAATAATCGGTTTTGGGAAGCTGCTCCCGAAAGAAGGAGGAAAATATGTGTCTTCCTCTGTACAATCCTGTACCAATCCAATGATATCGGCATCAGCCGCTGTTACAATCAAGGCCTTATAATAGGAACGGTTCTCCATATATTCACCCGGGGTATCAATCACCTTGTTGTAATAATCAACAGCCTGTGTTTTCCGGTATTCAATTTGTTGCGCATGCAGTTTTTGGCAAAGCGTCGTTTTGCCGCACCCTGTTTTCCCTATTAAAATCATCTTTTTCATAGCCTTCTCCTACGTTCGCGTGATTGGCGAGATTGAAAAATGCAAAATGTCCGCAAGTCCCCTTATTACTTCTCCTAGGGCATACTCTACCGACGAAACATCACCTGTAATGACCACAGAACCGCTAAATCTGTCCACAAAGCCAATTGCCACATCCCCCGATTTAGTCGCAATATCCGCAGCAATAATCGAAGCTTCCCCAGGCGTAATCGTTAAAATGCCGATTGCATTCTTTTCAACGCTTGAAAGCCCCAGCTTTCTATGTAAATCCGGATTTGGATTAGCAATTAAATGGGCGAGCGTTACCTGCTTGCCTGGAACATATTCTTGAATCACCCTGCTTTTTTCCTGCGCTGCTTCCATACACACCATTTCACTTTCAATCAAAAGATTTTTTGAATGCGATTACTACCTAAAGACAAATAAAGGCTTTTGAAAATAATTATTTTCAAAAGCCCCATTGCTCTTACCAAAACGTGCACTTCCTTGTGCCTGCCTACATTATATAACTTTTAAAACGCTTTAATTTAGCATACTTTTTAATAATTTGTGAATTAATTATATATTTTTAAAATAATTCTTTGTATGTCTTCTTCTGTCGGCTGTCTTGGATTGGTTCTGGTGCAGCCATCTTGCAACGCCGCTTGCGCTATCGTTTCTTTTAAGCTTTCAAGCTGTGCATACTCCACTCCACACGCCCGTAAACAAGCCGGCATTTCCATATGCTTTTGCAAATTTGCAATCGCATGAATTAAGCTTCTTACGCCTGTTCTCGGATTGGAAGCACTCAGCCCGAGCCGTTTAGCCAAGGCCGCATATTTTCTAGCAGCCAAACTATAATCATTGCTTCCATAGCCTTTTACATTAGCGTTATACTCAATCACAGCCGGCAATAAAATCGAATTCACCCTGCCGTGGGGAATGCCAAACTTCGCCCCGCAAACGTGGGCAATGCCGTGATTTAAACCTAAGCCGGCGAGATTAAATGCCATTCCCGCAATACAGGAAGCAATATGCATTTTTTCCCGCGCTTCCATGTCATGCCCATCATTATACGTGCGCGGCAAATATTCAAACACTAAAAACACAGCCTTCTCCGCAAACGCATCGGAAATTTCATTGGCACGGATAGATACATAAGCCTCTAACGCATGCGTAAGAACATCCATTCCCGTATCGGCCGTCACTGCCTTTGGCACCGTCTTAACAAGCTCCGGGTCGAGTATTGCTTCTTCAGGCAGCAGCGTTTCCGAAACAAGCGGATACTTTACATGCTTTTCGCTATCCGTTATGACAGAAAATGAAGTTGCCTCCGACCCAGTTCCGCTCGTTGTCGGTATCGCAATGAACGGAATGCTTGCATCGCCGATTATTTTTTTGGAAAATTCCTTCATCGCCTTTGCGGCATCAATCGCTGATCCCCCGCCTAAAGCAATGATTGCATCTGGATAAAATGCTGCCATCTCCTTAACGCCCGCAACAACCGTTTCAATCGGCGGATCAGGCGCAATATCGCTAAATATACAGACTTCATTATTCCCTTCATCTAGCCGGTTTGTAATTTGTTCAATGGCCCCGGATGCTATCATAAAAGGGTCTGTTATGATAAACACCTTTTTCTTTTTAATTTCAAGCAAGCGGTCTAAAGCATTTTTCCCCATATAAATATCGGTTTTAAACGAAACTTTATCCATATGTATATCCCCCTTTCTTAATTAAAAGGCTCTGTGATTTTTATATAACGTACGTCTGTGCATTACGGCTATGCAGAACCAATAGCAACCTGTACTCATGTTCTCCCTCTGGTTTTCTTTTGGACAAAGCCAAACTAGGCCCTGGCCGTTACTGCACACGGCTGGGAGCTCTCTCCCCCTTTTAAAAAAAGAGTTATATATTATCACTAGCGCTTAACACAGCCAATTAAAAACAAAGCTATGTTAAAGGCTGTTGTTGATATTTGCGCTAAAAGAGCACCCACGCATATCGCAGCCATAGGGCGGATATAAGTTTTGGCCGCTTCTATGCATGGTTAGATACTCTCTTCCTAAAACAGGGCCTTTTATATCAACAATGCCGTTTAACAAGGGCTATAAAGAAAACTTGCCGACTGGCAGACGGATCGAAAACAAAGGCATAGTTACACTTATCCTTTATCCCCAAAATTATCCACTGCGTCGCATAATCTTCTTCGCTGCCAATTTCTTAAAGTAAGGCTCTATTAAAGGCTAATGTTGATTGGGAACGAAAGGCGGCGACTCCAGCGGGAAAAGCGGCTCGGCCCCGCCCGCAGAAAGCGTCCACCTGTAGTGGAAAATCAACAATCAAGTGTAACAGAGCCTAAAGTAAAATAAAAAAAGAAGCCTCAATAGAAAGAATCCTCTCTATCAAAGCTTCTTTGCTTTCGTTTATTTACACGCCATTGTGCTTACTTTCACTATACTATCGGCTTCTTTTAGTGTCAATTCGCGCTTTTTATTTCCCTTAACATAGATTCCCCCGATTTCAAACAGCACCTTCCAGGTATTTGCTCAGCAGCTTCTCCAACAGCGGAACCAAAATCGGCGCAAGCACATAATAAAACGCCACATTCCCTGCTGCATGCATCAAATCAAACGGCAGGCCGGCCACGTAATATTCCAGCAAATAATCAAATCCAAATACCGGCGCTTGCACTACAGAAATAAAAAACCCGTATAACAGGCCGGTAAAGCCCGCATAAAGAGACATGAGCCAAAGCGGGATTCGCTTAAACAAAGGCCTAATACATAGCCCCGTAATAAGCGCGACCATTGTTAACGCAAAAATTTGCGGGAACGTCCAAAGCCCCATGCCTAAAACAATATTAGAAACCAGAATGGTGAGCACGGCATTGAGGACCCCAAACCTCGTCCCCATCACCAATGCCGTAATAATCACGATATCGGTCATCGGCTGCACGTTGGGAATGGCCGCAAACGCGACCCGTCCCGCAACGGACAATGCCGCAAGCATCGCCAGCAAGGAAATGCTTTTAATATTGGCAATAGGAAGCCGTTTCACTTTATGGGAAATCATGATACTTTATCAAGCTTCCATACGACTGTATCGCCGTTTTTCGGGACAACATCCTGCGCCCCTTTTGGCACCGGTTTGCCGTTAATCTCAAACAGCCAATACTTGTTCGCGGCTGCGTCCTGGCTAATGTTCTCAATTGATGTGACAAAACCTTTATCTTCGACGACCTTAAAATTTTCTTTCATAATCGTTAATAAATTTTCGCCTTTTACGGCAATCTTCTTTTCTGCGACAACTTTCTCTCCGCCATCAGTTACAATTTGCACAGTAATTTGGGATGCTTCCTTCTTTGGAGCTGTTTTGGATGGTTCTTCCTTGCTTGCTGCGCATCCGGTTAAGGCTATTGCTAAAAACAGGGAGCTAATCAAAACAAATAATAATGTAAATCGCTTTTTCATATTCTCTCCACCTCGAATTAAGTTTTGCTTTCCGAAAGAACATCTCTTTTTGTTATCACCGGCTTTCTTATTGGCTGCTGCGTAAGAAAAGCGCTGGACGCTGGAGCTAGACACTGTTCTAGCTCCAAAAAGTTACACTTTCTTATCTTTTAGGCTCTGTTAAAGGCTAATGTTGATTTGGAACGAAAGGCGGCGACTCTAGCGGGAAAGGCGGGATAGCTGAGACCCTGGGCTGAGCGTAGCGAGGGAAGCCGCTCGGCCCCGCCCACGGAAAGCGTCCGCCTGTAGTGGAAAATCAACAATCAAGTGTAACAGAGCCATCTTTTAAAAAAGGCTTAGCGAGACAAAATCGCTAAGCCTTTTACAGCAAATCCTGCCTCGGGATTGCTGTATCGAAGCTGCTTTTAGATAAATGACCTGACTTAAGGCGCGCAGCCTATCACAGTGGCGGGACCGCATTGGAATTTCACCAATTTCCTTTATCTAAAAACCCTCATACATTTACAACTTTTACTATATCAAAAAAAAAGCATAAAAAATGTGAACATATTTTAGAATATAGACAGCTTATCGAAAGCACCGGCAATTTTTTAACACTCATGGTACACATCGCCAAAATGGGATGCCGCGGCTTCGTCGCTTGCAATATTGGGCTGAATTGATTTTTATTATTCTGCTCAAGATATAAGTACGTTTATTGACATTTAATTAATGTGAATTTTATTACAATTTATTATACTCCCCATTAATGGGCAGGAAAACTGAATATACTTACAGAAGCCTCAAAAAAGGCAATTATTAAGATATTTTTGAATTGGTTTTATTTACCATTTTCTAAAATAGAGAAACGCCGTATTTTTAATTTGGATACACCGTCAGTAGGAGGTGGATTTATGTCTTTTTTCTTTCTTTCCCTTGCTGTTCTTTTTTTATGGATTTACATCGACTTTTGGTTTGGGAGAAGGAAGCAGCTCCGCAAGGTCAAACACCGCAAGCTTCCTCTGCGCAAGAGCGATTTTCGTTTATATACATACGGACGCACCTTGTATGATGACTTATTTTCCGATATCCAACAAGCGGACAAGCATATTCATATTTTATTTTTCATTGTAAAAAACGATCGCGTTAGCCATGAGTTTTTAGATCTTCTTATACAAAAGGCCCAGCAAGGAGTTGAGGTTCGGCTTTTGCTGGACCGCATCGGCAGCCATCATTTATCCCGGGCCTCCATTCAAAAGCTCCGCCAAAACGGGGTGCATTTTGCTTTTTGCCATAACATTCGCCTGCCATTTTTGTTTTATTCGGCAAATCAGCGCAATCACCGCAAAATCACGATTATTGACGGAAAAATCGGCTATATCGGCGGCTTTAACATAGGCGAAGAATATTTGGGGCATGACCCGGAACTTGGAAACTGGCGCGATTATCATTTGCGCTTAACCGGGGAAGGCGTCCGCGACTTGCAGGAACAATTTTTGCACGATTGGCGCGATGAAACGCGGGAGGATCTATTGCAGGAGACGAAGTATTACCCTCCCTTGCACGAAGGGAAAACGCTTCATTATTTTATTCCTACTGACGGCGCCTATCTGCAGCAGACGTTTCTTGATTTAATTCGGGAGGCGAAGCATGATTTATATATTGGAACGCCGTATTTCATTCCCGGCCGCGTATTGCTGGAAGCTTTGCTCGCTGCCGCAAACCGGGGTGTCCGCGTTACTATCCTCGTTCCGGAAAAGGCGGACCACCCGCTCGTAAAGGAAGCAAAGCTGCCATACCTGCGCAAGCTGCTGAAGGCGGGCTGTTCGGTATATCAATTTGAAGACGGCTTTTTTCATGCGAAAATCGTCATGGTGGACGGGCAAATTTGCGACATCGGAACAGCTAACTTTGATTTGCGGAGCTTATTTATCAATCATGAAATTAACTGCATTATTCACGATAAGGCGTTTATTGAGGTTGTGCAGAAGGAAGTGAATCAAGATTTGGAAAACTCGAGGCTTCTTTCACTGGATGACCTATCAGCCTTGCCGTTTTATAAGCGGGGCAAGGAATGGCTTGCGACAATAGTTTCATTTTTTTTATAGGGTTTGTTAAACTTGATTGCCACTACAGGCGGATGCTTTCCGCGGGCGGGGCCAAGCCGCTTTTCCCGCTGAAGCCGCCGCCTTTCGTTCCAAATCGACAAAGGAATCAAAATCAACATTAGCCTTTAACAGGGCCTTTTTATAAGGAGAGAAAAACATGAAGGTTCGATTCGGTTATGTTTCGCATGCGCTTTCCCTTTGGGATTGTTCACCGGCAAAAACAATGACATTTACACGTTGGAAACAGCTGAATGCCGCTGAACGGGATGAAAAGCTGCGCTCGATTACAAGGCAAAACCTGCAGCACACGCTGCGCACGCTTCACTATAATATTGCGCATGAAATCGAACTGTACCGGCTTTCTTCTTCCATTGTCCCGCTTGCGACCCACCCCGAGGTTGATTTTGATTATATCAATTTGTTCCGCGATATGTGGGACGAGCTGGGGCAGCTTATAAAAAAATATAAATTGCGCGTTAGTTTTCACCCAAATCAATTCACCTTGTTCACTAGCGACAAGCCGCATATTACAACAAACGCCGTTACCGACATGGAGTACCACTACAATGTATTGGAAGCGATGGGCCTCGCAGATACATCCTATATTAACATTCATGTCGGCGGCGCTTATGGAGATAAAATGGGGGCTGTCATGCGGTTTCATGAAAATATAAAGCAGCTGCCTCCCCATATCAAAAAGCAAATGACGCTTGAAAATGACGATAAAACCTACACGGCGGACGAAACGCTCGCTATATGCCAAAAGGAACAGATTCCATTTGTATTTGACTATCATCACCACTTAGCAAACCCAGGAACGAAAAGCGTGGAGAAGCTGCTGCCGGACATTTTTTCAACGTGGGACCACACCAACCTCGCCCCAAAGGTGCATCTCTCCTCGCCAAAGTCGGAAACAGAATTTCGTTCCCATGCCGATTTTGTGGATGCCTCATTTGTAAAGCCTTTTTTTGAAATAGCGAAAACAGTTGGGCGCGATTTTGATGTGATGATTGAAAGCAAGCGCAAGGATCAAGCTCTGCTGCAACTGATGGAGGACCTTGCCAAAATGAGGGGGTATAAAAGAATAGGAGGAGCTGCATTTGCACTGTAGCTCTTGCTTCGAAAGCTTTGAAGGAACGCCCGAAAAGTGGTACTATCATGTGAGATATACTACAACAAGAAAGTGGGTTTAGCATGATTATTCGAAACGAACAAGACCTCGAGGGCTTGCGGAAAATTGGCCGCATCGTCGCTTTGGCGCGCGAGGAAATGAAAAAAGCGGCAAAGCCGGGGATGACAACAAAAGAGCTCGATTTAATCGGAAAAAAAGTATTGGATGAACACGGCGCTGATTCCGCTCCGCAAAAGGAATATGATTTTCCGGGCGTCACCTGCATTAGCGTGAACGAAGAGGTTGCACACGGCATTCCGGGCGGCCGCGTTCTGCAAGAAGGTGACTTAGTCAACATCGATATTTCCGCTGCACTGGACGGCTATTATGCGGATACAGGCATTTCTTTTGTTCTTGGGCAAGGGGACGAATTAAAGGAGCGCTTGTGCCAAGTGGCAGTAGATGCATTTTGGGCGGCAATGAAGAAAACAAAAGCAGGCACGCGCAAAAACCAAATTGGCCGCGCGGTAATGAATGAGGCGCGCAAAAACAACTTTACCGTCATCGAAAACTTGACCGGGCACGGCATCGGCCGCAGCCTCCATGAAGAGCCGGAGCATATTTTAAACTACTTTGACCCAATGGATAATATGCTGTTGAAGGACGGCATGGTGCTGGCGGTGGAGCCGTTCATTTCCGCCGGTGCCAACCATATCGTCGAACTCGGGGACGGCTGGACGTTTGTTACGCCGGATAAAAGCTTGGTCGCGCAATGCGAGCATACAATTGTCGTGACAAAAGGCGAACCTATTATTTTGACTGCGCTGTAAGCAACTGGGCACGGGTGGATTCCCGTGCCCAGTTCTTTTTTGGACAAAGATTCATTTACGGGGTTCGGACGAATACCTGTCCGGGTTGGTTGAATTAATTATGAATTGGTTCGAATTAATTGCAAGTTAGGTTGAATTAATTGTAAATTGGGTCGAATTAATTGTAAATTCGCGTTAATAATTGCTATTTATGCAGAAGGTTAAGGTTGTCGGCGTCATCATCGTATTTTTGTATGGCGTGCTTCCCCCTTGCTTCGTAATCGCTACAAGCTGACCGGCCTTGTTCCATATATACTTGTACATGCCACCTGTGCCCGGTTGCCACTCGCATCGTAGGCGAGCGTTTCGCTGCCGAATTTCATAAGCTAGTTTCCGGCATCATATGCTTTGTCTCGCGTGATTCCATTCACAGGACCAGCGACCTTCATTTCATTAATAAAGAACACTTCCTTCAGCTATTAAAAGCGACGAAAGTGTTCTTTATTATTTTATATTTGAGTTCCCTTTACTTATAAGTATCTTTAACCCTTTCAGTATTACGAAGATCCTTCATTCTTTATTGCAACTGGGTTATAGTATATATAGCCTTAGCTATTTGATCACTCTCTTGAAAATGCACTTCTTTACGGTCAGTTGTAATGAGGTCATAAGGTATTTTTACATCATTAAACCCCATATTATCATTAGCACTAGTATCATCTTGTTCGGCTAAATGACCACCAACCCATAAAAATTGATTTGGATGAATTTCAAAGTCTCTTGATTCATTAATTTGGAACTGTGTACCTTCACCAAGATGAATAGCCTCTCCAGAGGGCTTATGAAACAAACGGTGCTCAACTAATGATTCGAAATCCCCAAAATCATTTACAATTACTTGTCTTGCAAACAAGTCACCGTAAATTTCTAAAGTGCTTCCTGCATCATCACCCACTTCATGACACTTAATTGCATTTAAAGTAACTCTAACTTTTTTCATGATTTTATCTCCTTTGAAGTTTTAAATATTGTTGCATCAGTTGTTAATATAATCAAATATGTATTTGAATATTCTTTTACCTTTTTAGAAAACAAAACCATAATTTCTCTATATAATAAAAATGCTAGGAAGAATGTCTAAATAGGAAAAACAAGTGAATACTTTATCCATTTTCATTTAACATAACATGTCATTATCAGGAGCGGGAATCCTCGGGGCTCCCTATCAACCCCTTGGGAGATCAGCATTTTTTCTACATTTTATCTGATTCATGAAATTTTACATTATGCATCATAGAAACGGTTAGGGGTGTAGCTCCCTTGCCGTTTTATTTCTCATTCTGAAATTGCATATGATATACAATAAATTATTTTGTTAACTTTAAACAAGGCTGTGTTAAACGTTAGTGTTGATGTAAACCCTTCTTTTTAGAGGGGGGGAGTGCTCCTGGCCGTATATCGTAACGGTCAGGGTCTAGTTCTGCCTCGTCCAAAGGAAAACCAGAGGGAGAACATAAGCGCAAGGTGCTATTCATCTGCATAGCCGTGATGTACAGACGTACGTGATATAAAAATCAACATTGACCTTTAACAGAGCTTTAAACAAAAAAACATCTGACTGACGGCTCTACCTCCACTTATTTCCTTAATAAATACACAAACAGATTGAGAAGATAATCATCATTAGGAGGTGATAAAATATGAACAATCAAACAAAATGTACAAATACAGAGAACCTCGGACAAAATTCTTCCTTTCATGGAAGCCGATGTCAAGAACCGGGAGCTACGGTTTGTAGAGGTGATGTTCGGTACGTTTGTGAAGATGGCCGTTGGAAATCTACAGGTGAATTTTGTCTGGATGATAGTCCGTCACAGGGCTTCGGACAAAATTTTTCCATTGATGATATGGGTCCATGTGAACGAGAAGGAGCCACAACTTGTATTGGTGATATAACGTATAAATGTAAAAATGGTCGCTGGAAACCTACCTACCAATATTGTCAAAGTGATAATACACCAACATAGATAGAGCTTTGACACAAGCTTGTTCGTCTTATCAACCTTTCCAGGTAATTAACTTTCGGGGACGAATTTTATGTAAACAAAAAGGACACCTTTGTTAGGTATCCTTTTTGTTTTGATTCGAAGAGACTGCTTTTTTAGCCAAACAAATTATTACATTCTCTCAGGTGCAGAAACGCCGATTAATGCTAGCGCATTCTTAAGCGTAATCTGAACGGCCTTCATTAAATCATAGCGCGCTTTACTTTTCTCAAGGTTATCTTTATCCAATACCTTTTCCGCGTTGTAGAAGCTATGAAGCGCGGAGGATAATTCAAACACATAGTTTGTCATGCGGTGCGGCAGGCGTTTTTGCGCCGCTTCCGCCACTGCTGCCGGGAACTCGCCCAGCTTTTTCAGAAGATCAAATTCTTTCTCAGAACTGATTAGCTTGTAATCGGCTGCGCTTGCTTGCGCCAAGCCAAGCTCTTCGCCCTGGCGCAAAATGCTGCATACGCGCGCGTGCGCATATTGCGCGTAATATACAGGGTTTTCATTTGATTTTGATACAGCTAAGTCCATGTCGAAGTCAAGATGGGAATCCGCGCTGCGCATCGCAAAGAAATAGCGCATTGCATCCACTCCTACTTCTTCCATCAGCTCGCGAAGTGTAACAGCTTTCCCTGTACGCTTGCTCATTTTCACTTTTTCCCCGTTTTGGTACAATTGCACCATTTGGATAATTTCCACTTCAAGCGTATCTTTATCATGTCCTAGCGCCTGGATGGCCGCCTTCATGCGCGGGATGTAGCCGTGATGGTCCGCGCCCCAAATGTTGATCAACTTTTCAAAGCCGCGCTCGATTTTATCGCGATGGTAAGCGATATCCGGCGTTAAATAGGTGTATGAGCCGTCTTGCTTGATCAACACGCGGTCTTTATCGTCGCCGTATGTTGTGGAACGGAACCATGTCGCGCCGTCCTGCTCGTAAATTTCGCCGCTCTTTCTCAAATCTGCTAGAGCTTCATCAATTTTGCCGTTTTCGTATAAGGATGTTTCAGAATACCATACGTCAAAGCGGACGCGGAAGTTTTCCAAGTCCTTCTTCAGCTTTTCTAATTCGTACTTTAAGCCGTATTCGCGGAAAAAGTCATAGCGCTCTTTTTCATCGGCGTTTACATAGCGGTCGCCGAATTCCTCCGCCAAGCGCTTTCCAATATTGATCACGTCTTCGCCGTAGTAGCCATCTGCCGGCATCTCCTTGTCCATGCCAAGCGCCTGCATATAGCGCGCTTCTACAGACAGCGCCAAGTTATGGATTTGGTTGCCGGCATCGTTAATGTAATACTCGCGGGACACATCATAGCCCGCCTTAGCCAATACGTTGCATAGTGTATCGCCGACAGCCGCGCCGCGGGCATGGCCTAAATGCAGGTCGCCTGTCGGGTTTGCGGATACAAACTCAACCTGCACTTTTTGCCTGTTGCCTGTATTTGTTTCGCCGTATGCTTCGCCTGCTTCCATAATCGCAGGAATTAAATCCGTTAAATAGCTGTTATCCATATAAAAGTTAATGAACCCTGGCCCGGCGATTTCAATTTTTTCAATGGACGCTTTCGCTTTATCAAAGTGGTTTACAATCTCTTCGGCAATCATGCGCGGCGCCTTTTTCGCAACGCGCGCCAGCTGCATCGCCATGTTTGTAGAATAATCGCCGTGCGTTTTATCCTTCGGCACTTCGAGCACAACGTTTGGAATTTGCTCCTCCGCCGCCAAGCCCGCTTTTAGCACAGCTGCTTTAATTTCTTCTTTTACTAACTCCTTTACTTGCTCTAAGGAATTCATTGCTGTCCCTCCTTAAAATGAATCGTAATCGTATATCGGCCCGCATCGCTTCCGCCAAGAAGCAAAGCGTATGTTAAAAACAGCTGTCCTTTTTTCCGCTTGTCCGACCATTCAAAAAGGACATTGTCTGTTTTCGCTTGCAATGGAAAGCTGCCAAGCTCGCTCGTATACGTTCCGTTTGTCCACTGCCCCTTCTTATGCGTTTGCCTCATGGACACGGCACCGGAGCGCATAATCAGAACATCATCACGCTGTACTTTAATTACCGTTTTGACCTCGCCTTGTTCATTCGGCTCCAAAAACGTTAAATATGTACTTTGGCCCTTTTCATAGTATAGACCATTTGTTTCAAAAGCAATAGTTTCCTTGCGTGTTCCTTCGCGAATTTGTGTCACAAATTTCAATGTAACGGGTACACCCGCAGGCTGTTTGTCCACGCTTTGCACACCCTTCCAAGCTAAATCAGCATACTGTGTTTATCATACCAAAAAAAGAAAACAGCGTCTTGCGAAAAACAGGAGAAGCTAACCCCCCAGGCGAGAGTTAGCTTCTTTTTCCTATTTGCGCTTTTGCACCCATCCTAATAAAATTTCACGAACGAGTTTGCTTGCCACAATCGGCGTTTGCTCACTATGGTCATAAACAGGAGCTACTTCCACAACGTCTGCGCCGACTACATTTACATCAGAATTGGCGATTTCCATAATAGAAGCCAGCAATTCCTTAGAAGAAATGCCGCCTGCTTCCAATGTACCTGTGCCAGGCGCATGCGCAGGGTCTAATACGTCAATGTCGATCGTTACATATACAGGGCGCCCCGCAAGCTCCGGCAATACTTTTTTCAACGGCTCTAACACGTCGAATTTAAAGAGCGGCATACCCACTTCCTTCGCCCATTGGAACTCTTCCTTCATGCCGGAACGGATGCCAAAGGAGTACACGTTTTTCGGGCCGATTAAATCGCACGCTTTTTTAATTGGCGTGGAATGGGATAACGGCTCACCTTCATATGAATCGCGAAGGTCCGTGTGCGCATCCATATGGATAATCGCAAGGTCTGGATATTTTTTATACATCGCTTTAATAACCGGCCAAGACACTAAATGCTCGCCGCCAAGGCCGAGCGGGAACTTTCCGTCAGCCAAAAGCCCATCAATATATTCTTCAATCATATCAAGGCTGCGCTGCGGGTTGCCAAACGGAAGCGGAATATCGCCTGCGTCAAAATATTTTACTTCTTCTAATTCACGGTCCATATACGGGCTGTATTCTTCAAGGCCGATAGATACCTCGCGAATGCGGGCAGGGCCGAAACGGGAGCCGGGGCGAAAGCTAACTGTCCAGTCCATCGGCATGCCGTAAATAACCGCTTCGGATTCTTCATAGTTCGGGTGGCTTTTAATAAACACGTTGCCGGAATATGCTTCATCAAAACGCATATGCAGTTCCTCCTTTATGTATGAAGAACGCCTTGTCCAAGGCGCTCCCCATTAGATGTATGTGATTACTTCACTAAATCTCCCACGAACTTCGGCAACACAAACGCTGCTTTATGAAGCTCTTTTGTGTAGTACTTCGTTTCAATTTCGTGGAAACGATCTTCGCTTACTGCAAGCGGGTCATACTTTTTAGAGCCCATTGTAAATGTCCAAAGGCCGCTTGGGTATGTCGGAATGTTCGCTGTATACAGGCGAGTAATCGGGAAGATTTCCTTTACATCCTTGAACACTTTAGAAATCAGCTCCGGTGTAAACCAAGGGTTGTCCGTTTGCGCTACGAAGATGCCGTCTTCTTTTAGCGCCTTAGAAATGCCTGCATAGAAGCCTTTTGTAAATAAGTTAACAGCAGGGCCTACAGGCTCCGTGGAGTCAACCATGATGACATCGTACTCATTTTCGCTTTGCGCGATATGCATGAAGCCGTCATCGATTTTCACCTCAACGCGAGGATTGTCCAACTCACCTGCAATTTCAGGCAAATATTTTTTAGAGTACTCGATCACTTTGCCGTCGATTTCAACAAGCGTAGCTTTCTTTACGCTTGGGTGCTTTAATACTTCGCGGATTACGCCGCCGTCGCCACCGCCTACTACAAGCACGTTTTCTGGATTTGGATGCGTAAAGAGCGGCACATGCGCTACCATTTCATGATAGACGAACTCGTCCTTTTGCGAAGTCATGACCATGCCGTCGAGAAGAAGCATGTTGCCAAACTCTTCTGTTTCTACCATATCAAGCTTTTGAAATTCTGTTTGCTCTGTATGTAAAGTACGGTTAATTTTCATTGTAATGCCAAAGTTTTCTGTTTGTTTTTCTGTAAACCACAATCCCATTGTGTTATCACGCCTTTCGTTGCATATTTGAAGTCAAACTTAATGTTCCCTATACAAAATAAAACAAATCATAGAAAATGTATAGTTAAAAATATGAAAAGAGGGAAAAATATTTTCTTTTTGACTGTGTTAAACGTTGGTGTTGATATATAAATCCTTTTTTAGGGAAGAAGAGTGCTCCCGGCCGTATATCGTAACGGCCAAGGCCTAGTTTTGTACTTTAAGAAAATATAAATTGGCAGCGAAGAAGAGCATGCGACGTAGTAGCCAATTTTAAGAATAAAGTATAAGGGCAACTACACCTCTGTCTTCGCCTTTACAGGCTCGCCAGTCGGCGAGTTTTCTTTACCTCGTCCAAAGGAAAACCAAAGAGAAGGCTTCTATTTGTTCTACCTGCCCGTGATATGCATGAACGCTCTTTTAACGTAAAAATCAATATGGGCTTTTAACAAAGACACCCGTGCAAAAAATTTGCGCCATAGGGTATGAAAATAACCAGTTTTATCTATAATGCACCCTCATTTTTTACATTGCTTATTTTCAGGGTAGCCAAAAAGAAAAGCAGGGCGAATTCAAATATCAATTCACCCTGCAATTTTTTGTGTTATTCAGTATATTATTTTACATTCACTTTATTATAGTTTGTGATGGCATCGTTGATGGTTTTAGCTGCGTCCTTTATGGCTTGTTCCGGCTCTGCCTGCCCTTGGATCATTTTTTCTAAATTCAGTTCAATCGTCTGGCGCGCTTCCGGGAATACGCCAAGCAAGGCGCCTGTTGCTGTTTTTGGAGAGTCGTGAAGCTGGTCAATTGCTGTTTGGAATTGCGGGAATTTTTCTAGATGCTCCTTCATTTCCGGCAAATCATACGCCTTTTTCGTTACGGCAAAATAGCCTGTGTTTTTGCTCCAGAAAGCTTGCTGTTCAGGAGACACCATATATTTCACAAATTCAAAGGCCGCTTTTTGCTTTTCCTTATCCTTTTTGTCCATTACCCATAAAGAGGCTCCGCCGATAGATACGCCGCCATCTTTGGCAGAATCAAAGGAAGGGAGGTAAGCTGTTCCGATTTCAAAACGGCCGCCCACGCCGTTCATGATATCCTTTAATGCTGCAGTAGAATCCATTGTCATCGCGATTTTTCCAGCGATAAACGCGCTCTTTGTGTCGTCTGTTTTACGCCCGAAGTTCACAACCGCTCCTGTATCGTACAATTCCTTCCATGTTTCAAACACCTTTAAGCCAGCGCCGTTTTTATCAAATTCTACCTTTGTCGCTTTATCCGCGCGGCCGTTTTTATTGTTGGCATAATAAGCGCCTTGTTTAACAAGCATTTGCTCAAAGAACCAGCCGTAAGTCGCTAAGGAAAAGCCATAGCGTTCTACCTTGTCGCCGTTTTTCTTCGTTAATTTTTTAGAATACTCCATCAGTTCTTCAAATGTTTTCGGAGCCTTTTCCGGATCTAATCCCGCTTCTTTAAACGCTGTTTTGTTGTAGTACACTAATGGCGTAGAAGAGTTGAACGGCATTGAATATAATTTTTTATCTACTGTATAATAACCAAGCAAATTCGGCTCCAAAGAGGAAGTGTCAAATTTGTCTTCATCAATCATCTTCTGCATCGGCACAACATAGCCGCTGTCAATCATAAAGCGCGTCCCAATATCATATACCTGCATCACATCAGGTCCTGCACCGCCTTTTGCAGCGCTTTTTAGCTTGTTGATCGCTTCATCGTATGTCCCTTGAAACTGTGCTGTTACCTTCACTTCCGTTTGGGAGCTGTTGAAGTTTTCTACCATTTTGTTAATTGCTTCGCCGCCGGCGCCGCCCATCGCATGCCAAAAGGTAATTTCAACAGGTTCCTTGCTCTGTTGGCTATCATCTTTCGTTTCTGTCGCGGCGCTTTCCTTAGTGCCGCACCCTGCCAGAACAGAGGCAATCGTCAATACTGCCATGATGAGAAGCAAAAGTTTCTTTTTCATTGTTATTCTCCTTTATTTATGTAGATTAGCCCTTCACGGAACCAGATGTAATCCCGGATACGAGCTGCTTTTGGCCAAATATGAAGATAAGCGTCGATGGAACGAGAACAAGCACAATTCCAGCCATAATAACCCCGAACGATTGCGATTCCGCGTTTTGCAGCATGCTAATTCCAATCTGCACCGTCCGCATATCATCGCGGTTTGTAATTAAAAGCGGCCACATGTACTGGTTCCAAGTGCTTAAAAATGTATACACTCCCAACGACCCGACGGCAGGGCGCGACAGCGGAAGCAAGACGCTCAAGAAAAAGCGAAAGTTCCCGCACCCGTCCATTTTCGCCGCTTCATACAATTCTTTCGGAATCGTAAGAAAGTATTGCCTCATTAAGAAGATCCCCATCGCAGATGTAAAAAACGGAATCGTTAAGCCTTTGAAGCTGTCCATCCAGCCCCAGGAGCTGATTGTCATGTAGTTAGCAATAATCGTAGATTCTCCCGGAATCATCATTGTCGCAAGAACGAGCAGGAATAAAATACTCTTGCCTTTCATTCGAAAATAGGCAAAGGCAAACGCCGCCAGGCTGCATACGCAAATTTGCCCGATTGTCACGACGGTGGAGACGATAAAGCTATTGCGAATAAAGGTAAACAACGGCGCAGAATTCAACGCGGTTTTATAGTTATCCAGGTAGAAGGAGGACGGCAGCCATGTTTTCGGGCTGCTGAATATCTCTTCCGGCCGCATGAAGCTGATGCTTAGCGCGTAAAGAAGCGGCATTACCACTAAAAACGCAACGATATATTTTCCAAACAGCGTAATGTAATTTGTTTTTCTCACTTATAAAACACCAACTTCTTCTCATAACGGAACTGAATGATCGTAACAACTAGCATGATAAAAAATAAAATGATGGAGCTTGCGCTCGCCAAACCAAAACGGTTATTTAAAAAGGCTTGCTGGTAAATCGTATAGACAACGACATTCGTCGAATTGGCCGGGCCGCCCGCCGTCATAATATTCACTTGTCCAAACGCTTGGAACGCTTCAATTACATTGACAACAATCACGAAAAATAAAGTAGGCGATAAAGACGGCAGCGTGATTTTCCATAACGTTTGCAAATAGCCGGCTCCGTCGATCGCCGCGCTTTCGTAGTATTCTTTCGGGATGCCCTGCAGCCCCGCCAGCAGCAAAATAAAGTTAAAGCCAATCTGCATCCATGCCGTTACAATCGCCACGGCTGCAAGCGCATAATCAGGGTCGCTGAGCCAAGCAATTTGTTTGCCCAACAAATAATTAATGCTGCCGATTGTCGGGTGGTACAGCAGCATCCAGATAACAGCCGCACAAGCAGTAGACACAGCCATCGGCATCGCGTACATCACGCGCAGCGCGCCGGTTCCCTTTGTTTTCCGCTGAGCCATCAGCGCGAGGGCAAGCCCTCCTAAAATAGCCGGCACCGACGTCAAGACAACAAATTTAAGTGTAACAAGCAGGCTGTTTTGAAAATCCGGAGAAGAAAATAGCTCTTGATAATTTTCAAATCCTATGAATTCCACGGCCTTCCCGACAATATTCGTTAAGTGAAAGCTCATATAAATGGTTTTGAAAAACGGAAAATATACGAAGAAGAAAAAAATAAGAAAAGCTGGCATTAAATACAAGTACGGCTCTATTACGGGCCACGCTGCTTTTCCTTTAGAAGCTTCTTTTTTCACGCCAAACTGCAAGGGCTTCTTTCGCCGTTCCCTTCCTGCTGCAATACTCGTTTCCTGCATCCGTTAACCTCCTCTGTCTGTTATGCACAAAACCGAGTATAGCAATCTATTATTAACTGCTTGTTTACACGCCTTTAAGTTTGGTAAATATTTATAATTTTTTGTTAATATTGTTTATTATTGTTAAATCACATTGCCATATGGCTGATGAGCAACCATAATTATTTTGATTTAAAACAAAACAATAAGGAGCGTTTATGTATGAAACAACCTCTCATCTTTGCCCATCGCGGTGTAAAAAGCACGCATCCGGAAAATACGATGATTGCATTTTTGGAAGCAGAACGGATAGGAACACATGGAATAGAGCTGGATATACACTTATCCAAGGACGGGGAAATCATCGTCATCCATGATGAAACGCTGGATCGGACTACCAATGGCTCAGGATTGGTTCACCAGCATACATTGCAGGAGCTTAAGCGATTGGATGCAGGAAGGTATTTTAATCCCGCCTTTCAAGGAGAGGCTATCCCTGCTTTGCGGGAAGTGCTGCAATGGCTGCAGACAAACAAACTGCTTGTAAATATAGAATTAAAAAATGACATTATTCCCTACCCGGGCCTGGAAGAGAAAGCAGTTGCATTAGTACGGGAATTAGGGCTTGAAAACCGCACTATCTTTTCTTCCTTTCATCACGATTCCATTGCCCTGTTGGCTGCCCTGGCACCGGATATAGACAGGGCAATTCTGTACCATCATCCCATCGCCGATCCCCTGCAGGAAGCGGCAATACGAAAGGCCAAGGGATTGCATCCGAATTTTCAGCTTCTGACAAAGGATTTTGTCCAAGAAGCACAAGCTAAGGGATATGCAATTCGCCCTTATACTATTAATGAGTACGAGGATTTGCGCACCATGATAGATTGCGGAGTTGATGTCATTATTACCGACTATCCGGCGCGGGCATTTGAATTATTGGCTAAGCAAGGAGAGCTTCGATAAGAAGTTTTCCTTTTTTTATGCAAGGCTCTGTCAAAGGCTAATGTTGATTTGGAACGAAAGGCGGCGACTCCAGCGGGAAAAGCGGGATAGCCGAGACCTTGGACTGAGTGCAGCGAAGGAAGCGGCTCGGCCCCGCCCGCAAAAAGCGTCCGCCTGTAGTGAAAAATCAACAATCAAGTTTAACAGAGCCTTATGCAAAATTTGAAAGTTTATTCAGGCGGCTGCAGGGCTATGATTGCTTCTTTATTCCCCTTCGTTTAAAAAAGGAAAAATATTCCGATACTATAAAAAGATGAGATTGCATTTTATCAACAAGGCTTGCTTGTGCCTGCACAGGCTAAATCAATAGGATTTATGCGAGGGGGAAAAATGAATGGAGCTCATCGCAAATAAAAAAACCGCAAAATATATACGGGCGTTTGTTATTTTAGGGTCGGCTTTATTTCTGGTGGCAGCAGCGATTTTATCTGTTATTTTTATCGCCGCAAAGGTTGCAGGGCCGCCTGAAGTTTCCGTGCCGCAAACAACCGTTTTCTATGCCAATGACGATTCGCCAATCGGGCAGAGCCAGACTGGGCAAACCCGGTATTGGGTTTCGCTTGAAGAAATTTCCCCTTACGTCCGGGAAGCGACTTTGGCGATTGAAGACCGGCATTTTTATGACCATCACGGCTTTGACATAAAGCGCATTGCCGGCGCTGCGGTCGCCGACTTAAAGGCAATGGCGATGGTGCAAGGAGCAAGCACAATCACCCAGCAATATGCAAGAAATCTGTATCTCGACCATGATAAAACATGGAAGAGAAAAGCGATGGAGGCGCTCTATACAATTCGCCTTGAAGTAAACTACAACAAAAACCAAATTTTGGAAGGATATTTAAATACAATTTATTACGGCCATGGTGCTTACGGCATCGAAGCTGCTTCCAGGCTATATTTTAATAAGCATGCAAGCGAGCTGACATTGGCCGAAGCAAGCATGCTTGCCGGCATTCCAAAGGGGCCGAGCTATTATTCGCCTTATATGTCTGAACAAAGGGCAAAACAGCGGCAGGCGCTCATTTTATCCGAAATGCGCAAGCAAGGCTATATTACAGCGGCGCAGGAAGCAAAAGCGAAGCAGGAAAAGCTGGCATTGCAGCCGTTTCAGCAGCGCACCGCTTCCCAAAAGGCGCCCTACTTCCAAAGCGCTGTCCAAACAGAGCTTGTCCGCCGGCTTAATATTGATGAACAAACAATTGCCCGCGGCGGATTGCGCATTTACACTACCCTTGATCCAAAGCTGCAAAGCATCGCCGAGAAGGCCGTGAAGCAAATTATTCCCGCTTCAACCGATATTGAAACAGCTCTTATAGCGATGGATCCGAAAACGGGAGAGGTAAAAGCGTTAATCGGCGGCAGAGATTATGAAAAAAGCCAATTCAACCGCGCGACGCAAGCATACCGGCAGCCCGGCTCGACATTCAAGCCTTTTTTATATTACGCAGCTTTAGAGGAAGGCTTTACACCAGCGACCCGCTTAAAGAGTGAATATACGACCTTTAAGCTATCCGACGGCGTTTCTACTTATAAGCCGACTAACTACAACAATTATTACGCAGAAGATTTCGTTACGATGGCGCAGGCCCTTGCTGTATCCGATAACGTATATGCGGTAAAAACACATTTATTTCTAGGGGAAGAAACGCTTATTAAAACAGCGGAGAAGTTTGGAATTACAAACAAGCTCGCCCAGGTTCCTTCGCTTGCGTTAGGGACGTCCCCAGTAAAGCCGATTGAAATGGTCAGCGCCTACGCCATGTTCGCCAATGGCGGAAAGCAGGCCGAGCCGGTCTTTATCCGCCGCGTCATCGACCGCGACGGAACTGTTTTGTACGACGCGCATTTAGAACGGAAGCAAGTACTTGACCCGAATACCGTATTTGTCATGAATAAAATGATGACGGGCATGTTCAACAAAAAGCTGAGCGGATATGCGGCTGTCACAGGCCAAGCCGTCATTAATAAATTGACGCGCCCTTATGCGGGCAAATCAGGTTCAACGAAAACAGACAGCTGGATGATTGGCTTTACGCCGCAGCTCGTAACCGGCGTCTGGGTCGGCTATGATGAAGGCAAGAATATAACGAATCCTGCCGAACAGCGCTATTCGAAGGATATTTGGGCGGAGGTAATGGAAAAAGGATTAGAAGACAGACCGAAGAAAGATTTTAAAAAGCCTGACGGAGTAGTGGCATTAAATATTAATCCGGAAAACGGGAAAATCGCCTCAAAAGGCTGCCCGGTTTCCGTGAAAATGTATTTTGTAAAAGGAACCGAACCGACGGAGTATTGCATGGAGCATTTGGATGGGAAGGAAGATTTCAATACGATTAAAATAAAAGGAAAAGCGGATGAGAAAAACGGCTGGTGGAAGCGATATTTTCCTTGGTAACAGCGAAAAGCCCCTGCAGCATGCAGGGGCTTTTCGTGTCCTAGTTTTTCCTGTAGACAGGCTTGACTTTAGTTTACTGGAATTCCCTTCATTTCTCAAGGGAGAAATTTCCTTTATTCGCTTGCTTGCAGTTCCTGTTTCAGCTTATCGCTAGAACGCTCCCACATCCCGCTATCGTGCTGCTTTAAAAAGTCTACCAGCACTTTTTTGGACGATGCATCCATATGGTCGACGATAATATGGCGCTTTAACGATTTATCCATTTTATTGACATGCTCCGGAAGCGATTTATACCCGCGGCGGATTTCGCGGTCGACTGTCATCTCACAAGCCGTTACCCCCGCGTAATAAGGGCCCTGCTCTGCTCTTTCAATCGTTACCCACACAAGCCAATACGGCTTTCCATTTGGAACCTCTTCTTTGTTAGGAAGAAACTTAATGCCCTTTTCCACCACGCTGCGCGCGTGCATCGCGCCCATATCAACAAATGCCGTCCCTTCCGTTACATCCACAATCACTGGGGACACATTTTCCAAGCTAAGCGCGCCAACCCCAAAGCCGCCATGCCCGCTTGTTGAATCATTCTTAATAATATTAAAACCGATAACCTTCTTCTTTGGTTGTTCTTCCATTTCATACCCTCCTATCAGCCATCATTTTTTATATTCCAAAAAGCGGGGCAATTATACTTTGCAATATCCCCGACACATACGGGACTACAACTTGAAAAATCGGCTGGATTGTATAGCGGTCAAGCGGTGTAATCACAAGGATCAAGAAAAGAATAGCGCCGTAATTTTCAAAATTCGTCATTTTTGCCCGGATGTGCGCCGGCATCATATCTTCCACAACACGATAGCCGTCCAGCGGCGGCAGCGGGAGCAGATTGAACACGAATAGTACAATGTTCAAGCCGATGAATAGCTCAAAAAACCGAAACAGCGTTTTTCCCACCGCTTCCGGAATCAGCTCGGCAAGCCCCCAAACGGCAAATGCATAAACGATAGCCAGCCCAATAATCGCCAGCAGCAGGTTGCTGAGCGGCCCTGCAATAGAAACTAGAATACCAGCCAGGCGCGGTTTTTTAAAGAAATATGGATTCACCTGCACCGGCCGCGCCCAGCCAAAGCCTAATAGAAAAATAGCAAGCGTGCCGATCGGATCCAAATGCGCCAGCGGCGACAATGTTAAGCGCCCCTGCTTTTTTCCGGTCGGATCTCCAAATTTATAAGCGACATATGCGTGGGCAAACTCATGGACCGATAACGCAGCCATGAGCGCCAACGCTACAAGGGGAATATCCCTCAATGGGTAAACGAATAAATGCTCCATTATTCAACTCCTCTTATTTTTAACATATTCCGAAAGAAGTCTCCCTCTTCAATCGTGTGAAGGGCGTAGCCCAACGATAAGGGGGAGATGAATTTCGGTAGGCGACAGCCTACCCATTGTCTCATATCCCATATCTTGGTATAATGAACATATGTTC
>JBHGUR010000084.1:0-14391 GCA_048976805.1 Ectobacillus sp. | reverse complement strand
ATCGCAGCCAGCACTCATGTTCTCTCTGGTTTTCCTTTGGACGAGGCCAAACTAGGCCCTGACCGTTACTGCACACGGCTGGGAGCACTCTCCCCCTCTAAAAAAGGGTTATATATCAACACTAACGTTTAACACAGCCTTCTTCTAAAGAGAACGGTTTTACATCTAAAAAATATAAAAACCTCAAGCCCTTTGACTTGAGGTTTTTTAGCTATAATTACTGTCTAAGAAGCGGGTTGGGAAGCAACGAAGGATTTGGATTCCCATACGCGCGAGCGCCAGCGCCAGAGCATTAACAATCCGCGCAGCCATTCATCCGCGATAAAGCCGATCCATACGCCAACTAATCCGAAGCCGAAATGAATGCCGAAAATATAAGCGACAGGAATGCTTACTCCCCACATCGATAAAATTCCCATATAAACAGGAAATTTCACGTCGCCTGCAGCTCGGAGGGAACTGATGATGATTAAGTTAAAGGTCCGTCCGGGCTCCAAAATTAATGTAAGCAAAATCAACAGGCTGCCGGTTTGGATAATGCTTGGGTTGTGGGTAAATATAGAAAACAGCTGCTCGCGGAATAAAGAGAATGAGATAGACATTGCAATAGCAATAACGATGGAAATCTTCAATGCGCGCAAGCAGCTTTTATAGGCTTCTTCAAACCGCCCGGCGCCTACAAGCTGACCGGTGATAATTTGCTGCCCTTGGCTGACGGCAACGCCGAATAAAAAAATAAACATCGTCAAATTCTGGGCGTATACTTTCGTTGTTAAAGCTTGTGTACCGAGCATGGTGATGAAATACGTAATTACAATTTGCGAAGCGTTATAGGATAAATGTTCTCCTGCTGACGGAATGCCGATTTTCAGCAGGTTTCGCAAATGAACGTGCGGAAGCTTTGCGAGGGACATATTCGCAAACAAGTTTCCGGTTCTTCTAAATAGCAAATATAAAACGAAGATAAGACCAATTATTCTGCTAATAGAGGTAGACCAAGCAACTCCGGCCTCCCCTAGGATAGGAAAACCGAACGGGCCGAAAATAACAAAGTAGTTGCCAATAACATTTAAAATGTTCATGGCGATTGTAACGACCATCGTATCCCGTGTGTAACCGTTGCTTCTTAAAATGGCTCCCACCGTCATGATTAGAGCCTGCACAACAGAAAAGCCGCCTACGATTTTCATGAATGCTTCCGCCCGCGGCATCAATTGTTGGTCAAGTCCCATTGCTTCTAAAATCGGGCGGCAAAATATAACGAGCAATAAACTGGTGATAAGACCAAAAATAGCATTAGCTGCCAAGGAAATAATCGCAACTTCCTTTGCGCTGCGCATTTCTTTCGCCCCAATGTGCTGGGCGATGAGGACAGCGGTTCCGGTTGTGACAAAACCGAACATAACGATTATGATGTTTAACACTTGATTGGCTACGCCGACAGCCGCAACGGATTCATCGGAATATTGGCTAAGCATCAAAGTATCCGCGTTTCCCATCAGCATATATAAAAGAACTTCAATAAAGATAGGCCACGTTAACATAAATAAGGAGATCTTTTTAGTTGTTTCCTTCACTGTTGGGACAACTCCTTTACTAAAAACGACTTTTGCACTTTACTTAGTTTATAAGCAGGTTGATATAATAAAAAGAGAATGAACCGAAATAAACAGGATAAAAACGACTTTTTAGGTGAGGAAAATGAAAATATTGGAGTTTGATGTTCCGCCGTTTCCAACTTTTATTAAAAGCGGCAGAGGAACGTTTCGAAAGGGAAGAAAACATTTTCGGCGCAATTATACGGTGTTTGACTGTTTGTACGTACAAAAAGGAACGCTGTATATGAATGAGGCTGGGCAGGAGTATGAGGTGAAAGAAGGCGAGTATCTTATCCTGGTTCCGGGGCTGGAGCATTTCGGCTATAGAGAATGTGGGGAAAATACCCATTTTTACTGGTTTCATTTTCAGGCGGAGAAGCCGCTGACCTTGTCTGAAAAGCATAGCTTCAGCTGGACGGACGTGTTGATAGAGGAGGAAACGTTTACGGAGCCGGCTGTCTTTTTGCTGCGAATTCCGCAATATGGTATGTTGCAAAATAGGGAATTGGGGGAGCGGTTGCTAGAAGAGCTCGTACAGGCTGGGGATTCTATATCGATTGAGGAAAAACTGCGGCAGCCGCTTTTGTTTTATCGGTTTTTGTTGCTTTTACAAAAAGAAGCCTTGGCGATTCCGAGTGCGGCAGAAAAGGTAAGCGAGCAGGCAGCCGCCTACATTGGCCAGCATTACACAGAGGAGGTAAAGATGGCGGATATCGCCGAGCAGCTGCATTATCATGTTGATTATATTACGCGCTGCATGCAAAAAACGATGGGGATCAGCCCGCTCCAATATTTGAATGAGATACGGATTTCCCGGGCGAAGCGGCTTCTTGAGACGACAAACGAGAAGGTAAAAAGCATCGCAAAGCAAGTAGGCATTCAAGATGAAACGTACTTTTCGCGGATGTTTCGCAAAAAAGAAGGGATGAGTCCGCAGGTGTATAGAAGAATGACGCAGCGGGAAGGGAAAGGGAAATAAAAAGCAACCGAACCGGTTGCTTTTTAGCGGTATAATGTGTGTAACAATGTTTCCAATTAGAATTGTAATATAACATACCCATTCGGGCTGATTGTAAGCTTCGCTTTTTTTGCTTCTTGTGCAAACTCTGTGCCGGTTAAAAGGTTAGTTACCTTTTTGCCTTTTAAATCAAATGGAACATCGACAGCAATCTCTTCGTCGGAGTTGTTAAATGCAAACAATAATGTTTCGTTTTTATATGTTTTCGTGTACATTACGCAATTCGTGTCATTATCCGCTGCAATAAAGTGGATAGAGCCGCGATTTCCAAATGCAGGGAGATCTTTGCGCAGGCGGATTAGCTGCTGGAGGAAGGAAAATAGCTCTCTGTCTTGTCCTTCTTCTGCCCAAATCATGCATTTACGGCAGCCGGGATCCATTTCCCCCGCCATGCCGATTTCGTCTCCGTAATAAATACAAGGAGCGCCCGGGGAAGACAGAAGGAATGTGAATAATTGCTTTACTTTCTCTTTATTCTCTTGGCATACAGTCAAAATGCGCGGCGTGTCATGGCTTCCGAGCAGGTTGAAGGCAACCTCCGTTGCGTTTTCCGGATACATAAGAAGCGCATCCGTTGTTTTGTACGCAAATTCCTGTGCGGTAATGGCATTTTTAGCAAAGAACTGGATCGCAGCGTTTGTGTAAGGATAGTTCATAACTGCGTCAAATTGGTCGCCTTGCAGCCACGGCATAGAATCGTGCCAAATTTCGCCTAAAATATACACATCCGGTTTAATCGCTTTTACTTCTTTGCGGAATTCGCGCCAGAAATCATGGGATACTTCGTTTGCCACGTCAAGGCGCCAGCCGTCGATATCGAATTCCCTGACCCAATAGCGGCCGACCTCTAGTAAATATTCACGCACTTCCGGATGAGCCGTATTTAATTTTGGCATCATGTGAGTAAAGGCGAATGTATCGTAATTTGGCTTCGGTTCTGTTTGCACCGGATAATCCCAAATGTAAAACCAATCTTTGTATTGGGAAGCTTCTCCTTTTTCTAGCACATCCTGAAACTGCGGGAAATAGAAGCCGCTATGATTAAATACAGCATCAAGCATGACCTTGATACCGTTTTCATGGCAAACCTGGACGAGGCGTTTAAATGTTTCTTTATCCCCGAATTGCGGATCGATTTCCATGTAATCGACTGTATCATATTTATGGTTTGTTGTTGCTTTGAAGATTGGGGTAAAGTACAAACCGGTCACGCCCAGCTCGACAAGATGGTCGATATGCTCGATTACGCCTTCGAAATCACCGCCAAAGAAGTTTGTTGGCGTTGGTTCCTCGCTGCCCCATGGCAATGCGTCTTCTGGGTCGTTAGCGGGATTGCCGTTGCCGAAGCGTTCCGGAAAGATTTGGTACCAAACTGTATCGCGCACCCAGGCAGGCGGCTCAAACACATCTTCCGGATTTAAATATGGAAAACAGAAGTAAGCGGCATTGTCATCTGTAATAACTTCGTCAAAAAAACCTTTTTCTGTATAAATGATAGTTTCATTGCCGCTAGATAATTCAAATCCGTAACGGAAGCGGCGGAAATCGGGCTTTATAGCAATAAACCAATAATCAAACAGCTCGGTCGTTGCCGTTTTCTTCATTTCGGTTTTTTCATATTGCCAAGCTCCGTCTTCCCACATGTACGGATCGCCATGAATGAGAGTTACTTTTTCAACATCATTCTTCTTTGTGCGTAAGCGAAGGTGCAGCGTTTCTTTGTCGTAAGCGTATGCAAAATTGTTTTTCGGACGATGATAAATAGCTTCTTTTAACAATACTTTCTCCTCCTTGCCATTATTAAGGAGCAATCGGTTGCTCTTTTTATTTAGGTTATTATTTGAGTGATATAAAGTCAATTGCAATTATGTATTTAAAAAGAAATGAGAGGAGGGAAGAAGCCGCGCAGTGCTGGTTTTAGGAGGATAAGAGAGTACAAATATAGGGATTTTTCTTAATTTAGACAAATTTCGAATCGTAATTCCTAAAAAAAGTGTTGAATAAAAAAGATTCGCGATTGTATAATAAGGACATGAAGGGTGCAAACGTTTCCATTAATCCCACGAGGGTTTGCGGAATTTGTGCAAACGTTTGAACTACTTTCGTATACTAATCTAATTCTTTAGGAGAGGGGTTACACCTATGAAAAAAGTGAAAGCGTTATCGTTATTAACTGTACCTGCTTTAACAATCAGTATGCTAGCGGCATGCGGACCGCAAGAAGGCGACAAAGCGTCTAAAGCGAAAGATTCCAAAGCGGACAGCAACACGCTTGTCGTATGGGAAGATAAGGACAAGGTAAACGGAATTGAAGATGCTGTTAAGAAGTTTGAGCAAGAGAACAAGGTAAAAGTTAAAATTAAGGAGCTTGGAACAACTGACCAATTAAAGCAACTGCGCCTTGACGGCCCTGCTGGTACAGGCCCGGATGTTATTACAATCCCGCATGACCAAATCGGAGGAGCGGTTACAGAAGGATTGATTTCCGAATTGAAGGTTGACCAATCTGTAAAAGATCGTTTTGCAGACGTTTCAATGAATGCAGAAACATTCCAAGGCAAATTGTACGGTTTACCAAAAGCGATCGAAACGCCTGTATTCATTTATAACAAAAAATTAATGCCGGAAGCTCCAAAAACAATGGAAGATGTATATAGCTTCTCTAAAGGCTTTACAAAAGGCGATAAGTACGGCTTCTTGGCATTATGGGATAACTTCTACTTTGCAAACGGTGTCATGGCCGGTATGGGCGGTTCTGTGTTTGGCGGGGAGGCTACAAACCTAGACCCGACAAAAGTAGAGTTAAATAATGAAGGCGCTGTAAAAGGTGCTGATTATATCGCAAAATGGTATAAAGAAAACTTATTCCCGAAAGGCATCATCGGTGAAAATGGTGGCGCAGCGTTAGATGCTTTATTCAATGAAGGAAAAGCAGCTTCCGTTATGAATGGCCCATGGGCGTTCCAAGGCTACAAAAACGCGGGTATTGATTACGGCGTAACGGCAATGCCAACGCTTCCAAACGGCGAACATGTAAAGACGTTCTTGGGAGTAAAAGGATATCATGTATCTGCTTACTCTAAAAAGCAAGAGCTGGCAACTAAATTTATCGATTATATTACAAACGAAGAAAACTCTAAAGTTCGTTATGAAAAAACAAAAGAAATCCCGCCTGTTAAAACTGTAATGGATGGACTTACTGACGAAGGTGCGAAAGCGGTTGCAGAACAATCTCAATATGCAACACCAATGCCTAACATTCCAGAAATGGGCGAGGTATGGGCACCGGCTGCAAGCGCATTGCAAAATATCGTAACTGGCAAAGCTGATTCTAAGAAAGCGTTAGATGAAGCTGTGAAGCAAATTGAAACAAATATTAAAACAAACCACGGCAAAAAGAAGTAATAGAAAACTCAATTCATTTGTACCCCTCCCTAAAGGGGTACAAATGCCTATTCGATAGAGGGTAATGAGTAGAGAAGGGGGAACCCAGAATTATGGAAAACATTGCACGTCCTACAGCTGCAAATGGCACAAAGCATGCAAAAACAGCAGCGCTTTTGTCGATTATTCCCGGGCTTGGACAGTTATATAACCGCCAGGTTTTAAAAGGAGTTATCCTATTTATTTTAACAGCAGCCTTTTTTATTGCATTTGGAGATTTGTTAAACATGGGCTTGTGGGGTATCGTCACGTTAGGTGAAGAAGTGCCGCGTGATCACTCCGTCTTCTTATTGGTAAAAGGGATTTTGGCTATTATTGTTACCGCTTTTGGGTTGGCAATTTACGCGTTTAATTTAAGAGACGCTTATACGAATGGAAGAAAGCGCGATTTAGGATTGCCGCTAAGCTCGGTTAAAGAGCAATATCAAAATTTAATCGACAACGGCTTTCCGTATTTAATGATTACACCGGGCTTTATTTTGCTTGTATTTGTAGTAATCTTCCCAATCATTTTCGTCGTTCTTTTAGGATTTACAAACTACGATCTGTATCATTCCCCGCCTGCTAAATTAGTAGATTGGGTAGGGCTCCAAAACTTTGTGGAACTGTTTACAATGCCGACTTGGCGCGATACGTTCTTGAGCGTATTAGGCTGGACAATTGTTTGGACGTTTACTGCAACAACATTGCAAGTAGCTCTTGGCATCTTCCTTGCAATCCTGGTAAATCAGCCAGATTTAAAAGGAAAAGCAATTATCCGCACAATCTTCATTTTACCTTGGGCGGTTCCTGCGTTCGTTTCTATTCTCGTATTTGCAGGGATGTTTAATGAATCTTTTGGTGCAATTAACAATCAAGTGCTAGCTATGCTTGGAATCGATCCTAAACCATGGATGACAGATCCATTTTGGACGAGAACAGCCGTTATTTTGCTGCAAACATGGCTCGGCTTCCCATTCATCTTCTCAATGGTTACCGGGATATTGCAATCGATTCCAGCGGATTTGTATGAAGCTGCTACAATCGACGGAGCAACAATTTGGCAGAAGTTTACAAAAATTACATTGCCGCTTGTTTTATACGCAACAGCTCCGATTTTAATTACGCAATATACGTTTAACTTTAATAACTTTAACATCATTTACTTATTCAACGGCGGCGGTCCGGCAGTGCCTGGGCAAAACGCGGGTTCAACAGATATTTTAATCTCTTGGATTTACAACTTAACGATGACATCTTCGCAATACGGCAAAGCGGCCGCAATTACGCTGCTTCTATCTACCGTCGTTATTACTGTAGCATTGTGGCAATTCAAGAGAACAAAATCATTCCAAGAAGAGGATATGATGTAATATGAACTTAAAAACAGAAAAAATAATTCGGCTTACATTATCGTATTTAGTCATTTTCATTATGTCGGCTATTGTACTATACCCTGTCATCTGGATTATCGGCTCCTCCTTTAATCCGGGAGACAGCTTATCGGGTTCAAGCATGATTCCGAAAAACGCTTCGCTTAGACATTACGCAGAGCTGTTTGATTCATCACAAAGCGATTATTTGTTATGGTATTGGAACACGCTAAAAATTTGTTTGGCGACGATGTTCTTTTCTGTTCTTGCGATTAGCTTTACGGCATATGCGTTTTCTCGTTACCGCTTTGTAGGGCGCAAAAACGGCTTGCTTACGTTCCTTGTACTGCAAATGATTCCAAACTTTTCTGCGCTAATCGCGCTCTTCATCTTGGCGCAGCTAACAGGCTTAATTGATACGCATTTAGGATTGATTTTAATCTATATCGGCGGAGCTATTCCGATGAACACATGGTTGATGAAGGGCTATTTGGATACAATTCCAAAAGAATTGGACGAGTCGGCGCGCATGGATGGGGCAGGGCATTTTCGCATCTTCCTGCAAATTATTATGCCGCTTGCCAAACCGATTGTTGCCGTAGTCGCATTGTTTAACTTCATCGGACCGTTCACCGATTTTATCTTGGCTAAAATTTTAATTCGATCTGAAGAGAAATATACGCTGGCAGTTGGATTGTACGACCTAGTTGCAAAGCAATTCGGCAATGAATTTACAAAATTTGCGGCAGGGTCTGTTCTAATCGCAGTTCCAATTGCTATACTATTCTTGTCATTACAAAAGTATTTCATTTCCGGTCTAACTGCTGGAGGTACGAAAGGCTAAGAATAGTAGGGGGAGAAGGAGGGACGGAGATGCGCAAGAGAGTGATGACACTATTGCTAATCCCGTTTCTTCTTTTTTATGGACTGCCTGCGCAGGCGGCTGAAAAAGAAGAAAAAAGCTGGCAAGATGAGATGATTTATTTTATTATGGTCGACCGCTTCAACAATGGGGATATGAAGAACGACCATAAAGTCAATCCGAACGACTTAAAGTCTTATAACGGGGGCGACCTGCAAGGGATTATTAAACGTCTTGATTATATTCAAGATATGGGCTTTACCGCAATTTGGCTGACGCCGGTCGCCGATAATGAAGACGGTGGCTATCACGGCTATTGGCCTAAGGATTTCTTCAAGGTCGAAGAGCATTTCGGATCAATGAAGGATTTGAAGCAGCTTACGGCTGAAGCGCATAAGCGCGATATGAAGGTCATTTTGGATTTCGTCGCCAATCATACCGGGTACAAGCACCCGTGGCTGAACGATCCGTCCAAACAGAATTGGTATCATGAAAATGCGCCGATTTTAAATTGGAACAACCAAACAGAGGTAGAAAATGGCTGGTTAGCGGGCCTGCCGGATTTAAATCATGAAAATCCGGATGTAACACGTTTTTTGATCGATAATGCAAAATGGTGGATTAAGCAAACGGATGTAGACGGTTTTCGCTTAGATGCGGCAAAGCATGTGCCGAAGCAATTTTGGGCGGATTTTGCAAAAGAAATAAAAGCATTGAAGAAAGATTTCTTTTTAATGGCGGAGGTGTTGGATGATGATCCGACATACATAGCAGCTTATGAAGAGACAGGAATTGATACGTTTTTAAACTTCCTGTATCAAAAGGAAATAACGGAGGCGTTCAGCAAGCCGAATGTTTCCGCCGGACGTTTATATAACGAATGGAAACGGGATGAGCATTTTTATAAGCGGCCGTACATGTTAGGGACGTTTCTTGATAACCATGATGTAAAACGTTTTACCCGCGTCGCGAAGGAGAATAAATATTACCCTCCGGCACGCTTGAAGTTGGCGCTGGCGTATTTATTTACATCTCCGGGCATCCCGATTATGTATTACGGAACGGAAATCGCCCTAGACGGGGGAGAAGATCCTGACAACCGCCGTTTAATGGACTTTAAGACGGATGATAAATTCCTAAAGTATATTTCAAAGCTTGGAGAGCTGCGCAATGAACTGCCGGCATTGCGGCGCGGCACGTTTGAAATGCTATATGATGATAGCGGGATGAGCATTTTTAAACGCGTTTATAAGGATGAAGCAATCGTAATTGCCATTAACAATACGACAAAGACGCAAAAAATACATTTAACAAATGAGCAGCTGGCAGCAAATAAGGAGCTGCGCGGCCTTTTAGAGGATGACCTTGTACGCTCGACAAAGGATGGCTACGACCTTGTCATTGACCGTGAAAAAGCAAATGTATATGCGTTGGCAAAAAAGACAGGCTTAAATATTCCTTTCATTTCCGCGCTAATTGGCGTATATGTTCTTTTTATAATTTTTATCATAATAGCAAAGAAAAGAAGCAAGAGAAATATTAAGTAAAGCAGAAACCAGGAAAATATATACAAAAAAATATATGCATACTCTATCGAAAACGAAACTGCGCCTGCATCTATTACTGTGCGAAGTAGTGAAAATATTGTGACGATAGAATTGTGGAAAAAAATCAAATTTTTTTGCAAGAATAATCAGGTTTTTGTATGTTTAATGGTATAATGAAAGCGATTAAATTGATAAATGAAAGGATGGTGTGAATGGCTATTACTATCAAGGATGTTGCGAAGAAAGCTAATGTCGCACCATCCACCGTATCTCGCGTAATTGCAAACAGTCCGCGCATTAGCGAAAAAACGAAAAAACGCGTCCGGAAAATTATGGATGAGCTTGGTTATCATCCAAACGTAAATGCAAGAAGCTTAGCTAATCAGATGACACAGGCGATCGGCCTTGTTATGCCGAGCTCAGCAAATAAATCGTTTCAAAATCCATTCTTCCCGGAAGTTATGCGCGGCATCAGCTCGTTTGCCCATATAAAGGATTATTCCTTATATATGTCAACAGGGGAAACGGAGCAGGAGATTTATGAAGGCGTTGTAAAAATGGTTCAAGGAAAGCGTGTAGACGGTATCGTCGTTCTTTATTCTCGTATCAATGATAAGGTAATCGAGTATTTAACTGAGCAAAACTTTCCGTTCGTATTGATCGGAAAGCCGCATCATACGAGTGAAGAAGTAACGTATGTCGATAACGATAACTACTCGGCCGGCCGTGAAGTGACACAATATTTAATCTCGCTTGGCCATAAACGAATTGCTTTTATCGGAGGAAGCCCGGACTTGATGGTAACGAAAGAGCGGCTTGCTGGCTTTAAAGAGGCCATGAAGCTTGCGGATTTGGAGTTGCCTGAGGAATATGTGTTTTATATGGAGTTTTTGCGTGAGGGAGGGCAGGAAGCTGTCGAACAGCTTATGTCCCTTGAAAAGCCTCCAACCGCTATCGTCGTAACGGATGATTTAATGGCCTTAGGGGTGTTAAGCACACTCTCGGAAAAAGGGTATAGTGTACCGGACGATGTATCGGTTATTAGCTTTAACAACGTAATCTTTGCGGAAATTGCCTATCCGCCGCTGACATCGGTTGATGTGCGCATTTTCCAGCTAGGCTATGAAGCCGCCAAAAGCTTAATTGAAAAGATTGAAACACCGGTAATGTCTTCTAAGAGCATTATTGTACCGTATAAAATCATTAAACGGCAAACGTGCAAGGAATTAGAAACAGATCAGCTATGCACTTTTTAGCATAGCTGGTACCTTTGTTAGTGCAAACGGTTGCGTACAAAAAATTGTAGGAATAGGTGAGACAAATGAAAAGATTATTCGAAATCAATGCTTGGAAAATTGTTGAAACACAGTTGCACAAAGAAGACAATCGCCTCGCAGAAAGTATGACTAGCTTAGGAAACGGGCATATGGGGATGCGTGGAAACTTTGAGGAAGCGTATTCTGGCGATTATCATCGCGGTTCATATATTGCCGGCGTTTGGTTCCCTGATAAAACGCGTGTAGGCTGGTGGAAGAACGGTTATCCAGATTACTTTGGAAAAGTAATCAACTCTATTAACTATATTGGCATTCGCATGTTTGTCGATGGGGAAGAAGTAGACTTATATAAAGCTAATGTAACGGAGTTTTATCGTGAGCTTGATATGCAGCACGGCGTATTGACTCGTAAGTTTACGATAAATCAAGCGGGAAAAGAAACAAAATTTGAGGTTGTGCGCTTTTTATCCGTTGCGGATAGTGAGCTAGCGGTTATTAAGTATACGGCAACTCCGTTAAACTATGATGGCACAATTACCTTTATTCCTTATATGGACGGCGATGTGCGCAACGAGGATTCCAACTATGATGAAGATTTCTGGACAGAGGTAAGCAAAGATGTGAAGGAGTATGAAGGCTCCTTAGTGATGCGCACTAAGGATAATCCATTTGGAACGCCGACATTTGAAGTTGCTGCAACAATGAAAGTAGCTGTTGACGGTGCAGTGAAGGGCGTAAGTGCGAGCAGTAAAGATGAATATGTAGAAAATGTAATTGAAGTAGCAGCCGCAAAAGGACAAACGGTTGCCCTTTATAAATATGTAGCTGTAACGACAGATCGCGATTATGACCGTACCGTGCTTGTTGAAAAAGGAAAAGAGGTGCTGGCGCGCAATCTTGAAAAAGGCTATGAAGCAATCTTAAATGAGCATAAACAGGGCTGGCTTGCACGCTGGGAAATCGCCGATGTTGAAATTCAAGGGGATGACGAAGCACAGCAAGGAATCCGCTTTAACTTATTCCAATTGTTCTCTACTTATTATGGTGAAGATGCAAGATTGAATATTGGTCCAAAAGGTTTTACCGGCGAAAAATACGGCGGCGCCACGTATTGGGATACAGAAGCGTACGCACTTCCGTTATATTTGGCTACAGCTAAACCGGAAGTGGCGCGCAATCTCGCTGTTTACCGCCATAATCAACTGCCAGAAGCATATGTGAATGCCGGCAAGCAAGGCTTAAAAGGCGCGTTATACCCAATGGTGACATTTACAGGCATTGAATGCCATAATGAATGGGAAATTACGTTCGAAGAAATTCACCGTAACGGCGCCATTGCATATGCGGTATACAATTATGTAAATTATACAGGTGATAAAGCATATTTACATGAATATGGCATCGATGTGCTGACAGGAATTTCCCGTTTTTGGGCAGACCGCGTTCATTACAATAAAAAGAAAGATGTGTATATGATACACGGTGTTACTGGGCCGAACGAGTATGAAAATAACGTAAATAACAACTGGTATACAAATTTAATCGCGGCATGGACGTTGGAGTATACGCTAGAAACAGTAAAATATTTAAAAGAAACAGGCCATGGCGCGCGAATTGCCGGTTTAAGCATTACAGAAGAAGAGCTGAACAAGTGGCAAGAGATCGTAAACAAAATGTACTATCCGTGCGATGAGGAGTTAGGCGTGTTCGTACAGCACGATACGTTCCTTGACAAAGATTTGCGTACGGTTGATACATTGGCGGCAGAAGACAGACCGTTAAATCAAAAATGGTCCTGGGATAAAATTTTGCGCAGCTGCTTCATTAAGCAAGCGGACGTACTGCAAGGCATTTACTTCTTAAACGACCGTTTCACGATGGAAGAGAAACGCCGCAACTATGAGTTTTATGAGCCGATGACAGTGCATGAATCCAGCTTGTCTCCATGCATTCACTCTATTTTGGCGGCAGAGCTTGGCATGGAAGAGAAAGCGTATGAAATGTATAACAGAACAGCTCGTTTAGATCTTGATAATTATAATAACGATACAGAGGATGGCTTGCATATTACAAGCATGACAGGTTCTTGGTTAGCGATTGTCCAAGGCTTTGCGGGCATGAGAACATTTAATGAGTCGTTATCGTTCAGCCCATTCATTCCGTCCGTGTGGAACAGCTATTCCTTTAACATTGTGTACCGCGGCCATAACTTTAAAGTGGCGGTAACGAAGGAAGAGGTAACGTTAACGCAATATGAAGGGCCTGATTTAAAACTAAAAGTGTATGGAGAAGAAGTAACGCTTCCGAAAAACGGAACAGTATCCGTGCCTGTACAAAAGCAAACAGTTTCTGCGAAATAATAAAACAACAGGGTGTCCAAATGAGGACACCCTGTTCTCTTTTACCGGAATCCGGCGAGTTTGCTCCATAATCCAGCTGGTTTCGCTTTTCTGGATTGTCTAGCTTCTGCGTCTGAACGAGCCGGATTCGCTTTTCTTTTGTTTAGCTGGCAACGCCTGAACGAGACGATTCCGCTTTTCTTAGCGATAGTTAATGAATTGTACTTCGATCGGCAGGTCCGCTTGGCGAATTGCAGCGATTACCGCCTGCAGATCATCGCGGCTTTTCGCGGATACACGGATTTGATCATCTTGTACCTGGCTTTTTACTTTCAGCTTCAAGTCCTTAATGATAGTGTTGATTTTTTTCGCATTGTCCTTATCAATGCCCTGCTTTAAAGAAACGCGCTGGCGCACTGTGCCGCCGGAGGCATTTTCGATTTTTCCATACTCCATATTTTTAATCGGCACGCCGCGTTTCACAAGCTTGCTTAACAATACATCCTTTAATTGGCCAAGCTTGTATTCATCGTCGGAAACGAGCATAAGCTCTTCTTTTTCTAGCGTAATATTGCTTTTGCTTCCTTTAAAGTCATAGCGTGTTTGAATTTCTTTTAACGCAAGGTTTACCGCGTTTGTTACCTCAGGCATTTCGACTTGCGATACAATATCGAAAGAGCTTTCTTTTGCCATAAAAAACACCTCCATCGTAGAGTCTATCTTTATTATATGGAAATTTGGCAAATTGGACAAATAGAGGAAAAATCATGTTATAATGGAGCGTTGTTTGGCAAACTAAAGCAGAGGGATTTCATTTTATCGAAAAAATAGGCGAGAACACCCCCTCCTCAATCGCGTGAAGGGCGAAGCCCAGCGATAGGTGGGGGATGAATCGCCCTCGGACAAGAAATGGCTATTTGCCATCTCGATTGCCCGACATTTGCAATCCTTTGC
>JBHGUR010000083.1:0-15136 GCA_048976805.1 Ectobacillus sp. | reverse complement strand
TTTGCATGTCCAGGTGCAGCAGTTTGTCCAGAAGACTTCTGTGACTTGTTTGATATTACGTATACGACTCATTTCACTGGCACTGGGGTTGTCGTTTCCGGTACGCTTACATTTGATTGCCCGTAAGCGCGATAGTACCGGTTATCCTATCCGGTAAATTGCCGAGCCAAAATAGGAATTCCTTGCTTTAAGGAATTCCTATTTTTTATTTGTAGTGTACCCATATATGTTTTTATGATGAACATAGCATTTTTCATTTCATAACATAATAAAGAAAGGAGGAGTTATTTTGGATGAGAAACGGAATGTACCAGCCTTATCATAAGCTGCCCCCGCAGCATATTCAGATTCCAGAATGCAAATGCGACCGCGTTGATCATAAAAGTGCCACATTTTGCACAGAAATCACGATCCCGCCTGATTTAGAAATAACAAAGCATACATGCCCGCAAATCATATTCAACTTAGGAGGGCTGCAGCATAAAGGGGAACCTTGCCTCATATTAAATCCTGTAATTAAGAACCCATGCCTGGGAGAACGTGATTTAATGTGCGGGCCGATTGCGGTTAAGAAAGTAAGGTTAACCGGCTGCATTCCTGTTCGGATTGGATTGTCGAATCTTCGCTCCTGCCGCAAGGAGAAACGCAAAGCAGCTATATGCAAGAAAGACAAAATATGTATGGACATTACAGCAGCGTTTTCCTGTGAAGAGTGCGCGCTGCAGCGTGTTGCCTGCTTTATCTCGGAAATAAAAAACTTTCATTTTGCAAGGTGCGGGAAAGATGAGGAAGGAAATCAAATTGTAAAGGTTTTTGGCGTACTTGAATTTTTTTGCTGTAAGCTTTAAAACTATTGAAAAGGGCAAATCATGTATGGTGCTGATCCATATGTATTTTGCTCTTTTTTAAAGGCTCTGTTAAAGGCCAATGTTGATTTTTATATCACGTACGTCTGTACATCACGGCTATGCAGGATAAATCGCAACCTGCACTCACTTTCTCCCTCTAGTTTTCCTTTGGACGAGGCAAAGTTAGGCCCTGAGCGTTACTACACACGGCTGGGAACACTCTCCACCTCCAAAAAGAAGGGGGGGTATCAACACTAACGTTTAACACAGCCTTTTTAAAAGAAAGCGGGAAAACGTACATGAAAATATACTTTAAACTTATCCGTATCGGGGAAAATCTATTCACCGCATTGAAACATATTTAAAGCAATATGCTCCTGCCGATGTTAAATGGATTGATGTGCGGGCCACGTCCTATTTGCCTTGATAATCCCCATTATCGCAGATGGTTTAATGATTTAGCAGTCTTTGTTCCAAAACTGGACGATAAGGATCGACTTGCAGAAAAGCTATTAGAAGCATTTGAACCACAATATCAAGCTGTTACTCTTGAAGAGCAAGCGCGCGTTAAAGGCTTCTTTAGCTGGGAACGTATCGCCAAGTTATTTTGGAGTAATTTAAAGAGCTGAGGTTCATTTTATTTTTTCATATATAGACATATATTACAAATGATTTTTGCAACCATTTGTATATTTTTGGGCGTTGAAACCAATTCCATGGGAGATTACAATTAAAAATATATAGAAGAATATTTTAAGAATAGATACAGAAATATCCGAAAATACATATTAGAGGAGAACCCGTATTGATTAATTCCAATAACAAACTAATCTTGTTTGAACTTATATATAGACTCCGGTTCGCTAAAGAAAACATACAAACGATAGAGCTCTATGTTGCCCAGCTGCAGAAGGAATTACAGATGTTAGAGGGGGCCGACATTGCTGTCCTGAACCCGGAAGAATTTGAAGGGGAGTTAAGGGCAGAATGGAATCGCTTTTTCATTTATCGGCAAGGTGAAGATATTAATTAAGTGAAATAAATTATAAAAATACAGGTAAACTTCCGCCAACAGGGAAGTATTTTTATTCCCTGTTGGTGGTGATATAAACCAATTGGTCATCTCTGAATCACACTTCTTTGTGCCTCATTTTCTTATCAGCTCCAAAAACTTATCCAGCTTCATTATAACAATCCATGGCTTTTGATCTGCCCTGCAGGCGATAAGATCTGGGTTATTCTTTTCCAGCCAATCATAAATCGTCTTAAATCCTGTTTTTTGCCTTTTCACCTCAACTGACCAGCCATTAGGAAGAATTACGTCGTGCTTGAATTCCTTCGCGCTTCCCGATAGCGGGACTCTTATGCCTTCAGTCAATTTGGCAAACTCCGCTTCTCCCCGGTAGCCTTTCCTTTTTGATCCTAAGCCCATTTCGACCCGCCTTTCCCATTTGTTTCATCTTGATGTATACAGCAGGCATGATGTTAGCTTTCCTGTATATAATTATTTAGCGGGCCGCGGGGAGAGCACTATCTTTGAATCATTTCAAAGATTTAATACGCAAGGCCAGGCCAGATTCTAGTTATGCCGACCCCGAGAGCATCCGCGATTTTTCTGGCGGTATCAATATTTGGCTTTTTCACTTTTCCCGTTCTTAAATTGGAAATGGTAGCTGCTGTCAGGCCGGTTAGCTGGGCTAATTCAGCTGTGTTAATGTTCATCTCGGCCATTAATATCCGCAATTGCTGGCCGACGTCCTCTTGCAGCTCTTTTAAGTCCTGATGTTCATCGATTTGTTTAATAATCGTTAAAATAACCTGTTGATTGTCCCAGCAGGTTAGGTGATTGTACAGGTGAACAGGGAGTTTTTTGCCATCCTTGGACAGAAGGACAGATCTTATGTTAATATATTCTCTTTTTGAATGGAAAAAGGCCTTTATCGGATTGTTTTTTGGCAAAATAAATTGATCAAGGGACGTGTTCGATAATTCTTCATAAGAATAGTTTAATAGCTTGCAGACATAGCTGTTCGCTTCTATAATTTTTGGATTTTCTTGCGTGTGGTCATAGCCGGAAAGCAGGATTCCAAGGTCTATTGCGTTATATTTTTCATAAAAATCTTGTTTAGATTGCAGCAGTTTTTCTTTCAGCTGCAAGGGCGGAGATAAGTCGTTTGCAATGACATATAATCCGGTAATCTCCCCGTCTTTAAGCATCGGCAAGCCGATTACGTTCAGCTTCAAAGGGGAGCCGTCTTTTCGAATCATTGTGATAATCCTATTTTGGATATCATCGCCATGTAAAATTGTATTTTTAAAAAATTGGGTAACGCGGAGCTTTTCTTCTGCTGGGAGCAGGTCTAAAAATGACATAGACAATAACTCTGTCTCAGCATAACCGGATAGCTTTATGGCGCCGCTGCTTACTGTTGTAAGTTTGCCATGTAAATCAACATTTACGAAGGCCGTTTCGCCGTCCCTGTCGGTTGAAGACGGCATTTCAATTTGAGGGAATACGTGTTTTGCCCCCTTTGGCGTGATATCAATGACAATGCCTTCTAAAAAAATAATTTTGCCGTGCGGGTCGATAGTTGAAAGAATTATTTCCTTTACCCATTTGACTTGGCCGGTGCTCGTAATAATTCTGTAATGGTGTTTTACAGGAATGCCGGATAAAATGGATTCCTCATTATTTTTTAAGCCTTCTAGATCATTCGGGCAGATTTTTTTTCGCCATAGTAACGGATCCGCCAGAAATTCTTTTGCGGAATAGCCGCTAATTGTTTCAATCCCCCTTGAAACAATCATCTTTTGTACTGCAAGGTTAGAGTGCCATACTCCAACAAAAGGGTTATTGACTAAGCCGCTGATTGTTTCCTCATTTATTTGAAGCCGTTTTTTCGTTTCCTTATATATATTTTTATAACGGATTCTGCAGAGGATAGTTTTGACTTCGCCGGATAATTCAATTGGGAGAGCTGTAATATTTAGTTTGTAAACAATGCCTGATTTCGTGGGAAAAAAAGTTTGGAATGCTTGGGTATTTCCAGCAATTGCCTCATTGAAGTATTTAGAAATATTCAGTTTCTGATTATGATTAAATAGGGAGAGAAAAGGTTTTTTAAGTATTGTTTTTTGAAAGTTCCCTTGTGTTTTTTCAAGGGACGAAATGCTCGTGATAATTCCGTTCGCATCGATGGTTAAAATCAATTCATTGTGCAGGGAGTGTTCATGTTGCAGGCTGCCGTCTGCTTTATCCTCCCTTTGGTCCGTAATATCGATAGAAATTCCATCGATTCTGTTGATATTTCCAAAGGAATCGGTTACAGGGATGACTTTTGTTTGTATCCATTTTATTTCCCCGCTAGGATGGACTGCTTTATATTCATATGTTGTGATTTGGTTTAAGCTAACCTTTTTCTCTGTTTCATTCACTTTAAGCAAATCGTCAGGATGAATGAACCTTTTCCAAACAAACGGGTTTTCTTGGAAATCCTCTTTAGTGAATCCGAACATTTCCTCACAGTTTCCAGAAATGGAATTGATACCCCTCGCTAAATCCATTGACCATAAAAGGATATTTACGTTGTCATACTGAACCGCTTGTTCTTCTGTAATGGTCTTGTTATCTTTATTCAATTGGCCGATATCGGGATAAACGAGGACTGTTTGAAGCTTTCCTTTATCGTTTAAAAGCGGGATGGCTTTTACCGCAGTTAAGGCCCATTCATTATCGGCTTTTCTTAAACGAATATTTGCTTCGAAGGCTTTTCTGTCCGCAACTAACTTTAGAAATTGAGCTTTTGCATATTCATAATCATCTGGATGGATGAGTGTATATACTTTAGTGCCAGGCGCGTAATTTGTATGCCCAAATTTATTTGCAAATGACGGAGATATGTATTGAATGGTTCCATTATTAGCAATGGTGCAAATCATTTCCTCCAATTCAACACCCCCTACTTGAAACAGTTCCAACCTCAAAAGGCAAGGTTGTGTTTTTATAAACTATGAAACAGGGACGAGATAAATGACTTTAAAATCTTCTATATATAAGAAGAAATGGTTTTAAATGGAAAACGAAAATGTCGAAATGTCGATGCGAATATTTGTTCGTTTTCTTGGAGTTTTTCTATCTGTTCGTGGTAAAATGAGAATACATATTGGAAAAGAGGAGGCATGATCGGTTTGGAACAGCAATTTGAAGTAGTCTCTCCGTATTCTCCTCAAGGCGACCAGCCGCAGGCAATCGCGAAGCTGGTTGAGGGGATTCGGCAAGGAAAGAAGCATCAAGTGCTGCTTGGCGCGACCGGAACGGGCAAAACATTTACGATTTCAAACGTGATTAAAGAAGTGAACAAGCCTACGCTTGTCATTGCACATAATAAAACGTTGGCCGGGCAGCTGTACAGCGAATTTAAGGAGTTCTTCCCGAATAACGCGGTTGAATATTTTGTGAGTTATTATGATTACTATCAGCCGGAAGCGTATGTGCCGCAGACGGATACGTTTATTGAAAAGGACGCGAAAACGAATGATGAGATTGATAAGCTGCGCCACTCGGCAACATCGGCGCTTTTAGAACGCCGTGACGTGATTGTTGTTGCCAGCGTGTCGTGCATTTATGGCTTAGGCTCGCCAGAGGAGTATAAGGAGCTCGTCGTTTCATTGCGCGTCGGGATGGAGAAGGGCCGCAATGAGCTGCTGCGCCAGCTTGTTGATGTACAGTACGCCCGCAATGACATCGATTTTCAGCGCGGTACGTTTCGGGTGCGCGGCGATGTCGTGGAGATTTTTCCGGCATCGCGCGATGAGCATTGCATTCGGATTGAGTTTTTCGGAGATGAAATCGACCGCATCCGCGAGGTGGACGCGTTAACGGGCGAAGTGCTTGCCGAGCGCGAGCACGTGGCCATCTTTCCGGCGTCCCACTTCGTAACGCGCGAGGATAAAATGAAAATTGCGATTGAAAATATTGAAAAAGAATTGGAAGAGCGGCTAAAGGAGCTTCAGGAAAACGGCAAGCTGCTGGAGGCGCAGCGTTTAGAGCAGCGGACGCGCTATGACTTGGAAATGATGCGGGAGATGGGCTTTTGCTCGGGAATTGAGAACTACTCCCGGCATTTAACGCTGCGTCCGCCGGGTTCGACGCCGTATACGCTATTGGATTTCTTTCCGAAGGACTTTTTGCTTGTTGTGGACGAATCGCACGTTATGCTGCCGCAGGTGAGGGGCATGTTTAACGGCGACCAAGCGCGCAAGCAGGTGCTTGTCGACCATGGCTTCCGCCTGCCGTCGGCTCTTGACAACAGGCCGCTGCGGTTTGAAGAGTTTGAAGAGAAAATCGACCAGGCGATATACGTATCGGCAACGCCGGGGCCGTATGAGCTCGAAAAAGCACCGGAGGTTGTAGAGCAAATTATCCGCCCTACAGGCCTGTTGGATCCGACGATTGATGTCCGTCCAAGCGAGGGGCAAGTTGATGATTTGCTCGGCGAAATTCAAGACCGCATCGCCAAAAATGAACGCGTCCTCATTACGACGTTAACAAAGAAAATGTCCGAAGACTTAACGGATTATTTAAAGGATGTGGGCATTAAGGTGAATTACCTTCATTCCGAGATTAAAACGTTGGAGCGGATTGAGACGATCCGCGATTTGCGCTTGGGAAAATATGATGTGCTTGTCGGGATTAACTTGCTGCGCGAAGGCCTGGATATTCCCGAGGTTTCCCTTGTGGCGATTCTGGATGCCGATAAAGAAGGGTTCTTGCGTTCGGAGCGCTCGCTCATTCAGACAATCGGCCGCGCCGCACGCAATGAGAACGGCCATGTGATTATGTACGCCGACACGATAACAAAGTCGATGGAAATTGCGATTGGGGAAACGAAGCGCCGCCGCGAGGTGCAGGAAGCGTATAATAAAGCGCACGGCATTACGCCGCAAACGATCCGCAAGGAAATCCGCGATGTAATCCGCGCGACGGTGGCGGCAGAGGATACGGTAAGTTATGAGACTACAAAGCCATTAACGAAAATGACAAAAGAGGAGCGCGCCCATATGATTGCGCGTCTTGAGATAGAAATGAAGGAAGCGGCACGCGCGCTTGATTTCGAACGCGCCGCCGAGCTTCGCGATTTATTATTAGAGCTTAAAGCAGAGGGGTGACATAGATGGGTACAGATTTTATCGTTGTAAAAGGCGCACGCGCGCACAACTTAAAAAATATAGATGTCACCATTCCAAGAAACCAGCTTGTCGTGTTAACCGGCCTGTCCGGTTCGGGAAAATCGTCGCTTGCGTTTGATACGATTTATGCGGAGGGGCAAAGACGGTACGTTGAGTCTTTATCCGCATACGCCCGCCAGTTTTTGGGCCAGATGGACAAGCCGGATGTGGACGCGATTGAAGGGCTGTCCCCAGCGATTTCCATCGACCAAAAAACGACAAGCCGCAACCCGCGTTCAACGGTCGGAACGGTGACAGAAATCTACGATTATTTGCGCTTATTGTTCGCGCGGATTGGTACGCCGATTTGTCCAAACCACGGAATTGAAATTACATCGCAGACGATTGAACAAATGGTTGACCGCATTATGGAATATCCGGAACGCACGAAGCTGCAGGTGCTTGCTCCGATTGTTTCCGGGCGGAAGGGGACACATGTCAAAACGCTTGAGGATATTAAAAAGCAAGGTTATGTCCGCGTCCGTGTTGACGGCGAGATGCGCGAGCTATCCGATGATATTGTACTCGATAAAAATAAGAAGCACTCCATTGAAGTCGTCATCGACCGGATTGTGGTGAAGGAAGGCATCGCTTCCCGCCTTGCCGATTCATTGGAGACGGCGTTAAAGCTTGGGGAAGGCCGGGTGCTAATTGACGTTATCGGCGAAGAAGAGCTGCTGTTTAGCGAGCATCACGCGTGTCCGCACTGCGGCTTTTCCATCGGCGAGCTTGAGCCGCGCATGTTTTCGTTCAACAGTCCATACGGTGCGTGCCCGTCCTGTGACGGGCTGGGTGCGAAGCTTGAGGTAGATGTAGATCTTGTTATCCCGAACAGCGACTTAAGCTTGCGCAACCATGCGATTGCGCCGTGGGAGCCGACAAGCTCGCAATATTACCCGCAGCTGCTTGAGGCGGTATGCAGCCATTACGGAATCGATATGGATATTCCGGTTAAAGAAGTGCCGCGGCATTTGCTTGATAAAGTATTGTACGGCAGCGATGGGGAGAAAATTTATTTCCGCTATGTGAACGACTTCGGGCAAGTGAAAGAAGGCGATATTATATTTGAAGGGGTCATCCCGAATATTGAACGCCGCTATCGTGAAACGAGTTCCGATTATATTCGGGAACAGATGGAAAAGTATATGGCGGAACAGCCGTGTCCGAAATGTAAGGGTGCGCGCTTAAAGCCGGAGAGTCTTGCCGTATTTGTCGGGGAAAAGCGCATTTCTGATATAACGAAGCTGTCTGTTACAGAAGCATACGAATTTTTTGAAACGCTTGTATTAACAGAAAAGCAGCAGCAAATCGCCCGGTTGATTTTGCGGGAAATTGGGGAGCGGTTAAGCTTTTTAATCAATGTCGGACTTGATTATTTGTCGCTAAGCCGTTCGGCGGGAACGCTATCCGGCGGGGAGGCGCAGCGCATTCGTTTGGCGACGCAAATTGGCTCCCGCCTTACCGGTGTGTTATACATTTTGGATGAGCCGTCCATCGGTTTGCATCAGCGGGATAATGACCGCCTGATCCAAACGCTTCAGGATATGCGCGATTTAGGAAATACTCTTATTGTCGTCGAGCATGACGAAGATACGATGCTGGCGGCGGATTATTTAATTGATATCGGGCCGGGCGCCGGCATCCACGGCGGGCAGGTTGTCTCGGCCGGAACGCCACAAGAGGTCATGGACGATCCAGACTCGCTCACCGGCCAATATTTAAACGGCAAAAAATTCATTCCGGTGCCGCAGGAGCGCCGCAAAGGGGACGGCCGCAAAATTGAAATTATCGGCGCGAAGGAAAACAATCTCCGCAACGTAAAGGTATCGTTCCCGCTCGGCACGTTCACGGCCGTAACCGGAGTTTCCGGCTCGGGAAAGAGCACGCTGATTAATGAAATTTTATATAAAACGCTGGCGCAAAAGCTTCATCATGCAAAAACGAAGCCAGGCGCGCATAAAGATATTAAAGGGATCGAGCATTTAGATAAGGTCATTGATATTGACCAATCGCCGATCGGCAGAACGCCGCGCTCCAACCCGGCGACATATACGGGCGTGTTTGACGATATTCGCGACGTCTTTGCACAAACGAATGAAGCGAAGGTGCGCGGCTACCAAAAAGGGCGCTTTAGCTTTAACGTCAAAGGCGGCCGGTGCGAGGCATGCCGCGGCGACGGCATTATCAAAATCGAGATGCACTTTTTGCCGGACGTGTACGTGCCGTGCGAGGTTTGCCATGGAAAACGTTATAACCGCGAAACGCTTGAAGTAAAATATAAAGATAAGAATATTTCCGATGTGCTGCAAATGACGGTTGAAGATGCGCTTGAATTCTTCGAGAACATTCCGAAAATTAAGCGCAAGCTGCAAACGCTGGCGGATGTCGGCCTTGGCTATATCAATCTCGGGCAGCCGGCGACAACGTTATCGGGCGGTGAGGCGCAGCGCGTCAAGCTGGCCTCCGAATTGCATCGCCGTTCGAGCGGGCGCACACTATATATTCTCGATGAACCGACAACGGGGCTGCATGTCGATGATATCGCCCGCTTGCTCAAAGTGCTGCAGCGCCTTGTCGACAACGGTGATACGGTGCTTGTCATTGAGCATAACCTTGATGTCATCAAGACGGCCGATTATATTATCGACCTTGGTCCAGAAGGCGGAGACAAGGGCGGCCAAATTGTAGCGACCGGCACGCCGGAGCAGGTGATGGAAGAAGAACGGTCCTATACGGCCAAATACTTAAAGCAAATTTTAACCCGTGATAAAGAGCGGATGAAGCAAAGGGTCGCAGAAGTGGAAATTTTGCAATAAAGCCGGATAGATGTTATCTCTTCTCTGCAGCGTATGACCTCCAAAGGAATGAACTTTCTTTGGAGGTCTTTCGCAACCGGCTTTGCAATTTCTTGATAAGGAGAGGTAGTTATGAATTCTTCGGAAAAGCTGTTGGCGGCGGGAAGTTACTTTAGTTTATTTTTTGCCCCGTTTTTATTTCCTATTATTATTTATTTTGTTGTTTCGAAGCCGCAAGTAAAATATCATGCCAAGCAGGCTTTTGTGTCGCATATTTTGCCGGTGCTATGGCTGATCGCGTTTTTAGTGTTTCTCGTTTTCACAAGGTCACTTGAAGCAGTCAGCGCCTTAGTGATTTTTGGTTTCATTGGATTTGGAATTTTAAATGTCATTATCGCGATATGGAATATCGTAAAAGGCGTTAAGGTGCTGGCAAATGAGTAAGGGGAATATAGGTATATGCTCTTTGTGCTTGGCGTTATGTTCGGTTTTGGCGTATTATTATGAGTATATGCATGGATTTTGAGTGGCCGAGTGAAAAGGATGTGCTGTAAATGAGATGGATTGTATCAATTTTAATGAATGGCCTTGTACTTATCGTTGTATCGGGGCTTTTAAAGCTTGTTGTCCCGTCTTCTTTTTACATAGACAATATTGGAACTGCCATTATCGCGAGTATAATTCTGTCTATTCTCAATGTATTTGTGAAGCCGCTGCTTATTTTAATTACGCTGCCGATTACGTTGTTTACGTTCGGCTTTTTCCTTATTGTTATTAACGCGTTCACCTTAAAGGTGACAGATAGCCTGCTTGGGGACGCTTTTAATATCGACGGATTCGGAACGGCAATTATCGCGGCGATTTTTATTTCCATATTGAATATGCTCATTGATAAAGCGATTTTAGAGCCGCTGTCAAAGCGGGATTAAAGCATTTCACGGTTGTGAAGTGTTTTTTTCTTTTTGGGAACTTCATTTCGTGTTTTTTCAAAAAAATGTTACAATAATAGTCGTATTATTACCGAAGATAGTGGAGGTATTGTATGCCAAAGGTTCGTACGAAAGATTTAATCGAGCATTTTCAGTTAGAGCTTGTGAGCGGGGAGGAAGGAATCCATCGCCCAATTAAAACGAGTGACTTGTCGCGGCCGGGAATTGAGATGGCCGGCTTCTTCACATATTATCCGGCAGACCGGGTACAGCTGCTCGGAAAAACGGAGTTAACCTTTTTTGATACGCTTACGCCGGAGCAAAAAAAAGAGAGAATGGCGGCGCTGTGCACGCCAGTTACGCCGGGCATTATCGTAACGCGCGGCCAAAAGGTTCCGGAAGAACTGTTAGTAGCTTCGAAGCAGACAAATGTGCCGATTTTATATTCGACACAAAAAACGACCCGTTTATCGAGCCGGCTGACAAATTATCTTGAAAGCAAGCTGGCGCCGACAACGGCCATTCATGGCGTGCTTGTCGATATATATGGAATTGGCGTGCTTATTATGGGATCAAGCGGTGTCGGAAAGAGCGAAACGGCGCTTGAGCTTGTAAAGCGGGGACATCGCCTTGTGGCAGACGATAGCGTTGAGATCCGCCAGGAGGATGAAGATACGCTTATCGGCAGCTCGCCGGAATTGATTGAGCATTTATTGGAAATTCGCGGCCTTGGCATTATTAATGTTATGACGCTGTTTGGCGCGGGGGCGGTACGGAACTATAAGCGGATTTCGCTTGTCATTAATCTGGAGCTTTGGGATCAAACGAAGAACTATGATCGTCTTGGTTTAGATGAAGAAAAGATGAAGATTATCGATACAGAAGTTACGAAGATTACGCTTCCGGTTCGCCCGGGCCGCAACTTGGCTGTCATTATCGAGGTGGCGGCGATGAACTTCCGTTTAAAGCGCATGGGCGTAAACGCGGCGCAGCAGTTTTCGGAAAGACTGGCGAACGCAATCGAGACAAGAGAGCGCGATTAGGAAAAGAAGGGAGTAGAGAAGGTGCTGCTTGGAAATGTGCCTTATTTTGACCGTGTATTTATTCAGCTTGGCCCGTTCTCGATTTATTGGTACGGCGTTATTATCGGAGCCGGCATGCTGCTTGGCTTATGGTTGGCGATGAGGGAAGGGCAAAGAAGAGGGCTGCCAAAGGATACCTTTATGGATCTTGTGCTGTTTGCAGTTCCAATTGCGATTCTTTCAGCGCGTATGTATTATGTTATTTTTGAATGGCCGCATTATGCGAAAAATCCAGCTGACATATTGAATATTCGCCAAGGCGGCCTTGCGATTCACGGCGGCTTAATCGGCGCCGTGATAACAGGCTTTGTATTTGCGAGGGTGCGCGGCGTTTCTTTCTGGAAGCTGGCGGATATCGCTGCGCCGAGCATTTTGCTTGGACAAGCGATTGGACGGTGGGGAAACTTCATGAACCAAGAGGCGCACGGTGGGCCAGTAACGCGTGCGTTTTTAGAAGACTTGCATTTGCCTGAGTTTATTATTAATCAAATGTACATTGATGGAACGTATTACCATCCAACGTTTTTGTATGAGTCTCTTTGGAATATTGCCGGAGTTATCATCTTATTATTGTTAAGAAGAGTTAATCTGCGCCGCGGCGAGCTGTTTTTTAGCTATCTTATCTGGTACTCTGTCGGCCGTTTTTTTGTAGAGGGCTTGCGTACAGACAGCTTAATGCTTGGCCCGCTTCGCGTGGCGCAAGTTATTTCGATCACGTTAATTATATTGTCTATTATCGCAATTATCGTACGCCGCAAAATGGGCTATGCCGATAGAAGGTATTTGGATGAATAAGAATCGTAAGGTGTATTTCAGGAAGCAGGATGAAATAGAGCATAAATTTAACAGCGCCTTATGAAAAAGGCGCTGCTGCTTTTGCGTGTGGGGATGCTGCGGAGTTGCCGACAAATAGGGGGTTCGTTTCACAAGGGGGAGAGGGTATGGAAATATTGAAGCGGGGGATTATGGCTGGTTTTAAAACGGCGTGGGCACTTGGGAAAGTTATTTTTCCGATTACGCTGTTTATTACAATTTTGAAGTATACGCCGGCTTTGCCGTGGCTGACAAAGCTAATCGAGCCGCTTATGGGCTTGATTGGATTGCCGGGGGATGCGGCGCTCGCGCTTGTGCTCGGCAATTTTTTGAATTTGTATGCAGCTATCGGCGCAATTCTAACATTGGAGCTTACGGTCAAAGAGGTGTTTATTTTGGCGGTAATGCTTTCATTTTCCCATAATATATTAGTGGAATCGTCGGTGGCGGCGCGGGTAGGAGTGCGTATTTCAATCGTGCTTGGCGTGCGCCTCGGCTTGGCAGTATTATCGGCTGTTGCAATTCATTTGCTTTGGGATGGCGGCAGCGAAGCGGCTCAGTACGGCCTTGCTTCGGCGCGGGAAACGGCCGCTCCAAGCGGTTGGGCAGATATTGTTTGGCAAGGGATATACACAGCGGGAATGGGCGTTTTTCAATTGGCGCTTGTGGTGCTTCCGCTTATGGTAGCGATTCAATTTTTAAAGGAGCTCGGATTTTTAGAACAGTTTTCCCGGCTGATGTCACCGGCAACAAAGCTGCTTGGAATGAAGGAGAATACATCGACAACGCTGGCGGCGGGGCTTTTATTTGGGCTCGCGTTTGGAGCCGGTGTTATGATTCAGGCGGTGCGTGAGGATGGGGTCGAGAAAAAGGATCTTGTGCTTGCGTTCATTTTTCTTGTAGCATGCCACGCGGTTGTAGAAGATACATTGATTTTCATTCCGCTTGGCATTCCAGTGCTGCCGCTGTTTATGATACGGCTTTGTGTTGCCGTGCTGCTTACCATGATCGTTTCTATCATTTGGAGAAGAATGGAAAGAAAGGGATTGGCATATGAGAACTAATACCATATTATTTGACTTGGATGGAACTTTAATTAATACAAACGAATTGATTATTTCTTCTTTTTTGCATACGTTGAATGTATATTATCCGAACCGCTATCAGCGCGAGGATGTGCTTCCGTTTATCGGGCCGTCCTTGCGCGAAACGTTTGGGGTGATGAATCCGGAAAAGGTTGACGAGATGATTCAGTGCTACCGCGAGTATAACCATAAGCATCACGATTTGCTTGTAGAAGAATATGAAACGGTGTATGAAACAGTAGAAGAGCTGCACCGCGGCGGCTATAAAATCGGAATTGTCACGACGAAGGCGCGTCCGACTGTGGAAATGGGATTAAAGCTAGCGCGCCTAAAGCCGTTTTTTGATGTGGTAGTAACGCTTGATGACGTTCGCAAGGTCAAGCCAGATCCAGAGCCGATTGAAAAGGCGCTCTACTTATTGGGGGCAAAGGCGCCGGAAGCGCTGATGGTTGGAGACAACCATCATGACATTTTGGCTGGGCATAACGCAGGCACAAAAACAGCGGGTGTAGCGTGGTCCATTAAAGGGCGCGAGTATTTGGCGGCGTACAAGCCAACTTATATTTTGGAAAAAATGAGCGATTTGTTAACCATTTTATAAAGGGAGAGAGATGTGTGAGACGCACAACACGTTACCCTGTATTCGGAGCGAATTCATTATGGCATGTGTATAAGACGGTTCCGTTTTGGAAGGTCATGAAAAACTTCTGTGTAATTCAGCTCGCGCGCTATACTCCGTTTTTAGGAGTGAAAAACTGGCTGTACCGGACGTTTTTGCGCATGGAGGTCGGAAAGGAAACATCCTTTGGGCTTATGGTCATGCTGGATATTATGTTTCCGGAAAAAATCAAGGTTGGGCGCAATACGGTAATTGGGTACAATACAACAATTTTGGCGCATGAATATTTAGTTGAGGAGTATCGTCTCGGCGATGTGATTATCGGCGATGAGGTGATGATCGGGGCGAATACAACCATTTTGCCGGGCGTGGAGATTGGAGACGGTGCGATTGTATCGGCCGGCACGCTTGTGCATAAAGATGTGCCGGCCGGCGCGTTTGTTGGAGGCAACCCGATGCGGATGATTTATACGAAGGAGCAGATGGAGGAGAAAAAGCGGAAAGAGCTGGTTTCCTCTTAAAAATAGAGGCTATCCTAAAAAATAATGTGTGTTAAACGTTAGTGTTGGTGGAACCCCTTCTTTTTCTCCCGACCATATATCGTAACGGTCAGGGCCTAGTTTTGCCTCGTCCAAAGGAAAACCAGAGGGAGAAGATAAGTGCGGGTTGCAATGTCTGCATAGCCGTGATGTACAGACGTACGTGATATCAAAATCAACATCGGCCTACCCTAAAAA
>JBHGUR010000082.1:0-76457 GCA_048976805.1 Ectobacillus sp. | reverse complement strand
GTAACGGTCAGGGCCTAGTTTTGCCTCGTCCAAAGGAAAACCAGAAGGAGCAAATGAGTGCAGGTTGCAATTGGTTCTGTATAGCCGTGATGTGCAGACGTACGTTATATAAAAATCAACATTGGCCTTTAACAGAGCCTTATGTTAAGGAACTTGATTGCTGTAAGTATTTTTCTACTCTAAAAGATGGCATTCCTTTTTGCTGAATGACAACATCAAAGGAGTCGCTTATTCCTCCATTTATAATCATGGAACGAATTGCCCGGTTTTTTTTATTTTGCTCGGAAAATGGATTGCGGTCCGTGTGATCCACCAATTGTTCTAAAATGCCGGCGGCAAGCAAAAATTTGGTTTGTTTCGTGTGCCAAATGGTATAAAGGCTATTTTCCTTCCCCACCCGCTTTAACTCGTCCCAATGCACATGCGCGGTAAGATCCATATCTCCCGGATAGGCTAAAGGATCGCGTACTAACTGATGTTCGCAATACCCCCGCAGGCTTCCCTCATGGCGAAGCGGGTGCCCCCACTCCTCATTCGTATAGCCATAATCGACAGTAATGCATAGCCCTTTATGCAGCCAATTACCCAGCTTTTTTATATATTCCCCCATCAATAGAGGAACTTCAAAGCGTTGTCCCTCCCGCAAGCGAATACGATGCTGTTGTAAATATCGGACGATTTGTTCATTTTTTAACATCCTGAATTCTTCGCTTAAACGTTCCCGTTCATCAAAAGTGATATACACTTCATATATGCGGCCATTTCGCTTTTCAATCACCTCTACAGGAAAAGCGTCGAACAATTCATTTGAAAATATAATTCCTTCAAAAGATGGACCGATTTCATCAATAGACGTATATTGCGTTACATTCTTATAGTCTGATAACAAATCTTGCTGCAATTTTTGATGATAGGAGCTCGTCTCCACAATTGAATATGCGAGCTGCGAAAAGGTTTCCGGGGATTGCTCCCTCCACTCAGCAAGCACGTCGTGCGCAAAGCGGCCGGTACCGGCACCGATTTCGCAAATGGCCGGCGGCACTGCCCCCCCTTCGATAAGCTGAATAAAAAAGCGGGCAAACTGTTTTGCAAACACAGAGGAAACATTGCTGCTTGTAAAAAAGTCGCCGCTTCGGCCGATTTTTTCTTTTTCTTTCATGTAATATCCGTAAGTAGGATGATACAACGCCAAGTCCATATAAGCGCTGTATGAAATAGCTTGCTCGGGAGTGTTTTGAATTACATGTTTCAAGAAAGAAAGCATATATGTTCACCTTAGCTTAAAAACGGATTGTTTTCTTTTTCAAAGACAATCGTTGTTTCCGGCCCATGCCCGCAAAGGACAACGGTATCATCCGGAAGCGCAAACAATTTTTCCTCTATGCTCATAATAAGTTCGTTAAAGCTGCCGCCCGGCAAATCTGTACGCCCGATGCTCATTTGAAATAGCGCATCCCCGGAAAATACCGCCCCCGCTTCTTTACAATAATAAGAGAGGCTTCCTGGAGAATGCCCCGGCGTTTCCAATACTTCAAATGAAAATGCCCCGATTGTTAACGTATCTTCTTTTTCAATCAAATAGTCAGCTGGCTTTGCCGTGATACTGCGCCCCATCATAAAAATTTCTGAACCATTTAACGAAGGATCTGATAACCAATCTTTCTCTTTTTTATGGATATAAACAGGAATATTGTACGCATCGCGCACTTCATCAACAGCTCCAATATGATCAAAATGAGCGTGAGTTAACAAAATCGCCAACGGTTTTAAATTCTGCTGCTGTAAATAGCCCATTAATTTTTGCGCCTCGTGGCCCGGGTCAAAAATAATGCACTCGTTTGTATCATTGCTTAAAATGTACGCATTTGTTTGCAGCGGCCCTAGCGGAAGCTGTACCCATTTCATCGTATATCTCCTCCAATAAATACGTATTTTCGCAACCAATATGGCTGCAATTCTCCTCTTTTTTTCTGCTAGGCTCTGTTAAAGGCTAATGTTGATTTGGAACAAAAGGCGGCGACTCCAGCTGAAAAAGCAGCTCGACCCCGTCCGCGGAAAGCATCCGCCTATAGTGGAAAATCAACAATCAAGTTTAACAGATCCTTCTGCTAAAAAGCATGAAATGCTCTTTGTTCACAGCTTTATTTCATCTTATTTTATCATACACCACTTTCCTTTTCCTCCACAAAGGGAGGGTGTATTCGCTTTTGTTTCATCTCGACATTTCTTTTTAAACCATGTACAATGATAGAAGAGCAAATATTTTTACAATTTCCGAAAAAAGAGTGGGAGAACAAAGGGGGATTTATATGAAGTTTGGCCTTGTGATTATCTTCGCATTGGTAACTCTTTTGGCCGTATATGCAACCCTTAAAACGCTTAAGGAAAAGAATATGCTAGGCGCATTCCTTTCTGTAGCAACGGTTGCTATATTCGGCTGGTTTACGGTAATGACGGTAATTGCAAACGGCTATCCGCCGGCACATTAATAAAACGGTCCATGGCCAATTCAAAAAAGGCGCTGAGCTATGCCAGAGCCTTTTTTCATGTTTTAAGAATAAAGTATGCAACTACGCCTCTGCTTTCGCCTCGCCTGCCAGTTGGCGAGTTCGCTTTATTCTCTATTAATAATTTCCTATTTTTGTTTTTACTAACCAAGCGCCGCCAATTACCCCTGCATCGTTTCCAAGGGTTGCGATAGCAAGCTTTGTGCTTTTGGCGACACGAGGGAATGCATACTTTTCAAAGTAGCGCTGCACCGGCTCTAACAATGCCTCTCCAGCTTTTGACACGCCGCCGCCAATCACGACTTTCTCCGGATTCATGATATTAGAAATGTTCGCAATGGCAAGGCCAAGATAAGACGCCATCTCGTCTACTATTTTTGCCGCTAAAGAATCGTTCTGTCCCGCAGCGTCGAATACATCCTTAGCCGTAACAACTCCTTGAGCGGCAAATACATCGCGGAGAACGCTCGCCTCTGTGCTTATCTCTAATGCCTGCTTAGCAAGGCGGACAATTCCTGTTGCCGAAGCTACCGTCTCTAAACAGCCTGTTTTCCCACAGTTGCAAGGAGCACCGTTATGGGGAACGACTGTAATGTGGCCGATTTCTCCAGCAGCTCCGCTAATGCCGTGAACGATATCGCCATTTGCGATAACACCGCCCCCTACTCCCGTGCCAAGCGTTACGCACACCAAATCCTTTGCACCTTCGCCGGCACCCTTCCACATTTCGCCAAGCGCTGCAATATTCGCATCATTATCGATGATAACAGGCAAGCCTGTTTCCACCTCTAACAAGTCTTTTAACGGATAATCTTTCCACCCTAAGTTAATCGCTTCATAAATAACTCCTGTCGCAAGGTTGACAGGGCCTGGCGCACCCATTCCTATTCCTGCAAGCTTCTGCTTCAGCTCGCCCAGCTCTTGCAGCTTATTATCAATTGCTTTTGCAATATCGACCATAATATGCTTTCCCGCTTCACTAATGTTCGTTGGGATTTCCCATTTATGAATAATCTCTCCATATACATTGATAAATGCCAATTTAATCGTTGTGCCGCCTAAATCAACGCCTACTAACCATTTTTCTTCCATGCTGCTAACTCCTCTTATCATAATTTTTCTTTATACGTTGCGATTTCTTGCTTCAGCAAAAGAAGAGCCATTTGATATAGAGACGGTTCCATAAGCTGCGCTTTATACAGCTCCCGAACCTCATCCTCCATTAACTCTAAATCAGCCAACCGATCTCCCGTATAGATAACGGTTCCAAATTTCTTTAAGAATTGCTGAATGTCATAAATGGATGTCATTATTTCACCCTCTAGCTTAACTTATGAACACTTTTTACTAGCATAAGAAAACGTTCACACATTTTATTATAAAAAGAACAAGAAAGACCGTCAATTTACTATATGTATACTGTTTTGACAATTTTAAAACAATGCTCCAGAGAGCTAACGGCCCCCTGGAAGTTATTTCATATGAACAAATAGGCCAATCATTATACGAACACTATTAATCCAACGCTGACTCTTCTATAATTCGTTCAATTTCTGCCGCCAATTCTTTATACTTCTCATTATAAGGCTGTAGCTTCAATGCTTGATTCGCGTGGTGGGAAGCTTGTTTCATATTATTCTCCCGTAAATATAGCAGCGCCATTAAGTAATGGGATGGATCATCGTTCGTTCTTTTCGCCAATACAAACTGCAGCTGCTCCTTCGCTTTCGCAACGTTATTTTCCGCTCCATATACATATCCCAATAAATAATGGGCCTCTAACGGCACATTCTCTAGCTGTACAGCTTGGTGCAGTAATTGCTCGGCTCGAGCCATATCTTTTTCCTTTAGAGCCTCTTTCGCTTCATATATAAGCATATGAGGGTCATTACGGTACGCATAAAATCCATAAAACAACAACCCCGCTAGCACTCCTAACGAAAGAAGAAAGATTCCGGCTCTTTTAAAAAACGGCAGTTTCCGCTTTGGCACGTGAACAAACGCCGCCGCTAAAAAGCCGCCGATTAATCCGCCTATATGTCCCGCATTATCAATTCCAGGCACTACAAAACCGAAAATAAGATTCACTCCAATTAACGTTAAAACACTTTGCATAACGGTCTTTGAAAATACTTTGGAATATGTTCTGGCAATATAAACCAATGCGCCAAAGCAGCCGAAAATGGCGCCGGAAGCGCCGGCGGATACATCATCTGACATAACAAAGCTTAAGACACTTCCAGAAAAACCGGCAAATAAATATACAATTATAAAACGGATATTGCCAAGAATCCTTTCCACCTGGCTGCCGATATAATATAAAGCTACAGTATTCATAAGCAAATGAAGAAAGCCAATATGCAAAAACATAGGCGTAAAAAAACGCCACCATTCTCCTTGGATAATCAGGGGATTATATTTTGCCCCGAACGTGACTAGCGTTGCCGTACTTGTACTTCCACCGTACCACTCCAAAATAAGAAACATAATAATTTGCACAGCCACTAGCATTTTTGTAAATAACGGCTTGGCATAAGACAAAATTTGCTCTTGTTCTTGCTTACGTGCCCGCAATATTTGCCCCAGCCGATAGCGCAGCACCTGCGGTTCCTCCTCTTGCAGCGCCAGTACAGCTGCCGCTTCCTCCGCGCTCAGCTTTAGCGCCGTTTGCAAAAATTCCTCTTCCTGCCCGCCATTCTCTTCTGTAAAAAACAACGTTTGCATGCCAAGTGATTGTTTTGCTTCCTTTACAACCGATTGCCAGTCATCTACAGGACTCCACTGCGAAATATATACATTATATAATTTCGGCTTTGCGCGAAGGCCCCGCTTCATCATTTGTTTAACAATCGGCTCTATTTCATATAAATCATTGCGAATCCATCGGCTCCAATCTACATCGCTTCGTTTAAAACGAATAATTTTTGCTTCGTGAAGCTGCTTTGTTTCCAACCAAGCTTCCTGCTCTTTTTCGGAATAATAGAGGAGTTCATATCTTCCAAGTGACACAAGTACATACAGAATTGCCCAATATAAAGAATCTTGTCTATTATGCAAGTCATCCCCTCCGCTTCATTCTCTTATTTCTATTATAAAAGGTATTCCTCTTTGCGCCTAACTACGAATATAAAAAAATGGAAAAAAGAGCAGATTTCCTGCCTTTTTTCCACTTTTTCAGGTCAACAGCCGATAACACCCTGTTCGGTAATTAATTTTTGGACACATCTGTCGTATGCCTTCATTGGGACTTTCGGGACAACCTGAAATGAAAAAGCCAATGCCACTGTGTTTCCTGTATACCTAGAAAGAAAACGATCATAATAGCCGCCCCCATAACCTAACCGTTCTCCCTTATTTGTAAAGGCAATTCCCGGGACAATCAGCAAATCGATTGCAGATGGCGCTACCTTTAGCGTTTGTTCAGGAATCGGTTCCTTCAGATTCATATATACAGTTTCAAGCTGCGTGAAATCTTGAATAACGTGAAACGTCATCATTCTTGTCTCTCTATGGCACTTCGGAACTGCTACATTCTTGCCTTCCTTCCATGCGTGCTTAATAATATGATATGTATCCACTTCATGGGCCATCGATATTGTGACGCCTATCGTACAAGCGGCCTTCCATTCTTCAAGTTCATATAAGCGGGAAGCAATCTGTGCGGACCAAATTTCTTTCTGTTTAACTGAAAAAGAAGAAATTTTATCCAACATCTTTTTTCTTAGTGCGGCCTTCTCGTTCATCATATTTCCCTCCTTCATGCCGGCAGCATAATCAATTTGTTTAGGAACGCAAAGTCGTCCTTAACAAAGCTAATATAAAAAGAAGCAGTAGGAATATTCCTACTGCTTACTTTGTTTCACGGTGCAACGTAGCTTTTTTATCTCTTGAGCAGTATTTTTTAAGCTCAAGGCGCTCTGGGTTGTTACGCTTGTTTTTCTTTGAGATATAGTTACGCTCTCCGCATTCTGTGCATGCTAGAGTGATATTTACACGCATTTTATTCCCTCCAGTCCTAATAACATAAATCAGACTTTACTATGATATCACTTTTCAAATAAAAATTCTACACCTTTTGATATTGTCTAATTTTTTCTATCAAATACGTAATTTTCTCCTTTGCTATTGTAGGATTTAAAGAATGTGAATATACCATAATCTTTGGCTGGCTGGAATCAGAGACGATATAAGACCATTCTCCATCTTCATAATCAAATTTAATTCCGTCGTGCAGTTCAAATTCCTTCTTTTCTACATCTTGAAGAAGCATTCTCATAATTTTTCCTTTTTCTTTCCAAGGACAAAGCACTTCATCCCATAACAAATGAAAGTTAGGATAATTCTCAAAAATTGCATGGAGAGAGATTTGTTGGGAGGCCATAATTTCAAGGAGTTTCCCGATGCGAAATAGAGCATCATGACCAAACAAGTTGGCGCTTCCTATAGAAATTTCCGGCATGCTCTGCTCCACATAACAAGTAATGTAACCAGACTCACGCTTTATGCATAGAGGATATCCTCCCGTCTCTCCTCTTTGTAAGAGCATTTCCGGAATATAGATATTTTCCTCGCCCATGCTTGTGTAAATATTCCCAAAAGCATCATATAGCTCAAATGTATTTCCCTGCTCGCTAAAAATTATCGCGATATCCGCACAGCTCGATTGCATCAATAGCTTAATATGATCTTCATTTTGGGAAGAATACATCCACGTGATTTCACATCCTAAAAACTGAAAGAACGAAAGCGCGGCAGAATAAAACGAACTATCCGATTTATTTATAAGCAGTCGAAAGTTCCGCTCTTGAATAATAGCAGTATTTAACATACTTAATACCGAGTTTACATAGCGTTTCTCACATACACTTACATTCGTATTAGTTCCGATGTGAAGCACGCTCACATGCCGGTACGCCTCTCCTAAATAAACAGTTTCGATTTCCTTTTCCTTTCTTGTCGTAATTAAAAAGCCGCTTTCATCATAAAAGCGCATCATAATCCGTTCCTCTGCATGCTCTGGCATATAAAAGAAAACTCCTGCTGTTACGTTCTCTTCAGAAACTGCATAACGAAAACAGGAGTCGTTCGTTTCCTGGCATTCTAGTGTATGAATGCCGGTAGCGTGAATACTGCTGATGAAAATTCGTTTCAGCAGGCGCGAATAGGCATTTCCATCGCTTCCAATCAGAACGGAAGCATGGACGGGAAGCGTAGAGCCATACGCCTCTGCTAATTTCACAATACGTTCAGGCGTCATGTCAATGTTTGCTCTTCCAGTTATGCTGCCTTTGGAAAATAAAGAAGCCGCCTTTCCTTCTTCTGAGTCCGAAATAACAGAAGAAACAAGAACAGAACCACTATCAATCTCCCGCCCTGGCCATACCTTTACCTTAGCTTTTACAACAGTATTTTTTCCAAGCCGGCAATGATCGGCAACAATACTCTTCTCAAAAAGAGTCGAATCATCTTCAATTACAGTTCCAGAGGCAATGATGGCACCCGTTAGTTCGCAATGTTTTCCAATATACACATCATTCCAAATAATACTCTTTCCAATATGGGCATTCTCGCCTATCGTGCTATGCTTGCCAATGATAGAATACGGCTCCACGACAGCTCCGCTCTTGATTACCGCACCATCGCCGATTAAAGCCGGCCCGCTTACTTTCGTTCCTTCCTCAATTACTACGCCTTCTCCAAGCCATACAGCGGGGAGAATCTCGGTATGCTCAATTGACGCGCTTACCTTCTTTAAGAGCAAATCGAAATGTGCCTGTCGGTATTGCGGAAATGTTCCTATATCGAGCCAATAGCCTTCGCTTAAATAACCGAATACGGGGGCTCCCTGTTCTAAGAGCAAAGGAAAAATATCATGGCTAAAGTCACAAAAAGTGTGTTCTTCCATATAGGAAAAGATTGCAGGGTCCATAATATAAATCCCTGTATTGACTGTATTAGATATCACTTCATTCCAGCTTGGCTTTTCAATATATTTAACAATTCGGCTATCTTCGTTCGTTACAGCTAAGCCGAAGTCCAAAGGATGCGATACTTCTTTTAAAAACATCGTTACAAGCCGATCGGCACTGTTATGAAAATCTATTCCCTTTGATAAGTTAAAATCAGTAAGGGCATCTCCGCTTATAACGACAAACGGCTCATCTAAAAAGGATTCTGCTTGCTTAATGCTTCCAGCTGTCCCTAAGGGCGGGGAGTCCTCAAAATAATAAAGCTTAACGCCCCAGCGACTGCCGTCTCCAAAATAATTTTTTATCGCCGTGCTCATATACTGAACCGTAATCGCAATTTCCTCAATCCCATGCGCCTTCAACAGCTCCAAGCTGTATTCCATCACAGGTCTATTCAGAAGGGGCATCATCGGCTTTGGAAGGTTGCACGTTAACGGCCTCAAACGTGTTCCTTTACCTCCCGCTAAAATTACTCCCTTCATCACAATCCCTCCCCATTGCTAATCTTATGGGTAATCCGTTCATATATTTGTGCTGTATGCGCTGCTATTGTTCGCCAGTTATAGTACTTAATTACATATTTATGTCCGTTTAACGCAACTTGTTTTGCCCCTTCTTCATTATTCAATACAGCAGTTATTTGACAAATCAGGCTTTGGGCATCGCCGGGCATAATCTTAAAACCAGTTTGTTCATGTTCAACAATTTCGCTTAAGCCCCCCACATCCGAGACAATAATCGTCTTTTTAGCAAGCATTCCCTCTAAGGCAACAATTCCAAACGGTTCGTATAAGCTTGGAATTACGATAAGATCACTCTCTTGTAAAAATGCTCTCTGATCTTCTTCGCTAATATGGCCAATAAACTGTACAAAGTCATGCAATCCTCTTTGTGAAACAATGTGGCGATATTCTTCTAGCATAGGTCCTTTGCCAGCAATGATAAAAACAAGATGGGGAAATCTATGAATGAGGGCAGGAGCGCTTTCGATAATAGTATAAAATCCTTTTTCACTGACAATGCGTCCAATTGAAAAAGCAACCGTCCGATTAGTTAAGTTGTATTTTTGCCGTGCACTCTGTAAAAAAGAAGAAGGAATTTCAAAGAAATCTGCATCAATGCCATTTGGAAAGACAACCAGCTTTTCTAAGGGAACATCCAGAATTTTCTGAACCTCTCGTTTCATATATTGGCTGCAAACAATAACCATTTCAGCTTCTTTTACCAGCTCTTTTTCTTTCATATGTATTTCCCACTGCAACGATGTATGAACACCATTATTCCTCCCGTGTTCAGTCGCGTGGATAGTTGCAACAATCGGCAAATTTTGTTCATATTTAATTGCTTTTGCAGCCGTATATACAAGCCAGTCATGCGCGTGAATTAAATCGAAGGATGTACGATTGCATAAACCTTTTGCGTATTGAATCATCGCTTCATTTAATCCGGCGATCCATTTATCAAAATGAGAACGGTCTTCATAACTGCTCTTCACCCGATGAATATGGACGTTATGTTCATATTCATAGTCAGGAATTCCATCAACATGAGTAGTAATGATATGCACTGAATGTCCCGCGCCAGCCATTGCCTTTGATAACCCGTACACATGCCTTCCAAGGCCGCCGACAAGCATCGGCGGATATTCCCATGCCAGTATTAAAATTCGCATCAACTTCATACATCTCTCCTTCTGCTCTTTCTTTCGAGCCAGTAAGTTCATTTCGGAAACTGTCAGGGCTGCACAGCCATATCTCTACGATGAAAAAATTGTTCGTTCGCGAAGAAGCAAGGAAACCGCTATACCAAAACGCCCTCTCCTTTAAACTCATTCCGTTTAAGTAGCGAGAGAGTTTCTCGCTGCTATACGGCATCATAACCCCCCGAAAAGTAAGCGCTTACTTTTTTGGTATGCATATTTGCTTATAAAAATGATAGCACCCGTACTTAGAACATACAATGAACCTATTTTGTCTAAAATTAAGAAAAATTGTAGGAATAAGAAATAGCAGCGTACACTGCCATATAAATAGAAAATAGGATAAACGGATATAAAATGCACCTAATTTCTTTTTTCACAAGGCTCTGTTAAACTTAATTGTTGATTTTCCACTACAGGCAGACGCTTTCCGCGGGCGGGGCCGAGCCGCTTTTCCCGCTGGAGTCGCCGCCTTTCGTTCCCAATCAACAAATCCATCAAAATCAACATTAGCCTTTCACAAAAGCTATAGTAAGCCTTATTTTTAAGGAAGTATAATTTAGGCATGTTAAAACCAACAGCTTCTTGCACAAAAAAAGCAAACCGGCTTTTATCGGTTTGCTCTGCTTAAAGTTCTATTCATTTAGCAGATAGTGTTTCCCTTTTACAAGATAGAACACATTTTCCGCGATATTTGTAATATGGTCAGCTACACGTTCAATATAACGTGCTACAAAAGAAAATTGTGTAATTTGGCTAATATCTTCCGGATTGTTTGGAATAGAAGAGATAAAGTCACGAACGGCTTTGCCGTACATTTCGTCTACCAAATCATCCATTTCGGCGATTTGCTTCGCGTATGTTAAGTTTTCCTCTTTATAAGCCTTGAGCGACAACGCAAGCATTTCATCGGCTTTACTATACATATCTTTTAGAATATCTATAGAAACGGGAGCATCCTTCTCGCCTAAGCGTATAGTCGCCTTTGCCACGTTAACGGCATGGTCGGCAATCCGCTCTAAATCCGTAGCGATTTTAATGGACACAAAAATTCTTCTCAGATCTGTTGCAACAGGTTGCTGTCTCGTAATTAACATTAAAGCAAGATCATTAATTTCTTCCTCTAAATCATCCATGCGTGAGTCATTATCGATAACCTGAAGCGCCATATCAACATTTCGGGAATGCAAACCTTCTATTGCTATTTGCAACGCTTCTTTCCCTAATTGGCCAAGCTCTGTTACTTTTTCTTGCAATGTTTTTAAGTCTAAATCAAATTGCTCGCGTACCATTTTCCTTCCTCCTAACGATGAATCGATTAACCGAATCGTCCTGTAATATAGTCTTCTGTACGTTTATCTGCCGGTGTAGTGAACAATCGGTTTGTATCTGTATATTCAACCACTTCACCGCTTAAGAAGAACGCAGTCCGGTCGGAAATACGCGCTGCCTGCTGCATATTATGGGTAACGATGACAATGCTGAAATCCTTTTTAAGCTCTTGAATCAGCTCTTCCACCTTCAACGTAGAAATCGGGTCTAACGCAGATGTAGGTTCATCCATAAGAATAACGTCAGGCTCAATCGCCAAACAACGCGCAATACATAAACGCTGCTGCTGCCCACCGGACAGTCCGTATGCATTATCATGCAGGCGATCCTTCAATTCATCCCAAATTGCTGCGCCGCGCAAGCTTTTTTCCACAATCTCATCCAACGTTTTTTTGTCGCGGATGCCATGAATTTTCGGGCCGTATACAATATTTTCGTAAATGGACTTTGGAAATGGGTTTGGCTTTTGAAATACCATCCCAACGTGCGTGCGCAGTTCTTCAACACGGTAGCTCTTGTCGAAGATATTGCGTCCGCGGTATTCAATGGCACCCGTGGTGCGAACAATTGGCACTAGCTCAACCATGCGGTTTAATGTTTTTAAATAAGTGGATTTTCCGCATCCGCTCGGTCCGATAATAGCTGTTACTTCGTTTTCGTAAATGCTTAAATTAACATCTTTTAGCGCATGGTCTTCTCCGTACCATAAATTTAAGTTCTTCGTGTCAAACACTATATTTTTTTTCGTTTCTATTTTTTCCTCTTTGCCTTTTGTCTTTACATTTACTACTGTTGATACCATTTTAAGTTCCCCCTTCATCCACGTTTAAGCAGTCAGTTCCTTCCTTGTCTACGGCTTCGCCACAATACGGCAACTGCATTCATGATAGCAAGCAGCGCAAGCAACACAACAATGCCGGCAGCTGCTGCATGCTGAAACTCCTCCTGCGGACGGCCCATCCAATTAAATATTTGGATGGGCAATACAGTAAAACCGTCCGATAAGCCCGAAGGCAAATAATTTGCATATGCTAAAGCTCCGATTACAAGCAGCGGCGCCGCTTCCCCTATAGCGCGTGATAAAGCGAGGACGCACCCTGTTAAAATTCCCGGGAAAGCAGCCGGCAAAATAATGCGGGAAATTGTTTGCCACTTTGTCGCACCGAGTCCGTAAGAGCCTTCCACTGCTCCCCGCGGTACAGACCGCAGTGCCTCTTGCGAAGCGACCACAATGATAGGCAGCACAAGAAGGCTCATCGTCAGCCCACCGGCAAGCAAACTCTGCCCAAGCCCCATCGCGTAAACGAAAATTGTTAGCCCGAGCAATCCGAAAACAACGGACGGCACGCCGGCGAGCGTTTGGATATTTAATTCGATTAATGCTGTAAATCTCGTTTTCTTTGCGTACTCTTCTAAATATAAAGCGGTGCCTACCCCGAGAAGTAGAGAAACAGGAGCTACTATCGCCATTAATGATACTGTTCCCCAAAGAGCGGCTGCAATTCCCGCCTGTTCAGGTTTTCTTGAAGAAAAATGCTTAAGAAACCCCCAATTTATATATTCAACACCTTGTGCAAAGATGCGGTATAGCAAAATAATTAAAATTGCCAAAGAAAACAAAGTGGCACATAAAAACATCAGCTTATAAAATGCATCGGTTCGAAACCGGGAAACCATCCGCTTTTCCACTTCTTTTCGGTTTATGAGCCTCATGTCAATAAACCTCCTTGAAGCGGCGCGCAATATGCTGTGCCAACATATTCATTCCAAGCGTAAAGATAAATAAAACTGCTCCTGCCGCATACATGCTGTAATAAATTGTTGTGCCATGCGGGGCATCGCCTAAGCTTACTTGCACAATATAGGCTGTTAAAGTTTGGATGGATTCGGTTGCGTCCAAGGAAAATACAGGTGTTGACCCTGCCGCAATCACCACAATCATCGTTTCTCCCATTGCCCGGGAAGCTGCCAAAACGATAGAAGCGACAACTCCTGTGGCGCAAGCCGGGAGCACCGCCTTAACAATTGTTTCAAATCGGGTTGCGCCTAATCCGTATGATGCCTCCCTTAAAGAAGCTGGAACTGCGTTTATCGCATCCTCTGATAAAGAGGCTATAGTCGGAATCATCATAATACCAATTACAATTCCCGAACTTAACGCATTGAAAAATTGCAAGCTTGGAATAAAAAATTGTAAAATCGGCGTCACAAACGTTAAGGCGAAAAAACCATATACAATGGTTGGAATGCCTGCCAGTATCTCTAAAGCTGGTTTAAGCATTTTTTTCACACTGTGCGGGGCATATTCAGCTAGAAAAACAGCACAGCCAAGGCCAATCGGCACGGCAATTATCATTGCTATCCCCGTGACAAGAAAGGTTCCGCATAAGAGCGGTGCAATACCATAATGCGGATCAGCTTCAAAAAAAGGAAGCCATTCCGTTTCAGTTACAAATTTTAAAAATGAAATTCTTTGAAAAAAAGCGATTGTTTCTGCCCCAAGCGTCCACACAATTCCAAGTGTTACAACAATGGATACAATTGCTGTGCCTAGCAAAATCATAGGAATGCACGCATTTAAAACGCGCTTGCACTTGCGATGCATGCGTTTTTGTTCAATCAGCTTACGAACTGCAACCGGCATAGCGCCGCCTTTTTTGAAGGCCAAAGCGAAAAACACCTCTCCATCCTTATGGCGATTTTATGCTTTGGTGTTTTCTAATTTTCTCCAGTTGCTGCCGCTGCTTCTTATATTCATATTCCGGCAATGCGATATATCCGACCTCTTCAGCTAATGGACCGGCATGCTGCAGCGTAAATTGCAAGTAATCATACACACAACGTTTGCTTTGAATAGAAGCGTGATTAGCGTATACATATAAAGGACGAGAAAGCGGCGCATACCTGCCGGATTGAATTGCAGCCTTTGTAGGTAAAACACCATTTACATGAACCGCCTTTATCTTATCTTTGTTTTCTGAATAGTACGCATAGCCTAAAAAAGCAATTGCATATTTGTCATGCATAACGCCTCTAATCAATACATTATCATCTTCCGATAGCGTTACATGCTTCGTAATCGGACGTTCACCTAAAATCACCCGTTGAAAATGATCATATGTACCGGAATCCAATCCCGGTGCGTAAAAACGAATAATTTCACGTGGCCACTTCGGATTCATATCCGACCACCTTTTTATCGTCCCATCTTCAGACCACATTTTTTGCAAATGCTTAACAGTTACATCCTTCATCCACGTATTCGCGGGATGTACAATTATAGATATACCATCATATGCAACTCGAAATGCTGTATAATCGAGATGATTGTTCTTGGCATTTCTCTCTTCTTCCTCTTTTATCGGGCGCGATGCAAGGTTCAAATCAACTTCGCCCTTTACAAATCTAGTAAATCCGCCTCCCGTTCCTGAAATGCTGATGGGTGTCTTTACCGCTGGCTGCATGTTCGTATATTCCTCTGAAACAGCCTCCATAATCGGAAATACAGTAGAAGAGCCATCAATTCGCACTTCGCCGGACAGGCGCATTAACCGCTGCGCCTCTGCGCCTTCTGCACTCAAAAGCGCAAACACACTACAAGCGAATAGCATTGCTATGGCGCTTGATACCCCCCTCTTCATTTTACTTCCTCCTTGAAGCACCGTAAGGGCTACAGATATAAGGATAATGTTCGACTATTAATGAGGTTTTAATGTTTTGTAAATTATTTGTAAATGTCGACATTTTTCGATACCGGCTTAACTTGTACAAGTGGACAACCTTTCCATTGTACTATATGCTGCTTGTCCAAAAAAAAGCACACTATCCTAAGGGTAGTGTGCCACTTTTTTCCTGATTTATCCTTGTTCGGTTAATCCTTTTTGGATAATGGGTTGATTTTGTTCAATGTTTACCTCTTCTTTTTTCAAGTCAAAGTATGCGTCCAAAATTCTTCTGCCAATTTTTTTATTCACCGGATTTTTATCATCTGTTATCCACGGAACAACAACAGAAAATGCAACTTCCGGATCATCATAAGGCGCATAACCGATAAGCGTTAAATTATAGGTAGCAGGAGGCGTGCCATTTGGGCCGCTTTTGCGCTTTGCAAGATCCGGGCCGTCATAGAAAGTCTCCGCCGTACCTGTTTTCCCGGCCGGTTTATACGGCGCGTTCCCGAACTGGGCCGTAGCTGTCCCGCCTTGCTCCTGCATTACTTGGCGAAATCCTTCCTGAACACGTTTAATATATTGGTCCTTCATATCAATTCGATTTAAGACGACCGGTTCAATTGATTGTACAACCTTGCCCATTTCATCCTGTTTAGAAGGTTCGCGGATTTCTTTTACAATCTGCAGCTTCATGCGATATCCGCCGTTTGCCACGGTTGAAACGTACTGTGCCAGCTGCAGCGGAGTGTACGTATCGTACTGTCCGATGGATAAGTCTAGCAAGAAACCGGGCTTATCAGTCGTTCCTTTGAATCCAATTGCCTCATTTGGCAAATCGATGCCGGTCGGAACACCAAGACCAAACTGGCTGAAATAGTAGCGCATTGTATCAAACGATTTTTGTTTAATATCCAATGAACCGTTCGGAACGTACTGAACTCCTGCCAAATTCATTGCTGTCTTAAACATATACACGTTAGAGGATGCTTTTAAAGCATACAAGTCATCAATCATCCCCATATTTTTGTAGGATTTTTTGACAGGCGTGCCTTTAAGCTTAATTGGCTCATCATATAGGTGTTCCCCCGGTGAAATCGCGCCTGTTTGATACCCGGTTAGCACAGTCGCTCCTTTGACGGCTGACCCCATCGCATATGAACTCGTCATCGCCCCTAACGCATAATCCTGTACCTCGAGCTTCCCATTTTCCGTAACAAGCTGCTTCCCTGCCATCGAAAGAATTTCGCCGTTTTTCGGATTCATCATCACGACGAAAGCGCGGTCAAGAAGCGCTGCCCCGCCTTGTGCTTTCGCTGACTTAAGCTCTTCTTCAATAATTTGTTCTACTTGTTTTTGCAGCTCCATATCGATTGTCAAAATTAAATCTTTGCCGCGTTCCCCTTTTGATAAATAAATTGTTTCTAGAATATTCCCTTCCTTATCCGTAACATTTTTCACTTTCGCTTTTGTGCCGTGCAGCATATCTTCATACTCTTGTTCAATATAGCTTTTGCCGACACGGTCATTTCGGTCATATTCCCGGACTAAATAATAATTTAAACGCTCCTTGGGCAGCCCTTCATCGGCGCTCGTCACGCTGCCAAGGACAGTGCGGAACATATTGTCATACGTATAATTGCGTTCCCAGTCCGTCGTAATGTCCACACCGGGCAGCTTGTCGAGATTTTCGCTGATAATTGCATATTCCTTCTGCGTTACATCTTTATTTTTGATAATTTGCGGCGTCATTGCATATCCGCTGTCCATTTTGCTCTTAATTGCCAATACTTCTAAATCCTTTGGCGCCAGTTCCTGCAATTCTTTTTCTGTAATGCGTTCTAGCTGCAAGTTGTAAATATCTTTGTCAGTAAGCTTCTTGGCCTCAAATTGCTTCCATTCTTTTTCTGTAATTTTTTTCTTTGCCCGCTTTGGATTCATTTCAATCCAAAAATCCTTTTTATCGCGATCCGTCAGCTTGTCCGTCGGCACATCAATTAGCCGAGCAAGTTCCTTTGCAATCGCTAAACGATCCTCGCTTTTCGAACCTTTCATCCTCGTATATGTAATGGTTCGCAAAGGTGTGTTATCCACTACAATGCGGCCGTAGCGGTCGTAAATTTTCCCGCGCGGAACAGGCGTGCTTACTGTTAAATTCTCGGTTCTTTCTACTTCTTTTTTATAATCCTCCCCATATACGATCTGCACCACGCCCAGGCGCAAAATAAGCGCAGAAAACATGAGAAACACGAGAAAAAATAACATATTTAAACGAAACGGTACATGGCTTTTCTTTTTCTTTTTTTTCTTTTTCATGCTTACCCCCTCTTCCACTATGTCGTATAAGCGGAAATGGACACCTGCTAAACAGGTGCCCTTTACTATTACGGTTCTTATTTTATCACAAATCAAATAAGAAGTTAACCTTCTCCCTCTGTTAACTCCTGCTTTGTCCGGGACACCTCTAGGCCGCTTTTGGTCTGCTGTTTCGTATGATATGTGACATTGCGAATAGCAAAATAAATAAGAAAATGTCCGGCTCCTAGTACAGCAAGTAACACGGGCAGGCTCTTTTCCGGAACAAAAAAGCGAACAGCAGCTAAAAAAGCAAGAATAGAACAGATTCTTCCAAAATTTAAAAACAACTCTCTCACCACGATATACTCGACCCGCAGCTCCTTAATGTTGCGCGCTTTTCCAATTACGTCGTATGTCATCGACATATAAGGAACGAGCAAAATAGGATACGCTATAGCTATACAGGCAGCATATAACAAAAGTTTATAATACGTAACGTTGATAATAACGAGGTATACAGACGCATACAACAATATACCTCCTGCAAGGATTGCTTTTTTTCGCAGTTTATCTTTTATAAACCGCGTTGCTAAATAATAACAAATAAAGGATACGCCGGAGCTAATGAGCCCGAATTTCCCGATTGCAAACTCACTGTTTGTCGCAATGTATACGTAAATCGAAATAACAAAAACGAAGGTCCCTTCCCGCAGGCCTTGAAAAAAATGCGCAATTGTAATTTTGCGCCAGTTCCCATCCTTCTTTCTCTCCCTGAATACTTGCAAAAGCTCATAACGGCCGTCACATTCTCTCCTCGATAAGAAAAAACTTAAAATCACCGAAATAGTAAATAAGATTAAAGAAAGGAAAAAAATAAAAGTATAACCGTTCCATTTCGTCATGCGCGAAATCAGATATCCTGACAAAATCGGACCGATCATACCGGAAAGAGATGTTAACAGGCCGAGAAAGCCATTAAAAAAATCTCTTGTATCAGGTTCTGTAATTTCAAAGGTAAGCAAGTTATAGGCCAGCCAATAAAATCCGTAGCCTACACCTAATACGCTGCCAATCGGAAGAATATAGCGAGAGGCATTTGTTCCAGCGAATAAAACGGTGATAAAAAATAAAGCTAAGGCGCTGACCCCTAAACGAAGGATAACGATGCGGTCAATTTTTTTGGCCATTCTTCCTGCTAGTGCAAATGTAACAGGCTGCGCCACAACAACTGCCAAGTTATACAAGCCGATGTTAAAAAAGTTTTTGCTTTGCTTCCATAAATAAATATTTACAAATGTATTCGATAAAGCAATACCGAGGCTGTACAGCCCGCCGATGGTCAACAATAAAATAAGGTCTCGATTTACTTCCACATCACCCAATAAACGCTTCATTTTCATATCTGTAAAACTCTCCTTTGCTTCACGCTTTATTCTTCCAAAGAATGTGACAATTATGTAAGGAAAGGAGAGAAAATAAAAACAGGCTGTTTCCAGCCTGTTTTTATTTTAGTTATTTTGCTTCTTGGTAACGTTTTTCTACCGCATTCCAATCTACTACATTCCAGAATGCAGCGATGTAGTCAGGACGGCGGTTTTGGTAACGCAAATAGTACGCATGCTCCCAAACGTCTAAGCCTAATACAGGAGTTTTGCCTTCCATTAAAGGCGAATCCTGGTTTGGTGTGCTTGTAATTTCCAATTCGCCGTTGTTGACAACAAGCCAAGCCCAGCCGGAGCCGAAGCGAGTTGTAGCGGCTTTTGTAAACTCCTCTTTAAAAGCGTCATAGCTGCCGAATTTAGCTTCGATTGCTTTCGCAAGCTCTCCTACAGGCGCACCGCCGCCATTTGGAGAAAGGATTGTCCAGAATAAAGAGTGGTTTGCATGACCGCCGCCATTATTGCGTACAGCAGTGCGGATTGCTTCTGGCACTTCGTTTAAGTTAGAAACTAAATCTTCTACACTTTTCTCCGCTAACTCAGGATAGCCTTCAAGTGCAGCGTTTACATTAGTAACATACGTATTATGGTGCTTCGTATGGTGAATGTTCATCGTTTCCTTGTCGAAGTGAGGCTCTAATGCATCATAAGCATAGGGTAATTGTGGTAATTCGTATTTTGCCATTGTAATTCCTCCCAAATATATGTATGTAAGCATCAAGTGGATCCGCTTGTGCTCCAGTTTCTATTTTACACTATTTTCAAAATAGTGAAAAATAATTTCTCAGCTGCCGCATGCATTTAAAGTACCAAATTCTATTATGTATTTCAAATCATTTGCCTATACAAAATTCCGTCCTTTTTCTGTTCAACTTACAAAGAGTACGTTACAATAAGGATGCTGATTCTTAATGGAGGGATTAAATATATGTCAGTATTTGCCCAATTGTATAAGAGCTTATATTCGCCAAAAGATATGGCGCGTTTTCGCTTTCAGAAAATCGGAAAAACAATATTGTATATTCTCCTGCTATCCTTGCTTACGACAATCCCTGAAAGCATTCAAACAGGAAAATTAATGAAGGAGCAATTCTCATTATTAAGCCAAACCGTCGAAACTGATATCCCCGATTTTCAAATTAAAGATGGAAAGCTTCTGTCAGACATAAAAGAGCCTATCATTAAAGAAGAAGTGGATTTCACCTTCGTGTTCGATCCAAACACAACCGAAATCCCCGCATCTTTAAAAAATGAAGACGGCATCTTTCTCTTGCAAGATAAAGCAATTGCTGTTGCTTCAGGACGCGCGGATACATATTCATACGCTTCATTTAGCGAATTTACAATTTCTAAACAAGACATTCGCGATTTTCTCGATTTTATGCAATCTATTTATCCGGTTGCCTTATTTGTAATCGGGCTGTTCTTATTTTTATTTAACAGCTTTATATCGTTTCTAGGAATCACTTTATTAGCTTTTGGGGGCACGTTTATAAGCGGCCAAATGAACCGAAAGCTAAACTACAGGCAACTTTGGACATTAACCGCCTACAGCTTTACCATTCCCACATTCTTCTTTACTGTTATGAAATTTTTACACACCGCCGTACCGTTTCCGGTGCTTATCTTTACAGGAGTTACATTTTTTTTGCTGTATCTTATTATAAAAGAAATCCCGCCTGCAAAACAAAAGATTGCATAAGAAAAGCGCAGGTCGCCCTGCTTAGCGACGCCTGGACTGGAGCACATCGACTGAGATAAAGGAAACACGAAGAGCACGAGCGCCGATGTCGACTTATCGTAGGGAGATGGGCGAAGTGCGCTAGTCGTTGGGCGTTGGGGCTAGACACTGTTCTAGCTCCAAAAAGTTATACTTTCTTATCTTTTGGCTCTGTTAAAGGCTAATGTTGATTGGGAACGAAAGGCAGCGACTCCAGCGGGAAAAGCGGCTCGGCCCCACCTGGGGAAAACATCCGCCTGTAGTGGAAAATCAACAATCCAGTTTAACAGAGCCTACCTTTTAAAAAATGCCGCGCACCGCGGCATTTTTTCATGGGACAAGCATATATTTCTCTACAAAAGGAGTGGAGAAATATGAAGCGGTTAGCAATTACTGTGTTTATATTATTAATCGGGTATGCAATGTTTTACGATATAACAGTCGGGACGCTTCCCTTAATGCGCACGGAACAAAAAGCAAAACCGACAGCGACGCAGCCAAAGGAAACAACCGAAAACGCCAGCTATAAAGTAATTGAGGTAAAAAGCGGCGACACTGTCCTTTCAATTGTAGAGCAAATCAGCAAACGAAAGCCTCCGTCTGTCGAAATGGTTGTAAAAGATTTCCAAAAGCTGAATCCAAAAGAATCTCCATCAAAACTGCGAATAGGAAAATCATATAAATTCCCATCCTATAACTGACACTCTCTGTGAAATGCATCATAATTCTTGTCAATCAGCTAAAGGCATTGTTACAATAGGTTAGAATCAAAGCATATATGAAAATGAAACTTCTTTTATGAAGGAGAGCGATCTATTCGTGAATGAAATTACCCATCGTACGCAAACGCGTCCTGTTAAAGTTGGCAATTTAACAATTGGCGGCAACAATGAAGTAGTGATACAAAGCATGACAACTACAAAAACGCATGATGTTGAAGCAACCATTGCTGAAATTAAACGTTTGGAAGAAGCAGGCTGCCAAATTGTCCGCGTTGCTGTACCGGATGAACGGGCGGCAAACGCCATTGCAGACATAAAAAAACGCATCAACATCCCGTTGGTTGCCGATATTCACTTTGACTACAAATTAGCTTTAAAAGCAATTGAAGGCGGCATTGATAAAATCCGAATCAACCCTGGCAATATCGGCCGCCGCGAAAAAGTAGAAGCGGTAGTAAACGCCGCAAAAGAACGAGGCATTCCGATTCGCATCGGCGTAAACGCTGGCTCCTTAGAAAAGCGGATTTTAGAAAAATATGGATATCCAACAGCTGACGGTATGGTAGAAAGCGCCCTGCACCACATCAAAATTTTAGAGGATTTAAATTTCCGCGATATTATCGTATCGATGAAGGCATCAGATGTGAACCTGGCAATTGAAGCATATGAAAAAGCGGCAAGAGCGTTCAAGTATCCGTTGCACCTTGGCATTACGGAATCTGGAACATTATTTGCCGGAACAGTGAAAAGTGCGGCTGGCTTAGGCGCGATTTTAAGCAAGGGCATTGGAAATACGCTGCGCATCTCTCTAAGCGCCGACCCTGTAGAGGAAGTAAAGGTAGCGCGCGAATTGCTAAAAGCATTCGGCCTCGCTTCCAATGCGGCTACATTAATTTCCTGCCCTACATGCGGACGTATTGAAATCGACTTGATCAGCATCGCAAATGAAGTGGAGGAATACATTTCTAAAATTAAGGCGCCGATTAAAGTTGCCGTGCTCGGCTGTGCGGTAAACGGTCCCGGCGAAGCGCGTGAAGCCGATATCGGCATCGCGGGAGCACGCGGTGAAGGCCTGCTTTTCCGTAAAGGGCAAATTGTCCGGAAAGTGCCAGAAGCTGTTATGGTAGAAGAATTGAAAAAAGAAGTCGATAAACTGGCGGAGGAATATGCCGCAAAGCAAGAAAAATAAAAAACAGGCTTGTCAGTATAGCTGACAAGCCTGTTTTGCTGCTAGAGCTTTACTTTATGCATTCTGGGCATTTTCCGTACACTTCAAACTTATGCCCCGTTACCTCAAAACCGTCAAATCCTGTTAATTCTTCCTTCATTGGACAAGCAACAATTTCTTTCGTTTGTCCGCATTCCAAACAGATGAAATGATGATGATGGCCTTTTGTGGAACATGTAAATCGAAAATGCTTTTCCCCGTTTAGCTCTGTCTGTTCTAAAATGCCAAGCTCCACAAACACAGATAGGTTTCGATAAATCGTATCAAAGCTTAAACCAGGATAATCATCCTTCATGCTTTCCAATACATCTCTAGCTGTTAAGTATTTATTATGGCTAGAAAACAAGCGCAGCATTTCCTCACGCTTCCCCGTGTGCTTATATCCCTTTTCTTTCATCAGCTTTAATGCTTGTTGAAGATTCATTCCAATCCCTACTTTACGCTGTTTTTTTCTTTTTCCAAAGAATTGCCCCAATTAAAATCAGCACAGCAATAATCACGATTGTGCCTCCTGGCGCCAGGTCAAGCTGATAAGAGAATATTAACCCGCCGATTACCGCTGTTTCCCCAAACAAAACGGAAAAGAAAATCGTCTGCTTAAAGCCTTTGGCAATCCGAATGCTTGCTGCTACAGGAAGCGTCATTAAAGACGATACTAACAAAATGCCTACTACCCTCATGGATACCGCAATAACGAGGGCAACAAGGATAATGAAAATAAAATGAATCCACTTCGCTCTTAATCCGGTTGCTGTTGCATATTCTTCATCAAAAGAAAGCAAAAACAACTCTTTATAAAACAATACTATAATCACGACAACTAAAAGCGTAACAGCGAAAATCGTCCCTAAATCTGTAGCGGTTACAGCACTTACGCTGCCGAATAAATAATTAAATAAATCCGTGTTAAAACCATTTGCCAACGAAATAAAAATTACACCAAGACCAATCCCGCTTGATAAAATGATAGGAATCGCCAACTCTTGATAATGCTTGTACACATTGCGCAGCTTTTCAATCAAAAGCGACCCGCCTATAGAAAAAATCATTCCCATGTATAAAGGATTTATAAATCCCCCAGTAAATACTGTTTTTTCCAGGAGCAGGCTCGCTGCAATTCCGGAAAGCGTTACGTGGCTTAAAGCGTCGGCAATGAGCGACAATCTGCGAATAACGACGAATACGCCTAACAAGGGGGCGGCCAAACCAATTAATAGGCCGGCATAAAATGAATTTCGTAAAAAGTCATATTGCAAAAAATCCTGAATCATCGTATCCCCCCGTGTTCATGTTCATGATTATGATCGAGTACATGAACGTGATGCCCGTAGAATAAGGACAAATCGCTCTCTTTTAGCTCATTAAATATCGCTGTCTCCCCATGGAAGTGAAGATATTTATTTAAACAGGCAACATGCGTCACCTTATCTGAAATGGCCCCAATATCATGTGTAACGAGCAGCAGGGTAATGCCTAGCTTTTTATTCAAAACTTCCAGCATATGATAAAAGCTTTGGACATGAGCAGCATCAACTCCTACCGTCGGTTCGTCTAAAATTAACAACTCCGGCTCGCTTACAAGCGCACGTGCGATAAATACGCGCTGCTGCTGTCCGCCTGATAGCTCCCCGATGTTGCGGTGTATAAATTCACTCATCCCAACATCGGCGATTGCCTTATAAACCCTTTCTTTATCTGCCTTTTTTAAAAAGCGAAACATTCCCAGCTTGGATACAAGCCCCATTGCTACGACTTCAAACACGGTTGCCGGAAATCCGGAATTAAAGCTATTTGCCTTTTGGGATACGTACCCGATCTTATTCCAATCTTTAAATTTACGGATATCCGTTCCAAATAAACGGATTGTTCCTTCCTTTGGCTTTAAGATCCCAAGAAGGCATTTTAATAAAGTCGATTTTCCTGAACCGTTTGGCCCTACTAATCCAAGAAATGCCCCTTTTGGAATCGTTAAATGTATATCTTCCAGCACATTTTGAGCTTCATACCGAAATGATAAATGATGAATCTCTACTACGTTGCGATTGTCATTCTCCATATCTATCACCTTTACAATTAAGAATCATTCCGATTTATTCCTTTACGAATTATAATACAGTCTATATATTTTGTAAACTAATTTATTCTAAACGAAACGGAGCCTAACGTCAATAAAATAATGGCTCTGTTAAAGGTTAATATTGATTTTGATTCATTTGTTGATTTGAAACGAAGGGCGGCGACTTCAACGGGAAAAGCGGGGGAGCGGCTCGGCCCCGCCCGCGGAAAGTGTCCGCCTGTAGTAGAAAATCAACAACCAAGTTTAACAGAGCTAAAATAATAAAAACAGAGATATATGAGTATCCCTGTTTTTATGGATAGCTATGTTACACATTATTGTTAATAAATCGCGTTTTTTGTCTCATAGGTGTCAAGTAAAAACTGGACGCTAGTGAGCCAAAAATCAACACTTTTATCATAGCCTAATGGATAGCAGATTTGAATTTGGCTCCCTGCGTTTCCTGCGTGTTCATAATCGTAATAAATGCATTCGGATCAAGCTCATGAACAATGGACTTTAGTTTTGTAACCTCTAAACGGGTGACGACGGCATAAATCACTTCTTTCTCCGCATCTGTATACCCGCCTTTTCCAACAAGCTTCGTCGTTCCGCGCCCGAGCCGATGCAAGATGGCGTCAGAAACTTCTTCATAATAATCGGAAACAATCAAAACAGCTTTTGTTTCATCCAATCCTTGAATAACAGTATCAATTGTTTTAAATGCGATATAATACGTCATAACAGAGTACATCGCTTGCTCAACCCCAAACACAAACGCAGCCCATCCAAAAATAAAAATATTCATAAACATAACAAACTCCCCAACGGAAAACGGAAGCTTTTTTGTCAGCAAAATCCCCATAATTTCCGTGCCGTCAAGAGAACCGCCGTGACGAATTACAAGGCCGACACCGACACCAAGAATCAGCCCCCCAAATACGGTAGCTAAAATCGGGTCTGCCGTAAACGGTTCAAACTCATGCAAAGCCTCTTCTATAACAGCTAAACAAACGATGGCAAAAATAGACGAATACATAAACGTCTTGCCGATCTGTTTATATCCAGAATACATAAAAGGCAGGTTGAGGATGACAACTAGTGTAGAAAAACTAAGCCACGCAATATTAGGGGTAAGATAGTCGAGGATAAGGGAAATACCAATAATTCCGCCATCAATAATTTTGTTTGGAATTAAAAATAGCTCGATAGCGACTGCGGCACAAGCCGCCCCTAAAATAATCATAATAAGGCGATAAATAAGATGACTAAAACTTTCCTTTTTGTGTTGTTTTTGTACCATAATTCCTCCTTTAAATTATAGCTCTGTTAAAGGCTAATGTTGATTTGGAACAAAAGGCGGCGACTCCAGCGGAAAAAGCGGCTCGGCTCCGCCCGCGGAAAGCGTCCGCCTGTAGCGGAACATCAACAATCAAGTTTAACAGAGCCTAAATTATAAAATTATTTTCTTGCTTTATTTTATTATAACATGTTCGTACTTATCTCATAGTCCTCCCTTTTTGCAGGAATATATCCAAGCCAATTTCACATATATTCCGTTAGAGAAACACAAAGGGGGGACGGTATTATGAACCTCATCCAACAAATCGTAAATAAAAAGCTAAATAGCATCACTGCGAGCGAATTGCTAAAATATAGCAAACAGTATCAAATCCTTATTACGCCGGAACAAGCCGAGCAAGCAGCCGCACTCATGAAAGGAAAAAATATTAACATCTATAATTCAGATGAACGGCTGGCGCTTATTAAGGAAATTGCCAAGGTAACATCGCCCGCAACAGCCCAGCAAGTAAACGCCCTTTTACAAAAACTGCTATAAAAACAACTCCATCTCCGCCGCTGCATTTAGGGATGAAAAAATTTTTTTACTGGAGGGGCGAACGTACAGCACATAGAGACCGCCCCCTCCTAGTATTGTCATACATACACAGACTCTTTTTTGTGTACAAATAATATCTACTTCCAAATAGAAAAAGGGCCTCGGCCCTTTTTCTCCTATTGCATCAACTTTTCTATTAAATGCTGATCAAATTGCCGCGCGCGCAGCATTTCGATCTCCAGCTTATATGGCGGTTTTTTGCTATTCTTATCTTCTCCGACATAAGGCGTTTCTAAAATTTTCGGTATGTGCGCCAGCTGGGGGTGATGAACAATATAATCAAGAGCGGCAAAGCCAATTTTTCCAAACCCGATATTTTCATGGCGATCCTTGCGCGTGCCGCATTCATTTTTACTGTCATTAATGTGCAGCACTTTCAAACGGTCAATTCCAATAGTCTTATCAAACTGCTCCAACACGCCATCAAAGTCATTTACGATATCATAGCCGGCATCGTGGATATGGCACGTATCCAAGCACACGGATAATTTTTCATTATAAGTAACGCCATCTATAATTTGTGCTAGCTCTTCAAAACTCCTGCCGCATTCCGAGCCTTTTCCGGCCATTGTTTCCAAAGCAATTTGAACGTTTTGCTCCGGCGTCAATACCTCATTTAAGCCCTCAATAATCTTTTGAATGCCAACTTCTGCCCCTGCTCCAACGTGCGCCCCTGGATGGAGCACGATTTGCTTTGCCAGCCCTAAAGCCTCTGTCCGCTCTATCTCCATTCTCAGAAAATTTACGCCAAGCTCGAAGGTTGCGGGATTTTGTGAGTTACCAATATTGATAATATAAGGAGCATGTACGATAATTTCCTCAATGCCATGAGCTAACGCATGCTTTTGCCCCGCCTCTATATTTAACTCTTCAATCGGCTTTCTTCTCGTATTTTGAGGAGCGCCTGTATATATCATAAACGTTGTTGCCCCATATGAAACTGCCTCTTCACTTGCGGCTAAAAGCATCTTTTTGCCGCTCATTGAAACATGCGATCCGATTTTCACAGCCCTCACCTCTTTTTTCTCTCAAAAATCAACACTGTTCTTTAATATAGCGTATCCCATAAAGAAAACTCGCCGATTGGCGAGCTTAATACAGGCAAGGGAAAGGTGCCTTTGCACTTCACTCCTCAAATTAATCCTGCATTCTTCCTTTTGTTCTACCGCATTTTTCTTCTATATTGTTTTTTCAGCTTTTCCCGTTCTTCAGCCAAACGCTTTTTATAACCTGGTTTTACTTTTTTTGGCTTTTTAATAACCTTCTTTGCCATTACATCAAGATCGTCGTCTTCCTTCTTTTGGCGGCTTTGTCTTTTTCTGCGCGGCCCTAATTCTGTCCACTCGCCGTTGCGCAAGTCGATCTGGCGCAACTCAATGCCGCGCTTTTCCAGCTTATCCAAAGCTTCTTCATCAGAAGGTTCATAGATGGTAGCCGCTATGCCGGAATAGCCGGCGCGCGCTGTACGCCCGACGCGGTGAATGTAAAAATCAAGGTCAGCCGGAAGCTCATAATTAATAACATGGCTGACTCCCTCAATATCAATGCCGCGCGCTGCCAAATCAGTCGCAACAATATATTGATACTCCAGGTCATGAATTTGCTTCATAATCTTCTTGCGTTCACGCGGCGTTAAATCCCCGTGAATACGCCCAACCTTTAAACCGCGCTCCGCTAATCCGGTTGCGACCTCTTCCGCACGCTTTTTTGTATTTGTAAACACAATTGCCAAATAGGGCTGATATTGCAAAAGAATATCCTTTACTAATTCAATTTTATTGCGATGGCGCAATGGAATAATATTATGCTCAATATTTTTCGCTGCCGCTTGGCGCGGATTGACATGAACATACTCTGGATTCTCCATATATTTATTTAAAAAACCCTTTAACTTATCAGGAATAGTTGCGGAAAAAACAAGCATTTGCAAATTTTTTGGCAGACGTGCCGCAATTTTATCCACATCATGAATAAAGCCCATATCAAGCATCAAGTCAGCCTCATCTACAACAATCATTCCTGCTGTATGTATAAACAAGGCCTGTTCCTCAACGAGGTCATAAATCCGGCCCGGCGTACCAATCACAATGTGCGGCTGCTTTTTCAGTTTTTCAATAGTACGCTGCTTATCTGTACCGCCGATAAAGCAACGCGCTGTAATTGCTGCTTCATCCTTACAAAACCTCGTCAGCTTTAAAACTTCTTGATAAATCTGCTGTGCCAATTCCCTTGTCGGAGCGGTAATGACCGCCTGTACTTCTCCCCGTTTTGCATCAATCGCGTTAAGAATCGGCAATAGGTAAGCGTGTGTTTTTCCTGATCCCGTTTGCGATTGGCCAATAACACTAAAGCCTTTTTGGGCAATCGGGAAAATCTTTCTTTGAATTTCTGTAGGTTCAGAAAAGCCAAGTTCCTGAACAGCCTCTATAAGAAACGGTTGAAATTTAAATTGTTCAAATGTGATAGTCGTCATTTATACCACCTTCTTTCTTTTACTCGTTCATAAGTTAGCCAAGTTTACATTATAACGAATTCCAATTGCAAAATCTATGATTAGTTTTTGTTTTTAACAGGGAAAATAACCTCTTTTCGCTTCATTGCATATTGTAGTGTATATACCTATCCAGAAAGGAGGAGCCCTATGCTACAAAGACAAATGCCTCCCTATCAGCAGCCGATGTTTATGCACCAATATCAGCATCAGCCTAATCATTACCCTTATCCAAACGGAATGGTCGGGATGAACCAAATGCAGCCAAGACGGCAAGGATTCCTTGCAAAGCTGTTTGGGCACAAAAATCCAAACCCGCAGGAAATGTACTATATGATGAATCAACAAGGCGGCTTTACCCCTATGATGATGCCCAATATAGCCCAGCAGCTTCCGCCAGCAAGCCAAAGCCAGCAAACTGCTGCCGGCCTTAGGATGATGAATCTGCAAGCTACAGCGGGTGCCGCTACAGCTGCACGCAGCACTTCAGGAGGAATTGGCAGCTTCTTTTCTAATATTTTATCCAATCCTTCCTCAATGATTGGCAACGTGGAAAAAATCGTGCAAGTCGCGCAAACCGTCGGCCCGGTTGTACAGCAATACGGCCCTATCGTCAAAAATATACCGGGTCTTGTGAAGATTTTTACTGCGGTCAGCAGCGCCGACAAAGCCGATGAGAACAGCACCGCAAAAAATATAGACTCTGTACAAAAAAATAAAGAATATAGAACAAAAACAAAGACAGAACCCTTAGAAGAAGTGCAAGTTCCAGTAGAACAACAGAAAAAAACAAATGGTTCGGCACCAAAACTCTATGTATAACAGCAATCCCTTTGTCAACTTTCTTCCTCTCCTTTATAATGAAGTAGAACAATCCTACAGATACTAAAACAGAGATTCCTTGCTAAAAAGGAGAGGATATATTTGAAAGTAATTAAAATCGCTCCCCGCGGCTACTGTTACGGGGTGGTAGATGCCATGGTAATCGCGCGCAATGCGGCGCTTGATAAAAACTTACCAAGACCGATATACATCTTAGGAATGATTGTCCATAACAAACACGTTACAGACGCTTTTGAAGAAGAGGGCATCATTACACTTGACGGGGCCAATCGCCTTGAAATTCTCGATAAAATCGAATCGGGAACTGTGATTTTCACCGCGCACGGCGTATCCCCGGAAGTAAAACAACGGGCAAAGGAAAAGGGGCTTACAACGATAGATGCGACATGTCCGGACGTAACAAAAACACATGATTTAATCAGAGCAAAAAAAGCAGAAGGATACCATATTATTTATATTGGAAAAAAAGGGCACCCAGAGCCGGAAGGAGCGGTTGGAATCGCTCCTGGTATCGTTCATCTTATTGAGAAGGAAGCGGACCTTGAGAATTTAGTTATTCCAACTGATAAAATTTTAGTCACAAACCAAACAACGATGAGCCAATGGGATGTTCAGCATATCATGGAAAAAATTAAAGAACGCTATCCCGCAGCCGAATTCCATAAAGAAATTTGCCTTGCGACTCAAGTGCGCCAAGAAGCGGTGGCCGAGCAAGCGACAGAAGCAGATTTAACCATCGTTGTCGGCGATCCAAAAAGCAATAACTCCAACCGCCTGGCCCAAGTATCAGAAGAAATTGCAGGAACAAAAGCTTATCGTATATCAGACGTAAGCGAATTGCAGCTAGAATGGCTGCAAGGTGTAAATGCGGTGGCCGTTACAGCCGGAGCCTCCACACCGACACCAATTACAAAAGAGGTTATCGCCTTTTTAGAGCAATATGACCCGCTCGATCCCTCTACATGGGAACGGAAGCGGCAAGTACCGCTAAATAAGATTTTGCCAAAGGTAAAAAGATAAAATTCTATTAATCAGCACGAAAGCGGAAGAGAGGTCCTTCCGCTTTTGTTTGTTTACATAAAGGCTACCCTAAAAAATAATCTGTGTTAACCCCCCTTATTTTTAGAGGGGAAGAGTGCTCCCAGCTGTGTGTAGTAACGGTCAGGGCCTAGTTCTGCCTCGTCCAAAGGAAAACCAGAGGGAGAAGATAAGTGCGGGTTGCAATGTCTGCATAGCCGTGATGTACAGACGTACGTGATATAAAAAGCAACATCGGCCTACCTTAAAAAATACAAATTTTTATCTATCGTGGTGCGAGTTATATTCTTGCATGGATGTCTCTGTTAAAGGCTAATGTTGATTTGGAACGAAAGGCGGCGACTCCAGCTGGAAAAACGGGACAGCCAAGACCCTGGACTGAGCGCAGCGAGGGAAGCGGCTCGGCCCCGCCCGCGGAAAGCGTTCGCCTATAGTGGAAAATCAACAATCAAGTGTAACAGAGCCTACATAAAAGTAAACGGATCTGTATGGATTGCCGAAGCATGAACTGTAAGCGAAAACTTATTCTCATCCGCTTTTTGCTGCAGTTGTCTTTGCACGCCAGCCTTCATAATCTTTTCGATATTATGGCCAGGATCTACGATATTCAATCCGAGCATCATTGCGTCATGAGCTACGTGGTAATATAAATCTCCTGTCACATAGACGTCAGCGCCGCAGAATTTCGCTTGCTTTATATACTTGTTGCCATCACCGCCAAGTACTGCTACTTTTTTCACCTTATCGTGCAAATTTCCAACTACCCGTACTTCCTTTACATCAAGGCGCTCTTTTACATAGCCTGCAAATTGCTCAAGCGTCATCTCATTACGCAAAACTCCAATTTTCCCTAATCCTAAAGCCTCGCCCTTATTTTCTAACGGGTAAATATCATACGCAACCTCTTCATACGGATGCGCTGCAAGCATCGCCATTACAGCCTTCCGCTGCAATGGAGCTGGAATGATTGTTTCGATTCGTATTTCCGGTGCCCGCTCTAGCTGTCCTTGTTTGCCGATATATGGATTTGTTCCTTCCAGCGGCACAAATGTACCGAAACCCTCGCTATTAAACGTACAGTGGCTGTAATTTCCGATATGTCCTGCCCCTGCATTTCCCAGCGCCTCCCGAACGGCATCAGCATGGGAAGCCGGCACGAAAACAACAAGCTTCTTAAGAGGCTGTTCATATGTCGGAACGAGCACTTCCGTATCCACAAGCCCCAGCGCTTCTGCAAGCAAATCGTTTACGCCCCCCACAGCTACATCCACATTCGTATGCGCCGCATAAACCGCTATATCACGTTTGATACACATTTCGATTATACGCCCGTAAGCAGTATCCGTATGAATTTGCTTTAACGGATGAAAAATAAGCGGGTGGTGGGCAATTATAAGGTTTGCCTCTTTCTCGATTGCCTCCTCAATCACAGCCTCCGTCACATCAAGTGCGATCAGTACGTTTTTGATCGGCTTGTTTAAAGATCCTAACTGCAGCCCAATCTTATCTCCCTCCATCGCTAAATATTTTGGATACATCCCCTCAAAAAGCGAAATAATTTCGTGGCCATTTGGAATTTTACTCATGCCAGCACCTCCTCTACCATACGGATTTTCTCTTCTATTTCCCTTCTTTTAGCAGCGGCTTCTTCTGTTTCTTCCGCTTGCTCAAGCTGTTTGGAAATGCGTTTTAAATTTTTTAGTTCATGGGTCCATTTTTCCACAAACACTTCGTTCTTTTCTTTTATTAAAAACGGCCCCATAAACAAAGCGTGCTTCCTTTTTTCTGAATACGGTTTTAATCCGTCTCCCTTTCTTGCAACCAAGATCTCGTAAATTTTCCCATCCTCTTTTAAGATTTTTTCCTTTATAAGCTCCCAGCCGTTTTCAATAAACCATTCTCTTATATTATGCGCTCCGATGTTCGGTTGCAAAATAAGCCGGGTTACTCCTTCAAGTTTATCTTTTCCCCGCTCTAGTATGTCGCGAATAAGCGCCCCGCCCATACCGGCAATTGTAATCGTATCCACTTCGCCTTTTTCGACTACTTCCAATCCGTCTCCCTTTCGGACAGCCACCTTTGACTGCAGCCCGTATTGCGCCACTTTAGACTGGGCGGAGCGAAAAGGGCCATCCACGACTTCTCCGGCAATGGCATATGTAACGATATCGTTCATAACAGCATAGCACGGTAAATAGGCGTGGTCTGAACCAATATCGGCAAGTATCGATTGCGGCAGAATTTCCGACGCAACCGCTTCTAATCGTTTTGAAAGCTTAATTTCACTCATCTCGTTTTTCACAAACTCCTTCTTTTTCGGTATGCTTTCATCATAAGAATTTCTCCCCTTCGTTGCAAGCGGCCGGGAGAAACTTTTCAGTATCATAATAAGAAAAACCCTTTGTGGTATACACAAAGGGTTACAACTTATTTCTTTTTCGCTAGCCAGTCGGCAACTTTAGCAGCTTGATCGGCCGGCACTAAGCCAGCAGGCATGTTGCCTTTGCCATTTACGATAATATTTTGAATATCATCTTTAGAAAGCTTGGACCCTACTTTTTGCAAACTCGGACCAACTCCGCCCTGCAGCTGTTCCCCGTGACAGCTAACACAGCTTTGCTTTACAATATCTTCCGGCTTGGCTGCAGCTTGCGTCGTCTTCCCGCCGTTTTTCTTAGCTTCCGCCAACTCTTTCCCCTTGTTCAATCCTTGGAAGGAAAGCAAAAACATTAAACCGATTCCTAAAACAGCAATTAGCGCGAACGGAATCAATGGGTTGCGTTTCATTTCCTTTTCTCCCCCTCTATGTACCCCATTGTTTTTATATAGACATTACTATTGTACTTGAAAACGCTCTATCGGAAAAGTCCAAACTATACGATAGAGAAAAAATATTCCAGAAATTTCGAAAATTATTCAGAATCACAAGATTGTCACGCAATTTTTGGCAAATACCACCTCAAACTGTAAGAAACCGCCACATTCCTTAAAAAATGCTGTAAGCCAAAGATGAAATTGCTCGAAAAATATAAAAATGACTATTTGCAAATCAATAGACAATTCTGTAAAATAAATTACAAGAATTGTAACTATTGATTGCGCTATCATTTTCAAGAAAATTAAGTTAGTTTAACAAAAAGAAAAAGTTTACTTCATGTTTTTGAAGTAAACTTTACATATACTAAACCGCTATTCCAAGAAATCTTTCAAACGCTTGCTGCGGCTTGGATGCCTTAATTTACGCAACGCTTTTGCTTCAATTTGACGGATTCGTTCTCTTGTTACACCAAACACCTTTCCAACCTCTTCAAGAGTGCGTGTTCTCCCGTCATCCAGCCCAAAACGCAGGCGCAGCACATTTTCTTCACGGTCAGTTAATGTGTCTAACACGTCTTCAAGCTGTTCTTTTAATAATTCATAAGCTGCATGTTCAGCCGGGGAAGTCGCTTCTTGATCCTCGATAAAATCCCCTAGGTGAGAATCATCTTCCTCGCCAATTGGTGTTTCGAGAGATACCGGCTCTTGCGCAATCTTAAGGATTTCCCGCACCTTTTCAGGTGCCAAATCCATCTCTTCTCCGATTTCTTCTGGAGATGGCTCACGCCCTAAATCTTGAAGCAGCTGGCGTTGTACACGAATAAGTTTATTAATCGTCTCAACCATGTGAACAGGGATACGAATTGTTCTCGCCTGGTCAGCGATTGCACGAGTAATAGCTTGACGAATCCACCAAGTTGCGTACGTACTGAACTTATATCCTTTGCGGTAATCAAATTTTTCAACGGCTTTAATCAAGCCCATATTTCCTTCTTGAATTAAGTCTAGGAACAACATACCGCGGCCGACATAACGCTTTGCAATACTTACAACAAGTCGCAAGTTCGCCTCTGCTAAACGGCGTTTTGCTTCTTCATCGCCTAGCTCTATACGTTTTGCAAGCTCAATTTCTTCTTCAGCGGACAATAAATCCACGCGGCCGATTTCTTTTAAATACATGCGTACAGGGTCATTGATTTTTACCCCTGGCGGAACACTCAAGTCATTTAAATCAAATTCTTCTTCTTTTTCTAACTGATGAATATTAGGGTCTTCATCTGCGTCACCGATTAATTCGACACCTTGCTCCCCTAAATATTCGTAATATTCATCCATTTGTTCAGATTCAATATCGAATCCGCTCATGCGTTCTGCAATCTCTTCATATGTAAGAACGCCGCGTTTTTTTCCGAGTTCAGTCAACTGCTCTTTCACTTGCTCGAAAGTTACATCCGTTTCAACTTCTTTAGAACGAGCTGATTTGTCAGCCATTTGTTCCCCTCCTTACGCGAGATACAAACATTAATTATAATTGGATTTTATGCAAAAAGCTATTTTCTTGCTTTTCGTTTATTAATAATGTTTTCTAAAGCGAATCGAGCTAACTCTGTAGGATTTAACGTTTTCTCAAGCCTTTGGAGCTCGAAAAAATAACTCTTCTCTTCTATGCTTTGCTCATGCTTCCGCAAAGATGTAAGATTTCCTTCAAACATTTCCTGCGAGTAGACGGGATTGATCAATTTATCGCTAGAAATGTCTGCTACAATCTTTTTTAGTTCATCATTAGAGAGCCAGTCAAGAAATTTACTGATAGAAGGTTCATATCCTTTTTCATAATATGCATACAGTTCATATAAAATCCCTTTATGTTCCTCTGTATGAAAATATTGAATAAATTCCTGAAGTTTGTGTGCCACTTCTTCATCCAAAAGGGCGTGAAAGAGCAATTCGCGTTCCGCTCTCTCATAGCCGAAAAACCTTGGTTTTACTTTCACAGGCTGCGTGAGCTTTTGTTCAGCTTGCTCAGTTTTATGTTGCCTTTTCTCAATTTTCTTTAACTCATTTCGCAAATCATCCATGTCATACGGAAATTCTTTTGCTAAAGCTTGTAAATACGGTTGCGCCTGAACAAAAGTCGTCAACTTTGCCAGCTCGTGCAGGGCTCTTTGTACATACTCGCCCTGCTCCTGCGGGTTTTGCATTTTTTTTCCAGAACGAAGATAATGAAGTTTAAAGTCCAAGAAATTGCCGCTGCTGTCCACAAGCTTTTGAAAACCCGTTTCTCCGTATTTGCGAATATACTCATCGGGATCCATCTTGTCCGGGAACATGACAACTTTAACATGACACCCGATGTCAAGAAGAAGCTGCCCAGCTTTTACAGTAGCTTCTTGCCCTGCTTTATCACCATCGTAGCATAAAATTACTGTATCCACATTGCGCCGCAGTATCCGTGCCTGCTCATCCGTCAAAGCGGTTCCCATTGTGGCGACTGATTCCTCAAAGCCGCTTTTTACAGAGGCCAGTACATCAGCATAGCCTTCAAATAGAAAAACCCGCTGCTGCTTTCGCATAGAAGAACGAGCCCGATGAAAGTTATACAATATTTTGCTTTTATGAAATATAGGCGTTTCCGGCGTATTTAAGTATTTCGGCGAATCCTCCCCAAGCGCCCTGCCGCTGAAGGCAACCGCTTTTCCCTGTAAATTATGAATTGGAAACACGATGCGATTACGGAAGCGATCATAATAATTTCCGTCTTTTTCACTTCTAACAACGAGACCTGCTTGCTCCATCTCCAAAAGGGAAAATCCACGTTTTTGCAGCACTCTCGCTGCATGGTCCCATGCAGTTCCTGCATAGCCGATTTCAAATTTCATGACCATATCTTTTGTAATGTTTCTGTCTAAAAGGTATTGCAGTGCCTTCTCCCCTTCTTGTGTATTTACAAGAAGATGGTGATAATATTTTTTGAGCAATTCATGCGCTTCTATCATTGCAGAGTCATATTCACGCTCAACATCGCGTTCCGAAATATACTCCGCAACATTAATGCCTGCTTTTTCCCCTAATTTCTGAACGGCCTCCACAAAGGTAATACCGTCCACTTTCATAAGGAAAGATAAAACATTTCCGCCTTCTCCACACCCGAAACAATGGAAAATCTGCTTGTCCGGAGAAACAGAGAAAGAAGGCGTATTTTCCCCGTGCAAGGGACATAATCCGAAATAGTTTCGCCCTTGTTTCTTCAGTTGAACATATTCGCTAATTACATCCACAATGTCCACTGATTGACGAACTTGTTCTACAACCTCATCGGGGATTAGGTTTCCCATAGCTCCATCTCCGTATTGTATTTTTGTATTCGCTATAAGTTACACGATTCCTTCATGATTCGACAAGATTTTTTGCAAAATATCCAAAAAACGCTTGCGATCCTCTTTGGAAAATGCTTTTGGACCTTTTGTAAAGGTGCCTTTTCTGCGCAGCTTCGCAGATACGTATCGGCTATATAAAATTGTATCCATCTGTTCATCTTTGAGAAGGGTGCCGCGCGGAGATAGCACTTGAATGCCCTGTTTAAGAAGAAGCCCTGCCAGCCCCATATCGTGTGTAACTACGAGATCTCCGTTTTTTGTGTGTTTGTAGATATAAAAATCTGCCTCGTCTTTAACGGAATCTACATAGATCCAGTTTCCTTGCTGATTGTTTGATTGGTGCGCGTAGGACGCAACAAAATAAACATCAATATGAAACCGGCTGCTGACCTGAATAATTTCTTCTTTTACCGGACATGCATCCGCATCAACAAAAATCCTATTGATTTTTGGCATATTTCTCTATTCTACATCCCTTCTGTGAATCCTTCCGCACCGTGCGTTTTATTGTTCAGATTTTTGTCGATTTTACATAGAAAGATGTCCACAATAAACCCTATCCATAGTTTATTCGGAAAAAACAAACTCTAAACGTAAAATCAAGGTTTTTATCACAATTTTTTATTATAATATAATTCCTAAAATTTAGCTACAGTTCCTATGTATTTTTTTGGCCATGCTAAATGCCATTGTTGATATAGCACGATTTTGCCTCATTTTCCTTAAAGCTTCCAGCACCCACATCCAACCTACGTTCAAATCTGCAAAATAGAAAAACACATTCTAAAAAAAGAATGTGCGCTAAAATTTCCGTTGATTTTGAACGGCATTTAAAATAACATTGGCCGTTTCCTCAATTGCTTTATTAGAAACATCGATTACTTGGCACCCGATTTTTTCGATAACACGGTCAAAATGCCTCATTTCTTCATTGATGCGCTTCATATTCGCATACGATGCCCCATCGCTTAAACCAAGGGTTTTCAAACGCTCCCTCCGAATATGATTCAACTTCTCCGGATCGATTTTCAAACCAAAGCATTTTTCCTTCGGTACACGATATAATTCTTCAGGCGGGTCCACCTCAGGAACGAGCGGAACATTAGCCACTTTCAAACGCTTATGCGCCAAATACTGGGAGAGTGGCGTTTTCGATGTTCTCGATACGCCGATTAACACGATATCAGCCCTTAAAATACCGCGCGGATCACGGCCATCATCATATTTCACAGCAAACTCAATTGCTTCAATTTTCTTAAAATAATCTTCATCAAGCTTCCGTACCAATCCCGGCTCGTAGCGCGGCGTAGCGCCTGTGATACTTTGAATTTGGTCGATAAGCGGGCCGATAATATCGTATGCTTCAACCCCTGCCTTTTGTGCTTCCTCAATAAGATATTGCCTCATTTTCGGCTTCACTAGCGTAAAGCATATAATTGCCTGATTGCTCTTTGCAATCGACACGACCTCCTGCAATGTCCCGGTATCCTCTACATACGGAACGCGGCGAATATCAGGTGTGATAAGAAACTGGCCCATCGCCGCCCGTACGACTAACTCCGCTGTCTCCCCGACCGAGTCGGAAACGACATAGACAATTTGGTTGCTCATTCCATTACCTCACTTTTGACTATACTGTTACATCACTTCATTATTTACCAAATCAACGTATGCACGTGTAATGTTTGTTTTTGTGATACGCCCAATAACTTCAAAGCCCCTCTCTGTATCCTTAATAACCGGCATCGCATCAATTTGCTTTTCAATCAATTTTTTTGCAACTTCGTATAAACTATCCTCCCTGCGGCACATTGTAATATTCGGCATTCTTGTCATAATAATATTTACAGGAATCGTTGAAAGCTCTTGTTTTCCAAGACTAGTGCGCAGCAAATCCTTTCGTGATACAACGCCTACAAGAAGCGCGTTCTGGTCGACTACAAACAAAGTGCCAACATCCTCTAAAAACATTGTACAGATTGCGTCATAAACGGAAACGTTTTTGTCTACAACAACTGGCATAGATTGGTATTCTTGTACAGTGATTTTCTTAACCGCTTCAGACAGCAACTGTCCTCCTGTCTTTCCAGTATAAAAATAGCCCACCCGCGGACGGGCTTCCAAATAGCCTGCCATTGTTAATATCGCTAAATCCGGCCGCAATGTTGCACGCGTTAAATTTAACTTTTCAGCAATTGCCTCTCCCGTAATTGGACCGTGGTCTTTCACAATCTGAATAATGATTTCTTGTCGCTTATTAAGTTCTATGTTAATCACCACCTTTTGACTGCCCATTCCGTAAAAAGATATACTACCTTTTCAATATTATATACCAAATCCTTTAAGCAAAAAAGAAAGTACGCAAAAAGGACCTCTTTTAGGTCCCTTTTCAATATATTCAACAAGTATAAATCGGCATTATTCTTTAAACTTATTGAGCTGGCTTAAAAAACGTCTCGATTTCAAATAAATCCCAGCATATTCATCATAATAAGCATCTAGCACTATCCAGATTTGTTTTCTCGTTTCTTCCTTCACCGATATATTACCGAGCCGCTTTATATCAAAATGATAAAACAGACGCAACAGTTTGCCTGCCGCTTCATTTAGCGGAATCCGATAAGGATCCCGTTCCATATGCTGCGGACATAGAAAACCGCCTTCTTGTACGGAGAAGGCGATGTAAGAGCTTGGCTGATGGCAAATCGCACACCCATCAAGCTTCGGATACAACCCGAGAACCGGCAGCATTTTCGTTTGATAAATAAGTGCCAAAATTTCCGGATCAATCCCTTCATTCATATAATAAAGCGTTTGATAAAGCAACTCGAACAAGTATGGGTTGTGCCGTTTTTCTTCTGTCGCTTTATCTGTTAATTCAACTACAAAGGAAGCATACGCGGTCAAAAAGATGTCCTCGCGTATTTCCCGTATAGAAGAAAGAATTTCACCTTGCTGCAATGTACCTAACCCCGAACCGATTTGAATGAGAAAATAGCCATGTGTAAAAGGCTGGGAAATCGCAGCCAAACGGCTCTTCGGCTTTTTTGCGCCGCGTGCCATAGCGCTAATTTTCCCTAGCTCCCGGGAAAAAATAGTGACGATTTTATTCGTCTCCCCGTAATCGGTCGTGCGAATAACAATTCCCTCAATTTTTTGAAACATGCTCGCCACCATCCAAGGTTCGAACAAATAAGATCAAGAAATTGGAGAATCCATTTCTGCTAGCTCCTCATTTTGTTGGCTTTGTCCTTCTTGCCCGTCTTGCTCTATTTCTTTAAAGAGAAGATACGTTTCGATGTTTCCTGTTTGTGAAAAGACCTTCCAGGTAAAATTCAACATAAGAACCCACCTTTCTAAGTAAGCCTAGCATAGCATCCAATTTCTTTTATTATTAAAATGACCTTATTTGTCCTTTTTCATGTGAGAAAAATTTTTCTAATTACAGATATTCATCTTCTCGAAATCCAAGATCGCGCAGCTGCGACATTTTGTTGCGCCAATCCTTTTGCACCTTTACCCAAAGCTCCAAAAATACTTTAGAGCCTAAAAGCGACTCAATATCAAGGCGCGCCCGTTTTCCAATTTCTTTTAGCATGCTGCCTTGTTTGCCGATGATAATTCCCTTTTGCGAAGGGCGTTCGACAATAATGGTAGCATTTACATACACAGCCCCTCCTTCGCGCTGCTGAATCGCGTCAATGACGACCGCTACGGAATGAGGAACTTCCTCTCGTGTTAAATGCAGCACCTTTTCCCGGATTAATTCCGCAATAATAAAGCGCTCCGGATGATCTGTCACTTGATTTTCCGGATAATACTGCGGCCCTTGTGGCAAGTATTTCTTTATCGCGCCAAGCAATGCCTCTACATTATTTCCCTCTAAAGCAGAAATAGGTACAATCTCCGCAAAGTCATACAGCGCACGATACTTGTCAATTAGCGGCAGCAATTCATCGGGATGAAGCTGGTCGATTTTATTAACGACTAGAAATACCGGCTGTTTTGTGGCCTTTAGCTTTTCAATAATATATTCATCCCCGCGGCCAAAGCCTTCCGCGGCATTGACCATAAATAAAACAATATCAACTTCTTTTAACGTATTTTGCGCAATCTTCATCATAAAGTCGCCCAGCTTATGTTTTGGCTTATGTATGCCTGGGGTATCAATAAAAATAATTTGCGCTTCATTTTCTGTATATACGCCTTGAATTTTATTTCGGGTCGTTTGTGGCTTATCGCTCATAATTGCGATCTTTTGGCCGATAATTCGATTTAAAAATGTTGATTTCCCTACATTTGGCCTCCCGATAATGGAGACAAATCCTGACTTAAACTCTTTACTCATTCATATCCTCCGCTGAAAAAGCTCCCGGCAGCAACTGTTCTACCGTTATTTCTTGTACATCGCCTTTTAAATTCGCCAAATACACCTTCGTATCCGGCTTACAGAATTCTACCATAACTTGGCGGCATGCGCCACACGGAGAGACAGGCCTGTCTGTAGCGGCTACCACAGCAATTGCCGCAAATTCATGGTCGCCTTCAGAAATCGCCTTAAAAAACGCGGTGCGCTCCGCACAATTTGTCAAACCGTATGACGCATTTTCTACGTTACATCCATTATATACTTTCCCGCCTGCTGTAAGCAGCGCCGCGCCAACCGGAAATTTGGAATACGGCACATACGCCGCTTCCCTTGCTCGTATTGCTTCTTGGATTAATTGTTGAGGATCCATACAACTCTTCCCTTCTCTGCGATATCTTGAGATGTATACCATTATTTTCAAAGAAAACATTGTTCATTAAGGGGCTTTTCCTCATACCGCTCCGTTATAAACATCTTGCGAACACAGCTAAAAGAAATATGGAAGGAAAATGACTGTGCCGATTATCGCAGCAACGAACGAAAACAGAAGCACAGCGCCGGCCGCTATATCCTTTGCTAATTTAGCAAGCGGATGAAACTCGCTTGTTGTCAAGTCGACTGCTTTTTCAACTGCCGTATTGAGCATTTCAATACTTATGACAATGCCAATCGTCAATAGCAGTACAATCCACTCTTCTGTTTCTACCTGAAAGTATAGCCCGCACGCTATCACAATTGCCGCTATAGCAAGATGAATGCGAACATTCCTCTCATGGCGCACACAAAAAGCGATTCCTTCAAAAGCATAGCGAAAGCTCTTTAACAACTTTCCCTTTTTCATCTTTTCAGCCCGTAGGCATCTAAAATAGCTCTTTGTTTGTCAAACATGACCTTCTCATCTTCTTCGGTCATATGGTCATATCCAAGTAAATGCAGAAAACCGTGCACGGTTAAAAAACCAAGCTCCCGCATGAAGGAATGGCCATATTCTTCCGCCTGTTCTTTCGTCTTGGGCACAGAAATAATAATGTCTCCTAGCATGCGCGGCATGCCTGTTCCGACAATTTCCATTTCGCCTTCCCCCAACTCCTCCATCGCAAAAGAAATGACGTCAGTCGGTTGATTCTTTCCCCTGTATTCATAGTTTAACTCTTGAATGCGTTCATTATCTACAAAAGTAATGGACATTTCCGCATCTTCTTCTATCCCTTCCATTTGCGCCGCTAATTGCAGCAGTTCTTGAAGAGAGTGGATTTGTTCTTCTGTAATTTCATTCATTTCATCAAAAAAATCAATCATTATGCCCATTATATGCACCTACTTCTTTTCTAAGTTCGGATATTGAATGCGGGAGTGAAAAATGCCGTTTAACGTTTCGCATAACGTTTTGCTGACAACTTGCAGTTCGCGAAACGTCAGCGCGCATTCGCTAAACTGCCCGTCTTGCAAACGGTCAGCAATAATCCCTTCTACAAGCTGCTCAATTTTCTCCGGTGTCGGAGCATTTAGAGAACGAACAGCCGCCTCTACGCTATCTGCTATCCCTACAATAGCCGCTTCCTTTGAAGCTGCTTTCGGCCCGGGATAACGAAACATTTCTTCTGTATACTTTTCCTTATCTAATTGAACTGCCTTGTGATAAAAATATTTTAGCAATGTTGTACCGTGATGCTGCGCTGCGATATCTACAATTTCCCTTGGGATTTTGTGAGCTTCTAACATTTTTACTCCGTCCTTCACATGGGAAATAATAATATCCCGGCTCAGCTCCGGCTTTAAGCCTTCATGAGGATTATCAATTCCCATCTGATTTTCAATAAAGAAGTGGGGGCGAACCGTTTTGCCAATATCATGATAATACGCTCCCACACGGGCAAGCAGCCCATTGGCGCCAACAGCCTCACTCGCAGCTTCAGATAAATTGGCGACCATAATGCTATGGTGGTATGTTCCCGGCGCCTGCAACAAAATTTTTCGCAGCAGCGGATGATTCGGGCTCGCTAAATCCATTAGCTTCATCGTAGAAGCAATTCCTAAACCGCTTTCTAAATAGGGCAAAATCCCCATTGCCAAAACGGAAGAAATAACGCCAGAAGCTGCAGCCATCAATAAGTGAAAGCCGATTTCCAAGGAGGAGTAGTTGCCGTTTTTCAACAACAGCAACGCGGATAAAAACAGAACATTCAGCACAGAAACAAATATTCCCGCCTGCAAAATCATGCTCCGCCGGTTCTTCTCCCGCAAAAAGACACTGACAGAAAGAGCGCTCAACAATATGTATACGCCAATGGAATAGTTGAATGCGCTTGTAATCCCCTCATTAAGCATAATGCTTCCACAAACAGAAAAAATCATACTCGTCAAAAATACAAAACGATCGCCAATCATAAGCTTTACAAGCATCGTTCCCATCGCTACCGGCACAATATAAGCAACCCCTGGGTATTCTACCTTTTGGAATATACTAATAGTTTTCATGATTAACACGGTAATCGTAACAATAATAACATAGGCGAGCACATACGACCGTTCATCCTGCTTTTGTTTTAGAAATACTTTAAATTGCTGATGAATAAAGTAAAGCAAAATCCCAATCAGTATTGCCAATCCGATAAATGGCTGCAATGAATTTTGATTGTCTATAATGCCGACAAGCTTTAATTGGTCATACACATCACGCGTAATCGTGTCTCCTTCTTTGACGAGTACTTGGCCATGCAAAATATAAACCGGATCAACCGCGTCCATTTCCATTTGCTTTCGCTCTCTCGTCTCGACAGGGTCATAAAAGTAATTCGGAACAACTGCATATTGCCCAAGCGCAATAATTACTTCTTTCAAGCCGTCCTCGACATTGGCGTAGCGGAGCTCGTTGGCAATATTCTTTTTCGCCTCATCTGCCTCATCAATTTTAATATAGCCGCCCATAAGGTTATTAACGGCCGTCACAGTAGATTCTTCTGCGATTATGAGCTGTTCCAAAGGCGCGTTCAATAATTGAAGCAATCCTTGATCAGATAAGCTTTTTATCAAGTCTTTAGGCAATTTCTTTTTCAGCTTGTCCAACTGCTCCTGCGGGGACAAAGGAGCCGGAAGCAGTTCATTAGACGGCATTGCCCTCGCTTCTTCTTTTACTTCTCTAACAGACTCAAATACAGACTTAATAATATCAATTCGGTTTTGCGTATATTCACTTCGATACGTATATTGATCTTCTACCTTTTGCGCGGCCTCACGTTTCTTTTTTTCTGTCGTTACTTTATCCTCAATCGTAATCGGGGAGTGAATTGTCTTTTTTGCAATAGAAAACAACTTAATATCAAGTTCGTCGGGCTTTATATTGCTCAGAAGCGCAAAAAATAAGACGATGCCTAACAAGATATACAAAATCTTGGTAAATACGTTAGAATACGAAAGTTGTCTTGCCCATTGCGAAATTTTTTGCGATCTGGACATAGCGACTGCACATTCTCCTCTCCAATAATAATCTCTGCTTCACCCTTTGCGCATAACTTTATGATAGTAAAAAAATGTTCAAACGCCAACCCTTTCTAAAATATAGGTTTATTGATATAGTACAATTTAGTTCATTCGCAGGAAATGAACCAAATCAGCATTGTACTTTACATAGCCAAGACATAAGAAAAGCGGACAAAGCCCACCTTTTGCAGCCCGGAGTCTGCTGCTTTGGGCTTCGGGAGCTAGGCATACCCCCAAAACCTTATAATTTCTTATCTATTGGCTCTGTTAAACTTGATTGTTGATGTTCCACTACAGGCGGACGCTTTCCGCAGGCGGGGCCGAGCCGCTTTTCCCTCTGGAGCCGCCGCCTTTCGTTCCCAATCAACAAATGAATCCAAATCAATATGAGCCTTTAACAGAGACATCCATGCAAGAATCTAACTCGTACCACGATAGATAAAAAATTTTTATTTTTTAGGGTAGGCCGATGTTGATTTTTATATCACGTACGTCTGTACATCACGGCTATGCAGACATTGCAACCCGCACTTATCTTCTCCCTCTGGTTTTCCTTTGGACGAGGCAGAACTAGGCCCTGGCCGTTACGATATACGGCCAGGAGCACTCTCCTCCTCTAAAAAGAAGGGGTTACATCAACACTAACGTTTAACACAGATTATTTTTTAGGGTAGCCTATCTATTAAAGAAAACCCGCCAACTGGCGAGTTTGTAAAGGCCAAGACAAAGGCGCAGCTATATTGGCTCACTATATTCACTGCCGATTTGGGGATTTTACGTATGAAAAAATGACCCTAAAAACAAAGGGTCATTCTCCATGCTCGTAAGCTTCAATAATCCGCTGAACAAGCGGATGGCGCACAACGTCAGATTGCTCAAGCATAATAAAAGAAATACCGGGAACCTCTTTTAAAATGGAAGTCGCAATAGAAAGCCCGGATTTCACCCCTTTGGGAAGGTCAACTTGAGACGGATCTCCTGTAATTACCATTTTTGATCCGAAACCAAGGCGCGTTAAAAACATTTTCATTTGCGCGCTCGTCGTATTTTGCGCTTCGTCCAAAATTACGAAGGAATCATCCAGCGTTCTGCCGCGCATATACGCAAGAGGGGCGATTTCAATCGTGCCGCGCTCAATCATTCGCTGCGTATGCTCTTGCCCTAATACATCATGCAACGCGTCATACAACGGACGCAAATACGGATCAACCTTTTCTTTTAAATCGCCCGGCAAAAAGCCAAGGCTTTCTCCCGCTTCGACCGCAGGACGCGTCAAAATGATTCTCTTTACAAGGCCATTCTTTAAAGCACGGACTGCCATTACAACCGCCAAGTACGTTTTTCCGGTTCCGGCAGGGCCAATTCCAAAGACAAGGTCATTTTTCTTCATCGCATGAATATATTGGCGCTGTCCCATCGTTTTAACATGGATAGGCTTGCCCTTGGCGTTTTTTAATATTTCTTCTTCATATAGCTCTTCAAAATATTGCAGCTTATTAGCTTGTGCCAATTGAATCGCATAGCTTACATCGCGTTCCGAAATAGATATGCCCTTGCGGATTACATGCAATAAGCTTTGTAAAATCCTTTCTACAAGCGCAGCCTTCTCATCAGATCCCGATACTTGTACAGATTGGCCCCTTGTCACAATAGACACATCCAGCTCATGCTCAATCAGCTTTAAGTTCGCATCATGGATACCAAAAAGCGCCACCGCTTCATTAAGGTTTTCTAACTGTTGGTTAATCTCTACTAACTGCTCGGCCATTACTCAATCTCCTTGAATATCGGATTGTGAAATCGGTTGGGTTGCAACTATATTCTCAATAACTTTAAAATGTAAGGATAATTTTAATTTACCATTTTCAACCTGCTTGTGCAAAACTTTTTCTCCTGCAATTACCGCATCATCTTCCAATTTTTTCTTCAGTTCCGCACGCGCCATGTTAATTCCAGCGGCAAGCGCCTGCTTTTCTGTATACTCCCGCGCCGCTTCCTCTTCTTCACGCACAATCGCTTTCTCGTAAGCGACAGGAAGCTTCCAGTGCAAGAAATGAATATCGTAGGTCATCGTTTCTTCTTTATAGCGCTTGTACTTATTTTTTTCAAATCCCCATATTTTTATCTTAAAATCTCCGAACTTTATGTAATACTTTTTAAAAAATTCCCCTGTATAAACTTGAAATAGCGTTTGTAACGGCACTTCCACTTGCGAATGATACCATGTTTCTCCGAAAATGACTCCTTTGGCCGGCACAACGACCGGGCTATCCTCTTTTCCATACATTCCGGATACAAGAAGCTGCCCCTTTTCCACATGATCATTTACTTCAACAAGCTTCTTCCCCTTCTCCACAAAGATTTTCGTAATGACCGCTTCTTTTTTGGCAACTAGATTTTGGGGTGCAGGACGTTCTTCCGTTTTTGGCTCATTTTTTTCCACAACCCGGAAATGGTATGTTGTTCCTTGCAACTCCACACCTACCCATGTAATGGAAGCTACATTATTTGTTAAAGACCGCTGAATAGTTTCCACATCAGGCACTTGAAACTGCAACTTCCCGCGTTTTACCCCCATGCGCTCCAATTCTTTTATGATTAAATATTCTGTCTCAGGCTTGGCCCCTTTAACTTCAACATTCCACACCATATTAGATAACACGATAAGCAGACAAAGAAATGCAATAAAACCTATTAAAAAGCCGCTGTTTTTAACTAAGCGTTTTTGCCAAAACGGAAAGCCGTAACGCCCGATAAAGGTAAGGTCACACTCGTTCTTTCGGTAAATCGGGCGCAGCTTATATACGTCTTTTAAACGCAGATGAAAGAGAAGAGTATCAGCGCCAACCTTTTTCACATTCCAAATCTCAATTCCCTTACGGACACATTCATTTAAAAACCGCTCCGTCCCCCGGCCGCTTAATTTCACTTTTACATGCCCGAGATACTTGATTAACCATTGATTTTTCATGCCTCTCCCCCATTATCCATCTAGAAATAAGACTTGTTCAATCGTCCCTTCAAGTAAAATCTCTTCTGGAAGTATTGTCTTGATGACAAAGGAGCTGCCTTTTATTAAAAGCTGTCCCTGCTTTAAAAGTAAACGCACCTCTTTATCGGAAAAAACAAGCAAACCGCGATGGTTCTCTATATAAATATGAATTTGTCCAATAAGGGTAATTCTTGGAAGATCCATCAAAATATCTGCAGGCAGGTCCATCTGCTTTGTAACCCAGTTTTTTACTTGTTGTTGCAGTTTTCTCACGGAAGACCCCCCTCTCATCTCATATTTATGAATGAAGAGCCCTCACTAGCACAGAAAAAGAAAAAAGCATAAAAAAACGTCTCATGACGAGACGCTTTTTTATGCTAGCAATTGTGAAACAAGCTTATTTACTAATGAGCCATCTGCCTTTCCTTTTACCTTCGGCATGATAGCACCCATTACTTTACCCATATCAGCTTTAGAAGCTGCTCCTGTATCAGCAATCGCTTGCTGAATTAACGCAGTGAGTTCTTCCTCGCTCAGCTGCTTTGGCAGGTATACTTCTAAAACGGCAAGTTCACCTTTAATTTTATCCACAAGGTCTGTGCGACCCGCTTTTTCAAATTCGAGGAGGGAGTCTTTACGCTGCTTTACTTCGCGAGTTAACACTGTGAGCTCCTCTTCTTCAGTTAGAGCCCGCTGCAGCTTAATCTCTTCATTTTTTAAAGCAGCTTTTACCATACGAATTACGGCTAGTCTTTCTTTTTCCTTGCTCTTCATCGCTTGTTTCATATCATCGTTTAAACGATCGAGAAGACTCATAAATACACCCTCTCTTAGTATTTACGCTTTCTAGCTGCTTCGGATTTCTTCTTACGTTTTACGCTTGGCTTTTCGTAAAATTCGCGTTTTCTTGCTTCCGCAAGCGTACCAGTTTTAGAAACTGATCTCTTAAAACGGCGAAGTGCATCCTCTAAAGACTCGTTTTTACGAACGATTGTTTTAGACATTATTCTTTCCCTCCCTCCGAAACATCCGCTTACATCATAGATCTAGGGCATGCAAAAAGAAACACTTCTTCAGCATGTCTTTTAAGATTATAATATATTTATTTGTAATTGGTCAACTATATCGTAAAGAAAACTTAGTTGACAGCATCCGGCTTTAACAGAGCCTAACAGTAAAAACAAAATTTTATACACATTAAAACAGGAAGGCAGCTGCCTTCCTGTTTTAATAGTCCGTTGTAGAAGACTTTCCGCTTACAAGAGCAACGCCAGAACTTGTGCCAATGCGTGTCGCCCCCGCTTTAACCATCGCTTCCATGCCCGCGAAATCGCGCACGCCACCGGAAGCCTTTACACCGATATCCGGTCCCACTGTTTTTCTCATAAGCGCCACATCCTCAAGTGTCGCGCCGCCCGTAGAAAATCCTGTTGACGTTTTTACGAAATCTGCTCCTGCTTTTACAGACAATTCGCAAGCGCGAACCTTTTCTTCTTCTGTTAAAAGGCATGTTTCAATAATAACTTTCACTAACGCCTTTCCTTTTGCCGCTTCTACCACTGCACGAATATCGCGTTCAACAAGCTCATCGTTTTTATCTTTTAACGCGCCGATGTTAATCACCATATCAATTTCCGTTGCACCTTTTTCAATTGCATCCTTTGTCTCAAACGCTTTTGTTTCCGGCGTGTTCGCCCCAAGAGGGAAACCGATAACAGTGCATACCTTTACATCTGTGCCGCGCAATAATTGTGCTGCTGTTTCAACCCAAGTCGGATTTACACATACAGAAGCAAAATGATGCTGCTTTGCTTCTTCACATAATGTTACAATCGCATCTTTTTTTGTATCCGCTTTTAATAACGTATGGTCAATTAGCTTTGCATAATCCATTTGCTAAACCCCTTTCTCATTCACTATGTATTCACTCATTAGTTGTCTGACAACCTTACTCGCTAGGATTATAACATAAAACAATTATATTTCATATCTTAATTTCTCCATTTTTCCTATCGTTCATGCACAAAGAAAAAACGTGCAACCGATGCAGTTGCACGCTTTTTTAAGCATTCTATATCCCCTCGTTACGCGCTCGCCGATTCCGTCTCCGATAACACGTCATCTAAAACGCGCACAAATTGGCCTTCATTATACGGATAACCCGCTTTTGCGATTTTTACTTTTACAAGCTGGCCAATCAAGTCTTCTGTTCCTTCCATTACAACCTTTAAGTAGTTGTCTGTGTAGCCGACAAGAAGACCATCTTCATTCATTTCTTCTGGAATAATCTCCAATACTTCCCCTTCAAAAACAGAAGCATATTCCTTCGCAAGCTGATCAGATAGTGCAATTAAACGATGCACACGCTCATTTTTTACTTCTTCTGCAACTTGCCCCTCCATGCGTGCCGCCGGCGTACCCGTACGTTTAGAGTACGGGAAAACATGCAGCTCGGAGAAACGGTTTTCTTTAATAAAGTTGAAGGTTTCCATAAACTCTTCTTCTGTCTCTCCTGGGAATCCGACAATAACATCAGACGTAATCGCAAGGCCAGGAAGCGCCTCTTTCAAACGGTCTAGACGTTCTTTGAAAAACTCCATCGTATATTTGCGGCGCATGCGTTTTAACACAGTATTGGAACCAGACTGCAACGGAATGTGCAAATGGCGCACAACAACTTTAGAATTGCGAAGCACCTCAATCACATCGTCTGTAATTTGGCTCGCTTCGATGGAAGAAATGCGCAGGCGCTTCAATCCTTTTACTTGCGCTTCCATATCGCGAAGAAGCATAGCAAGGTTATAGTCCTTCATGTCTTCGCCATACCCGCCTGTATGAATACCGGTTAATACAATTTCCTTGTATCCGGCATCTACGAGCTGCTGCGCTTGGCGAATTACTTCTTGTGGATCGCGGGAACGCATTAAGCCGCGCGCCCATGGAATAATACAAAACGTACAGAAATTATTGCAGCCTTCCTGAATTTTCAACGACGCGCGTGTGCGGTCTGTAAAATAAGGAACATCCAGTTCCTCATACACACGGGTTTTCATAATATTCCGCACCGCATTAATCGGCTGGCGTTCGTTTTGATATTGTTCAATATAGCCGAGCAACTTACCTCTATCTTGTGTACCGATAACAATATCCACACCCGGGATCGCCATAATTTCAGCAGGAGACGTTTGTGCGTAGCATCCTGTTACACAAATTACCGCATTCGGATTTTGGCGGACCGCGCGGCGGATAATTTGCCGGCTCTTCTTATCGCCTGTATTTGTAACCGTACACGTATTAATGACATACACGTCGGCTGTCCGTTCAAATTCCGTACGCTCATAGCCGGCTTCTTTAAACAACTGCCAAATTGCTTCTGTTTCATAATGGTTCACTTTACAGCCTAATGTATGAAACGCAACTGTTGCCATATAATCACCTCATTAATTCAAAATAATAGGAAACAGCTGCCAATGCATAAAGCGGCGCTGTTTCCGTCCGCAGTATTCTTGGACCTAAACTGCACGTTATAAAATTATGTTCACGCAACAACTGGACTTCTTCTTCTGTTAAACCGCCCTCGGGACCAAACACAATCAGCAATCTTTCACCTGGTTGGAGCTTCCCTAGCGTTTTTGCAAAATTCGCTTTTTCTCCCTGCTTAGCCTCTTCTTCATAAGCCACAATACAAGCATCATATCCAGCGCTTATCTGTAAAAGCTCCTTAAAAGAGACAGGGGCTTGCACAGCTGGAACGGCACTGCGATGCGATTGTTCCGCTGCTTCTTTTGCGATTTTCATCCAGCGTTCCACTTTTTTATCTGCTTTTTTCGCGTCCCACTTTACAATGGAACGCGCTGCTTGAAACGGCAAAAAAGCGTCTGCCCCGAGCTCAGTTCCTTTTTGTAAAATGAGCTCAAGCTTATCGCCCTTTGGCAGTCCGCTTGCAATCGTAATCGAAACAGGAAGTTCGTTAGATTCCTCTACCCATTGTACAACAGTTGCTTTTACAAATGTATTGGTAATTTCAGCAATTGCGCAAAGTACTGTTTTTCCTTCGGCACAGCAATATATTTGGTCCCCTCGCTCCATGCGCATAACCCGCGCAATGTGATGCGCATCATCGCCTGTAATAATTACTTCTTCGCCGTTTATAGCGTCTATAAAATAACGTTGCATAAATATCACCTTAGTAAATACAGCTCTATCTACCGGTGCAGATAGAGCCATATATTATAGTCCGCTCTTTTACGCGGCAATTCCTAATTTTTCGCAATAATCGCGACCCAATCTTCGATATTGAGAATTTCTTCAATTGTAAAACCCGCTTGCTCTAAAGCTGAGCTTACTTCTTTTTGCTTTGCTTGGATAATACCTGAAGTAATGAATATTCCTCCCGGCTTTATAACCCGCGCCGCATCCTCTACAAAACGAAGAATAATTTCGGCAAGCAAATTCGCGACAATTACATCTACAGGGCCTTCAATATTTTGCAGAAGATTGTTTTTTCCAACCGTCACCACATCTTCTACATGATTAACCTGTACGTTCATTTGCGCGCTTTCCACAGCAACATCATCCAAATCGTACGCCTGTACGTAAGAAGCGCCCAGCTTTGCCGCAGCAATGCTCAAAATCCCTGAGCCCGTGCCGACATCAATGACCGTATCTCCTGCTTTTACTGTTTTTTCGAGCGCCCGAATACACATCACTGTAGTCGGATGTGTTCCTGTACCAAAGGCCATGCCGGGATCGAGTTCAATAATGTTTTCATCCGGCGAGTCCGGAATGTAATCTTCCCACGTCGGAACAATAGTAAAGGTATCGGAAATTTTCACAGGATTATAATATTTTTTCCAGGCATTCGCCCAATCATCTTCACTTACTTCTTTTAATGTAACATTATTTGTTCCTAAATCGATATCAAAGGCTGCCAATTGATTGATTGCACTTTTAATGTTTTCTACTGTTTCATCTAACGCATCATTTACAGGAAAATAGGCTTTGACAATTACGCCTTCTTCAGGATATTGCGAGGGATCGAATTGATAAATTTCACCAAACTGTGTATCCCTTTCTTTTGTAAAGTCCGCTTTATCTTCAATGGCAACGCCGCTTGCTCCAGCTTCGTGCAAAATATTCGAAATCGCCTCTACTGCTTCCTGCGCCGTATGAATGCTAATTTCTGACCATTTCATTATGTGCCAACTCCCAACTTTTTCTCATCACCAGTATTACCCTTTAAAAGCTCTTTTAAGCTTTGCGAACAGGCTGTCATCTTTATGCAATTCTTCATATCCGCCCTGTGCGAATTCTTTAAGCAATTCTTTCTGCTTCGCATTGAGTTTTGTAGGAGTTACTACACGCACAATTACATACTGGTCGCCTTGTCCGTATCCTCTTACATTTGGAGCACCTTTTCCTTTTAGGCGGAATTCCGTTCCGGTTTGTGTTCCTGCCGGGATTTTCAGCTTCACTTTGCCATGTACGGTCGGCACCTCAACTTCATCGCCAAGCGCCGCCTGCGCAAATGTAAGCGGCATTTCGCAAATGATATCATCCCCGTGCCGTTCGAAAAACTCATGGCCTTTTACGCGCGCTACTACATACAAGTCTCCCGGAGGCCCTCCGTTTATGCCCGGTTCGCCTTTTCCGGCTACGCGAATTTGCTGGCCGTCGTCAATTCCTGCCGGAATTTTAATATGGATTTTCTTGCGCTTGCGCACTTTTCCAGAACCGTGGCATGTTGTACATTTTTCTTTAATAATCTGGCCGGTTCCGTGGCAACGGTCACACGTGCGACGATTCACGATGCGGCCAAACGGTGTATTTTGCTGCACGCTAATTTGGCCGGTTCCTCCGCAATGAGAACATGTTTCCTTGGACGTTCCCGGCTTTGCTCCTGAGCCATGGCATGTTCCGCAGTCTTCTTCGGACGGAATCTCAATATCCATTTCCTTGCCGAAAATGGCTTCTTCAAAGTTAAGAGTCATTGCGTATTGCAGGTCGGCACCTTGACGCGGTGCATTTGGATCGTGTCTTCTGCCGCCTCCGCCAAAGAATGTGCTGAAAATGTCTTCAAAACCGAAGCCGCCAAAATCGCCGCCTTCAAAACCGCCGCCAAAGCCTTGATTCGGCCCAGCATGGCCAAACTGATCGTATTGTGCACGTTTTGTATCGTCGCTAAGCACTTCATATGCTTCTTGCACTTCTTTAAATTTTTCAGTCGCATCCGCTTCCGTACTTACATCCGGATGGTATTTCTTCGCCAAACGCCGATATGCTTTTTTAATCTCATCCTTTGAAGCTGTTTTGCTTACGCCTAACACTTCGTAATAATCTCGTTTACTCATACGCCGCACTCCCGACTCCTTTCACATAAACGTAATTGTAACATCTGCGGAAAGTCCTTTGCAACAATCACAAGCTGTTGTATTCCACTTGGAAAGAGCTACGGTTTTCTTCATAGAAAAAAGCCAAAGCCAAGCGCACTTGACTCTGACTTTTGTTAGCAAATAAAAACACAATTAAGAGAAAAGCCCGTGCTGCGCCTGGGCAAGCCGGTTCCGCTTTTCTTTATTGTCTAGCTGCACCGGCTAGGGGCTACCAGCTAAGAACCTTCGCCCATAAAGGCAAAAAACGCCTTTCTGGTCGAAGAACCTTACCTTCTGCCCCTGGGCGAGCCGATTCCGCTTTTCTTTATTGTCTAGCTCCATCGGCTAGCTCCTCCTGTCAGAGAACCTCCACCCGTAAAGGCAAAAAGCGCCTTTTCGTGCGGAGAACCTCTGCCTTCCGGAGCTGAACGAGCCGATTCCGCTTTTCTTTATTACTTGTCGTCTTTTACTTCTTCGAATTCTGCGTCTACAACGTTGTCGTTTTTCGTTTCTGTGCCTTGCGCCCCTTGAGCCTGCTGCGCTGCTTGCTGCGCTTGTTCATATAGCTTAACAGATAGATTTTGGACGATTTCTTGAAGAGCATCCTTTTTCGCGCGGATTGCTTCTAAATCATTCTTTTCAATTGCTTCTTTCAACGCATCCTTTGCTTCAGTTGCTTTTGCTATTTCTGCTGCGTCTACTTTACCTTCAAGGTCTTTTACTAGCTTCTCTGTTTGGAATACAAGCTGGTCAGCTTCATTGCGGAGCTCTGCTTCTTCCTTGCGTTTCTTATCCGCTTCTGCATTTGCTTCCGCTTCTTTTACCATACGGTCGATTTCTTCGTCAGAAAGGCCGGAAGAAGACGTAATTGTAATTGCCTGCTCCTTGTTTGTTCCTAAATCTTTTGCACGTACATTTACGATACCATTCGCGTCAATATCAAACGTTACTTCAATTTGCGGAATGCCGCGCGGTGCTGGAGGAATGTCTCCCAATTGAAAACGGCCTAACGTTTTGTTGTCAGACGCCATTGGACGCTCCCCTTGCAATACATGGATATCTACCGCTGTTTGGTTATCAGCTGCTGTAGAGAAAATTTGCGATTTGCTTGTCGGAATTGTTGTGTTGCGCTCAATTAACTTCGTAAATACGCCGCCCATTGTTTCAATTCCAAGAGAAAGCGGGGTTACATCTAGCAACAATACGCCTTTTACGTCGCCGGCTAATACACCGCCTTGAATTGCAGCGCCAAGCGCTACAACTTCATCAGGGTTTACGCCTTTATACGGCTCTTTTCCTGTTTCGCGTTTAATCGCTTCTTGTACAGCCGGAATACGGGTAGAACCGCCGACAAGAATGACTTTATCAAGCTCGCTTGGGCTTAGGCCCGCGTCACGCAGCGCACGGCGTGTCGGCTCTAACGTTCTTTCTACAAGAGGTGCAGAAAGCTCCTCGAATTTCGCGCGCGTCAATGTTACTTCTAAATGCAATGGACCTGCAGGGCCGGCAGAAATAAACGGCAAGGAAATCTGCGTAGATGTTACGCCGGAAAGATCCTTTTTCGCTTTTTCCGCAGCATCTTTTAAGCGCTGCATTGCCATTTTGTCTTGGGAAAGATCCATGCCGTTTTCCTTTTTAAATTCAGCTACTAAATAATCAATAATCACTTGGTCAAAGTCATCGCCACCTAAACGGTTGTCGCCCGCAGTTGCGATTACTTCAAACGTTCCTTCTGCAAGTTCAAGAATAGATACGTCGAATGTACCTCCGCCAAGGTCGTACACAAGAATTTTTTGCTCTTCCTCTTGTTTGTCTAAACCGTAAGCAAGAGCTGCCGCCGTCGGCTCGTTAATAATACGCTCTACTTCTAATCCAGCGATGCGTCCTGCGTCTTTTGTCGCTTGGCGCTCTGCATCGTTAAAGTAAGCCGGAACTGTAATAACCGCTTTTGTTACAGGCTCTCCTAAATATTCTTCTGCATATGCTTTTAGATGCTGAAGAATAATAGCGGAAATTTCCTGCGGTGTATATTCTTTTCCTTCTGCTTCCACTTTATGGTTTGTACCCATATGGCGCTTGATGGAGATAATTGTGTTCGGGTTTGTAATCGCTTGGCGCTTTGCTACTTCCCCGACTTGGCGCTCTCCGTTTTTAAACGCTACAACAGAAGGAGTTGTACGGCCGCCTTCCGGATTCGGAATAACCTTCGGCTCTCCGCCTTCCATCACAGCTACGCAAGAGTTAGTTGTACCTAAGTCGATGCCAATGATTTTACTCATAGCGAAACCTCCTAAAATATGTAAAATTATTGATTTACTTTTACCATGGATGGGCGAATCACACGGTCTTTCAATTTATAGCCCTTTTGAAACTCTTCTACAACCGTATTGGACTCAAACTCACTGTCCTCTACTTGCATAACAGCTTGATGCTCATACGGATTAAACGTCTGCCCTACCGCCTCTATCGCTTGAACGCCTTCTTTTGCCAGCGCTTCTACTAGTTGGCGGTATACCATTTCCATCCCTTGCAAAAGGGATTTTGCTTGCTCTTCTGTTACTTCCACTTTCATGGCTCTTTCAAAGTTATCAAGAGCCGGCAAAATATCAGATACGAGACTTTGCGCTCTATATTTTTCCGCCGCTTCTCGATCAAGCTGCACGCGGCGACGGTAATTATCAAAATCAGCCTGTAAACGCAACATCCGATTTTCAGTTTCAGTAAGCTTTGCTTCTAGCTCTGTCATTTTTTCCTGCATTTCATCTGTTGCAGCCGTTGTTTCTTCGCCAGCTTCTTCAAAAATTGCCTCCGCTTGCTCTGCAACGGTTTCCTCTGCTGCTTGCTCTGCAGCCATTTCTTCTACTGCTTGCTCATTACGTTCTTCCATAATTTTCACCTCCCTCAAAAGTATGGACTAGCACAAAAGTGCTAATCCGGCACATCTTAACCATATGTTATATTTCTCCATCGCTCTTTTATTTAATTCAGCTTATTAAAAACGCCTGAAAGCTGAGCAGTGAACAATTTCAACAAGCTGATAACCCGTGAATACTGCATTCTTGTCGGCCCTAAAATCGCGATTGTTCCCAACTGCTGCTCCCCAATTGAATAAGAAGCTGTAATCAAGCTGCAGTTTTCCATCGCCGTTGTGCCAGTTTCACGGCCAATCTTCACTTGAATGCCCGTTTCTTTATGGCGAAGCAATTTATAAAATTCCTGCTCTTGTTCAATCATGGTCAAAAGTGAGCGGATTTTATTCACATCGTGAAATTCTGGCTGCGCCAGCATATTTGTTGTGCCGCCAAAATACATTTTTTGCGAAGTTGGAAACTGAAATGTGCCATCAAGCACTTTCACGACATTGTCATAATCCCGAATATGTTCACGAAGGACGGTTACGATTTCCTTAAAAATTTTGTTGTGCAGTTCGGAGATGGGCACGCCAATAAGCTTTTCGTTTAAAATATTGATCATTTTTTCCAAATCCCCGGTCTCCACCGCATCCGGTATCGTAATCGTTTTGCTCTGGACATGACCTGTATCAGTTACAATAATAGCGACTGCTGTTTTTGGGCTGAGCGGAACAATCTGCAGATTTTTCAGCTTGTTCTCACTTACTTTTGGACCAAGTATAATTGCTGTATAATTTGTTAGATCTGATAGTATTTGTGCCGATTGTTGTGCAACTTTTTCCATTTCGAAAATTTTCTCAGCGAACAAGCCTTTAATTTGGACAATTTCATCTTCTGACAAACGCTGCGGCGCAAGAAGATGATCTACATAAAAGCGATATCCCTTCTCTGAAGGAACCCGCCCCGAAGAGCTATGCGTTTTTTCAATATAACCGAGTTCCTCTAAATCAGCCATTTCATTGCGAATGGTGGCAGAGCTGAAAGTGATTTCTTCTTTCTTTGATAAAGTGCGCGACCCGACTGGCTGTGCAGAACGAATGAAATCGTCGATGATAATTTGCAAAATTAAGAGCTGACGTTCTGTAAGCATCTACTATCACCTCTGTTAGCACTCAATCACTTCGAGTGCTAAATCTAATAATAAATTACCAAATCTCATATGGCGTTGTCAATGTTAAAGCCTTCGTTGTTAATGAATAGACTCTGTTAAAGGCTAATGTTGATTGGGAACGAAAGGCGGCGACTCCAGCGGGAAAAGCAGGATAGCCGAGACCCTAGACTGAACGCAGCGAGGGAAGCGGCTCGGCCCTGCCCGCAGAAAGCATCTGCCTGTAGTGGAAAATCAACAATCAAGTTTAACAGAGACACCCATGCTATTGCGAATAGCACTACGATGGATAAAAATTGCACTTTATGGCATAATTAAAGGTTGCCAAAAATGAGTAATTTTTAGGGTAGCCAATGAATAAGAAACTATCATGGCTTTGTTACCCTCAGCCGATTTTTTGAAGGCGCCCTATAAGGCGGTCAGAGACAAAATCCAGACACCCGTTTCTTGCATTGTATAGCATACATCCAAAAATATTATACATTCAGGCTATATTAAGCGAGAGCTTGGCGTAGATAAATCCCAAATTGAGATTTATCAATAACAATGTTTAACATGGCCTACATTAAAAAAGATTGAAACACTTCATTTCCAAGCAATTTTCCTGCTCTTGTCAAACGTACCGCGGCTTCTGTTTCTTCTAAAAGCCCTTTATTTTTATTTTCCTCCAATTGTCTTGCAAAGACCTTTTCCATTTTCACACCAAACTTTTCCTGAAAGACTTGCTTTCTCACTCCATCCGTTTTACGCAATCCTAAAAACATTTCCTCCTCCATGCATTCTTGCTTTGTTACTTGATGAATGCTCATATAAGGAAATCCTGTTTCATCAATAGAAGAAAAGTATTTCTTTAACGGACCGGCATTTTGAATTCGCTTCCCGTTTACATAGCTGTGTGCTCCTGCTCCAAATCCGTAATAATATGCATTATCCCAATACGTCATATTATGCTTGCTTTCATAACCAGGTTTTGTGAAGTTACTGATTTCATATTGATGGTATCCGTGGCTCTCCATCAAATCCATCACAACCTCATACATATTCGCTTCATTTTCTTCGCCCGGCAGCGGCAGTTTTCCTCGCTGCATCAAATTATAAAACACCGTTTTCGGTTCAATAATTAACGAGTACACTGAAAAATGCTGAACTCCTAGTGTAAACGCCGTATACAGTGTCTCTTTTACATCCTCTAACGTTTGGCCCGGCAAAGAATAAATTAAGTCGACATTAATGTTTGAAAAACCGACCTCCCGCGCTTCATGTATAGCTTGTAATACATCCTGCTTTGTATGCGTCCGGCCAATCTTTTTCAGCAATTCATCATTAAATGACTGCACCCCAAAACTTAATCGATTTACGCCGCCTTCAAGCAGCATCTGCAGCTTTTCCTTTGGCAAGTCGCCGGGATTCGCTTCAAATGTCAGCTCGTAACGTTCGGTGACAGGGTTCAAATGTTCCTGAATGATAGAGAGAAGCCGTTCTGTTTGCGCCATATTTAGCGCGGTAGGTGTACCGCCGCCCACAAAAATCGTCTCCAGCTTTTGAAACGGAGTTTTCTGCAATGTATGCTTAATTTCCTTTTCCAAGTAATCTAAATATTGCTCGACCGGCTGGCGCTCAATGAATACCTTATTAAAATCGCAATAATGGCAAATATGCTGACAAAACGGAATATGAATGTACGCAGCTTGAATCAAGTATCTTCCCCTGCCTTTTATGTTTTATTAATTTCTGATAGGCTCTGTTAAAGGCTAATGTTGATTTGGAACGAAAGGCGGCGACCCTAGCGGGAAAAGCGGCTCGGCCCCGCCCGCAAAAAGCGTCCGCCTGTAGTGGAACATCAACAATCAAGTTTAACAGAGACACCCATGCAAAAATATAACTCGCACCACGATAGATAAAAAATTTTTATTTTTTAGGGTAGGCCGATGTTGATTTTGATATCACGTACGTCTGTACATCACGGCTATGCAGACATTGCAACCCGCACTTTTCTTCTCCCTCTGGTTTTCCTTTGGACGAGGCAGAACTAGGCCCTGACCGTTACGATATACGGCCGGGAGCACTCTCCCCCTCTAAAAAGAAGGGGTTACATCAACACTAACGTTTCACACAGATTATTTTTTAGGGTAGCCTTCTGATAAGAAAAGCGGACAAAGTCCGCCTTTTGCAGCAGACTCCGGGGTGCGCTGCTTTGGGAGCTAGACATACTCCCAAAACCTATACTTTCTTTCCTGATGGCTCTGTTAAAGAGCAATGTTGATTTTTATATCACGTACGTCTGTGCATTACGGCTATGCAGAACCAATCGCAGCCAGCACTCATGTTCTCTCTCTGGTTTTCCTTTGGACGAGGCCAAACTAGGCCCTGACCGTTACTGCACACGGCTGGGAGCACTCTCCCTCTCTAAAAAAGGGTTATATATCAACACTAACGTTTAACACAGCCTATATATAAATTACTGCATCCTAAAGAAAAATATATTATTTTTATATTGTGCTTATATAACCTAAATCCCCTCTCATTTATACTATTTTCACAGTATAAATGCTAAAATATAAAAGGGCGTTTAACTATATAAGTGACTTATCATTCAACATATCTTTCCATCGTATGCAGCATAAGGTTTGGCCGCTTCTATGGAAGGTCTGCTAAACATTATTATTGATATAGCATAATTTTCGCCCTTCTGCGTCAAATGAACCTCTTGCATGAATGAATCAATTATAAAAACAAGGTTAGGAGGAACTATACTCATATGTTAAAAACACCCATTGGACGTTTACGGTCTTTAGGATTAATTGAAGGTGCTTCATTTTTATTGCTTCTTGGAGTTGCCATGCCGCTCAAATATTTTGCCGGATTTCCGTTAGCTGTAACAATCACGGGATCTATCCACGGTTTATTCTTCGTGCTGTATATTTTGGCTGTGCTAAACGTAATGCTTGTGCATCGCTGGCCGTTGCTTCGGGTAGCTGCTGCGTTAATTGCTTCGCTCGTGCCATTTGGTACGTTCATTTTTGATGCGCAACTGCGCCGCAATGGGCAATAAGGCCCTATATTTTCATAAAAAAGAAGATGCTTTTGCCAGCATCTTCTTTTTTATGCGTTGGCTCTGTTAAACTTGATTGTTGACTTTCCATTACAGGCGGACGCTTTCCGCGGGCGGGGCCGAGCCGCTTTTCGTTCCCAATCAACAAATGAATCAAAATCAACATGAGCCTTTAACAGAGCCTATACGTTAGAAAATTATGGAGACGATGATTTGGTGTAACAGAAACTCCTAAAAACATCTCCGCCTTTACAAGCTCGCTCATCAGCGTGCTTCCTTTATAATTTCCTTATTTCTTCTTCAGTCTTGCAATCTCATCCATGAGTTGGCGTGTTCTTTTCGCGTTTCCTTCGGCAAAGTTTTCCAGCCGTTCTTTTAACGTATTATCATCATGAATTCGTTCCGCTGTTATTAAGTATGTTCTCATCATTTCATTTTCAGCCTCTAGTGTTTGTTCTAAAATGTTTGTAAGATGCTGGCTGCTAATTGAATCTTGATTTGCTTCGTTTCTGTCATAATCTAAGTTATGAGAATCCATAAAAAATTCTCCCTTCGTTTCATTTAGCTACCAAAGATTATGGCCATTTTCGCCTATTTCCATACATCATTTCATCTTTTCGGCTCCATTTGTTGATTTTGAAACAAATCAAAATTGTGCTAAATAATAACATTTAGTATAGCTATTTTTGATGCTGAAAAAGACTTCAAAAATTCCAGGTACATCTTTCAAGTAAAACAATATACTTGATATAAACATTTATATAGATTATGCTGTAATTCGACAGAAGTTTATGCTGCAACACAATATTCTACCATCAGCATAACAAAATGAGAGAAATTGCACTTTGGAGGAGATACCAATATGAACGCTACAAACACAGGCTCGACTAAGCAAAAAAATTATACATCCTTTGTTATCATCCTTTCCATTATAGTAAACGCATTGATTCTTATCTTATTTTTTTCACCAATTGGCTATAAAGGCAAGGTCGGTTTTGATATTACGATTTTCCCTCGTCTAAATGCCGTTTTTAACAGCTTTACCTTCGTATTTTTACTTTCTGCACTATATGCCATTAAAAAGAAAAATATTAAAGTGCATAAACGCTTTATTCTTGCAGCTTTTACAACAACATTATTATTTGCTGTTTCTTATTTAACGTATCATTATTTATCGGTAGACAGGACACATTTTGGCGGCGAAGGATTTATGAAATATTTTTACTTTTTCATTTTAATTACACACAGCATTCTCGCTGCCATTATTGTACCTCTTGCCCTTTTCTCCCTCATTTGGGGCTGGACGGGGCAAGTGGAAAAACACCGCAAAATCGTTCGGTGGAGCATGCCTTTATGGCTTTACGTAAGTTTCACCGGTGTCCTTGTATACCTGCTTATTTCCCCTTACTACTAAGCTCTATTAAAGGCCAAAATTGTGCTTATCAACGTTTTATTGCTAAAGAAGCTGCCTAGAAAGGCAGCTTCTTTAGCATATACATAAAAAATACTCTTACTTCTATTTAATAATAAATTTTGTTTTGCTTGATCCGTCCTTTTGTTTTGTTACTTCCAAAGCAGCCGGCAATGCATTTTTTAATTCCTGGACGTGCGAAATTACACCGATAAGACGACCGGATTTTTGCAAGTCAATCAGTGTATCAATCGCTTTGGTTAGTGATTCTTCATCGAGAGAGCCAAACCCTTCATCAATAAACATCGTTTCAATAGAAATGCCCCCTTCATGCGCCTGGATAATATCGGCCATACCGAGCGCAAGACATAAAGAAGCATTAAACTTTTCCCCGCCTGATAAGGTTTTCACATCCCGAGTCTGTCCTGTATACGCATCATACACATCAAGGCCTAGCCCGCTTTGGCGGTTCCTTTTTTCAACGCGGTCGCTTCGCTTTAAATAAAACTGTCCATTGGATAATTTTCGCAACCGTTCATTTGCCGCCTGAATGATTTGTTCTAAATATTCAATCAAGATATAACGTTCAAAAGAGATACGGCTTTCATTATCCCCTTTGATAACTTCAAATAAATCTACAATCTCTTGAAATACAGATTCCTCTTCACGAATTTGCGCTTCTATCGCCAATATATTATTCTTTAACTCTTTCATTTTTTCGATGTGGCCTTTCATGCCTTGATGTTGTTCCAGCAAGCGGCTGACAAGCTCCTGCATTGCTCCAATATCAGCTTGCATCTCTTCCAAGTTTGCCGGCTGCTTGCCCGCTAATTCATTGCGCAGTTCTTCAATTTGTTTGTTCAATACTGCAACGGAAGAATAATAAGCTTGAACAGTCTCTTTTAAACTTTCTTGTTCTTGCTCTGTAAGCTTAGCCGCTTCATAAGCAGAAACTTCAGCAAAGCCCGCTGTTTTCAAGCTATTTAAAAACGTCTCCTGCTTTTCTTTCTTCTGCATTAACGATTTTTCAAGCTCCTTCATAACGGATTCGCATTCAGCCTCAATGCGAATCTTTTCTTCGGTAATCCGCTGATACTGCTCCTGCGCGTATTCCCATGCTTGCTGCAGTTCTTGAATATGATTCATTGCTTCATCATATTGCTGCTGCCACATTGCGATAGCCATTATATTTTTCGGAATCTTCTTTTTATCAGCTTCATACGAAACTTGTTGCTGCATTTGCTCAATTTGCAAACCGTAGAGCTTCGCTTCGATTTGTTGCTTCTGCTGTAATAACAAATCGCCCTGCTGCTCCAACTCTTTAAGCTCTGCTTGTAACTGCCCCCATCTAGTCTCATCATCTTCCATTCTCTTAACTGCCGCTGCCAGCTGCTTCCCTTTCTCGACAAGGCGGTCGTATTCCTCTTCAATGCATTCGGGATTGTAGTTGCACGCAATTACTTCCTCTTTTAAGTTCATGCACTGTTCACGGCTGAACTTCCACTTTTGCTCAATCTGAAAGTAAGCCGTTTCCGCTTGTGTTTTTTGCTCGCGAAGTTCATTTATCCGTTGTTCGTGAATTGAATGGGCTGTAGTAACTGCCTTTTTAGGGTGTTCAGTACTGCCGCATACCGGGCATGGAGCGCCGTCATGGAGATGAAGCGCAAGTTGGCCGGCTTGCTCTGATAACCATTGCTGTTCGGCCAGAGCATACTTTTCTTGCGATCTCTCCATGAGAGTTTTTGCTTGGATAAGTTCCTTTTCATACACATTGCTTTCTTGCAATCTCTCTTTATATTGTGCAAGCAGCTTTGCCTCGCTGCGCCTCTCATTGAGTTCATGAACGCTAGAAATATATCCCCGCAATACTTCTTCTATTTTCTCTAGCTCCGTTCGCAATGTTTTCCGTTGCTGCATATATGCTTCTTGCCGCGCTTCTATCGATTCGAGCGCAGCTTTCGTCTCGCCCGCCTGCCGGGAAAGTTCCTGCAACTGCCGCTCTCTATTTTCTAGGCTTTCTACAATCGGCCGTAATTCCTCCAACATCTGCAAGCTGCGTTTTCTGTCTTCCCGGAGCTGTTCTTTCTCTTTTTCTTGTTCATAAGCTGTTTGTGCTTTCATAAATTGTTGTTCAAGCTGTTCCTTTTTGCTTATTGTATGAAATGCGTACTTTTCTGTTTGGGCTGCCGTTTCCGCAGCCTCCTTATACCATTTTTCGAATGGAACAAGGCGGCTTGCCTCTTCAGCCAGCTTCAAACGTTCTTCATTCTTTTCAATAACTATGCGCTTTTCTAAAAGAGCTGCGTACTGTTCCTCTTTTGCTTGCAGCTGCTGGAATCTATTGTTTATTATTTCGGCTTTATGGTACAGCTCTTCTTTTTGTTTCAATTGCTTCGTTTGCTCATCTTCCTCATATTGCAGCTGCCGAAGTTGCAATGCATAAAAGTCAATTTCTTCCTCTAGCGCTTCGATAACTTGATAACTATTAAAATGCGCCTGCTGAGACAATCTCCAAAGTGCTGTCCCATCCCGAAGCGGAAGCTTTACAGCATTTTGGAAATAAATTTCACGCTCTTTTTGTTTTCCTTGTAGCTTCTCTTTTAACGACTTTCGCTTCTCATCTAATACATCGCGGATGAGCTTGTAGCGCTCTGTTTTAAAAATACGCCGTAAAATTTCTTCTTTATTTTCAGTCTCAGACGTCAACAGCTTGCGAAATTCTCCTTGCGGCAACATTACAATTTGGCTAAATTGGTGTTTATTCAGTCCAATTAGCTCTTCTACTTTTTTATTTACATCCGTAACATGAAAGCGATCCACACAAGGGACAGCCTGCCCGTCGATAATTTGGTAAAATTCAATCGCCCCGCCGGTTGGTGTTTTATTTCCTTTCTTACGATGGGCCAGCTGGCGGAAAATACGGTATACATTGCCTTTAATCTCAAATGTCAACTCAACCGAAGTATGCGTATTTTCATCGACAAAATGGCTGCGCAGCATGTTTACATCGCTTCTTTCCTCCCCGCTCGCTTCTCCGTATAACGCATAACAAATGGCATCAAAAATCGTTGTTTTTCCTGCCCCTGTGTTGCCGGAAATAGAAAATAGGCGATGTTCACCTAATTCCGTAAACTGAATATGTTCCTTTTGCTTATAGGGGCCAAACGCGTTCATAATGAGTTGAACCGGTCTCATTTTCGTTCCCCCTCCCGCTTTTGCACTTCCTCTAGTACCTCAAAAAAGATTTGCTGCTTCGCTTTTGAAAGCTCTGCTCCTCTCATCTCTTTATAAAAAGCTTGTAACAAAGAAACATCGTCCATTTTATGGCGGGCGACAACAGTTTCTTCTCCCTTATTCGTTTCCTGGCGGCGAAGCGCCCGCTCTACATGCATTGCATTCGGGTAAACAGACCTGATCTTTTCCATTGGCTGCAAAACGGGAGTATCATCAAGCAGCTTTACAAATACGTAATCTTCGCATACTTCATGCTGAAGCAGATCTTCCAGTCGCCCTTCAATCGTCCGCATATCGCGAAGCGGCATTAATTCCTGTTTTTCTACTGTTATATCGCCTTTCTGGTCCAGTTCCACCACATAGTAGCCCTTGCGGTGGTTTTCCTCAGAAATAGAATACTTTAAGGGAGAACCGGCATAACGGATTCGTTCATCACGCACATAATGGGCTTGGTGCAGGTGTCCGAGCGCGGTGTAGTGAAACAAGGAAAAATAATGGCTATTTACATATTCCGCCCCGCCAATCGAAAGCGGCCGCTCCGATTCACTCGTATTTTCTTCCGCCTCGCCAAATGGCGTCACAAAAGCATGTCCAACAAATATATGGCGGGCATTTTTATCCATTGTCTGCACAATGCAATCTATTAAGACGCGCATCGCGTCATCATGGCTGCGAATATCTTCATTTTCCATTACATGGCGCACAATGCTTGGATCCGCGTATGGAATAAGATGAAAATGGACTTCCCCGTGTTCATCCTCTAGCGAAACCGGTTTATACGGGTATTGAAACTGCCCAACAATATGCAAGCCTTGCGCCTTCATCAATTCGCTCCCAAAATGAATCCGATCCGGGCTGTCATGGTTGCCGGCCACCGCAAGCACCGGCGTCCGTAAATCCACTACAATTGTCTTCAATACCCTATTTAATAAATCGACCGCCTCAGTTGGCGGAATTGCACGATCATATAAATCTCCGGCAATAATAACAGCATCCGGCCTTTCCCGTTCAATAGCCCCTATAAACTGATTTAAGACGTATTCTTGGTCTTCTGTCATGTACACGCCATGAATCAGCTTCCCTAAATGCCAATCTGCGGTGTGAAATAATTTCATGCCTTGCCTTCCTTTCTTTGTTAATTCACGGAGTGAAGGGAAACAAGCTGATAGATAAGAGCCGTTCTATTTTCTTCCCAAGAAATTTTTTTCGGGACAGCAATACCTACCTTTTCTTTCTCTGTTTTATATAAAACAACAGATTCATTTAGCGGATATAAGTGGTAGCCGTCCAATATAAGCTCAAACATGTTGTTTTCTACATCGATGCGAACTTCTCTATCATGGGTCATAATGCTTGTATGCGTTTCAAATTTCATAACTTTCATCTCCTCTTATAGCATTTCATAGTATATTATCATTTTAACATAAATCTGCAAGAATTCCCCTTTCCCAAAAGAGATAAGATTATGGCAGCTCTATCGGCAAGCAGGGAAGCATTTTAATTGGCTGTTATCCCTGATGGATAAAACTTAAGCAATTGAATTGTTTGACACTGTTTGTAAAAAAGCTTATAAAGAAAAAGCAGGCAGCCAGCATATGTTATATTAACAATTATTTATCATAAAGGAGTTGTTTTGATGAAGGCAATTACAACGGAGCAGGAATTTCAACGCGCCATCAGCAGCGACAAACCGGCCGTCATAAAATTTTTTACAACATGGTGCCCGGATTGCGTGCGCATGGATCATTTCATCGGGGATGTAATGGAGCAGTACAATAAATTCGAATGGTATGATATTAATAAGGATGAGTTTCCTGCTATCGCGGAAACATATCAAGTAATGGGAATCCCAAGCCTGCTTATTTTCCAAAATGGCGAAAAAATCGGGCATCTGCATAGTGCAAATGCTAAAACAGAAGCACAAGTAACGGAGTTTCTTCAAGCATATTAATGCAGCAAAAAACTCCGCTTCCCACAAAACATGAGCATGGAGCATGATCCGTGCTCATTTCTCTTTCATATAGATGCAGCATGCGTTTTTCAGCCTCCTTTCCCATGCTTTATCTACTAGCACACATATAGATGCTCACAAAGAAAACAAAAAAAGAAAATTTTGCGTCCAGTAAAAATTCTTAACCTCCTTCTAAAAACCTCCTAATACACAAAAATGTTTGTATAGACCCACTTGCCCTCTATCTGATACGCTTAGACAGGAAAGTTTTAAGAGCGAGGTGCATGTAATGGAAACACTTCCCCATAAAAATGCTGACCGCGGAGCCATTCTTAGCATTATCGCGTACATATTCTTGTCCGCAGTCAAAATTGCGGTCAGTTATGTAACAGCTTCAAATGCATTGCGTGCTGACGGATTAAACAACTTAACTGATATCGGAGCCTCGGTGGCTGTATTAATCGGCTTGCGAATATCCCGCAAACCGCGCGATCCCGACCATCCATACGGACATTCCAGAGCCGAGCAAATTGCTTCTCTTGTCGCCTCCTTTATTATGATGAGCGTAGGGTTAGACGTTATTCTCGAAGCAGGGCAATCCATATTTAAAAAGAAACAAGACGCCCCCGACATAATGGCTGCTTGGGTTGCTTTATTTTGTGCCATTGTAATGTACGGGGTGTATCTTTACAACCGAAACATCGCAAAGCAAACAGATAGCAAGGCGCTTGAAGCCGCAGCAAAAGACAATTTCTCAGATATGCTCGTCAGCATTGGGACAATTATTGGCGTAATTGCCGCACAGTTTGGAATGCCTATTCTGGACTCTATTACTGCGACGGCAATCGGGATTATCATTTGTAAAACGGCATGGGATATTTTCTCTGAAGCATCGCATATGTTAACGGATGGAATTGACCCGGAACGTATACAAGAATATAAACAAACCGTATTGTCCATTAACGGCGTTAATAAAGTCGTTGATATTAAAGCGCGCCTGTATGGAAATGAAGCATTTGTCGATATTACGATTGAAGTAGACGCACATATGGATGTTACGGAGAGCCACCGCATTACAGATCAAGTGGAATGGAAGCTGCAAACGGAGCATGGCATTTTAAATTCCCATATTCATGTAGAACCAAGTAAATCCCCTTTTTTGGCACACGATTGAACTATCCGCCCAACGCTCCCTTAAGCAGCAATCTCCTTACCTAAAATAAACAAAAAGCGCGGGGGTCCCCGTGCTTTTTGTTTATCCGCTCTTTTATTACAACTGCTTGCACGATAGAATGCTAGCTCTTTTTGAATCCCTCATTTCTTAAGAAAAGAGGCCTCTTGCTTATTTTTGGGGCAAAACCGCTTATGCAGCAATATACATAATAAAAGCCAGCTGCCGCCTGCTGCAAATCCCGCCAAAATATCAGACAGGTAATGAACCCCTAAATATACTCTGCTTATTGCAATTGAAAAAATAAGAACACTCGCAAATATAATCAGAATAAGTTTTTGCCATAGTTTGAGCCTATGCTCCGTGATCGCGAGATACGCTACAAACCCGACAAACGCTACAGCGTTCATAGCATGGCCGCTTGGAAAGCTATAGCCCGTTGCTGTTACTAGGCTGTTAATATCCGGGCGCGGTCTTTCATACCAAAGCTTTAGCGCTTTATTTAAGTATCGCGATCCATATAAACTTATAAATAACAAGATAGCAGCCCAGAATTGTTTCCGAATTAAAAAATACAAAGCAAAAATGTATACAAGAGGAAGATACATATGAATCGATCCAATATAAGAGGCTGCTTTAAACCAATTCGTCAATGCTTCATTGCGGAAGCTTTGCACATACTCGCTGACTGCAAAATCCAATGTACTTACTGCTGATGTTGAATACAAAACAGACAAACTCCAAAACAAAAGGAAACAAGCAAACATTAATATAACAAGCTTATATTGTTTCATAGTGTTTACCTCTATATATAAATACAAATTGAAAAAACGACACAACTTCTTTTTAATAGCTAGTACGTATTACTGTTGTCCTCCAACGCAACAGTATGTCTATTTAAACATATATAAACGACAAAATGGAGGGGATTTTAGTTTCCCACTCCATTTTATTTTTATGCATATGTTAACAATATTTTGCTATCGTTTCATCCAATCTTTTTGTTAAATTTGAAAGATTAGAAGGCGTAACATAAAGGCGAACGCGCGTTTCATCCATATCCAAAGCTTCCGAGAAAAGCCCCGCTAACCCTCTAGCCTTGCGGTCAATTTCCATAATGATTTCCAATTCATCGCGTGAATGAGGAAATACGAGAAGTTCTAATTCATCTAGCTTTCGATAATAAGGGCCGGATATCGGAATAAATTCAAATTCCTGTGCAAACGGCACCCGCTTTCGCAAACGATGCGGAACTTCCTCGCATTCTGCTTGACGCAAGCGAAATCCCAACTGTTGAACCGCTTCTATTACCTTGCTTAAGAGCGAGCTTGGCAATACTTCAATATAATCTGTATCGCTCGGGTCAATGCTGTTTTTTATATCCAACCCTGTATGAACCCATACCTTTTTCAACCCAAATGTAACCGGTGTTTCTGCCGGCAATATAAAGGAAAATGGAATTTCTCTTTTTTCCCCTGCTTGAAGAACAATCGGATCTGTAATGCGAAATTTATCTAAAACGTAAGTTGCAGAAATTTTTCTATCATCAATTTCACGAATGTAGCTAGTTGAAAGAGTTAAGTAAATGCTGTCAATCTTCTGCCCAATACTTCCTCCTGTTATTTTAATGATGCCCTTGACTTCTTCTCCCGCAAAACACTGCTCCTGTTGTATTACCGTATCTACTTTGGCGGCTCCAATACCAACGCTTGCTAAAAATTTTTGAAACATGATTCCTCCCGCTCCTTTATAAAGAATTGAATATCATCATTAAGTGCCTTTGCATTTTGGTACGGTTCTTCGATTTGAAGCATGCGCTTAAGGATATACGTTCCCCGAGGGGAAATGGAAAGTTCCTCATACCACGGGCGCTCTTTGTCGCATACAGGGGTATAGCCGGAGTACAGAAGAAACAATAAAAAGTGGCCAAGCGCGTAGAAATCACTGCGGTAATGAATTTCCCGCATAAACTTCTTCTCGCCTGCAAACTCATTTTCCCGTTCGTCGCGCTCTCCTATATATCGCGCTAAACCGAAATCAATGAGAAATAGCTTTTCACCCTGAACCAAAATGTTCGGGATGCGCAAATCCCGGTGAACAATCCCCTGCTTATGAACATAAGCAACGATATCGTTAATGTTTAGGATTGTCCGGAATGCCTCAAGCTCTGAAAACGCAGCTCTATCTTCAAAAATGAGCTGTTCAAATGTTCTTCCCTGTATGTATTCCATTATAAAAAACAACTCGTTTTTCCATATAAAAGAATCTAAAAACCGCGGAATAGCAGGATGGTTTAGCTGTTTTAATATGCGTTGTTCGTATGCAAATGATTTTCTCCCCGCATTTAGGCGCCGCTTGCTTTTTCGCAGCTGCTTGGCCACTTTTTGTTCCAAGGAGGATAAGTCCGTTACAAGATACGTAAAGCCGTAGCTCCCCATTCCCAATACATGTTCAATACGATAGTGATGCAAAACAGTGCCATCAGGAAGCGGACGATCGAATAATCCTATCCCCCGCTCTAGCCACCCCCGTATCAACTACTTAAGAAACTGGAAAAGAAACTGCGGCTAGAATGCTTCTTCTTGTAATGGCCGTGTCCGTATTGGTGGTGGCCTTTATAATAATGACGATTTCGTTTATGGTAATCACTGCTCGAATAATGATGTTTGTGGCTTTGGCCTAATAATGCTTTTAATATTTTTTTCAGCATTCTTTCACCTCATTTGAAGGATTTAATACCATTATACCAATGAAACCCATTACAGAATTGTTACAAATTTGTAAATAGAAATAAAAAACGACGAGTCGGGATCCCGTCGTTACTTTCTCTGTTATTCTTCCTCGTCTTCGATAATTTCATCAATCATGCATTTTTCCAATAGGTAATCAAACGTAATATCGGCTAATTCTTCAAGCTCTTCTCGCTCTGGTACATAACCCCTTCGGATTAACTGATTGTAAAAGAATTCCGCAATCTCTTCCGTATCAATGACTACTTCAATTTCTTTCACACTCATCACCCCTTTACTTCTTTTTATGAAAGAAAATAAAAATTATGTGTACTTATCCAATACAAATTTTTTAGAATCCAAATTATGTAACAGGTATACAGAAAATTGCTGATGCATACCTATGTAGTACAAGCTATCATTAAGGAGGAATTTTGAGATGGGAAAACAGAAGAATATACAAGCTTTGCAGTTGGAGGAACATGAAACTTTTATAGAAAGCGGACGTCTAGATGCTTGTTTCGATCAACTTATAAAAGGATTAGTCATGTTTTTAACAGTTGTGGGCATACCTTATACAATGTATTTATTGTTTCAGCTGCTTTTATCTCTATAGGCATTGTTATTTCTTCTCCGTCAATTTCATTAAATAATTAAGCACTAAATCCATGACAATTTTGTATTCTTCATCCTGAAAGGTATGATAGAGCTCTTTATAGTCATTGTAAATATCAAGCAAGCCATCAATAATCTCTTGTTTGTTCGTTTTTACACCGACTCTTTTAGAGCTATTGACTGATTTTAATTTTTCTAAATCAAGCTTATTTACACCAGTTTTATCATTTTTTAATTTTTTTAAAATTGTATTTGCTGTATGCGCGCTTGCAAGCAGCGTTAAATCCGCCTCGTCTGCTTCTAGCCATTCACCATCCGTTATGCGGGATAATTCATAAATTGTATCTTCCCATGCATCATTTTTATAGCGCCACACCTCTGTCCGATACCCTACTACCCGAAAAACATCTTTATCATATCCGGTTACCTGCACAAGATCTCCAAATGTAAATTTATAGTTTAATTCAATCCACTCTTTTTCCACATTCCGTCCTTCATAATCTGTTATAAGCTGTAATGTGCTCTCTACATATAACCCGTCGTGATTGTTTACTTCATATACATAAACGCCGTCGAGCATTTTAATATTGGTAATTTTGCCGACAGTGCCGTATAGCGAGATTACAACTATGTCACCGATATGGTATTTTGGTTGTTTTTTTTTCGTCAAGTTGCTCCTCCCCTTTATAAGTCGTAGCTGGATAGTCTTCTGACGATATCAGTATATGCATGCCAAAAAGAAAACGCTTATATCAGCCGTGCACAATCAGCAAAGAATTTTGCTTTTTTATCGCGCTGCTTAGAATAGGGAGCTTAAAGGCTTGGACTAGTGTAAAAGCCCTGTGTAACCGGATCAATTTTGTTCCTTTGCCTCCATAAAAACAGCACACCATTCTTGTATGGTGCGCTTATGCTTCTTGTATATATTTGTCCCAGGCCGTATCAAATATAACCATGCTATTTAGCACTCCGCTTAACTCCAAATAGGTGCTAATTTCATCATAGTCAGCAGATTGCTTTGGGAAGCTGTGATCTTCGTACATTTTTATGGCAAAAGTGGTCAGCTCATCTTTACGAAAACCATCTCTGTATTTCATCATATAATGATAGAATGATTTTTTCATATACTATCCCTCTCCTTGTTTTGCTTCATTATACACAGGAAAAAGGAAAAAAACTAGTATAATACTGTTGCCCCCCCTGTTTAAGATTGTTTGATGAATATAGTTTTCAAAGTTACTCAAATTCATGTCCTGTCCTCCCCCCTTTATGCCTGTTACCTCCAAAAGCATTCAGAAATAGATTAAACAAAATACAAGTTAGCAACAAGTGCTGGCTTCACGAACTAAAATTTATCCTTAAGCGAAGAATGCGCTGGAGCTGTTTCATACTGTTTGCGACATTCTAAGCGCTGCAGGCCTTCAGACACAGCAAGTGCCGCAGAAACGAAGCAAATGAAGTTATTTTCACTATAGAAGTTACAGGCAAAAGGTTTAGCTTCTAACAGCTGAACCCTTTTCCTGTAAAAAATTATAATAGCGACAGAATAAGTAAAACCAGCGACTAGCGCTGGCTTCACGAACTAAAATCAAAATAATTCCGCTTCAACAACCGCGGCTTCTCCATCAGTTCCTTATACGTCAACTGCTTCCCCAACTGCTTCGTGTTAATGAGAAACAACTGATCCTCAATCCCCTTCACCGTCTCATCCGTCTGATACTCCATTCCGCAATCACCACAGCTCACACAAGGCGTCTCCGTAATAGTTATCGTCTTCGTCCCATCCGGCAGCTCCCAAAACACGGTATTGCTGCTTTCTCTTGCATTCTCAGAACTGCACCACTCACATACCGGCATTCCTTACGCCTCCTTATCCAGTCCTTCGTCCATTTTCTTCATCTGGGCCTGAAACTTCTTCTCCTTTAGCTGGTCACGCTTCTCGCGCTTATCCTTGAGCGAAGAATGCACTGGGTTCATCTCATACTGCTTGCGGCGATCCAAGCGCTGTAGCCCTTCCGGCACAAGGTTTGATTTTACATCGTTCATGAGTCCAGCGATACCAATGTTTGATTTCTTCTCGGCATAATTCGAATAAATCTCGCCAAAATACTCTTCCGCGCGGCCTGGCACATAATTCTCCGGCTCTGGATAGGTGGTGATGACTCCTTCAAAGTTTCGAAGTACAACTTTATCGGGACTTTGCGAAATGAGGTAATTCGGCTGAAGCGCAATTTTCCCGCCGCCGCCAGGTGCATCAACCACGAAAGTAGGGACTGTGTTTTTTATTGTAAGTATATTTAAAAAAGAAAAGGAGGAGCTAATTCTTCAGCTCACTCCCTTGAATATATAGGTTGTTCAATAGTTCAGCGAGAACCTTCACGTTTGGTTTATTTAGCTCCTTTCCCTTTCCAATTGGTTTGTTATTCATGATGTTCTCCTCCCTTTGTAATTTATATGAAATTCACTCTTTGTCCAATAACAACGAGAAGGTTCCAAAGCTGTGACCATAAAAAAAAGAACTGGGAGTTGGTCGTCCCAGTCCTTGTCGTCCTCATCAACGTAAATGACTTGTTCATTGTCGTCCTCTTGGACTTCAATTTTCTCGTCTCCCTCATTCTCATAGAAGTCAAAGTCGTCGTCAGAGCAACCAACCAGAGCAACAAGTCCGAGAACCAACATTAATGAAAGAATTAGCTTTTTCATTTTATTCCTCCTCATAGAAAGAGAATTGTGGGACAACTGCTCCGTTGTCTTTCACTCCGAGAGCGTTCAGAGCAGACTTACGAGCAAACATATATTCTTTTAGAGCTTCACGGTCTCCGTTCACAACTTTGTCTTGAAGCTTCACCATTCCCTCAAGTCCGTTCATGAATTTCACTTCTTGTTTTGTATCAGCTTCAACTCCGAGGAGTTCAAAGTTGGAAATGTCGTTACGGTCAGAGAGTTCCAAAGCCATTGTGTCGTCGTCAATTTCAGCAAAAATTGAAACAGCTTTGTCACCAAATTGAGTGTCAACTCCGTCAGCATAACCACAACCAGCAAGAACCAATGAAACTCCTAAAATTCCAGCAACTAATTTTTTCATTCTTCTTCCTCCTCTGGGTCATAATATTTGTAACCGAATTGGTCAACGTAATGTTGCTCCCATTCGCCCATTTTCTCCAACGACTTTGAGAACTGTTTGTGACTCAACTTTCCAGCGTAATATTTTCTTTCTAACTTCTCGAAATACTCGTTCATATAGTCCATAATCCAAATGTCATAATAAATTGGTTCCATAGAGTTTAGTCCTCCCAGTCGTCGAAATAGTCTGGTTCTGGAGGTTCTGGTTTCTCGACAATGTCAAGACACACGTCCAGTTCCTCCTTTGCATAGTCAAGGAAACAGTCCTCATGAACCCATTCGTCAACGTTCACTTTGTAAGCTTCCTCTCCAGCAAAAATGTCTCCGTCGCAGTATTCACATTGACAAACAATGACCTCGTCGTCCTCTGGAGGAGACGTTTTCCATTCGTCATAATTACTTGGGAGACCATACCATTTGCTAATATAGCTCACAGATACTCACCAACCTTTTTCCATTCTGAAAGCTCCTCACAAACTTCTGTAAGGTTTTTCAGCACAGACAAAGCTTCTTTCCCTTTTAATGACTCCAGAATAAGGGAGGACATTGCGAAATGGACTCTGTGAATGACCTCTTGGGGTTTTTCTTCTTTTTCGATCTGGTTTTTAACGTAGCCCTCAAAAAACTCTTTCGTTCCGAATTTGTGTTTTGTCTTCAACATTTCTCCTCCTTTATGGTTGTAATTGGGTACTTCTTACCTCAAACAACGGTTTACAACCATAACTGTGACAAAATTTTTAATTACTAAATTACGTTATTTTGGACGTATAACGAGAGTAAGTCATCACTTGCGTAAGTCGGAAACAGGTGCATGAGATGAGAGATCGGATTGTTG
>JBHGUR010000081.1:0-23227 GCA_048976805.1 Ectobacillus sp. | reverse complement strand
TTTACGCTGCTAACGAAATTCCTAGCAGCAACCTCATATCTTAGGTTGTCAAAGAACATATGTTCATTATACCAAGATATGGGATATGAGACAATGGGTAGGCTGTCGCCTACCGAAATTCATCTCCCCCTTATCGTTGGGCTACGTCCTTCACACGATTGAAGAGGGAGACTTCTTTCGGAATATGTTAAAATTGTAGTGAAAGCTTTTTCGAGATTAGGATAAGAATGTTCGTAGCCGTTGTGCATCGCTTTTGCTGGAAGTACTCTTTGCCCGTCTAAGACAAGTGTGCTCATTTCTCCAAGCACTATTCGCAATACAAAGGAGGGTATGGGGAGCCAATGTGGCTTTCCTAATACTTTCGCGACCAGCTTTCCAAATTCCTTCATTGTAACGGGGTGGGGGGCTGTTATATTAAGCGGTCCGCTAATCGCAGGTGTTTCTAGGGCAAATGCAATCATTTTTGCCACATCGTCAATATGCACCCAAGAAACCCATTGCCTGCCTGATCCAACAGTCCCGCCGATAAAGAGCTTGTAAGGAAACACAATTTTTGGCAGGGCTCCTCCTTCTTTTCCGAGTACGATGCCAAAGCGTGCAAGGACAGTGCGTATTCCTAACTCTTCTGCCTTCCTTGCTTCATCTTCCCATTTTACGACTGTCGTTGCAAGAAAATCGGTTCCATGCTTTAAATGCTGTTCTGTGAAGGTATCGGTCTGAGAGGCTCCGTAATAGCCGATGGCGCTAGCGTTTATGAACACTTGAGGCCGCTTGGCAAGAAAAGAAATTTGCTTCAGTATGCCTTGTGTTGTTTCCAGTCGGCTCGTTATAATTTGCTCCTTTTTTCGCTTCGTCCACCGTCCGCTGTTAATAGGTTCCCCGGCCAAGTTAATAAAAGCATCAATGGCTTCGAAAGGAAAGGTTTGGTCATTTGCGCTCCATTTAATGTATTGGATGTTTTTATTTTTGGAGGCTTCGTTATGCTTGCGGGTTAAAATATATACGGTGTGGCCTTTATTTGCCAAGTGGACGGACAAAGCTTTGCCGATAAAACCAGTACCGCCGGAAATTGCGATTTTCAAAAGAAATCCCTCCCTATAATATATGAAAAGAAAACTGTTTTGAGCTATGTATGTTACAATAAATAAGGCTAGTTGAAGCAATTGAGCTAAACATGGGGTGAAAAGCATGGCTCTTATCACGAAAATTCAAGTGCAAAAGCAATCTAATGAGCGCTACAACGTGTATATAGATAAAGGCTCGGGTGAAGAGTACGGATTTAGCGTGGATGAGTATACACTCGCTAAACACGGCCTTCGAAAAGGAATGGAGATAGATGAGCTCGAGCTCTCGGCCATTTTATACGATGAAGAAGTGCGAAAAGCTTATTTGCAGGCCGTTTCCTATTTGTCCTTTCAAATGCGCACAAAGCAGGAAGTGGAAGAGTTTTTGCGCAAAAAGGGAGCGGGTCCGGCTGTTGTTGCCGAAGCTGTTTCCAAGCTTGTGCAGGAAGCTTATATTAATGACCAGGAATATTCTGTTGCTTACGTCCGGACGCAAAGCAATGTCGGAATGAAAGGACCTATGCTTATTCGCCGCGAACTGCGTGCGAAAGGGATACAAGAGGATGACATTATAAATAGTTTACATGAATATCCAAAAGAGAAGCAAATTCAAAATGCTATACAGTTATGTGAAAAAAAGAAAAAAACTTACAAAAACCTCTCTTCGTTAAATATAAGAAAAAAGCTTGAGGAAATGCTAATGCGTAAAGGGTATGATGCTTCTGTGGTTGCTGCTGCGCTAGAACAGCTGGAAGATGAGGAAGCGCCGGATGAAGAATGGGAAGCGCTGCAGCATCAGGGAAGAAAATATCATGAAAGGTATAAGAAGCATGACGGCTGGGCTTATGAAACGAAAATGAAGCAAAGCTTATACCGCAAAGGGTTTAGTTTAGATTCGATTGAGCGCCTGTTACAGGAGCTTAAGGAAAATCAGTGGCAATAATCCAAAAAACTAGGGGAGAAGAGCATGAATATACCAAAACGATATAGCGAAATGACAGAGCATGAATTGCGGCAAGAAATCGGCATGCTAAAAGAAAAAGCGGCAAAGGCGGAACAGCTTGGGATGGTGAATGAGTGTGAAGTGCTAGCCCGCAAAATTGCTATGGCAAGGGCGTACATGATGGATATGAATGACTTTCAGGTTGGAGAAACATACGGACTTACAGAAGAGCCTGGGGTTTCTTTTACGATTACGTATTTCAACGGCGTATTTGCGTGGGGGTACCGCGGAAATAATAAAGAAGAGGAAATCGGCATTCCTATTTCATTATTAGAAAAACGAGAGAAGCAATAAGCTCTCTCGTTTTTTCAGGCAACTACCAGCGATGGGCTTTGGCGTTGCTTTTTAAGATGATGGTGCTTTGGGTTATTTGGGTTTCACCATTGACTTGCGATTTTTGGCGCTTTGGCCGTGTCCATGTATGGTGGAACAATTCAGAATGGCTATCTAAACGTTCACGGTAGCTCATATAGTCACCCCTCGCTGGAATTTATGCCTCTTGCTGGTTGGCAGCGCGCATACGTTCTTGCGGATGTGTATTGATAGTGCCGTCAGGACGTTTTGATGCAAAACGCGCCTTTGCCGCCGGCTGTCCGTCAATTTTGCTATTGTTACGGTGTTCTGAAAAAGTCGCCGGATGTTTACCCAAAAGGAAAACCCCCTCACGAAAAATTGATACTGAAGTATCAGTAATAGAATGCGTAAGCAAGGGGAGAAGTATGTGCCGTAAAATTTGCCAGAGGAGTGAAAGCGATGAATGATATATATGAACGGTTAACAACGAAGCTGTTAGAAAAAAACAGCAATTTATCTTATGCACAAGCCCGTTCCTGGGTTGAGCTGTTGTGGGGAGATTTTGAAGCGACCTATGCCAAGGCAGGGAAATATAACGGCCCGGAGATGACAGAGCACATCGTACTGAGCTGGATTCATAATCACGGGGAACGGCTTCACCTGATTCAAAGCGATAATCCAAAATATAAGCATCTGCTAAATAGGGAGGATCATTTAAAGCATTAAAGAGCAGCCAGGGCGGCTGCTCTTTAACTAGGGATAAGCTCCAATTTTTTGCGAAGCTTTTCTTCGCTGAAAATCCAGCCCGTATAAGAGCTGACAATATTTAAATCCTTATCGAGCTGAACGATTGCAACAAATGGATAATAATCCTTGCTTCGATAGCGAAGGTCAATAAAGCGCACTTCATAATGATCGTTAAATTCAAACACATCCCAACGATAGACGGGGGAAAACGAAAGGAATGCAGAAATGTTCTCGTCTTTTACAGCCGCTTGAATAACCGGATTTTCCGGAAGCGGAACGCGTTCGAATTTATCGTGCATCATAATGTTGCCGCGGTGAATCCGGGCTACATAATAATATTTGTCTGTGACAATTGCCAAGTGATAGTGATAAAAGCGGTAAGTTGGCGAAATAATAACCTGTTCTACATTATCAAAACGTTTTTTTACGATGTTTTTAATATTTTTTCGCATAGCGATGCGGCCCCAATAGTAAATAACGGTTACTAAGTAAGCAGCTAAGCAAGTAAAGCCTTTATGAGCATTTAAAGCGATTAAAGCAACAGCTAAGGCGTGAATGGAAAAAATGACAATATCAAAAGTATTAATGACGCCCAGCGCGATCCATTTTTTGGTGAACGGACGCAATGCCTGTGTGCCATAAGCGTTGAAAATATCTACAAATACATGAAGGGATACTGCAATAAATGACCAGAGAAGAAGATGAAGGTAAGGCGTAGCGGGGAACAGCATGTATGAAAACCCGCTGACTAAAAATGACCAAAGAAGAACAGCCGGAATGGAGTGGGTAATGCCACGATGGTTTCGAATGTATTTTGCATTATTTTGAAGCTTTAAAACTGTGTCGATGTCTGGAATATTTGAGCCGACAATAGCAGCGAGCATGACGGCTTTCGGACCTAAATCACTTTGGGCGATGGCGGGGTCAAGTGTGGCCAATCCTCCAAGTGTAATTCCCATCACCAAATGAGTGGCTGTATCCATAATAAGACGACCTCCATTCAAAAGCGCTTTTTATTTTGTTGTAGCTGCCGAAAAAAGCTGTTTTTCGGGCAAAAACAGGTTTATCTCAAAGGTGTCCGGCAATCGGCTGATTCAGTTATTCGTCAATAGCTTGCGTACTAATATAATTCTTTACTTTATACTTTACCTCTTTTTTATCCATTCAGGCAAGACCTTTGCCTATTATTCCCTGTTACAAAATATTTAAAGATTGCAGCAGTTTTCTTTATAATAATATTTATATGCAAAAAAGAAGGTTCTCATAGGAGGAGCAATTTGAAAACTCATCTTGAACTGTTGGAAGAATTTAATATAAAGCAATTTCAGGACGATTTAATTAGCTGGTTTGAACGGGAGCAGCGCGATTTGCCGTGGCGCATTAATAAAGACCCTTACCGCGTTTGGGTGTCGGAGATTATGCTGCAGCAGACGCGTGTGGAAGCTGTGAAACCATATTATAAAAATTTCATGGAAAAGTTTCCGACTTTAGAAGCGTTGGCCAACGCCCATGAGGATGAAGTGTTAAAAGCATGGGAAGGGCTTGGTTATTATTCCCGCGCCCGCAATCTCCATGCCGCAGTGAAGGAAGTGCAGGAAAATTACGGCGGAAAGGTTCCTGATACACCAGAGGAAATCAGCAAGCTAAAAGGCGTCGGCCCGTATACGAAAGGAGCTATCTTAAGCATTGCGTATGATGTGCCGGAGCCGGCCGTGGACGGGAATGTGATGCGTGTATTTTCGCGCATATTGTCTATTTGGGATGATATCGCCAAACCAAAAACACGAAAATTATTTGAAGATGTGGTGCGCGAGGTTATTTCAAAGGAAAATCCGTCTTATTTTAATCAAGGACTGATGGAGCTCGGCGCTCTTATTTGTATTCCGAAAAATCCATCTTGCTTATTATGTCCGGTACGGCCTCATTGCCGCGCGTTTCATGAAGGGGTGCAAAAGGAGCTCCCTGTAAAAAGCAAAGCGAAGGAACCGAAGATCGTTCCGATTGCTGCGGGAGTGCTGCGCACCAAGGACGGGAAATATGTAGTGAACAAACGGCCAAGCACGGGCCTTCTTGCAAATATGTGGGAGTTTCCAAATGTTGAGGTGCAAGAAGGAGTCAGCAATCATAAACAACAGTTGGCGCATTATATGAAAGAAACCTTTGGGTTGCCGGTAAATGTCGGCGAGTATACAACGACGGTGCAGCATACATTTACGCACCGTACATGGGATATTTTTGTGTTTTACGGAACCGTTGAAGGAGAAGTAGCGGAAACGGATACGCTGAAGCTGCTGACAGGGGAGCAATTTGCGGAGTATACGTTTTCCCGTTCCCATAAAAGGATTTTTGAGCAATGTGTACGGCAAGCAAAATAAATCGGCCGGATTATGAGTCAAACCCGCCGGATTATTGCCAAAATCGGCCGGATTATTATCAAAATCCGCCGAATAGGAGAGGTTCTAAAAGAGCAGCGCTATTTGCTGCTTTTTAGGGCCTCTTTTTTATTCATAAGTAACTCTTGTTCCGTGCGTCCAATCTGCTTCATGTCTTTCCAGGCCGCCCCTTGCTTCAATTTCCTTAATAATTTCTTTATAGATTGTTTGGCCTTCCGCATTTAAATACGGCATAATTTGCTGCAAGGAATGATGAAAGTATGCGAGCTCTTCTTTTTTCCATTCATTTTTCGGAATCATTGACAGTTCTGTCATATCGCGTCCTACGTACATAGAAAACCCTCCTCTTTAACCATGATCCTTGTTAGTTTGAGTGAAGTGTCCCCATCATATTCCCATCGGCCCATGTTTTCGCAAAAATTTTTAGGGATATAGCCCGAAAGGATTGGTTACATTACTTGTTGTGGAGGTGAGAATGATGAACAACAATCAAAAAGGTTTTAACAAAACAGCTTCTGGAACTAGCATTCAGCATGTGAAGCAACAAAACGCTAACTTCGGTGCTGAGTTTTCTACAGAAACTGATGTACAAAGCGTTAGAGAAGCGAACGCAAAAGCTGAAGCGAAAAAAGCGCAAGCTTCCGGCCAACACGGTCAAAGCTCCCAGCAACAACAATAACGTATGAGGCACTCCTTTTATCTAAGGAGTGCTTTTTTAATTATTTGGCTCTGTTAAACTTGATTGTTGATGTTCCGCTACAGGCGGACGCTTTCTGCGGGCGGGTCGAGCCGCTTCCGCTTTTGGTGGTTGTCCAGCTTTATCGGCTAGCTCCTCCTGTCAGAGAACCTCCACCCGCAAAGGCAAAAAGCGCCTTTTCGTGCGGAGAACCTCTGCCTTCCGGAGCTGAACGAGCCGCTTCCGCTTTTCTGGATTGTCCAGCTCAGCCGGCTAGGCGCTGCCAGCTAAGAACCTTCGCCCATAAAGGCAAAAAGCGCCTTTTTTGGTCGAAGAACCTTATCTTCTGCGCCTGAACGAGCCGTCTCCGCTTTTCTGGATAAACGACAGAAGTTCTGATGGGTCTACAAATGTAGTCAAAGGAATAAAATGATAAAGTGCGAATTAATGGAAGTAGACATTTTGAGAGGGGAAGAATGGGATGAGAGAATTTGATCGGCTCGTTGGAGAACAGTTGAAAATAATGAATGAGCTTTTGGATTTGCAAATGGAGCTAGAGAGATATCAAAGAATGTCGCGCATTATGAAGGATCATGTAAAGTTGGAGGAAATACAGGAACATATACAAAAAACGCAGAGAAACTTACATACACTGCAAGAGGCGTTTGAACAGCAAACGCACGAAGTGATTCAATCTTTTCAAAAGGAAAAGGTTATACATTATTGAAGAGTCACTCGGATGGAGGCGGCTCTTTTGTTTTAGGCTCTGTTAAACTTGAATGTTGATTTTCCACTACAGGCGGACGCTTTTCGCGGGCGGGTCCGAGCCGCTTTTCCCGCTGCGCCTTTCGTTCCAGATCAACAAATCAATCAAAATCAACATTAGCCTTTAACAGCGTGTTGTTTTAAAAAGCGGTTATAACCTTTATAATAAGAAGAAACGACTGTTACAGGAGTAGCGTCCAGAATGAAAGAAGGGAGAAATATGGGCTTTCCCAAAGAAGGAGAAAAAATTCAAATACATAGTTATAAGCATAATGGTTTTATTCATAGAATTTGGGAGGAAACGACTGTCTTAAAAGGGACGCAAAGCCTGGTTATCGGGGCGAATGACCGCACATTGGTCACAGAGTCGGATGGCAGGACGTGGGTTACGAGAGAGCCGGCTATTTGCTATTTTCACGGTAGCCATTGGTTTAATATTATTGGTATGCTCCGCAATGACGGAATTTATTATTATTGTAATTTAAGCTCCCCGTTTGCCTACGATGAAGAGGCTCTGAAATATATTGATTATGATTTGGATATTAAAGTGTATCCGGACATGACGTATGTCCTTTTAGATGAGGATGAGTATGAGAAGCATCGCCGGTTCATGAATTATCCGAATGTAATCGATACAATTCTTAAGCGCAACGTACAATATTTAATACAGTGGATTCATCAGCGAAAAGGTCCCTTTGCCCCAGATTTTATCGACATATGGTATGAACGTTATCTTACGTATAAAGATTAAGAAGCAGCCTGCTGAAGGAATATTCAGCAGGTTTTCTTAAAATATCGCAATTCATATTTATCCCTTCCGTAAAGGAAACGGATGTTTTTTTCTCAACAACGGCTGGCGGCGCGCGCTTCTTAGCAATAGCAGAAAAAGGGGGGAGTTAGTTGGACAGCATAAAACGTTACTTGCGCTTTGTAAAGCCTTATAGGGGGCAGATTGTACTCACCATCATTATCGGGTTCATTAAATTTGGGATTCCTTTAATTCTGCCGCTGCTTCTCAAGTATATTATTGATGACATTATCCAAAGCGATAAAAATCTTCAAGATAAAACAATGCATCTCTTTGCCGCCATGGGAGGGGCCCTGTTTATCTTCGCCATCCTTCGCCCGCCTATCGAATATTACCGCCAATATTTTGCGCAGCGAATTGGCAGTACGGTTTTGTATGATTTGCGCAAGCATATTTTTTCTCACCTGCAAAAGCTAAGCTTGCGTTATTATTCAAACACGAAAACAGGGGAAGTAATCTCGCGCGTTATTAATGATGTAGAGCAAACGAAGGATTTTGTCATTACCGGCCTTATGAATGTTTGGCTTGATACCGCGACCATATTAATTGCCATTGCAGTCATGTTTACAATGAATGCAAAGCTTACCCTTATCGCGTTGCTTGTTTTGCCTGTTTACGCCATCGCGGTAAAATATTTTTTCAGCCGCCTGCGCCAGTTGACAAAGGCCCGTTCCCAAGCGCTCGCTTCCATGCAAGCATATTTGCATGAACGAATTCAAGGGATTCAAGTAACCCGCAGCTTTGCGCTAGAGGAGTATGAAAAAGAGCAGTTTGCTGGGAAGAACGGCGAGTTCTTGTCTAAAGCTTTAGACCATACGAGCTGGACGGCAAAAACCTTTTCTTCGGTTAATACACTGACAGATCTTGGCCCGTTAATTGTGATTGGCTTTACCGCATATCAGGTAATCCGTGGCGAGCTTACGTTAGGAACGATGGTAGCATTTGTCGGTTATATGGATAGCTTATACAGCCCGCTGCGCAGGCTTGTAAACTCGTCTACTACGTTGACGCAGTCGTTCGCTTCGATGGACCGTGTGTTCGAACTGCTTGATGAATCATACGAAATTGAAAATAGGCCAAATGCGGTTACAAGAAAAAACATGTACGGGGAAATCGCCTTTCACGATGTATCTTTTCGATATAATGAAAAGGACCCGTATGTGCTAAAGCGCATTAACATCCGGATTGAACCGGGGGAGAAAGTGGCGCTTGTCGGATTAAGCGGCGGCGGAAAATCTTCGCTTGTCGGGTTAATTCCGCGTTTTTATGACGTGACAGACGGAAAAATCACAATTGACAATGTTGATGTACGCGACTATGATCTTGCCAATTTGCGCGGCCATATCGGGATTGTCCTGCAAGATAATATTTTATTTAGCGATACAATTAGAGCCAATATTTTATATGGAAGGCCCGGGGCGACGGAGAAGGAGATGATTGAGGCGGCAAAAGCAGCGCATGCCCATAGCTTTATTATGAGCCTTCCAGACGGTTATGATACAATCGTTGGAGAGCGGGGCGTAAAGCTTTCAGGGGGACAGCGGCAGCGCATCGCTATTGCCCGCGTGTTTTTGAAGAATCCATCGTTGCTTATTTTGGACGAAGCGACATCAGCTCTTGATTTAGAAAATGAAAAATATATTCAAGAAGCGCTGCAAACTCTCGCTGCCAGCCGGACAACGCTGGTTATCGCCCATCGGCTCTCCACCATTACCCATGTAGATAAAATTATTTATTTGCAAGATGGGGAAGTAAAGGAAATCGGCACGCATGAAGAACTCATGCAAATGCAAGGGTATTATTATGATTTGTATCATATCCAAAATATTGAGTATGCAAAACAATAAGCCTCCGCAAATGCGGAGGCTTATTCATCTTCCCGTTTTTCGTCTATTTCTAATTCTTCATCCGGTTTATGGTACGTGTAGAAGCTGCTAATTAAGCGGTCTAAATGCTCTACCTCTTCGCTGTAATCGAGGATAGAGGAAATAAGCGGGAAGAGATGAAGCCATGTTTTATAATCATCTTCCCGCTCTTCATTGCGGTAAGACATGAAGGAGCGGATTAATTCATCTTTGCGCAAACATACCATTTCCAGCATATCTAGCGCCTGGTGTGTTTTCGTTTTGCCGATAAATTTTAAGAGCACTTGTTCATGATAATTTACGAGACAGTCCAACTCGTTTCGAATGAGCCTTTGGAATGTATCCGGCATATAATGCAGCTCATTTTCCAAACGGTGAAGCAGTTTTAGCGTATCCAGGGCGCGGTTTGTTGTCGTGAGCATTTGTCTAAACAGAACGAGCTTGCGTGACTTTGCATAGCGCGCTTTTTTCGAGTATATTCGTTCTTCTTTATATAGTAAATAAAAATGATTGACTTTAATCATTTTTTCTTTCATCCGGTCTAAATCTGTTTTTAATGCAAGAAAATCGGATGCCTGATGCGTGCTCATGCGGATCCATTTCAATATTTCTTCCGTATTAGCTGAAATTTTATGATACAGCTTCGTTTCATATTTTGGCGGCATAAAAATAAGGTTTACAAGGGATGCTGCCAAAATGCCGATCATGACAGTAACGAAGCGCAAAAGGGCGAAATCGAAGAAGTTTGGCCCTTTATATTCCATAATGGCAATTACCGTTACAAGCGCGATGGAAATTGTATTATCCAGGCGCAGCTGCCGGGTTAAGAGAATGACTAGTATAGATGTCAGGCCGACAATGAAAGGGTCATGCCCGAAGATAAGGGCAAACGTAATCGCAAAAAACGCGCCGATCACATTTGCTTGAATTTGTTCTAATGCCGTTAAGTAAGAGCGGTATACAGATGGCTGAACGGCAAATACCGCCGAGATTCCCGCAAACACAGGAGAAGGCATTCCTAATAGGATGGATGCATACAATGCCAATGTAATTGCAATACCCGTTTTGAAAATCCGAGCACCAAGTTTCATGCTTAAAAATTCCTTTCTGTATTCTAGCGTTTCATGCACAACATGTAACTATACAAGCATTGTTTTTGGTTAGCAAGAACTTTTTACTAGGAAGTTTAACCAAAAAAACCTGCTGGAATTTCAGCAGGTTTTTTTGCTGTGGGGCTGCCCGAATAGTCAATTGACATGCATCATTCTGTAGAAACAGACGGATCAGCTTGTTCTTTTTTCGGAATAACTTCAAAGAAGTTTTGCTCAATATCGTCAAGAAGGGAGGAGACGATACCCGCTTCTTCATATTGTTCATGTTCTGTTAAAACGCGGATATAATCAAGCAGCAATTCTGTTATATCGGCGATTCCTTTTGCACTTGGCTTTTGGATTGTTACATTGGCACCTTTAGCAATCCGGCGCTCGACAGCCTCTTTTGTTAAGCCCATTTCCGGCTGATGGCGAAGGTATACGACACCGCCTGTCATGCCGGCGCAAATCCATGGACCTGGGTCTCCTAAAACAAGGCCGCGCCCGTTTGTCATATATTCAAAGGCAAAGCCTTTAATATTAGAATGAACACCGAGGTTGCCATGTTCTTTTTCTGGAATTGGCTGTGTTAAACGGCCGCCGATAATCATGTCGGCGCCGGACAGGCGGATTCCGGCACGCGCATCGGCATTTCCTTGTACATATAGGGCGCCTTTTTGCGCACCATAACCAAAGCCTTTTCCGACAGAACCGTTATAATAGTTTCCGTCTTTGCCTTTTGCTTTCATAATATAAATGCCGCCGCCAAACGCTGTTTTTCCAATGCCGTCTTGCGCGCCGCCGCTTACGTGGATGAAGATATTTTCGCTATTGTAAGCGCCAAGGCCGTTTCCAGGAATGGATCCGTCTTTATATTTTAGCGTAATTGGTTCAAGACGGGCACCGTTTGCCAACTTTGTTCTTGTGCGGTAGCAAGATTCTAATCCGCCCATCACGCGCTGCTCGGCGCCGACTGCGGCAAGCTCCTTTGATTTTACAGCAAATTGTGTTTCGCCCGCAGTTTGACTTGTTTGTGTTACAACTGTTACCGGAGCTTCTGCATCCATTACTTCAAGCAAGTACGTTAAATCCATAAGCTGCAATCCGCGCACCTGCTCTAGAAGGTCGGAACGGCCGACGATTTGTTGCAGGTTTGCAAAACCGAGCTGTCCAGTGAGGCGTTTTAGCTCCAAGCCGAACGTTGTAAACAAATTCATGAGCCCTTGTACGGCACCGTCAAATTCACGCGGAACGAAGCGGCGCAATCCATGTTCTTTTGCTTGCGCTTCAGATTCGATCTGTGTAGCGATACCGACGTGGCACGTATCTAAGTGACAGCCGCGGCAAGTCGTACAGCCGATCGCAATCATCGAAAGCGTGCCAAAGCCGATGCGGTTTGCCCCGAGAAGCATAACCTTCAATGCGTCCGCAATGCTGCGCATGCCGCCGTCAGCCCAAATTTCTACACCTTGGCGCATGCCCGCTTCGATAAGGGCGTTATGCGCAGCTTTTACACCGATTTCTACAGGCAAACCAACATGCTGCAGGGCATGGATTCTTGCAGCTCCCGTACCGCCGTCAAAGCCGCTGATGTTAATAAAGTCAGCGCCAGCTTTTGCGATACCGACGGCGATTGTGCCGATATTTGGCACGACTGGCACTTTAACAGCTACTTTCGCCTGGTTATTGGCTGTTTTAATTTCGGTAATAATTTGTGCCAGGTCTTCAATTGAATAGATATCATGGTTGTTCGACGGTGAAATTAAATCAGATCCGATTGTCGCGTTACGCGCTTCAGCGATTTTTGCCGTTACTTTGGAGCCTGGCAAATGTCCGCCTTCTCCTGGCTTGGCCCCTTGTCCAATTTTAATTTCAATTAAATTTGAGGAATTCAACAAATCGGCATTAACCCCGAAGCGTCCGGATGCGACTTGCTGGCCGCGCGTTTTCGGATATTTGCCGATCATATCCTTAATTTCGCCGCCTTCGCCGTTTAAGCTAATCATGTTCAGTTGGTCTGCAGCTTCGGCATAAGCGCGGAAGGCAACTTCATTTTGAGAGCCGAACGACATTGAGCTGATAATAAATGGAAGGTCATGGTCGCCGACTTGAATGCTTACCTTTTCCGTTGCAACCGGATTATCCGAAGTTTTAAAGTCCGTTAAGTGACGGATAGAAATTGGCGTCTTTTCTTCAATTTCTGCCAATTTTTCGCGGTAGTCATCGTATGCGTTGCCTTTTGCTATATCGCCGATTGCTTTCCAAATGCGCGGGAAGACATGGAATGTTTTTCGCATTTTCGTCCCTTCTTGCGCGTAATCCTCCGCCCGCTTTAGGGCATCAGCTTTCATATTTTCAAAGTTGAAAGCTACTTTATCAGAACCGAGAAAATTCACGATATTCAGTGCGGCAGCAACTTCCTCGTGCAAGCCGATTGCTGAGAAGAGGCGTCCATATCCGCGCAGTTCATGAATCCCGATTGTAGAAATAACCTTTTCCAGTCCTTTATTTAAAGCGTTGTAGAGGTTGACGCAAGCTTTGTTGTTTTCGCCGCTCACTGTCGCAAACATTAAATATGGGCTTATCACATCGGCGCCTAATCCGTAGGCTGTCACAAGATCATGAAGGGAACGGATTGCGCCCGAGCGAAGCAGCAAGGAACAATTGCGGCGCAGCTGCGCTTTCACTAGTGATTGTTGCAAGTATCCAATAATAAGATGCGGATCAATCCATAGATTTCCTTCTTGATGTGCTTTCGCGTCATCAATGATTAAAAGGGACGCTCCTTTTCTGACGGCGATAATAGCTTCAGTTGCCAAGCGTTCCAATGCCTCGGCCAACGTTTCTTCTTTCGTAAATGTTGCAGATATACGATATAAAGTATCGTGTGCCGCAAACAATCTAGTAAGCTGCTCATAAGAAAGCTGTCCTGTTTGTTCTAAAGTTTCGTATCCTGCTGCTCCTTCTAGCAATACAGGAGAAGGCAATTCTACAACAAAAGGTTTTGCTTCTTTTTTAAATAGAGAAGGGCGCTTTCCGATAATTGTACGTGTCGAGAAATGCTCTACTTCACGGTCACGGTCAATCGCAGGGTTTGTAACAACAGCAACGCTTTCTTTAATAAAGTCGGCAATATTGCGTCTGCCCAGGTCTAAAGCGGCAAGAGGAGCGTCATGCCCTAACGAGCGGATTGGCTCTGCCCCTTTTTCGGCCATTTGCTCTACCAATTGGATATTTTCGCGGTCCCATCCAAATGCGGCGTATTGGCGTTCTTCCACTTTTAACGCAGGAACGGCTTCTTCTACTTGCTCCGGCTCTGGGGAAGCAAGATTGAAGCGATAGCCGTGCACATTTACGCGTTGGCTGAAGCGTTTATATACTTCTTCTTGGTATGTTTCATATTCGTATACGACTAATTCGTCTTGGTCATTCCATTTTAAGCCCACTTTTTCACCCGGAGCTAAAGACTTCGGTTCCGCGACGTATTCACTTGGAAGAACAACGCCCGGTTCAGAGGAAAAGACGTAAGAGCTTTCTGTTTCAACTTTCCAAAGCGGGCGAAGACCAAGGGCATCTACGCTAAATACAGCTTCATCCTTATAGCGGGAAATAATGCCTGCTGGCCCTTGGGCAAAATGTCCCCAGGCTTCGCGCATATACGTATATAAATCTTGTAAATGCTCTTTGTACAGCTTAATTTCATTTACAATCGGAGGGAACAGAACATCTACTGCCTCAAATAAGCTATAATCATGGCGTGCAAGCAGCGTTTCGATTGTCCGGTTCAAATCCTGAGAATCGCTGCCCCCAACTGTAAGCGGTACGTTCATCATTTCCGCCTGATCCCGAAGCTTTGCAATGGTGTTAATTTCCCCGTTATGTCCAAGCACACTGAACGGTTGAACGCGGAAGAAGTTAGATAATGTGTTCGTAGAATATCTGTTATGCCCGAGCGTCATCGTTGAAGCAATAAGAGGATTCGTTAAGTCTTGATAATAATCTACAAGCGTATCGCCAGCTCCCATCACCTTGTATACAGCGTGATGCGTGCTTAAAGAAGCGACGTGAATGCCCTCATTTTGCTCAATTAAAATAGTTAAATCAAATAAAGCTCGGCTTAAGTTATCTTTTGTTCCCATAGGCAAGCAAGCGACTTGCCAAAAAACAGGCTCTTCTTTCCGGGCGATCGGGCCTAATGCGGCAGAGTTTGTGATATGGTCGTTTTCAAGTATAATTTCCAAGCTTTCTTTAGCGAATGCATTTCTAATTTCTTCTTGAAGCAGAATTTTATCCTGCTTTCGGTCCAGAAAGAAATGGCCCACAACAAAGTCGGGACGGTGAACTAACGAAGAGTCTAGACCGGCTAATTCCAGCTTTTCTTCCCATAATTTTTTTGGAAGGTCAATATGAATTCCGATACCGTCTCCTTCTCCGTTTATAAAACCGGCGCGATGGTTCATTTTGACTAATGATTGTATGCATAAATCAATATTTTCTTTTGTTGCAATACGCCTCTTTTCCATTACGGATACGATACCACAGGCATCATGTTCTGCATGGCGGAAATCGCGAAAAAGCGCAGGAGTCCATTGTGTTTTCATTTTGTTGGCCATGGGGCCGTTCACCTCCATTTATTTTTGACTCTGTTAAACTTGATTGTTGATTTTCCACTACAGGCGGACGCTTTCCGCGGGTGGGCCGAGCCGCTTCCCTCGCTGGAGTCGCTACCTTTCGTTCCAAATCAATAAATAAATCCAAATCAACATTAGCCTTTAACAGAGCCTTATTTTTTGAAAATATAACTATTCATAATTATTAGAATATTAATGGTGTAATATGCCTATTATACAGAAGAAAGCTAGAATTGCCAAAGCATAATTTTGTGTCTTTTTTTAAATTTTTTAAGTTATTATGAATAATTATACTATTTTGTTTGGATTTATGAAATAGAAATAGAGAAAAATAGAGCAGAAACCTCTATTTTTCTCTGCCAGTTTAGACTAATTCTGCTTACTTTGCTAACTCTTGGAATGCATTTCCTACTGCATCTATCGTATATAAAATATCTTCTTTCGTATGCTCCGTTGTCAAGAACCACGCTTCGTACTTAGAAGGAGCCAAGTTTACGCCCTGTTTTAGCATCAACTTGAAGAATTTACCGAACATTTCTCCATCGGTGTTTTGCGCATCGTCGTAATTTTCAACCGGTTTAGTTGTGAAAAACACTGTAAGAGCGCCTTTTAGGCGGTTGATTGTAATCGGGATATTATGCTCTTTGGCTTTTGCTAAAATTCCTTCCTCGAGCATAGCGCCAAGTTCATCAAGCTTTTCGTACACACCCTCCTGCTTCAACACTTCAAGGCAAGCGATTCCTGCAGACATAGAGGCTGGATTTCCTGCCATTGTTCCCGCTTGATAAGCAGGTCCAAGAGGCGCTACTTGTTCCATAATTTCTTTTTTGCCGCCGTATGCTCCGATTGGAAGGCCGCCGCCGATGATCTTGCCAAGAGCTGTTAAGTCCGGAGTTACGCCAAGCAAATTTTGTGCCCCGCCGTACATAAAACGGAATGCCGTAATTACTTCGTCATAAATCACCAAAGCTCCTGATTTATGTGTTAATTCATTCACTTTCTCTAAAAATCCTTCTTTTGGCGAAACAATTCCAAAATTTCCTACAATCGGTTCGACAAGAACGGCTGCTACTTCATGTCCCCATTTGTCTAAAGCCGCCGCAAAGGTTTCAACGTCATTGAAAGGAACAGTAATAACCTCTTGCGCGATGCTTTGCGGAACGCCGGCAGAGTCAGGCGTACCTAAAGTAGAAGGGCCTGAGCCTGCAGCTACGAGCACCAAATCAGAGTGGCCGTGATAGCAGCCGGCGAATTTCATAATTTTTGTACGTCCGGTATAAGCGCGTGCCACGCGGATTGTAGTCATAACAGCTTCCGTTCCCGAGTTAACGAAACGCACTTTATCCATTGATGGGATGGCTTCTTTTAACATTTTTGCAAATTTTACTTCGAGTGGAGTCGGCGTTCCATATAACACACCGTTTTCAGCCGCTTCTTGAATCGCCTTTGTAACATGGGGATGGGCGTGGCCGGTAATAATCGGGCCGTAAGCAGCCAAATAATCAATATATTTGTTGCCATCGACATCCCAGAAATACGCTCCCTTTGCGCGCTCCATGGCAACCGGGGAACCGCCTCCTACTGCCTTGTAGGAACGGGAAGGGCTATTTACTCCGCCTACAATATGCTCTAGTGCTGCCTTATGTAATTGTTCTGAGTTAGTAAAATCCACTAGCTTTCCTCTCCTTATCCAATAGTCTACTTTATATGAAGTATGGTACATTTTCTTATTGTAACACGATTTTTTTTGCCCTGGGCGAGAAGACATATTATTTGTGATGTGCCTAGCGCTTGGGTAAACTATTCGTTGTTATGTAAAGAAAAGGGGGAACATCATGAAAAATGTCATCGAGGTAAAGGATTTACGCAAAGAATTCGTTTCCTACTCAAGCCGCTCCGGATTGAAGGGGGCTTTTCGCGATTTATTTACCCGCAATTATAAAGTCATACCAGCTGTTAATAATATTTCTTTTTCAGTAAGGCAGGGGGAGATGATTGGCTATATCGGTGAAAATGGCGCGGGAAAATCGACTACCATCAAAATGCTGACGGGAATCTTGACCCCAACGTCCGGCCATATTTCTGTAAACGGGATGAATCCGCATAAGGAGCGGGAGAAATTTGTCCGTTCCATCGGCGTTGTATTTGGGCAGCGTTCGCAGCTGTGGTGGGATATCGCCGTGCAGGAATCATTCCGGCTATTGAAAAAGGTGTATGGCGTTTCTGATGAACAATATAAAGAGCATATGGAGCATGTAATTGAAACATTGGATATCGGCCCGCTTTTAGATAAGCCGGTAAGAAAGCTTTCGCTCGGGCAGCGGATGCGCTGCGAGCTTGCCGCCGCTTTAATTCATAACCCGCCGCTTTTATTTTTGGATGAGCCAACCATTGGGCTGGACGTGTTGGTGAAGATGAAAATTCGCGAGTTTTTACAAGAAATCAATGAGCGCTATAAGACAACGATTTTACTTACGACGCATGATATTTCCGATATTGAAGCGCTATGTGACCGCGTTGTTATGCTCGATGAAGGAAAAATTATTTATGACGGTTCATTGGAGAAGCTTCGTTCCCAATGGGGGGACGAAAAAGAAATCCAATTTCAATTTTCAAGTCCTGTCTCTTACCGGCAGTTGGCTTCTCTCATGCCGGATGATGATGTTGAGTGGACGCAAGGAAACGGCCAAAATGTGTGGAGCGCCAAAATTCCAAATGAAGAAATTATGATTTCAACGCTCGTTGCAAAGGTCGTGCAAACATTCAAAATCAAGGATATTAAAATCAATGAAGTATCGACCGAAGAAATCATTCGCAATATTTATGAAGAGGGCGTTATAAATGGGTAAATACTTGGAAATGATCCGCATTCGTTTTTTGATGATGCTTGCATATAGAACAAACTATTATAGCGGAATTTTAATTTACAGCATTAATATTGGGGCGTATTACTTTTTATGGACGGCCATTTACGGGGGAAAGGAAAGCATTCAAGGATTATCGGTTTCTCAAATGACGACATATGTAGCAATTGCCTGGATGGCCCGCGCTTTTTATTTTAACAATATAGACCGTGAAATTGCGATGGAAATCCGGGAGGGGCGCGTGGCGGTAGAATTAATTCGTCCGTATAACTATTTAGGGATGAAAGTTATGCAAGGGCTTGGCGAGGGTATCTTTCGGTTCGCCTTTTTCTCTATCCCAGGAATGGTGATTGTAACGCTCATTTTCAATTTGGATGTTACAACAAATGTACAAACGTGGCTTTATTTCCTCATTTCGATTACGTTTAGCTTTGTTATCAATACGCAAATCAACTTATTAACAGGTATGATGACATTCTTCTTATTTAATAATGATGGCCTTATGTATGCGAAGCGTGTTGTGATTGATTTATTCTCTGGCCTGCTGCTGCCGATTAGCTTCTATCCTTTATGGGCGCAGGAAGCAATGAAGTTTTTTCCGTTTCAGGCAATCAGTTATCTTCCGAGCATGATTTTTTCAGAAGGAATACAAGGCGCAGCTGTGTGGAACGCTCTTTTATTTCAGGCCGTTTGGTCGGCGGCACTTATCCTTCCGATTGCCGTTATGTGGAAAATGGCTAAAAAACGTCTCATAGTACAAGGAGGATAAAGAAAGCTATGTACGTACAATTATTTTTGCAATATGCAGGGCAATATTTAAAAACGAAGCTGCAATATCGTGGCGACTTAATTGTTGGCCTGATGTCGGATTTGCTTATGCAGGCAGTAAACCTTGTTTTCATTCTTGTTGTGTTTGGGCATACGCAGATGCTAAAAGGATGGGCGCGTGAGGAAATCATTTTCATTTACGGCTTTTTCTTAGTTCCATTTGCTTTGTTTTCTGCATTCTTTAATATTTGGGATTTTAATGACCGTTATATTGTAAAAGGGGAAATGGACCGCATTTTAACGCGCCCGATTCATAGCTTGTTTCAAATCGTGCTGGAAAGAATGGATTTGGAATCGCTTGTGGGCGGCATTACCGGTATTATTATTATGATTTATGCTTCAGTGCAGCTTCAATTATCATTTCATTGGTATGATTTTATTTTATTTTTGCTTATGGTTGTTGGAGGGGCGCTTGTATACGGCGGAATTTTTGTCTCGCTTGCAAGCATCGGGTTTTGGTCGGATGCGAAAAGTTCCATCATGCCTCTTATGTACAACATCGGAAACTACGGGCGCTATCCTGTTAATATTTACAATCGCGTGATTCGTTTTATCTTGACATGGATTTTGCCGTTTGCGTTTGTTGGGGTGTATCCTGCTTCGTATTTTTTAGGGAAAAAGGAGTGGTATATGTATGCCTTTTTAACTCCGGTAATGGGGCTTCTGTTTTTTACGCTTGCTGTTTTGATTTGGAATAAAGGTGTAAAAAGATACCGCGGGGCCGGGAATTAATTAGGAAGTTTTGGAACGGGATAATTTGTCCTTTCGCTTCATACACATGAAATGAGGTGGAAGGACATGGTATGGATAATCGTATTGATGATGGCTATATTGGCGGTTTTGCAAAGTATTCGTTTGCTTTGGCTATCGATGCGGATGCCAAAGCGCTTTTTTTCCTTTCAAAACTTAGTGCTGCTATGCTTAATTTACACAACAGTGCTCATTTCCTTTGGGCTCAGCTATTTAGTGCTTGAGGAATTGGGCTTTGCTGTTCTTGAGGAAGACGGAAAAGAAGTGAACGTGCATTCCTTCCGGATTGTTGAAATATGCATGTATTTTAGCGCGATTACTTTGATGTCGGTCGGATACGGAGATATTACGCCTGTAGGAATCGGAAGATGGATCGCAATTGTTGAAGCGCTTGTCGGCTATACAATGCCGGCGGCGTTCGTTATGCATACATTCATGGGGAATGAAAAACGGGATTAGTTCTGCTATAGTGGATAGTAACGAAGACGAAGGAGGCGCTTGAATTATGGTTGAAACAGGAAAACAAGCACCCGATTTTACATTGCCCGCCAGCAATGGAGAACAAGTAAAACTCTCTGATTTTCGCGGCAAAAATGTGGTGTTGTACTTTTATCCAAAGGACATGACGCCAGGATGCACAACGCAGGCCTGCGATTTTCGGGATCAATATGAACAGTTTAGAGAATTAAATTGCGTGATTTTAGGAGTCAGCACTGATTCCTTGCAGCGCCATGAAAAGTTTATTGAAAAATATAATTTGCCGTTTTTGCTGCTGGTTGATGAAGAGCATAAGGTTGCTGAAATGTACGATGTTTGGAAGCTCAAGAAAAACTTTGGGAAAGAGTACATGGGAATTGAGCGGTCAACTTTTGTGATTGATAAAGAAGGAAAGTTAGTGAAGGAATGGCGGAAGGTGAAAGTTAAAGGGCATGTAGAAGAAGCATTACAGTTTGTGAAAACAAGTCTATAACCCGAAAGCTGCTTGCTGCAGAAAAATAAAAATAGTTAAAGGAATAACGGGGGCTTGCATTGAATGTAGTGACTGAAAGAATTTTAGGGGGATGTAATTATGTTTGGAAGAAAAAATAAATTCAATGCAACTCAGGGCGAGTATGTAAGAGTGGAAAATGTATACGAAATTCTTCCGCCGGATGGTACGATTATCGGCATGGCGACAGAAGAGGAAATGAAAATTGCGGCTGAATTGGAATATAAGCACTACGCTTTAATGCGTTTACAGGAGTCGAATTTTCACTTTGACGGAAGTTCCTACAAGGAAGTTTTAAGGGAAATGGAAGAGTTTGAAAGGCGCTCCAGTGAATTCTGGCGCGGTGTATACCAACGTTTATCGGTACCTTGGGCTTGGATGCTGCGCATAGATATTGCCAATGGACCGATTTATGTGGCGAATGAAAGCTTATTGTACGATACCGAAGAAGTGGATGAGGAAGAGCAATAATCGCCTTTTTTGAAAAAACAGGGCATTCGTCTATAGCAATTGTATAGTATTTGCATAATGTATGAGTGTAGGGCATACCTCCTCAGATGATAGCTTTCAAAGCATGGGAATTTCCCCGTGCTTTTTTTATTGAGAAAGGAAAAAAGGCCTTATATTTATGAGGGAAACGATAAAAAATTTCATGAATGAGATGAAGGATGGTTAATATACAAATGAATAATCATATATTTTTTTAGAAGGAAAGAAAGTATAAGTTTTGGGAGCATGTCTAGCTCCCAAAGCAGCAGCGTAGGGGTGTGCTTCCGTAAAAGGAAAAAAGCGCCTTTCACTCCGGCCCGCCCCTGCGCTGCTGCAAAAGGCGGGCTTTGTCCGCTTTTCATTAGAAGGCTTATATTTGTACATATGAAAAATAACGCAAATTTTTGAATAAATAGAGGTATGGAAATAGGAGAAATGTTGACAGAAATAAGAGAATAGCTGTACACTATTTATAAAAATTATAAAGTGATAATTCATTTAGAATTGGGGTGCATGACGGTGGTTAAGGAAGAATTAAAAGAAGCGTTAGAACTCTTAAAAGGCACGGGTGTACGCATGACGCCACAACGTCATGCCATTTTGGAATATCTTGTAGAATCTATGTCACATCCGACCGCAGACGAAATTTATAAAGCATTGGAAGGCAAGTTTCCAAATATGAGCGTGGCAACAGTATACAATAATTTACGCGTATTTAAGGAAGTAGGGCTCGTCAAAGAATTGACTTACGGAGATGCTTCTAGCAGATTTGATTATGTAACAAGTCACCATTACCATGTGATTTGTGAGGAATGCGGTAAAATTGTTGATTTTCCTTACACAGGATTAGAAGAAATAGAACAAAAGGCAGCAGAGCAAACCGGGTTTTTTATTAGAAGCCATCGTTTGGAACTCTATGGCCTGTGCCCGGATTGCAATACGGCGTTTCGCAATTAAGGCTGACAATATTGTCAGCCTTTATGGTTTTTACGGTTGTATTTTTCATCAAATTCTATTCCGTCTAAGTTGGGATCGAGAGTAAGGGGCTGCTTGCAATACATGCATGCATCGACCCGCCCAAGCATTTTTGTTGTTTTGCCGCACTCCGGGCAAACAACCTGTACCGTCTTAGAAGAAAGCATACCGATCCAAAAGTAAACGATTGTACTGGCGATAACCGCAAGGAAGCCAACCAATATAAATAATGACATAATAAGCGGTGACTCGCGAAAGAAAACCCCTAAATAAGAAATAAACATTCCCGCAAACACTAAACCGAGTGCGAATGTGCGTATCTTATTAATTTTGCTTGAATATTTGATCCCCATTTAATAACCCCCCTCTATAAAAATAATATAGCACACATTATAGGCGTTCATCATATAAAAAGAAGTATCAGGATTTTGCAGAATGTACTATTTGAACATGCGGAAACATACAATAAATTTTTTTATGAAAATATGTTGACCATCATGATTACCCATGATATATTAATAAACGTCGCTGCTGCGAAACGGCAGAAAGCGAAAAAAGATATTGACATGGATAAAACGGAAATGTTAATATTGAGAGGTCGCTTTAAGCGACAGGCAGTTCTTTGAAAACTAAACAAAACACAAAACGTCAATTTTTATTTATGAGCAAGACAAACGCTTTTATGGAGAGTTTGATCCTGGCTCAGGATGAACGCTGGCGGCGTGCCTAATACATGCAAGTCGAGCGGGCCTCTTTTAGAGGTCAGCGGCGGACGGGTGAGTAACACGTGGGTAACCTGCCTGTAAGACCGGGATAACTTCGGGAAACCGAAGCTAATACCGGATAGGTTTTCAGGTCGCATGGCCTGAAATGGAAAGGCGGCTTTTGCTGTCACTTACAGATGGACCCGCGGCGCATTAGCTAGTTGGTGAGGTAACGGCTCACCAAGGCGACGATGCGTAGCCGACCTGAGAGGGTGATCGGCCACACTGGGAC
>JBHGUR010000080.1:0-51719 GCA_048976805.1 Ectobacillus sp. | reverse complement strand
ACTAACGTTTAACACAGACATCCATGCAAGAATATAACTCGCACCACGATAGATAAAAAATTTTTATTTTTTAGGGTAGGCCGATGTTGATTTTGATATCACGTACGTCTGTACATCACGGCTATGCAGACATTGCAACCCACACTTATCTTCTCCCTCTGATTTTCCTTTGGACGAGGCAGAACTAGGCCCTGACCGTTACGATATACGGCCAGGAGCACTCCCCCCTCTAAAAAGAAGGGGTTACATCAACACTAACGTTTAACACAGATTATTTTTTAGGGTAGCCTAAAATAAAGAAAGCATATCAATCTATGAATCTATATAGACTAAAATAACATTACAATTCCCCTTGCCTCTCGTTCTCAAAATCACCAATACTCTCAATCACCTTCTTCACCGCCAATTTATCATTTCTGAACATACAAAAAAACCCTGCTGTTTGGCAGGGATTAATTCACTTGCTCCGTTAAAGCGATAACTTGCTTGGGCGGCGGATATTCTGATGGCTGCATTGGGATTTCTGGTTGCTGCTTTGTGATTTCAATACGTTTAATATAATGACCGCCCACTTCTAAAATATGAAACTTATAATTTTCAATTTGAATCGTGTCACCTTGCTGGATTTCAAAATGCTCCGTTAAAATCCATCCGCCAATTGTATCCACATCGCTATCATCAATCGATAAGCCTAAAAGGGCGTTTATCTCACTTAATGATACTTTCCCTTCTACAATTACCTGCAGGTCGCTTATATGCTGAATCTCAGGTTGTTCGTCAGCATCAAATTCATCTTGAATCTCACCGACAATCACTTCTAATATATCCTCTATCGTTACTAAACCAGATGTGCCACCATACTCATCAAAAAGAATAGCCATGTGCGTTCGCTCTCGTTGCATCTTCAAAAACAAATCTTGAACAGCAATTGACTCAATGACTTGAATAACAGGCCTGATAAATTGTTCTACTTTTTGCTCCTTTGTTTCGTTATCGTTTATAAAGTGGGTGAATACATCTTTAAAATTAATCATTCCGATGACGCGGTCTTTATGGCCCTCAATAACTGGGTATCTTGTGAACTTTTCAGCAGACATAGTTTTCATCACTTGTGCGAGAGGTTGCCCTTTTTCAATAATAACCATTTCCGTACGTGGAACCATGATTTCCTTAGCCACACGGTCATTAAATTCAAAAATTTTATTCACATATTTATATTCAGATTGATTAATTTCTCCATTTTTATAACTTTCTGAAACTAATATTCGCAGTTCTTCTTCCGAATGTGTCTCTTCATGTTCCTTCACGGGCTTTAGGCCAAGCAAACGAACCATGCTGCTGGCTGCTCCATTGAGAAGCCAAATAAACGGATACGCAATTCGGTATAAGAGTGTAAGCGGTCTTGCAACAGCTAAAGTAATTGCTTCAGCTCTTTGAATGGCAAACGTTTTCGGCGCCAATTCTCCGACCACTACGTGTAAAAAGGTAATAAGTACGAATGCGAAAAAGACAGGCAGTATTATAGAAAACGAGGGAGGCACTTCCAATCTTGCAAAAATCGGATCAAGCATACGTTTTATGGTCGGTTCCCCCAGCCAGCCGAGCCCGAGTGCTGTAACAGTAATCCCTAGTTGACAAACCGACAAATATTCATCCAAGTTTGAAATTACTGTTTTTGCAACGATGGCGCGTCTATTTCCTTCTGCAATTAAATAGTCGATACGTGAGTTTCTTACTCTAACAATAGCAAATTCCGATGCAACAAAAAATGCAGTCAAGGCAATCAAAAGCGCAACCATACTTAAATTAAATATATCCAAATATGTTTCCCTGCCTGCCATATACAGACAAGGAGCCACCTCCTGCCATTTTTATTCCTATCTTAATGATATGAACGGAAAAAACCTTTTTATTCTGACAATCTTCCTTTTTCTACACCTGTTCTCACCTTTATTTTTATACAGTATATGCATAAATACGGATATTTATTTTCATGATAACGAAATTTATACATTACGTCAAATATACAAAATGGTGTTTTTTGGATAAAACACTAGCATTTTTCGTTGTTTTTCTGCATAAATTAAGTTTTCTGCGCATGTTTTAGGGAATTTGTTCTTTCTTTGCCGATTTGTCACTTCTTTTGTCACAGGGGCAGGGAACCTTCTTTTAGGGGCGAAAAAATATAACAAGAGATTTTGAGGAGGGCTGAACATGGAATATAAAACTCCAATGGTTGCTAAGAAATTGGGAGTGAGTCCAAAGGTTGTGATGCGCATCGTTCAAGAGTTAGACTTGGATATTCAAAAGAATAAGTTTGGTCATTACGTATTCAATGAAAACGACTTGAACGTAATTATGAATTATTATACATCCTCTTCTGATTCCCCCTCACCAGAGTCGAAACAGATTCCTCAGTATGTATCTGTCGAGGAGTTCACAGCTTCAAAACAAAAAATCGAAGAACTGATCGTTCGCATGAACCGAAATGAAGAGAAGCTATTGGAGAAAGCCGATAACATTGTGAATTACCAGCTCCTGCAGCATCGTAATGAAATCGAGGAGCTGCAGCAAAAAATTACAACGCTAGAAGCAATAATAGAGGAAATACAATCCCAAAAACAGCATGTCGCTCCCATACATGAAATTGCCGCTTCAAAACCGAAACGGCGAAATATGATTTTTAATATCTTTGGTTTTTAGTGCCCCCGAGTGCATGAGCAAAGGATCCCCCCTCCTTTGCTCGTGCACCTTTTTTATTTCCCCATCCCTATACGTGCATAATTTCCCTTATCTTATTTATACTAAACCCAACAAGAAGTGTGCATATTTCTTTGCATTTATTACTATTTATACGTTTTACACACAAAACAAAACATTATTTCACAAAAATACATAGGAGGAATGCAGTATGAAGAAACAGCTAATTACTCTCCTTTCTCCCGCCCTAGCCGCTTCTCTTGTTGTAAGCGGTTGTGCCGGCAAGGATGAGAAAAAGGACAATGTAGCTTCGTCTAAAAAGAAGGAGCAGGTGTTAAATTTAATCGAAACAGATGAAATTCCAACGATGGACACAACAAAAGCAACAGACGCAATCGCTTTTCGGAACATGGTTAATACAATGGAAGGGTTATACCGCCTTGACAAAGATAATAAACCGATTCCGGGCATGGCAGAATCCTATAGTGTAAGCGACGACAACAAAACATATACGTTTAAATTGCGGGAGGCAAAATGGTCAAACGGCGATCCGGTTACGGCGAAGGATTTTGTTTACGCATGGCAGCGGCTTGTAGACCCGAAAGTCGGAGCTGAATATGCTTACATTATGTATTACGTCAAAAATGCCCAAAAAATAAATGAAAACAAAGCTCCTATCGATACACTTGGGGTAAAAGCGCCAGATGATAAAACGCTGATTGTAGAATTGGAGTCTCCGATGCCGGAAAGCACATTTATTGCGCTTACTACATTTCCGTCGTTTTTTCCGTTAAGTGAGAAATTTGTGACAGCACAAGGAGATAAATTCGGCCTTGAAGCGGCAACTACTCTATATAATGGACCTTTTGTTTTAAGCGATTGGAAACATAGTGAAAGCTTTCAGTTTAAGAAAAACGATTCGTATTGGGATGCAAAAACGGTTAAATTGAAGGAAATTAATTTTAACATCGTAAAAGACGTTTCTGCCGCTGTAAATCTATATGAAAGCGGGCAAGTAGATCAAGTTAATTTATCGGCTGAATTTGTAGATAAATATAAAAATAATCCTGAATTTCAAACGGCGCCGGAAGCGACCATTTTCTATCTAAGAATGAATCAGCAAAACCCTGTTTTAAAGAACGTGAATGCACGGAAAGCAATCGATTTAGCTATTGATAAAAAAGCGATGACCAGCGTGATTTTAAATAACGGTTCGAAACCGGCTTATTTCTTTGTGCCAACCGATTTTGTAACAAGCCCTGACGGGAAGGACTTCCGCAAAATCAATGGAGATTTTAATAAAACAAACCCTAAAAAAGCGCAAGAGCTATGGGCGCAAGCGAAAAAGGAAATTGGACAAGACAATGTAACCCTTGAACTATTGAATTTTGATACAGAAACATCTAAAAAGGTCGGCGAATATTTGAAAGAGCAAATCGAAAAGAATTTAGAAGGTCTAACAATCAATATTAAACAGCAGCCGTTTAAACAAAAGCTAGAGCTTGTAAGTAAACAACAATATGATATATCTCTGGATGGCTGGGGCGCAGATTATTTAGATGCTGTCTCCTACCTGGATATTTTCACTTCTAACAGTGCAAATAATAACTCATCCTATTCAAATCCGCAATACGATAAACTGATTAACGATGCCAAAACTATCCTTGCCACTGATGAAAAAGCCCGATTTGATGCATTGTTGGAAGCGGAAAAAATTTTGTTTAATGATGCGGTTATCAGCCCGATTTATCAACGCGGACGCGCATTTATCACTAAGCCATATGTAAAAAATGTGTACTACCATCCTGTCGGAGGCGACTATTCTTATAAATGGGCTTATATTGAATAAATATATACAAAAAGGAGCTGACCGCAAAATGCGTTAGCGTTTTGGGTCAGCCCCTTTTTGCCATTTTGGGGAGGGGAGGGGAGGCTTCTGCTTCAATTTCAAGCATAGCCTTATTACTATACCCGGAATGTCCCAATCATTTCTTGCAATTCCTCCGCCATACGGGACAACGCTTCCGCTGACGCACTGATTTCTTCCATTGAAGCAAGCTGCTCCTCAGCAGAGGCCGCAATATTTTGTGTAGTTGTAGAATTTTCTTTTGCAGTAACTGCAATTTCATTTATAGATGTCGATACTTGCTGGGCACTATCCAGTATTTGCTTTGTAGCAACAACCATCCCATCTGTCTGCAGCGTTATTTCATTCAGATTGAATTTTTTTTGACATTTGTTATAAATAAAACTATTCCTGCCCCTTCGCTCAAAGCATATAGCTACGCTCATACATTTTCTCCCTTTCCGCCCATAAAAAAAAGCTGTTAGGAATAATCCCGAACAGCCTTTTCTAAAAAATACTACGACAACATTACTGCCATATCCTCTTCTGCAGTTGTAATCAGCTTTAAAGCAAATTGCTCTTGCAGCACTTGAAGAACGCCTGGAGAAATAAATTCCGGCGGTTTTGGACCAATGCGAATATCTTGAATACCAAGACTGAACAAGCCAAGTAAAATCGCAACAGCCTTCTGCTCAAACCATGAAAGAACAATGCTTACAGGCAATTCATTCACTTCACAATTGAACGCTTCTGCCAACGCAGCTGCAATCTTAATAGTCGAAATTGAGTTATTGCATTGTCCCAAGTCTACATAACGCGGGATATTCGTACCAGGTACGAATCCATAGTCGACATCATTAAAACGGAATTTTCCGCATGATGTTGTTAAAATAACCGTTTCCGGCGGTAAAGACGTTGCAAGTTCCCTATAGTATTCTCCGCCTTTTCCAGGAGCATCGCAGCCAGCAATGACGAAAAAGCGTTTAATTTTCCCTTGTTGAACAGCTTCGATAATTTCCGGAGCGATAGATAATACTGTTTCGTGATGGAAGCCGGTAGATAACTTCTCGTCAGATTCCATGTTCGCTTCTGGAAGTTCCAACGCTTTCTCAATTAAAGGAGTGAAATCATTATTTTCAATTTTGCGCACTCCTTCAAGACCTGCTACATCATATGAAAAGAAGCGATCTGCATAGCTTCCTTTAATTGGCATTACACAGTTTGTCGTGGCCAAAATGGCGCCTGGGAACTTTTCAAATAAACGGCGCTGGTCATACCAAGCCTTTCCGATATTCCCTTTTAAATGCGGGTATTTTTTCAAAGCCGGATAACCGTGGGCAGGAAGCATCTCGGAATGCGTATAAATATTAATTCCTTTTCCTTCCGTTTGCTTCAATAGCTCTTCTAACGCAAATAGGTTATGTCCTGTTACGACAATTGCTTTTCCTTCTACTTTATTTTGGCTAATTTGTACCGGTTCTGGAATGCCGAAACGGTCTGTGTGGGCTTTGTCAAGCAGTTCCATTACACGAATTGCCGCTTGCCCAACCTTCATCGCCATTTCAAAATGCTCTTGTTCGTTAAAATTTGAATTTGTGAGCGTCATATATAACGCTTCATGCGTAACTGCGTCCACAAATGGATCGGTATATCCTAATTGTGCCGCGTGCGTACGGTAGGCTGCAATCCCTTTTAAAGCAAAAATTATAGTGTCCTGCAAGCTTGCGATCGTTTCGTCCTTTCCGCACACCCCGATAACTTTACATCCGCCCGTAGGCGTTTGTTCACATTGATAACAAAACATTAACAATGCCCCTCTCTCCGCTAATCTTTACATATTTAGAATAGGGGAAATAAGGACAATAAACTGTGATACCAGTCACAATAACTTATATAATTTCGTGACAAATTTCTGACAAACCGTATATGGAACTTTATTATCTAGTTAACATAATATTTTTATAGTTTTGGTATATAAGTTTTTGTGCATATGAGTTCGTTTCGATAACATCTCGAAAATCCTTTATAGAGTACATATATCTTAACGCCTCATATGTTTTAATGCGAACAGGAACACCGATTACCTTTTCACTAATAGGAAACGCATTATCGACAGGCTCAATCCGAAATCCTAAAAATTGCAAATACAGATACATTCTCTTTGTTAAAACGGCAATATACCAATCTGCTTTTGTCTCTAATGCATGAATGAATAATATGACGGCAAGGCGTTTAAAATGCCCGCGTCCTCGGTATTGTCTTGCAATGCTCAACTTTCCAATTTCATATATCCTTTTGTTTTCTAAGCCCGTTATAGCCGAATTTTTGGAGAAAGAGTAGAAATACTCCGCATTTGATTGCTCTGGCAGCAAATACTGCGTGCATTCTACTGTCCCGATATATTTTTCCCCTTCGCCTATTAAAAGATAGCGTGCAGGATTTAAATTGCGTTCTACAAACGCTAAATTTCGTTCTTCACAAAAATCTCCCCATAATTGCTCAAATATAAAATGCTCTTCCTTCGTTTTTACTTTTTGGAACATACTCCCCCGCCTTCCTCCTCTCTCAATTTACCGAATCAGTGCAAACCACTCATTTTTGATAGCGTTTTCATAATTATATAATACCTACTAAATGTATAAAAATCCAATAAAAACATATTTCTTTATATTTATTTTCGTAATAATTAATAAATTCCCTTTATTACTAAGACTGAAAAACTTTTTCGCCTCAGGCCTCATCGCCTTTTTTTTCCATAAACAGTTATGCTTAACAGATACATCAAGCTTTCTTATAACACCAAATTCAAGATTGGTTTAGTTGAGTCAAATAATTGAATATTGTCTATATTACAGTAAATGAAATTATAAGATCTGCTAAAAAAGGATAGCCCCCCTGCTACCACCCGAGCCATTCCTGAAAAAGCTGGACAAACTGGTTTTGACCTGCGAGCTTCTCAACGCCCTGCTTGGTCTTATAAGGATAAAATTGCAAAAACATCCCGCAACCAGCTTCTATTTTTTTCGCATGTACTTGACTTCCTGGATAAACACATACCACCTCATAAATCGCGCGCCTTTGAAATACTCTCTTTCCTTCTTGTTCTGATACATATTTAATAGACCAATACTTATACATCTGCTCAGTTGCTTTTGTATTGCCGATTGGCTGAAAAATATTATACATAGGGCTGTATTTTACCTCTACAATAATGGATGATTGATACGCATAGCCTTTCTCTATTTTACGGTAATAATCAATGCGAATATCCGGCTTTTTTGTATCCTCTCCATTATAAAAATGGCTTCCTTTACTTAAAGCAATGATAGGATGTGTTTCTATTAGTTCATTAAAGACAACATGGAGACAAATATCATCCTTTTCTAAAACAATCGTCGTCCCATCATGCAATCCGTCGAGATAAAAGTATTTTTGCACCTGCTCGCGGATCGGAGTAGGCGCAGAAAAACCAAGATTCTCTAAAATAGAAATGAGCTCAAAATATACATAATATTCATAAATCATAAAGGTCGGCTTGTATACAAATAGAAACATCGATTCTAATGCGGCATAATTGCCTTTTTTATCCGATGCTTCCAGCACGGAAAGCAGTTGGCGGTGAATTGGCCTTATTTCAGCTGGGCGTACATTTGCATTTTCCGAAATATTGCTCCAAAAAGGAGAGCGTAGCAGCGCGGACAACCAGAAGAGCCACTCCTTCATAATTTCGTATAATACTTTATATTCTTGTTTTTTCACTGTTATTTTTTTGACATCTGTGTCCTTTAAAAGCTGAATATTGCGATACTTTTGCTTATCGCGTTCTGTTACAGAACCATTCTTTTCAATCGTTTGCAAAATTTCCTGAACAGCTTGCTTTTCACGATAGCTGCTTTCTGCCATCTGTTCCAGCTTTTCAAGATTTTCCCGTAAAAACAGCATAAGCGTATTTACAAGCTGCACAAGCCGTTTTGTCTTATATTTTATATATTGGTTAGCCCAATTGTTATGTGTTTCTATCACGCGGCGATTCCAATGCTTCTCCTGCCCCCTCGCTTCATATATATCATTTTTCTTAGCACTCCAGTCTGTGTATTTTCGGCAGCGCTGCTCTAATCTGTATATGGATTTATACTGTCCCTCCTTTTCAAGTCTAGCATATAGCTGCTTTATTAAAACGATCTTTTTAATCATCCACCTAATTGTGTGTATATATGAATAATCGTCTAAATCAGCAAATAAAGAAAATGTTTTTTTATAATGCCCGCGGTCTATAAGAAGACTTGCAAATATGGACTGTACTTTTTGCTGGATTAAGGCAAGTTGATCATCATAAAAATTTTTTGGAGTGATACGAAAAGCACCATAATAACATTGTTCAGCAATTTGTACTTCAAAGTGATATAATCCACATCTCCACGGATAGATATAATCCGTTTTCCCATGTTCATATAACAGGACGATACGTTTTTTTGTATTCAGCTCGTATTTCCATTCTACATCTGTCTTTTTTCCTTCATATACCTTATTCCATACAAATATAACATGTTCATCCTGTTCGCTTTGAAGCTGCAGGCGCAATGGTTTCAGCTCTTGCACATCATAAATACATTCTGAAATCTTATCCAATGATTTGCATAGCTTCCCTAATGGAACAATTTCCCCTTTTCCCCCATTTCCGATAATGAGCTGCAAAACAAAAGGAAGCTTATCGTTCTCGCCGGCAATTTCAGTCGAATAGAGCATTCTATTTTGCATAGCCGTAAAGCTCCAATTCACGAGCCTTCTTCTTTAAATAAGCAATGCTATGCGTAAAAGCAGATACTTCTGTGGCCGGCGGTGATTGCAACAATTGAATAATAGATTTCCCCCGTTTGTTTCCTTCGTCAAGAAGGTCGCCAATTACAGTTTCCATTCCGCGTATTTTTGTCAATATGCGTTGCTTAATTTGCAAATCCAATGCTTCTTCTCTACTAATCAGCAATCCATCCTCACATCTGGGTATATTATCTAAATACGAGGCGATATTTACTACCGTTCGGAATGAAACTCCCTTTGTTGGATCATGTTCTTGCAGCATTTCATGAAGAAGATCTAATAGCTCTATTTCTTCCTCTGTAAAAACAGACAGAGCTGGGTGATAATTTGTCCATTGCCGCCGAAATTCCGTGCTTAAGACAGAGACCGCAGCTTCCTTATTTGTTGGCTGCATAAAAGTAGCTTCGCGAAATGACAGCTTTTTTAATGTCATCATATTCACCCGGTCCAATAGTCTATCAGATAATTCTTTTGTCGTATCATCAAAATTCACTGTTCCCACAAAAATAATATTATTTCCAATTGGGACTGTAGGCGGAATTTGCAGCTGTAATTCATCTTGAGCTTTATAAAGTGACAGCTCCCGTTTTCCTTCCTCTAGTTCCAATAGGGATAAAAATGAAGTAAACCAATGTTCAATATAGGATACATTCATCTCGTCAAATACGACCATATGCAGTTGATCGGGATGATTTGAGGCATGAATGAGAAAACGGACAAATCCCGTTTCGCTTTCCATGTATGTTCCATTCGGATGCAAATATCCCAATAGATCTTGCGGCTCTTGGAAGGATGGAGATACAGAGATCCATAGAAGTTCATTGCCGTAGTTAAGGCCTAGCGCTTCTGCGTATGCCTGAACAAACTGTGATTTCCCAATCCCCGGCATTCCTCCTACAATTGTTATCGGATTTGTTTTTACACAAACATGAAAATTGTAAATGTCAGTTTCATCAATATATAACCCCTTTTCCAAAATCTTTTGATGTACGGATTGCAAAAACTGAAATTCTTTTTCACTCGTCTTAATCTGATTCGGTTTTTCTGGCGCTTTTAAAGGCGCCGTTAGCCGCTTTCCCGCCTCCTCCATTTTTTTTAGCAATTGTTGATATTTATCCTCGCCAACGAAGTATAGTTGGTCATCTACACTTATATCGACGTACGATTCCCAATCATCGATATCGATATAGCGCACTTCTTTTTGTTGCTCCCAATATATGATTGAACTAACCGACGAGCGCAGCGCTAAATTTCCGTACAACCTGCCGTCACACCATATAAATTTTGGCACACCCAATTCATGCGAATGCTTCGGAAGTAAGAAAGAAACATAGCCGTTTCCTAGCTTCCGTTCTAATGTTTCTTTCGTTTGGCCATTTTGCAAATAGGGTACAGGGATAAGGTAATATGCCGGGGCAGCTTCTTTATTATCAATTCGTATTAGTTCTGCCTGCAGATGCGAATTCCAATAGCGAAGCCGAAACACAAGCAGCCGATTTCTGACCTCCTGCCCTGACACGGAAGCAAGTACCTGTTTATTTTGTTTATTCATGCGCGGCGCCTGAAATATAAATTCACTGCCTTGAAATGCTTCTTGAATCGCTTTTGGGAGCGGGGATAAACATTTTACATAGAAATAATCTGCATCCGTTTCCGGGAGGTTTTCTTTTGAAACACTTACACCCGCAAATACCATGCGCTGCAATCTCTTTATCAAGTTTGAATGGAGCGCTTGCTGGAGCTTCACATTTATAACCTCCTTATGCAATGCTTTTATCATTGTATGCACAGCGATAAACATATAGAAACAAAAAAACCCGACGATAGCGTCAGGTTTTATGCTGGATTTTTCACGCGTTTAGCTTCTTTTTCCTCATTCACTGCATTGCGGGCGAGGCGCATTTTTGTAATAGAATAGCGCAGCGTATCTTGTGCGTTTCTATCTTCATTTAGTTGAATCTTTGTTAAAGCTTCGACTGTGCTAGCTAAATTTTCAATTGAGCCTCTCAAGCGGGTGTTTTGATTAAAAAAGGATTCCTGCAATAACATTTCGATGATTTCCTTCGCTAAGCCTTGAATACGGTGCAGTTGTTCTCTTTCCTCCATCTTCCACCCCTCCTCAATGTAAAACACTATGTGCACTACAAGAAGACTAGAACCTTCTATAATAAAATTATTCTACATAAAAAAAAGAAATCCTCGCAAAAAGCAAGAAAACATCATAATTTTGCTTTTTTTAGCGCATCTATATCAGGATCTGTTTTAAACCATTTTTTGTAAATTTCTGCATACGTTCCATTTTCAATTACTTCTTGTACAGCCTTATCCACTTTCCCTCGCAGCTTGCTTCCTTTTTTAAACATAAGGCCATAGTATTCCGGCTCGAAACTTTCCTTATCCTCAATAGCGATAAGCTTGTCGCCCGGATTGTTTTTTACATATTCTTCCACAACCGTATTGTCAGCTACAACCGCTTCTACCTCGCCATTTTTTAACGCCATAATAGCCAATGCATTATTTTCGTACTTCGCAATTTGCGAACTGTTTTTTCCAAGCAATTTTTCTGCTGCCATTTGCCCCGTTGTTCCTACTTGTACCCCTACTTTCAGCTTTTTCATGTCATCTGCCTTTTTCACAGGGGACCCTTCCTTTACCATAATCATCTGTGTAGATTCAAAATATGGGGATGTAAAATCATACGTTTTCTTGCGTTTTTCATCAATTGTAATAGCAGAGATACCCATGTCAATTTCCCCCGACTTCAAAGAGGCAAACAGCGGCTCCCATCCTTTATTTTGCAGTTCGTATTCTAAATTAGCCTCTTTCATAACCGCTTCTAAAAAATCAACATCAAAGCCAACCACTTTCCCATTATCCAAGTATTCGAAAGGCGCATATGCAGCATCTGTTCCAACCTTTACTACTTTCGTTTGCTCGGTGCTTGTTTTTTCGTTATTGCTGCAGCCTGTAGCCGCGGTAACAGCAAGAGCTACAGATAAAAATATAGACAATATCGGTTTTGTTGCTTTCATTCTTCTACCTCTCCCTTTCGCCTCGTTATTGTATTGATTAATATTATAAAAATTCACTATATTCAAACTAATTCCTGCCAAGATAAAAAGAAAAAAGCATGCAGGCATGCATGCTTTTACTCGCCGTGGCGCTGACCGGCATTTTGGGCGTTTCTTGCTTTTTTAGAAGATGTATGTTCCTGCATTTGATTTCCTTTATGCTTTGCAGAACCTTGTGCTTTCGTTTTGCCCACGATGCTCCCCCTTTTTAGAGTGCCTTTTTTGATAGCATTCCAAATTCAAATACATTTATACGAAGAAGCAGCCGCCTTATATCGCTAACCTGTTTTCATCTCTGATTTGATTATCCCATACGCTTTCATATACGTACGCAATTCTAACATCATCTCATAGATAAGCAGCTTTGCATCTTCGATCAAGACGCCGCTTTGAAAACAGCTGCCATCTAATACAACTTGTTTTGGAATTACGTTCGCATATACGCCTCTGGCAACAATCCTCATGCTATTTAAGGCATTTATCCCGCCCTTTCCGCCGCTGACAACCGCAAGCAGCGCCACGGGTTTATGCGCAAATTCGCTGCTTCCTAAAAAATCGAGCGCATTCTTTAAAGCACCGCTCATAGCGTTATGATACTCCGGTGTACAAAGAACAATTCCGTCAGCTTCTAACACGAGCTTACGCAGCCGCTTTACTGCCTCAAGCTCATTTTGCGAAGTCTCACCGTTAAACAGCGGCAATGCCTCTATGCTTAAATCATATAAATCAGCCGCAAATGTGTTTACAATATATCGGGCGGCAATTTTCGTTTTTCCCGTTTTCCTCGGTGTTCCACTAATAACTGCAATTTTCATGCTTGTCTCCCCTTTGCTACTTTCTATGTATTATTGTAGAATGGACTACCTGTTTTTAAACCCTCAGAAAGTAGCAATAGCCCGTCAGAAAATAGTAGGATATCCGCAAAAAAAATCTGCTACTAAAGTAGCAGATTTACGAAACAAAGCCATGCTTAACGGCATATAAAGCTGCCTGTGTACGGTCTTCCAAATTCAATTTAGATAAAATATTGGACACATGCGTTTTGACTGTTTGTTCGGTTATATGCAAATCAGCTGCAATTTCTTTATTGCTTTTTCCGTTAGCGATTTCCCTTAACACTTCTTTTTCACGTCTTGTCAAACTCGTAAGATGATCTTGTTTTTTCTTAGGTTGGGATTTGAGGAGGCCAAGCACGGCAGGCGTGACCTTTGGATGTAAATTTGTAGTGCCTTGAAACACGGCAATTATAGAAGCGACAAGCTGATCTGGTTCTACCTCCTTTAATTGGTACCCATCCGCCCCTGCTTCTAATGCAGGGAGAACATAATCCTGCTCGAAAAAGCTCGTCAATATCAGCACTTTAATTGTTGAATCTATTTCCTTTATTTTTCTAGTGGCTTCAATGCCATCCATAATTGGCATGGATAAATCCATTAAAATCACATCAGGACGCTCCCGCTTAAGAAACGCAACCGCTTCCTGGCCGTTGCTTGCCTCGCCAATGATGGCAAAACCCTTTTGCTTCTCCAAAAAAAAGACCAACCCTCGTCTTACAATGTGATGGTCCTCAACGAGCAGTAATTTGATGTTCATCCATGTGCTCCTTTCTTACAGAGGAAGTGTTACAATGATTGCAGTCCCTTCCCCTTCTTTACTTTCAATCTGTAACGCCCCGCCTGCCAATTCAGCCCGCTCTCTCATATTTTTCAAACCTGAAGATATGCTTTTTGCCGCCATTATGTCAAATCCTACACCGTGGTCTAAAACCTTTATCGTAACCGTATTCTCTTCTTTATGAATTGAAAACCTTATATATACGTCTGTACATCCCGCATGCTTTTTACAATTATTTAAAGCCTCTTGTCCAATGCGCCAAAACGTCTCCTCTATTGCATGATTCAGGCAAAGAACGCATGAAAGATCGGGATGGACAGTGAGGCCTAACATTTCACCGTAGCTTTTCAACGCTTCAATAATTCCTCTTTCCAACCCTTCAGGGCGAAGTTGCCAAATCAGTGTTCGCATTTCTTGCATCGCTTGTTGAGATAGGTCTCCTATGTAAGCAAGCATGCTTTGTAGCTCTTCATCGTTTGTCATATCCTGTACGCCGCGCGCTGTCAACATAATTGAAAATAACAGTTGCTTTACAGAATCATGCAAGTCCCGGGCTAAACGATTTCGTTCCGCTGCAACAATATATTGGCGCTCTCGTTCTACGAGTTTTATACGCTTTATCGTCGTTCCGATTTGATAAGCAATCGCTTCTAATAATGCGAGTTCTTCTTCTGTAAATCTTGTTTTCCCAGGAGAGGCGACATTGAGCAGCCCGAACTTCTCATCCCCCGCGCGAAGCGGAATCGTAGCATGGTGGGTAATTCCCCGTGTATCTCCCCAGTTATATGCAATAGCATCTTCAATGCGCTTACATTCAATAATATTTGTTGCTTTTTGCAGTCTTCCATCAACAAAGCGGTCGATGCACCAGCACGCTCCTTCGCACATCGGCTTCTTCTCTTTTCTTGCCAATCCCGGCGGAAGGGATATATTTGCCGCTAGCTCATGCTTCCCTTCCTTATCAATGAAGAAAACCCAGCCCGTTTCTAAATTCATTACCTGCAGCAGCTGCTGCAATGCATTTTTTAGCATTATTTCTAAATGTGTTGCCTCATTTAGCCGTTCAGCAATTTCTTTTAACGCCTGTAAACGTCTCATCCGCTTTTGTTCTTCTGTCAATCTGCTCCCCCCCTTCTAAATATTATAACATTTGTAATTTTCTAAATAACATCCCAAAAAAATAAGACAGCCACAAAGACTGTCTTACTCAATATCAATTATTCTTCTTTTTGTTTCTGCTTGCTTAGGTAAAGTTACAGTCAATACCCCATTTGCAAACGAAGCTTTTATTTCGTTTTCATTTACCCCTTCCACTATAAAATGACGCACATACGAACCAAAAGAACGTTCCTTGCGGATGTAAGTGCCATCATCTTTCTTTTCTTCCAATTCTTCATTTCGTGTTGCTTTAATAGTCAATATATTATCATGGTAATCCAATTCAATGTTTTCTTTTGAAAAACCTGGCAAATCTGCATAAATCACATACGCCTCTTTCGTTTCCTCAACATCCGCTGCAAAGGTTGCTAAACTTACCGGTTTAAAAAAGTCTTCCTTCATCATATCCCATAAGGAAGTATCAAATCCAAAAAAACTATTATGACGACGCATTACTTCAGGGAATAGGTTTCTCATCATTGATTCCTCCTTAATGATATTAAGATAAATTTGTGAAAGATTTCTCTTTCTATTTTGATTATACTCATATAGTCAAAAAAGGTCAAATATTTTTTGATGTTTTTTGACCTTTTTTTACCGCACCTCTGCCCCTAAACAAGAGAGAAAGTGTTGTAGCGCCCATTCATGTCCCTGTTCACTAAAAGAAGCGACCATATCTCTATATATTATAATTTTAAATCCTTTATTATAAGCATCAATTGCTGTATGAAGAACACAAATGTCGGTGCATACACCAACAAGGTACAATTCATCAATAGCCCGCTCCCGCAGCTTAATTTCTAAATTCGTACCCGCAAAAGCGCTGTAGCGCGTTTTATCCATATAATATACATTCTGTTTTTCTTTATATGTTTCATATATCCCTTGCAATTTGCCGTATAATTGTCTTCCATTTGTTTTTACAATATTATGGGGCGGAAATAAGGCGGCCTCCGGATGATAGGGATCATTTTTCTCGTGCATATCCACCGCAAACACAACATAGTCACCATTTTGAATAAATTCTTCGGTTAGAAGAGCTAGCTTATCTTCTATTTCCTGTGCAGGTGTACCGCATGTTAAGGCACCATCTTTTGCCACAAAATCATATGTATAATCAATATGGATTAGAGCTCGTCCCATCAATGAACCTCCTTTATATTTTATGTTGGCTTCCCCCATTACCTAGAAGGGCGCTGCTTAAAAGGAGCAGCATAGCCAGAAATTAAACATGTGCAGCTGCTTCTATAAAGTTTCACACGAAACAAAAGAAAACGACTTCATTATTGAAAATTCGCAAAGAATTGGGCGCAGTTAAGCTTGTAATATATATAGGTCACCATATACTTTCGCTATATTTCCGCAAAATACCTCGTCGCATCGAAAATAAATATATTCTTACATATGGATACAAATTGAGCATATATAGAGCAGAGGATAGAATGTGAAATTTTAAAGGTTTGTCGGGGGGATAGCCACAAAAATACTGCAAAGATGGAAGTTTCCAAAGTTTAGCAAAAGGCACGCAGCACACTATAAAAATATGCATAGAAAAAACGGCTGCTAAGCATTAGATTTTAGTGGAAATAATCGTGCATACAACAAGCCATGATTCATATAAGCATTATACTTAGCACCGCTTTTTGGAAAACCCCTTTTTATCATCCATTTACTAGACAATGCATACGTTATATTAGCCTCTGTTAGAGTTATATCTTTATTTTTTCCTGAGGTCTACTTTTTCGAGAAACCGCTTCTAACATTTCTTCTAATGTTTTGTTTTCATATTGGTTATGAATAGCTGCCCACGTTTCTTCATTTTCCATAGCCCGCAAAAATTCATGCCCTGTCCATGTTATCCTGTTTATATAGCACTCTTCTTTGCCATTTATTTGCTGATAAGCTAAGGAAATAAGCCCTGCCTGATTTAGTAAATGCAGATGATGATTAATCTGTTCCTCAGTGAAATTGCCAAGCATAGAGATCTGAAAGATTTTGATATGTTGTTGCTCCTCTTCAATCTTTTCTAATAGCTGTTTTATAAGCCGTATGTCCCGTTTCATATCTTTCACCTCCTTTCCTCTTGCAATTTCGACAAATGTTGGCATTTTCCTTGTTATTTCATCAATTTTTCAAAAAAGATAGGCTGTTTTCGTAAACATTGTTGTTGTCTATTAATATTGCTTATAGCGGATATATGCTGGATTGTAATATACCCATTGCCCTGCGCCTAAATCAAACCAGCCCTCCTGATATTGATAAGCTAAATACGATTCAGGCTTGTTTAGCTTTCGAATAACAGCTGCATTCGCAGATGGGCCGCTGCGCAAGTTTACATTAGTTCCGAGAATAGAGACGACGCCAATAGGGCTTCCGTCAAGATTTCGATATTTTATATATTCAATATAAGACGGGTCATAGTACACCCATTGTTCGGAACCGAGATCAAGCCATCCATTTTGTTGCTGGTACACTAAATATGATTCAGGCTTATTTAATTTTCGGATAATAGATGCATTTGTAGATGGAGCGCTGCGCAAATTCACGTTTGTTCCGAGAATATTTACAACGCCAATGGGGCTTGGGGAAGAAGATGGCGGTTGCGGATTTGGGGGAGGACTAGGAGTCTGCTTTTCTTTCAAACCCATAGCTTGTGCGATTCCTTTGGCATACGCCTGGCTTATGTCCTCAATAAATTGCGGATTTTTCAATAGGTTTGCATCACTTGCCGTATCAATAAATGCTGTTTCCACAAGAATCGCGTCCATTGCAGTTTCGCGAAGAACCGCGAAATTCGCTTTCTTTCTGCCGCGATCCCGCAAGCCATATGTTTGCAGTACAGGAACAACCATATCATGAAAGGCTCTTTGCTTTGCAGCGCCTGTACTTCCATCCGATAATCCCGAATAAATGTAATCTTCATACCCCGTTCCGCCGCCCGAATTGATATGAATAGAGATGAAATAGTCTGCACCAAAATTATTAGCAATCCTTGCGCGTTCAGACAAAGAAATAAACTTGTCTGTCTCGCGTGTCATGGCAATATCAACTTCATAATTAGCAGCTACAGCATTGCGTACACGCTGGGCAATTTGCAGATTTAAATCCTTTTCCTGCAAGCCGTTGCCGACAGCGCCGGAGTCAGAGCCGCCGTGTCCAGGGTCAATAACAAGCTTCATGATAACATCCCTTTCTTATTATTTTTGCTATAAAGTTATAGCTCCTCATTCCATCATACGCTTATAAAGGACAAGTTGTGCTATGACAAACAATGATTTCTTTACATTAACTTTTTAGCTATGTTAGGTGTTAATTTTAGCCCACTTTCCACTCAAGCAATGGGGCGCTTCTCTGAATTATCCTCTTCATCGCTAATCGATAGTTTCTTAACGCACAAAAATAAAAGACCGGTAAATCTATACCGGACCTTTCCCAAGTTAGCTTCTTCTTAACCAATTTACAATAAAAATATAAGACTGATAGTGAAGATGCCGTACAAGGCCAAGGAAGACGAGGCTCCCTGCCCCAATTCCGCTGTAAAGCAATCCAAACTGCACTAATACTTGCAAAGCCGGAGGAAATAATATTGCCTTATGAAAACTGTACAATGCTCCAAGCTGCATAAGAAACAACGGTAAATGCTGTAGCTCGTAAGACCAACCCTTTTTACGAAGCAACCTTGCCAAAAGCAAGCTAATGGCCTCTATAAAAAGAAAGCAAAGAATGATACCTCCTACCCCCGCCGCAACAGACATCGTCTCCCACCTTTGTCTTAAGATTTAAGGATTAACTGATAAAACAGCACGTCTTGCCACTCGTCAAATTTATATCCAACCTCACAAAACGTACCTACGTGTATAAAGCCAAATTCCTCGTGAAGGCGAATGCTAGCCTCATTTCCCTTTGTAATTCCCGCTATAATAACATGATGATTTACTTGCTTTGCAAGCAGTAAAATATGCTCTATCAGCCTCCGGGCTATTCCCTTACCTCTCTCATCCCGATGGACATATACAGAAATTTCCACTGTTCGTTTATATGCTTCTTTCTCCCGAAACGGCGATAACGAACAATAACCGGCTACTCGTCCATCTATTTCCGCTACAACGAGCGGATATAGATCATTATATTTATAAAACCATTGCGTTCTTTCTTCGAGCGTTTGTTCCCGTAAATCAAAGGTAGCGGTAGTATGCAATACAGCGTCATTATATATTTCCAAAATCCCTGGCACATCTTCTACTGTAGCTTTACGAATTTTCATTCTTTTCCTCCATTAACTCCATTCTTTTTCATAGCAGTCCACTAAAATGCCTTTATTAGAGCTTTTCGTTTCAAAATAAGAAAAACCTAAACTCTCCCAAAACACTTTCGCCTTTACATTTTTTCGCAAAATTCCTAGGCGTAAACGTGTTATTCCTTTTTGTTTTAACTGATCTTCTAATGTATAGTAAGCATTTGTGCCAAATCCGTACCCTTGGTAATCCCCGTGAATAATAAGCAAGCCCAGCCACGGCAACCCGTCTTTTTCATTTCGTTCCAAATACTCCAACAAGCCAATGTATGTTTCATCGGCTTTAATAAAATATGTATATCGATTTGGATTATTATGAAAATACTCTTTCTTTAATTCTTCATCCGTACGTACCGGACTGCCATTTTCCCATTCATTGTAGGTACGGTTAGAATGAATAATTTCCCGTATAATATCTAATTGTTGTTCCGTTACTCGTTCGAATGTCAGCATTATTTCCTCCAAGCTTTTTTCTTACCATGTTAATATAAATGTATAAAGCAAGACAAATATTTATGAGCCTTGTACAAAATTTGCCGAAATTCTATTTAAAACACCCCCCTCTTGCAGCAGCAAGAAGGGGGTGTTTGTTTGCTATATAGCCTGTTTTCGTGAAATAAACTTTTCGGCTGTAAAGCCCTAGCAATTCCCATCACACATTCATATAAGCAGCTTTTGTCATTTCATGAAATTCATTTGTATCGTATTTGTTTTCAAGATAAATTTGGTGCCATACCATAAACGACAGAACCGTCCAAATCTTACGGCTGTAATCTCCTTTTCCAGCGCAATGCGCCTCTAACAGGTCCAATACAACTTTCTTGTCGATTAAAGACTCCGTTTCGCTTTCCTTAATAATGTTAACTGCCCAGTCATGCATTTCGTTTTTCAGCCAGTGGCGAATTGGAACCGGGAAGCCCAGCTTCTTGCGGTCTAACACATGATCTGGAACAATTCCTTTTACAGCTTCCCGCAAAATTGCTTTTGTTGTACCATTTGCAATTTTCAGCTCTGTCGGTATTTTGGAAGCAACATCAAATACTTCTTTATCCAAAAATGGAACGCGAAGCTCTAATGAATGCGCCATCGTCATTTTATCCGCTTTTACTAAAATATCGCCGCGAAGCCATGTAAACATGTCGATATATTGCATTTTGCTTACATCATCATATGAATGAATTTCATTATACAATGGCTTCGTAATGTCCATGTAGTTGACAGAATCGTTGTAATGCTTCATTAATTTTGCTTTTTCTGATTCTGTGAAAATTTTCGCATTGCCATAATAGCGCTGCTCAATTGGCGTACAACCGCGCTCAAGGAAACTTTTTCCTTTTACTCCTTCTTGCAAAACACCGCTTAGAGCCTTTAACATACGTTTCCCTGGCTCTGGAATATAAGAGAACATTTTTAAAGAACTTGGTTCACGATAAATATTATAGCCGCCGAACAACTCGTCAGATCCTTCACCTGAAAGAACAACCGTTACGTGCTTGCGCGCTTCTTTTGCCACGAAATACAACGGCACGGCAGCAGGATCGGCTAACGGATCATCCATATGCCACATAATTTTCGGAAATTCATTCATAAACTCTTCCGGCGTGACAAGGACGCTATAGTTCTTTACTCCCAACTTTTCCGCTGTTTCTTTTGCTACATCCACTTCACTAAAGCCTTCGCGTTCAAAACCGACAGAAAAGGTTAATAAATTCGGATTAAATTCTTTTGCAATAGATGCAATGATAGAAGAATCAATCCCACCGGATAAAAAGGATCCCACTGGAACGTCACTTCGCATATGTACCTTTACGGAATCGTACAACACGTCGCGAATCTTTTGAATATGCTCGTCCTTTGTAGCGCCAGATGCATTAAAATACGGCTGCCAATAACGGTGGAAAGAAATCTTTTTACCTAGCTCTTTCACAAAATAGTGTCCAGGCTTCACCTTATTAATGTCTGCCGTCAATGTTTCCGGTTCCGGTACATATTGATACGTAAAATAATGCTGTAAAGATGTCGGATTTACACCTTTATCTTTTAACGCTTGGAGAATGCTTTTCTTTTCAGATGCAAAGTAAACTACCTCTCCTTCCTGCGCTATAAATAACGGCTTAATGCCAAAATGGTCACGCGCGCCAAACAATCGCTTCTCTTGGCGGTCCCAAATCATAAACGCAAACATGCCGCGCAAGTAATCTACGCACTTTTCCTTCATATGCGCATATAAAGCTACGATAACCTCTGTATCCGAGTGCGTCGCAAATGTCGCTCCTTTTTCCAAAAGCATTTCGCGGAGCTCCACATAATTATAAATTTCACCATTGAAAATAATCACATAGCGATCGTTTTCATAAGTTAAGGGCTGATGTCCTGCCTCTATATCAATAATACTGAGGCGACGGAATCCAAACTGTACATATTCATCGCGGAAATACCCTTCATCATCTGGGCCGCGATGAAAAATAATGTTGTTCATATTTTCAAACTGCTGGATTTCTTCAGTTGAAAGTTCTTTAGGCTTCTCACATAAACAACCTACAAAGCCGCACATATCTTTAACCTTCTTTCTGTAAAATTCCTTTTTTCTATCCTACTATATAGACCTTATTTATACTAGCACAAGAAACAGCAACGTGCGAGTGAAAGTAATAAAAAAACGTTTTCATTAGAAAAATCTGCTCACCAATGGGCAGATTTTTCATATGATATTGCAGATTCACATCAGGGAGGTATTTACATGAACGATGAAAACAAAAAATATCCTTCTCGTTCTCAATTAAAAAGCTACTTAAAACAAATCGACGAGTTCTTTGAGCAAACACCGCTAAGAGGCCTCATTTCCGAAATGAACCATTTTTTTCAAAAAGGAAACCGCCTTCTGACATTTCCCGTTGACTTATACGAAACAGGAAATGAACTTGTAATTAAAGCTGAACTGCCCGGTATAAGCAAAAATCAAATCTCTGTGGAAATACAGGGGGAATACTTACGCATTTCCGTTAAAGAAGATATTTTAGAAGAGGAGCAAAACGAAAGCAATAGCTATTACCGTAAAGAACGCTCCTTATCTGAATCGTCCAGAATTATTAAGCTTCCTTATCCAATTCAAAGAAAGCAGGCAAAAGCCTCTCATAAAGATGGGGTGCTAGAAATCCGCGCCCCGAAAATGCCCCGTAAAAATGACATTTTAACAATTGAATAAATTAAAATTAAGGATGCTGCTAAAGCGGCATCCTGTTTTATTTTGTCAATCTCTCAATATCGCGAATAATATCTTTATACGGTGTATTGCTTACTCCTTTATAGCTCTTCATAACTTTTCCGTTTTGATCGACAAGGAAAAAGCTCGTCCCGTGCATCACCTGGTCGGTTGTATCAGGCTTATCTACGAGCGTACGAAAATTTTTCTTGGCAAAACGCTCAATTTCTTCTTGTGAATATCCTGTGAGGAAATGCCAATTGCTAGTGTCAGATGTGAATTTTGCCGCAAATGCTTTTAACGCTTCTGGATTATCCACTGTCGGATCAACGCTAAAAGATACAAACTCTACATCAAGCTTCTCCTCCTTCACCATCTTCTGCAAGCGAGCTAAATTCGCTGTCATAGGCGGACAAACTGTTGTGCAGTTTGTAAAAATAAAATCGGCAACCCACACCTTCCCTTTTAAATTCTTGGAGCCAAAGGGTTTTCCGTCTTGATTTGTATATTGAAAGTCTTCTACATCCCAATTTAATGGATTGCGCAGTTTAGAGCCTGCGTCGCATCCTGTTGCCAAAACAAGTCCTATAATTGAAAACACCGCTAACCATATCCTGTATCTTTTCATACCCAAACTCCTTTTCCTGTTTGTTATAGTGCTCCGTATTATTTGTAAACATTGTCTGGTTGTAGTTTTACACTTTTTTCATGCTTAGTCAATTCATTTTACTTCTTCCTAGTAAATTCGTTATATACAATTGAAATAGAGTAAAAGCTTTATTAGTTTTCAACCTTTATTTCCTGCAGATATATAAATACAAGTTAGAAAAAGGACGTAAAACCTTTCTTTTGAAAGGGGAGAGCATCCGGCTATGCATAGAAGCTGTCAAAACCTATTCCTGCCCCATGCGACGGAAAATCAGAGAGAGGGAACAAGTATAAGTTGCTGTATGTTCTACTTAGGCGCGATGTATATGTCCAAATAATAAATTGGATATATATAGATATTTTAGTTCTTCAAGGAGTTATCCCTGCTCATCCTTCTGCGAATATGTTAACGTATTAATGTTAAAGGTTAATGTTGATTTGGATTCATTTGTTGATTGGGAAAGAAAGGCGGCGACTCCAGCGGGAAAAGCGGCTCGGCTCCGCCCGAGGAAAGCGTCCGCCTGTAGTGAAAAATCAACAATCAAGCTTAACAGAGCCAAAATGAAAAGGGATGGTGTTTATGAAAATAAAACGCTATAAAAATTTAGACGAGGTTAGCACAAAAAAATCGCTTCGGGAATATATGCGTTGGAGAAAAGAACGAAAACAAAAAAGAAAAGATTTTTCCTGTTTAATAGAACAATCGCCTGTCAAACAAATTGAATTTCTTCAAACAAATATGGCAGAAACAACTATTACATGGATTGGACACGCAACCTTTTTCATTCAAACAAACGGCTTAAATATTCTAACCGACCCTGTGTGGTCCAATATCAAAATGTTTTCCCGCCTCACAAACCCAGGACTCGATTTAAAAGATTTGCCGCCAATTGACATTGTCCTTATTTCGCACAGCCATTATGATCATTTGGATTTCCCGACCATTCGGCAGCTTAATAGCGATGCCCTATATTTAGTGCCAACGGGGTTGAAAAAATTATTTACGCAAAAAGGATTTTTCCGGGTTCAAGAGTATCATTGGTGGGAGCAAGCCACCATTGATGAAGTTTCATTCCATTTTGTACCAGCACAGCACTGGACACGCCGCACGTTACTGGATACAAACTCTTCCCACTGGGGCGGTTGGGTCATTCATAATCAGGCGCTGAATGAAACTATATATTTTTGCGGCGATAGCGGATATTTCCGCGGCTTTAAAGAAATTGGCCGGCGTTTCGATATCGACATTGCACTTATGCCTATCGGCGCCTATGAACCGATATGGTTTATGAAAGAAGCCCATATGTCGCCAGAAGAATCTATCCAAGCTTATATAGACTTAAACGCCAAGCATTTCGTTCCTATGCACTACGGTACCTTTGCCTTGGCTGATGAAACGCCGCAAGAAGCTATCACACGCCTGCGTGAGCACTGGAACGCATTTTCGCTCCCGGAAGAACAGCTGCATATCCTATTTCTAGGGCAAACATTTCTTTTGTCCCAACAGGCAAAGCCAATAAAAAAAGTAACGGAAAAAGTGCTGTAAATGTATAACAAGAACCCCCTCCTGAACATCCTATATAATAAAATGTCTTGGAGGGGTTCTTATGTTCCGAAAATTGCCCGCTTATGTACAAAAGCGATTTTATATGAGCTTTGCTGCCTTCATTGCCTTAATAATTGCCTACCTCTTTTACTAATTCAAAACACCGGAACGGGTAATCGTCGTTTTTACATGGACCTGAAATTTTGCTTTCGGATATAATTTGTTATACCATTTTTTCTCCGTTAACTTCATATGCCGGATAGATGTATCATAAATTGCGCCAAATCCGACCGGATCTACCTTTACTCCTTGTAAATCCTGAATCGTTTTTTCGATTTGCCGCTTCATTTCCTTATTAATTGCCGCTTCAAATGCCTCATATATACCAGGTTGTCCGAGATCCAATTCCTCTGTCATAGCTGTAATATTAGCTGTTACCTTCACATCAATATCAAAAACCGGATCTTCCTGCTGTACAAGCTTGATTTTTCGCTTCATCTCCACATGCTGTAAATTAACATACATATATTTAGGTTGTTTTTTTTTCGGATAAAACTTTTTGAAGTGCGAGAAGTCAACTTTCACATCAAGCTGTCCTCCTCCTTTAAACCCGCTTCGCAGCGCTTTCACATAAAACGCCTTCGCAGCATTAATATGTTTCACATAATTTCCCTTGTACATAAGAGCAGCTCCGTCGACAAGGACGAAATCACGCCGTTTTTCTAGCAGCGGCAAAACCGGATCTTTGCCAACTTGATAATAATCACGCAGAAACTCCTGTACAGTCGGGGAAATCAGTTCGTCCCCTTCAATATTTTGCCGAATCATCTTATATAAGTACGTTCCCATATTTTTTGAATGTTCTTCCTCTTTCTCTTGGTATAAAATATCCTTAGCTGTTGTTTTGCTAATTGCTAAATACATGTTTGTCTGAGTAGCCGCGTCTCGTTTTAACGTTTCCACTAATTCAGAAATCCCTCTCTCCCTTGCCAATTCTTTTCCAAATACAGCAATCCGCTGCTGGCCAGTCACAAGCCGGTCGCTTGTTTCGAGGTTCATAAAACGCGCTATCCCTTTGCTCGTATAGGCTGTACTTGTCAGCTGCTGAGCAACATCTTCCGGCCTCGTCCCGAAATGGTGCAGAACAGTTACACCTTTTATCTTTCCGCCTTTTCCTTCGTCAAACCCAACCGCAGTAGCAAGTCCTAGGCTCTCTAATTGTCGCGACTGTATAATACAACCTGAACATAATATACAAACTATTACACAAATCAATACAATTTGAACATTTTGCTTCATGCCTGCCGCCTCTTTTTCCTAATTTTATCTATTGCTATGGCAAAAAGGAGCAATACGACCGGATAGATAAAAGAAAAAATACTGCTAACTAAGTTAAAAAATTCGGTATATGTACTGATTTGCGGCAATGTATTAAACCGCTGCACTCCGATAAACAAGAGCACGCTGGCAACGAACAAAGCTGTTTTCTGCTTTACTGCAATAATTTTCTTGCTCCCTTTTGATACAACCCATAATAACAAACTTAAGTTGGGGAGAATAATCAGCATCATTAACGAAATAACAACCACTTCAAATTGTTCCAAGAAAGGAAAATTTACGATTTTAAAAAGGTTCAAAGATGGCCATATCGTTGATTTTAATCCCTTCTCACTATAAAAACCAATCGACACAACAATAAAAAATAAATAAATCATATTTGTAAGCAAGGCTCCTGTTTGTGCATATACATTTGCCTTATTCTTTCCTTGGACATAAGGGTATACAAAATACAAAATTTCAAAACCCGTCAACGAAAAAGACATTTCATATCCCCCCATACCAATGTCGCTAAAACGATTTTCCAATACAGGCAAAAAGGAAAGCCAATCGAAGTACTGGAAAATTTGAAGCAAAACAATTGTAATCCATACGGTAAATACAACGCTCAAAAAACACACTCCAACAAGAACACGAATACCACCATAAACTGCATACACAGCAAGCACCAACAATAAAAGCGCAATTATCCATATCGGAATATCAGGGAATAAATATTCCCGTGTAAAGGCAAACAAGTTAATAATATAGGTAATACTGTAGCCAAATAAATAGCCGATATACAATATGCTTAAGGCATTTCCAAGCCATTTTCCAAATAAATGAGTGTGGATATCAAACAAATCTTTCTCTTTATATCGTCTTAAAGTCAAATAGATGCAAAATATTACAATGTGCGCCACGATACCGGCAACCAGAACGGCAAGCCATGAATCTTGCTTGGCATATTTATAAACAAACCGGGAAAAAGCCGTTATCCCTACACCAATCTGCATAGAATTAATGATAAAAATGAGCATTGCGCTCGGAAACATGATATGTTTTGGGACTGCTTGCATCTGTTCCATATAACACCTACTCATCTATATCTTTTTTCTTCTTTTTTCCTGCCACGTTCCGTTTTTTAGAATCTTCGGGTTCATTATAGCTAGACCGGGTACGCACATACCGATGCGGAAGCCGAATAATGTTTTGTCCAAAATCCTTTAAATGAAATGGATACAACGGAGCCAAATATGGCCTGTTTAAGCTTGTTACTTTTAATAAATGGATGAGTATAAAGCAAAGCCCAAACATCATTCCAATCCCCCCTGCCATCCCTGCGAGAATAATGAGTGGAAAACGAAGCACTCGAATGACTGTACCCATTTCGTAGTTTGGCGCAGTAAAAGATGCAAGTGCGCTTAAAGCAACAACAATAATTAAAATATTGCTCGTAAACCCCGCTTGAACCGCTGCCTGCCCAATTACAATCCCGCCTACAATGCCGATTGTTTGCCCTACTTTTGTAGGCAAGCGCGCCCCCGCCTCCCTAAGCAATTCAATTAACCCTTCTAAAAGAAAAGCCTCCATTACCGGCGGAAATGGCACATTAGAGCGTGATTGCCCAATAGAAACAAGCAAAGCAGATGGAATGATTTCATAGTGAAAGGAAAGCGCTGCAACATAAGCTGGTGTGAAGGTAATCGAAATAAACATAGCAAAAAAGCGCAATATCCGTAGAAATGTACTAACACCCCAACGGAAATACAGATCCTCTGTTGATTCAAAAAAATTGAAAAACGTTACTGGGCCCATTACAGCCATCGGACTTCCATTTAATAAAATTCCCACTTTCCCGTTCATGATCGCATATGCAAACCGCTGCGGCTGTTCTGACATAATGAGCTGCGGAAACAAAGATAATTGATTTTCCTCAATCATCTGAATTAAAACGGAGCTATCTAAAATATCATCTACATCTAGCATTGAAATTTTATCGCGAAATGCTTGTATGTTTTCTTCCTCCGCAATTCCCTTCATATAAATAATGCGCAATTCTTTCGGTGCGCGTTTTCCGACAGTCATAGATTCCATAATTAAATCTTCATTTTTAATAAGCTGGCGCAATACCTGACAATTTGTCTCAAGTGATTCTGTAAATTCCAACTTTGGCCCTAAAACATTTGCCTCATTCATAGACTGGGATAAATTCCGATATTGCGGCTGTGATAGATTAAAAAGAACACCTTTATCTTGACCGTTAATATGTATAAATACCCATCCATCCATCAAGCTCTCACAAATATCTTCTAGCACATTGCTTACTTGCATGCGTGTAATAGGTATTTTCTCTTTTAACACCTCATTTGTAAGGGATATTCCTTGTGTTTCCAATATTTTTTCCAATATATCCTCATTCAACGTTTGCTCATTTACAGCACCTTTTATAAAAAAAAGGGTAATATCTTCATGATTGTTAAATATCGTTTTCATTTGCAGATCGGGATTGTCATTCATCGCCTGTTTCATTTGTTCTCTTAGCAATGCATTGCTATGCCCGAAAATAACACGTTTTTTCTGCACGGATTCCTGCTTCGCAGCGGAGTCTGCTGCTTCTTTTCGCTTTTTAAAAGCGAATTTGGATTGGTCGCTTTCCCGATTATTATCCTTATTCTGCTTCTTTTGTTTCTCTTCATTTTTTGCCGAGTTAGGAACAGGCTGTTGTTGTACAGCTTTTTGTTGAATATTTGCTCCTTGCTCTTTCTTATCGCCTCCCCCTGCCTGTTGGTTTTTCCCGGATTTCATATGTACTAAATCCTCTGCTTGTTCCCACCCCCCGCCTTGATTTTGGCTGGCGCTTGCTTCTTCTGGCGAATGTGCTTGTTGCACTGTTTCCTTTTGCTCTAAAACATTGCTATCTTGCTCTATTTTCTGTTCCTTTTTGCGTTTTTTCCAAAAAAACATAGCTCATTCCTCATTCTGTTTTTTCTTATATTTCCCAGATAATAGGGGATTAACCATAAATGCAAATATAAAAGAGAGGCAGCCCTCTCTTTAAAAAATTACTATTCTGCAAAGTATGTAAAACCGATGGCCCCAACACCAGTATGAGTGCTAATAATCGGTGTTGTGTAAAAAATTTCTGTATCCTGAAATCCGCTAATTCTCTCTAGTTCACGCGTAACGCTTTCGGCAAGCGGCAGCGGCTCAGCATGAGGAATCGCCACTCCTTTAACATCTTTACTCAGATAAATTTGCAGTTGAGTCTGTTACAATTCTTATTTTCCCCATGCTGTTTCTACTCTTTCCATTAACATTCTTTGTTATTATCCTCATAAACAGCGTCTTTGTAACAGCAATACGCTCCTATTCATTGAAATTCTATATTTCATCCATCGAGTAGGAGAGGGTGACTAACCCTCGACCTCTCACACCACCGTACGTACCGTTCGGTATACGGCGGTTCAACTAAGTATGACGCAATTCGTTATATCTTTGATACAGACTTCTCAGCCCTTGGCGACTCCAGTAGGAGTTGCCAAGGGCTTTATTTAGGACTACACTTCCAGCTAATCTCCAATACCCCTTTCGCGAGTTGCCCCATTCATATGCTTTATGAAGTGGAATTCCCAGACTGGCTAGCTTCCTTACTCTTGTCCTCGAATTCTTCCATGCTTTCCATTGACACATACGCAGACGTCTTCTCACCCATTTGTCTAGGTCTTGGAAGACATTGGGTGTCTCCGCCAATGCGAAATATCCACACCACCCGATGATATATTGATTCAACTTGGTGATTCGCTGTTCCTCAGAGAGCGGTCTGGATCGTGCAGTGAGTTCTCGAACCCGCTGTTTGAAACGCTTTACGCTCTCTTTGGCGAGACGAATTCGTCGTTTCTTCTCATACGTATAGCTAAAACCGAGGAACTTTCGTTTCCACGGTCGATCAACGGCTGATTTCCTCTTGTTGACCTTTAGCTTCAACTTCTGTTCAATGAATTCCGTAACGGACTTCATCACTCGTTGTCCCGCCTTTGCGGACTTGACGTAGATGTTACAGTCGTCTGCGTATCGTACAAACTTATGTCCGCGTCGTTCCAACTCCACATCCAATTCGTGGAGAACGATGTTGGATAAGAGCGGACTTAGGGGACCTCCTTGTGGCGTCCCCTCATCCGTCCCGCTTACTACACCATTTATCATGACCCCAGCTTGGAGATATCGGCGAATGAGTTTTAGAAGGGTCTTGTCCTGTATCTTCTTCGCTAAAATTCCCATCAGTTTGTCATGGTTCACTTTATCAAAGAATTTCTCTAAGTCTATATCAATCACCCATGTGTAGCCTTCTTTGATATATCCTTGTGCTTTCCTGACCGCATCATGTCCCCGTCTCCCTGGACGGAATCCGTAACTATGGTTAGAAAATGTCGGGTCAAAGATGGGAGTCAACACTTGGGCAATTGCCTGTTGAATAAAGCGGTCTGTCACGGTAGGAATCCCCAACAACCTCACTCCGCCGTTTGGCTTCGGGATTTCGACCCGTCGGACAGGCGAGGGCTGATAGGTTCCGTCCTGTAACGAACGTCGCAGGATGTCCCAGTTTTCATAAAGATGCCGTCGCAGGATTTGTGCGGGCATTCCATCTATGCCGTGACTCCCTTTATTCTGTTCGACTCGCTTCAGGGCGAGTAAAAGGTTTTCCCGTGTTAAGACGCGCTCCATCAACATGGTGATACTCCTTTCTTGCGTGAACGTAACCTTCTGATTGTGCCGCTTCTCGCTCCACCCTCTTGAAGTCCCCCACGGGATTCACCGTTTCCTCCTTCAAGTAAGTCCTATACGGATTGTCTGTTTCTTCGCGAGAAACGAACGCACAGCGTTCGTTCTTCCTCGTTGTTCGGTCCTTCCCACGCGTTCTCGAGTACGCGGGGTACTATGACCTCTGCTGACTTCTGTCGGTTCAGCCGTCCATCACTGGGCGGGTTACCAAGTTCACTTGGCATCTCCAACAGATCTCCCCGGGTAAGGGTGCAGTCTTTCTCTCCATCTATCCGCTTCATTTACTCTGTATCACCTTTGGCAGTAAGGACTTTGCCTTGTGTTGCAGACTCATCCAATGATACCTAGCCTTGTATGAAGTTCGTGTTCCTCGGACCAGAGATTTGCCGCTCGCTTCCTTCAGATTCCGCGTCGCCACGGACACCCTTGCGTTAAGCTAACTGTTACTTCTGCCTTCACAGTTCAGGACTTACACCCTATAGATTACACCCATGCCAGGCGCACTAAAAAAGCAGTGTGATTTCATTTGAGAAATCCACTGCTTTTTGAGCTAATTGCGCTGTCCGCAATAACTTGTCCCGCAAAACTTTGCGAGACCTGTCAAAAAAATTTTCCCCCATTTTTCGATGTAAAAATAGAGGAAATCATGCTTTGAACGGAGCAGCTAAAAAAATTCCCCCCAGGCGAAAAGGGCATAAAAAATGGATCCCCTTTGGTGTAAAATGAAATTATCACAAAATCACTAAACATCCAAAGGAGGGATCCATATGGCTATTATACCACAACTCAGCTTATTTTCGTGGAATGAAATTGAAGAATTGGGAGATTTGGAACGGCTCCGTCTGGTCCTCGAAAATATGCCGGATGAAGCATTCATGAAAAAGCTCGAAAAAGAACGGGGAAAAGGAAGGGACGAGTATCCGGTCCGGGCGATGTGGAATGCTTTATTGGCAGGCATCGTCTTCCAGCACGAAAGTGATGCCAAGCTTTTGCGGGAATTGTCCCGGAACGGGCAGCTTCGGGCCATGTGCGGTTTCCATGGAAAAGCCCCCACCCCGTGGGCTTTCAGCCGGTTTCTGAAAAAAATATTGGCCCATCAGGCGGATGTGGAGGCCTTGTTCGACCAATTGGTCAAACAAGCGGAAAAAGCGCTTCCCGGCTTTGGAAAGCACTTGGCGATGGACAGTAAGGCGATCTCGTCCTTTGCCCAAAGAAAGAATAAAAAGGAGAAACCGGACGGCCGCCGGGATACCGACGCAGACTATGGGAAAAAAGTGTATCGCGGAACGAGAGAAGACGGAACCGCATGGGAAAAGCTCATCACATGGTTTGGCTACAAACTTCATTTGGTGGTGGATGCCGTCTATGAACTGCCTGTTGCTTTCTCCGTGACGAAAGCGTCGGTACCGGATGTCAAGGAAGCGCATCGTTTATTGGAACAAATGGAGGAACGGCAATCTGAATGGTTAGCCAAAGCAGAGACATTGAGCGCAGACCGGGGATACGACGATACCAAGCTGATTGAAAAGTGTTGGGACCGGTACGGCATCAAACCGGTTATTGACATTCGGAATTTGTGGAAAGACGGGGAAAGCACCCGCCAATTAAAAGAAAACGCCACCTACAATTACAAAGGCAATGTCTATTGCCATTGTCCGGAAACGGGAACGGTAAGAGAAATGGCATGCGGAGGCTTTGAAAAAGACCGGAATACGCTCAAAAAATTATGTCCCGCCAAACAATACGGGATCACCTGTGCGGGACAGGCCGCCTGCCCCATTGCCAGCGGGATACGGATACCCCTTTCGGAAGATCGGCGGATCTTTACGCCCATTGACCGGGCCAGTTACAAATGGGGACGGATTTATGCCAAAAGAACCGCGGTGGAACGGGTAAACAGCCGACTGGAGGTATCGTTCGGATTTGAGAGCCATACGATCCGGAGCATGAAAAAAATGAAGGTGCGCTGCGGGCTGGCTCTTTGCGTCATGCTGGCGATGGCGATCGGCCGGGTCAAAGAAAAGCAGGGAGATCACCTCCGAAGCCTCGTAAAGGCGGCGTAAACCAATATCCACAAGTGGATAAGTCGGGAAGGAGAAAAAATCCACAAATGCGAATTGTGGATAACGGGTGGCGTATGCCCTTTTTTGGGAAGCTGGAGAAACATGTTGGATTTAGGATCCGATCAAAAGGGACTCTTTGCGGAAAATCCGTATATCAAGCAAAAAAATTTGGCGACGTAGACCCCAAAATCGCTACATCGCAAAAAGCTCCTTTTGGAGAAAGCTTTCTGAGAGGAAAAACGCTCAAAAAAAAAAAAATAGAACCCGGAAACTAATCCGGGCCCAGATTTCACAAATGGCGACATAAAACAATCAACTCTCTAAGGTGGCTAAGCTTTTCTATTTTGGTTGATCAATGGACTGCTTTTTCACCTTCAAGAGTTTTAGGTGGAGTTTCTGAATCGGCTTTTTCAATGGTTTTGTCCATCGGTAATCCCCCCTGTGTTCATGCCGTTTATCCTTGTGAATTCATTTACTGAATTTCACAAATTCCGACATGAAACTACTCTCTAAAAGGTGCTTCATCCATAATCAATTGTGGACTACTGCTGTACCTTTCAAGAGTTTTTCGGTGGAGTATCAGTATTAGCTTTTTCAGCGATTTTGTCCATCGGTAATCCCCCCTGTGTTCATGTCGCTTTTTCCTTGTGAAATCATTATTTATTATGACTTCATTGAAAGGTTTTATACACCTAAAATGATTTTTTTAAAATTTAAACCCGGAAACTAAGTTCCGGGTCCTTTCACGATACCGCCATGATGAATTAATATTGTCTTGCCTTTGCATCCGTTCTCAATAATTGGTTGTGAAGAGATATTTCCGTTTGGCCATTGATTAGAGATTTTTGATATTTTGGCTTAATGCTTCGGTTTCTTAATGTCGGAAGATCCTTCTTAGTCATCGGCAGTCACCTCTTTCATCATGGACGATTTTTTTGTGAAAGTATTCTTAGTATGAAAAGTTCGTTAAACACTATACGTTCCTTATATTGTTCATTCCTTTGACCGCACTTAAAAATTCTATATTGAAATCAGAACCATTTTTTTCATCGTTCCATATGTTATTAACGAAAGGAGCGATGTTATTGGTTTCCATTGAACCAATTGAACTGGAAGGACATATGTTTACAGCCGTCACTGTGCATTTACCTAAAACGACTTTATTAACGATTTCAAATGAAATTGGCTATATCATGTGTGGTGCGCTGGATGTTCAATTATTAAACACTCGGCTTGCGGACAGAAAGATTATTGCAGGCCGCGCTGTTGGTGTAAAAACCATTGAAGAATTATTAAAAGCTCCTCTAGAATCGGTCACAACAGAAGCAGAAAAATTGGGGATCGTCAAAGGAATGACGGGCGAAGAAGCATTATTAAAAATGATTTAGGCATTGTGTATGAAAGGAGGATCGATTAGATGAACCTCCTTTTTGCGTATATCCCAAATTATTTTTTCTATTCATTCTTTACATTTTCCCTTTTCTAAAGGAAAGCGAGAATATTGGAATGAAATGAAAATTTTTGAATATACATGAATAAAAGATTCAACCCAACGACTTTCTGATTTCCATAATTTCTAAAAATATCAAGAATTCTCTTTTTCATGCTACAATTATATTAAATTTTTATCTCCAAGGACAAAGGTATAGAAAGGAAGGGACGATATGAACAAAGTCTGCATTATCATTCCTGCCTTGAATCCAACACGTGAATTAATCAACTATATATACCATTTATTGAAATACGGTGTTTCACAAATTGTCGTGGTCAATGATGGAAGCTTGGAGAGCTGCAATCCGATTTTTCATCAAATTCAATCGATTCAAAATTGCACGGTGCTCACCCACGAAAGAAATAAAGGAAAGGGGAGAGCATTAAAAACAGCTTTTGAATACGTTTTGAAGCAACAAAATGTGCATGGAGTGGTAACTGCTGACGCCGATGGTCAACATTCCGTTGCCGACGTCATTCACTTGGCAAAAAACCTAAATGATATTCAAGACGCCATTCTCCTTGGCGTACGGGATTTTGACCAAAATCACGTCCCAGCAAGAAGTTACTTAGGCAATAAAATAACAAGTTTTTTATTTCATGTATTCTTTAAAATCAAACTTCAAGATACACAAACAGGTCTTAGAGGCATTCCAATCACCCTTCTCCCTTCCCTGCTTTCTTTAGAAGGGGAACGATATGAATATGAAATGAATATGCTGATTGCTGCTGTTAAAAGAAAAATTCCTATCAAACAAATTCCCATTCAAACCATCTACATTCATAAAAACAAAAGCTCCTATTACCATCCGATCAAAGACTCGCTAAAAATTTTCTCAATGATTGTTTCTGGTAGTGTAACAAAACAAAAAACGGAATGAAGGTGAAGAAAAGAACATGACATCTAATTTTTACGGCAAGTTCTTTCTCATCTCTCAATGGATTGTTCGAAAAATATACCCGGCTTATCGCATCCAAATTAACGAAAAAGTTAAAGATCCCGTAGTTTACATTTCCCATCATCAAAATCTCTTTAGTCCATTTATTATTTACTTATGGTTTCCAAAAAGTTTGAGAACTTGGATATTGCATGTATTTCTAGACCGCAAAAAATGCTTCCAACAATATGTGGATTACACATTTACAAAGAGATTTGGCATGAATCCAACCATTGCTAAAATTTGCGCTTATCCCATTTCTTTTGTAATCGCTAACTTGTTAAAATCAGGAAAGGGTATTCCTGTATATAGAGGATCAAAAAAAATCATCAAAACCTTTCAACTGACAGTGGAAGCCTTAAAAAAAGGCGAAAGCATCGTCATTTACCCAACGATTGATTATACGAGCACATCCAATGAAACAAAGGATATGCATGAAGGATATTTGTTTATCGAAAAATATTATTTCAAGGAAACAGGACAGCATGTGCAATTTGTTCCCTTATACGTCAGCAAAAAAAATCGTCTCATTATATCCGATGAACCCGTTGCTTTTCAAGACAATGAAGATTTTTCAAGCGGACAAAAGCGGATTGGAGAGCATATGAAAAACAAATTGTATGAACTTGCGAAAAAATGCGGCGATGTTGAATAACTAAATACATAAGAGCTAAACAAATAAAGAGTCTGGGACATAAACAAAAAATTATAGGGGCAGCTGAAAGAATTTTGATAAAAAATTGATAGAACGAAAAATTGATTGGCGTGACGGGGCAAGTTTCTGTCGCGCACGCTTAGTCGCAAAGCGGAGCAAGCTCAAGGAAGTAAATTCAAAGCTTTCCTGCAACAATCCCTCTCAAGACTACGAGGAGCGAAGGAATGAATCAGAGGAGAGTCTAGCCGGGCCCGCGGAAAGCGTCCCCGGAAGGGAAATCAATTTTAAAAAAAGAGGATGGGACATAAACAAAAAATTAAAGGGGCAGTTGAAAGAGTTTTGATAAAAAATTGATATAACTAAAAATTGATTGGAGTGACGGGGCGACTCCTGCGGGAACAGCCCGTGTCTCGAGACACCGCAGGAGCGAAGTAATGAGCTCCGAGGAGGCTCGAGCCGGGCCCGCGGAAAGCGTCCCCGGAACGGAAATCAATTTTAATAACATATCAAAAAAACATCATTTTCTCCTTGGTGAAAATGATGTTTTTTTAGATTTGTCCCAGCCCCCCTTTGCGGCTGTAGTGCTTTCACCGCAGAAAAATTGCGACGAGGAGGCGCGTTTTGTGACCACCGCAGGGAAAGTTTGTAAGAGAATATTATTATAAGAAGTAAGGCTGTTTCCGAAAGTGTTCGACTTTCTGAACAGCCCATTTTTTATTTTTATATGGAAGTTTCCTTCGCATGGCTAATATATGCTTTTTTTGAACTTATAAGAAGTACGTAATAGTTGGATTATTTTTGGATATTCTATAACTAGAGCTGTTATTACTCTAAAGAAGATTGGAGATAAAAGCCAATGTCTTCAAAGGAAATCCTTTCATGGATTATGAACCAATTTAACGATACCGTTGAATTAACATACAAACCATTGGAATTGGACAATAAAAAAATAACCGTATTATACATTAAATCTCTAATCGACCAGGAATTGTTTCAGAAATACATTCTGCAACCGTTTTTTGAAATCGATTCAGAAGAAAAATTACAGGTGTATTTAATGGCCTTGCCGCAATTTCAAGAAGTGCCTTCAAAAGAAGAAGGGCTATTATATGTCATGGAAGGGAATGTACTCGTTGAAATTCAAGAAAACTTGTATGCTATTGACTTCAAGTTGTCAAAAAATAGCGATGTCAATTCCACTTCTGTTGAAACAACCATCCATGGTTCGGAACTCGCCCTGAGCGATAATTTAATGACTAATATTAACATCATTCGCTCCTTTTATCACGAGCCTTCTTTAACCATTGAATATTTTTTGAAAGGGGAAGTGAACAAACCGAAAGTAGCCGTTATTTACGATCAGGAAAAAGTGAAAACAACGGCATTAGAAATGATTAAAGAAAAACTTAAGGAAATTGATAAGCAGGTCATTACAGAATCCCCTCAATTCAGTAATTTTTTAAACCAAAAGCGTTTTTCCTTATTCCCTCAAATGCTTTTAACAGAGCGGCCTGACCGGATTGTTTATAATCTGGCCGGAGGGAAAATTGTGCTGCTCGTCGACGGAAGTCCACAATGTATGATGGCTCCTGTTGTATTTTTTGATTTTATGACAACTATGGAAGATAACTATCATACGTTTGTGATTTCTAATTATTTAAAATTGCTGCGGTATCTTGGGATTTTTGTATGTCTTTTGCTTCCAGGTATTTATATTGGAGCTGCCTCCTTTTCTCCTGAAGTTTTTAGGACGGAATTCATGTTGACCATTGCAGGGAGCCGGATGGGGGTTCCGTTTACATCCTTTGTAGAAGTTCTGTTCATGCTTTTTTTTATGGAACTTTTGCTTGAGGCGAGTATTCGTCTTCCAAAAGCCATCAGTGCCACAGCAGCAACGGTTGGAGGTTTGATTTTAGGTACAGCTGTGACGGAAGCGGCCCTAGCTTCAAGCATTATGGTCATTATCGTATCAGCCGTTGCGATTTCCACCTTCGTTATTCCTGTAAATGAAATGGCTTTTGCCATCCGCATTGTCCGGCTGCTTTTGATTGTCGTTGCAAGTATTTTTGGGTTGGCCGGCCTCACCCTTGGATTTTTGTGCCTCATTATGTATCTCGTGAATCAAACAAGCTTTGGGGAACCGTTTTTAAGAGTGTATAACTACCGTAAAGGGAACAAGAAGTCGGAGGGAGAGGCTTGAGTCGATTTTATTATTATTTAATTTTGATTAATATGATTGCCAATATTATTTCCGCTGTTCCTACCATTCTTCTCTATTATAGGGAAGATGGGGCTGTTTCCGCTTTAATTGTCGGGGCAATGTTAGGATTAGTCATTGTGGTCATTTATACAAAATTTTTTTACGCCTATCCGGGGATGACTTTTCCTGAACTATTAGTGAAAACAATGCCAAAATGGTTTTATTATCCATTGCTTTGTTTTATGGCCATCATGTGGTTTGTAGCAGGGGCGAGTACTTTAATCACTTACACCTTTTTGCTAATACGATATTTAACGCCTGATATTCCAATCATACTTCTTGGATTGACGTTAATTGTATCGATTATTTTTGGATGCTTTATGAAAACGGATCGAGTGTTATATACAATTGAAATCATTTTTTTAATAAATTTCCCTATTATCATTTTTATTATTATTAAAGCCTATACAAGCAAAAGTTTAGATTGGGATTTTATTAAAGCGGCCATGCTGCATGTGGTGGAAATGCCGAATATGAATGTCATAACTGCCTGCATTTTTTTATCCCTTGGTGTGGTGAATCTCGTCATTTTTAACCGTTTCTTTACGCAAAAACAAAACTTTGGTTTGAAACAGATAATAGTGGTTGCTTTTAGCTCCATTGCAACGATTTTTACCACTTACTTTATTCCAATGGGGTTTCACGGTTTAAAGTCAATTGATGAGTTGGTCTATCCATGGGTCGCAACGAGTGACTCCATGAGAATGAAATTCTTTTTAATTGAACGGTTAGTCTACGTCTTTCTGCTTCTTAATTTGTCCATGGCTTTTTTGAGTATCTTGATTCATTGGCATGTGGCAGTCGAGTTGTTTAAGTTTGTCTTCCGATTAGAGAAAATAAAGTATAAAGACATTCCGATTGGTTATTTGATCATTATCCTCTTTTTTACAGCTGCTTCTTTATTTTTGATTGTAACGTTGACAGAGTATCAATTGTTCCAGTATTCGAAATACTTTTTTAATCTAATCGCTGTAAACTTTTTTGGCATGATTTTTTTACTTTTTTACATTGCTAGGAGGATGAAAGGTGCTAAAGACAGTAAAAACTAAATTTTTCATCCTGGCTTCTATTTCCTCTCTAATCCTGCTTTCAGGCTGCGGGGAGTTTAAAGATATTGATAAGATGGTCTTTGTTTCAATGATTGGGATTGATGAATCAGGGAATCCAGATAATCCCTATAAAATCATTTTAAAACTTTATGTGCCGACGAGTTCTTTTAAGGAAAACCCCGCGCCGGAATATACCTATCTGATTAAAGAAGGATTGACCATGGATGAAACGATTTCTCTATTGGAATCTCATATTGATAAAGAACTGGATTTTGGACATTCGAAGCTGATTGTGGTTGGCGAGAAAATGCTGCAAAACAAAAAAAATAAGGTCATTTTGGATTTTCTAATCCGGAGGCCGGATATTCAAATGATTTCTTATTTTGCGGTGGGCAGACCGAATGCAGAAGAAATAGTAAAATTTGCCCCTGCAGGAGAAACCGCATTGCAGCCGACCATTTTCAACTATTTTGACAATAGCGGGGCGGAAACTTCATACATTGTCACTTCCTTTGTCTTTGATTTCAGAAGAAGAATGAAAGAGGACGGAATTAGTCCAATCTTGCCTATTGTTGAAATGGATGAATCAAAAACTCATTTTATTATTAATAAATCGATTGTATTAGAGGAAGATAAACCGCCTTACGAACTGGATTCCGAAAAAACATTGCTTGTCAAATTGCTTTCCAATGAGGCAAAAAGTATTTTTTATAGGGTGAAAAGGGAAGATGAGCTTTTTGTTACCAGACTTGATACGATTAAACCCCACTACACGGTAGATATAAAAGATAATCATAAAGTGTCCATCAAGGTGGATATTAAGCTTGCAGGAATTATTACAGAATCAAAAAATTCTTTGAGGAATAAAGAATTGCCTAGATACAGTAAACTATTGGATGAGGAAATGAAGGAAAAAGTAACTTCTATTATTAATGAGCTGAAAAGAGAAGGGTATGATCCTATTGGTTTTGGTTTAAGCTTAAATTCCCATACGCTGCCGAAAAATCGAATGAACGACAAGGAATGGCTTTCTGCTTTTCAAAACGCCGATGTAGAAGTCAAGGTAGATTCAAGTTTGAAAAGTACCGGAAGTATTCAATAGCAAATTCTATGCAAAAGGATCAACCGAGAGGGATCCTTTTGTTTCTCATTTACATACCATACATGGGTATTGTATAATGAATTTAAGAAATGGAGGTTGATAAAGCTGGAAAATTGTTCCTACCGAAGAAGCCATCATCCAGACCATGTTAAAAGGGACTTAATAACCCGTTTAAATCGGATTGAAGGACAAATTCGGGGCATTAAAGGTATGATTGAACGGGATGTTTACTGTGATGATGTCATCACACAAATTGCAGCTACTCAATCAGCGCTGAATAGTGTGGCGAAAATTTTATTGGCAGGCCATATTAAAGGATGCGTCGTCAGCCGACTACAAGAAGGCGACCAAGAAATACTTGATGAATTAATCGTAACAATTCAAAAATTAATGAAAAAATAAAGAGGAGGAGTGTTCATGGAAACTGTAACATTAAACGTAAAAGGAATGTCTTGCAATCATTGCGTAAAAGCGGTGGAAGGTAGCGTTGGCGCATTAGACGGTGTACAAGAGGTAAAAGTAAATTTAGAAGCGGGCCAAGTGAATGTTACATTTGACCAATCCAAAGTTACTTTAGAACAAATCAAAGAGACAATCGATGACCAAGGCTATGATGTGGAATAATATTCAACGGATTCTGTGAACGTAACGACAATTTTGGTGGCGGAAATGACTGATTTTGTGAACATATCTCCTGATTTCGTGACAATATCGACAGGGTGAGCTCATAATGAATAAAAATTTGAAAGAAACAACCCTTCAAATTACAGGAATGACTTGTGCAGCCTGCGCCAACCGCATTGAAAAAGGGTTAAAGAAAATGCCTGGCGTGGAAAATGCCAATGTCAATCTAGCATTAGAAAAATCAACGATACAATATGATCCGAACCAAGTTAGCGTTAAAGACTTGGAAAAGAAAATTGAAGATTTAGGCTATGGCGTGGTGAAAGAGAAAAAGGAACTCGTCATTACAGGGATGACTTGTGCCGCTTGTGCCAATCGTATTGAAAAAGGACTTAACAAAATGCCTGGCGTGACTAATGCGACTGTCAACCTGGCTTTAGAAAATGCAACGGTTGAATTTAACCCTGCTGAAGTGAACGTTTCCGATATCATTCAACGGATTGAAAAATTGGGCTACGGCGCCCACCTTGAAGATAATAAGAAGGAAACGGTTGACTTTCGGGAGCAGGAAATGAAAAAGCAATTCATCAAATTTCTCGCAGCAGCCATTCTTTCAGTGCCATTGTTATGGACAATGGTCGGTCATTTTCCTTTTACTTCCTTTATATATATGCCTGATTTTTTAATGAATCCATGGGTGCAAATGGCCTTTGCTACACCTGTGCAATTTATTATTGGATGGCAATTTTACACAAGCGCCTTTAAAGCATTGAAAAACGGCAGCGCAAATATGGATGTATTGGTGGCTCTCGGCACATCCGCTGCATATTTTTACAGTTTATATCAAACCATTAAAACCTTTGAATCCACTACTGTGCATCCACAGCTTTATTTTGAAACGAGCGCGGTGTTAATTACTTTAATTCTTTTAGGGAAATTGTTTGAAGCAAAAGCAAAAGGGCGTTCTTCTGAAGCGATTAAGAAGCTAATGGGCTTGCAGGCAAAACAAGCGAGAGTGGTCAGAAATGGAGTAGAAAAGGAAATTCCCCTTGAAGAAGTGGTAGCAGGAGATATCATCCTTGTGAAGCCCGGCGAGAAAATTCCGGTGGACGGCGAAGTAATAGAAGGAAATACGGTTGTTGATGAATCGATGTTAACAGGTGAAAGCATTCCTGTCGATAAAACGGCTGGTTCCCTAGTGTTCGGATCCACCATCAATAAAAACGGCTTCATCAAAATGAAAGCTACAAAAGTTGGGAGAGATACGGCTCTTGCGCAAATTATTAAAGTGGTGGAAGATGCCCAAGGAAAAAAAGCGCCAATCCAGCGTTTAGCAGATAAAATTTCCGGCATTTTTGTGCCCATTGTTGTGGGAATTGCCGTCATTACATTTGTGATTTGGATTTTCTTCATTGCACCGGGAGAAGTGACGCCAGCCTTGGAAGCAATGATTTCAGTGCTCGTCATTGCCTGTCCATGCGCATTGGGTCTTGCCACACCGACATCCATTATGGCAGGTACCGGCAGGGCGGCAGAGTACGGCATTTTATTCAAAGGCGGCGAATATCTTGAACAAACCCACCAGCTTGACACGGTGGTAGTTGATAAAACAGGAACCGTCACTAAAGGCGAGCCTGCACTAACTGACGTGGTGCTGGCAGCAGGCAAAGATGAACTGACTTTCCTCTCTCTTATTGGTTCTGTGGAAAAGCAGTCGGAACATCCGTTGGCCCAAGCGATTGTAAAAGGAATTGAAGCACGGGGAATCGCTTTACAAGAAGTTCAGGAATTTCAAGCCATTCCGGGACTTGGTGTGCAGGGAATCGTAGCAGGGAAAAAAGTGCTTGTTGGAAATAGAAGATTCATGCAAGCCAATCTTGTGGATATAACGCCGGTTTTATCCCAAATGGAACAATTTGAGGAAAAAGGGAAAACGGCGATGCTTGCAAGTATTGACGGCGAGTTTGCTGGTTTAGTGGCGGTCAGTGATACGGTGAAAGAAACATCGAAACAAGCAATCGAGCGGTTGAAGGAAATGGGCATTGAAGTAATCATGCTTACGGGGGACAATGAACGGACGGCCAAAGCAATCGGTGAAGAAGTCGGTGTTGATTACGTGATTGCGGACGTACTTCCTGAACAAAAGGCGGAAGAAATTAAGAAATTACAGAATACAGGGAAAAAGGTGGCCATGGTTGGTGATGGAATCAACGATGCTCCTGCTTTAGCCGTTGCGGATATTGGCATGGCGATTGGCACTGGTACGGATGTAGCCATCGAATCAGCGGATATCACGCTCATCCGCGGCGATTTAAACAGCATTGCCGATGCGATTTTAATGAGCCGCAAAACAATAAGGAACATTAAGCAAAATCTGTTCTGGGCTTTTGCTTATAATGCGCTCGGCATTCCTATTGCAGCAGCAGGCTTCCTTGCTCCATGGGTGGCCGGAGCAGCAATGGCCTTCAGCTCCGTGTCCGTTGTCTTGAATGCACTGCGTCTTCAAAAAGTAAAATTAAATCATTAGTTATAGAAAAAATCACGATCAGATTTGGTCGTGATTTTTATTTTTCCGTTTTGGTTGACCGCGTTGCAACTTTCTATTTCCCACGCATAAATCCCTATGAAATGCAAATGCTGTAAACAGAGCAAACATCAACAGGAGGAATTCCAATGAGAAAGCAGCTTCTTGTATTTACAGCAATATTAAGCCTCTTTTTATTAATTGCCTGTGGAGATACGGAAAATGTATCGGTTAAAAATGAAAAAAAACCAACGGAATTATTAAATAGCGAAGATGTGGATGTGACAAACAATCAAGTGGATGGGGATAAAGTCGTCGGAGATAACATGGACGGTGAATTAGGGCATGCAGATGTGATCCATTCTACGTGGGGCAAAATACCAGAAGGATTAAAAGAAGCAAAAAATCCGAAATTTAAAGTCGGCGATCAAGTCATCATCAATGCTGCCCACGATGATGATATGCAAGGTTCGAAAGGGACGATTGTCGGCGCTTATGAAACTACCGTTTATTCGATTTCTTATGAATCCACAACAGGAGAACCGGAAGAGAACAAAAAATGGTTTGTTCGGGAAGAAATTGATTCTCTTGGCGAAAAGACATTAGATGTAGGGTCAAAAGTCATTATTGAAGCTGACCGGGAAGAAGGCATGAAAGGGGCGGAAGGAGTCATTGATACCGTTGAAGAAACGGTAGTCTATATGGTAGATTATGTAAATAAAGAAGGGCAAACGGTAGAAAATTATCAATGGCTTAAAGAAAGTGAATTATCGCCTGCTAAATAACGCTTTCATCCAGGGGCTGTCCAGAAAGTATAAAACTTTTAGGACAGCCTCAAATTATTGCTACTGCGGTGTAGCAAATGATGTGCAATATGCCAGGGAAAACAGCAATTAGGATAATGAATGCTTGATTTAGATAAAAATGGAAATGGAGAATTGGAGTGAAACCGAATTCTCCTTTTTCTAAATTGTTTCAACAAATGTCTCTTGCATAGTGTATGCCCATCTCTTTCTCAAATGAATGAAATCCCGAGATATGCTATAGTTATCATATGACTTACGAAAGGATGTAATCTATGGGAAAAAGCTTAGTATTAGCCGAAAAGCCGTCAGTGGCCCGTGATATTGCCCGTGTTTTAAAATGCAATAAAAGCGGCAACGGTTATTTGGAAGGAAATCAGTACATCGTCACTTGGGCTCTTGGGCATTTAGTAACCCTTGCCGACCCAGAGTATTACGATGTGAAATATAAAACATGGAGACTTGAAGATTTGCCGATGCTGCCAAAAGAAATGAAACTTATGGTCATCAAGCAATCAGCGAAGCAATTCAACGCGGTGAAAACTCAACTTCATCGAAAAGATGTTAGCGAAATTATCATTGCAACGGATGCTGGAAGAGAAGGGGAGCTTGTGGCCCGTTGGATTATCGAAAAAGCGAACGTTCGGAAACCTATTAAACGCCTATGGATTTCATCGGTGACAGATAAAGCCATTAAAGAAGGGTTTAAAAATTTAAAACCAGGAAAGCTCTATGAAAACTTATATGCCTCTGCCGTAGCTCGTTCGGAAGCGGATTGGTATATCGGATTAAACGCGACTCGGGCCCTTACAACAAAATATAATGCCCAATTAAACTGCGGACGGGTGCAAACGCCGACTCTAGCCATCATCGCTGCGCGGGAGGAAGAAATTCAAAACTTTGTTCCAAAAGAGTACTATGGTATACAGGCTATCAGCGACAAAGTGACACTCACTTGGCAAGATGCATCTGGAAATACAAGAAGCTTCCATAAAGACAAAATTCAAACGATCATCCAAAAATTAAAAGGCCAACATGCAGTTGTGGAAGCAGTTGAGAAAAAGTCAAAAAAATCCTACGCACCTGCATTGTACGACTTGACGGAATTGCAACGGGATGCCAATAAACTCTTTGGCTTTTCCGCAAAAGAAACGTTGAATATCATGCAAAAGCTTTATGAACATCATAAAGTATTAACTTATCCAAGAACTGATTCCAGATACCTTTCATCAGATATTGTTTCAACGATTCCAGAAAGACTTAAAGCTTGCGGAGTTGGGGAATATCGGACGCTTGCCAATGAAATTTTGAAAAAGCCGATTACAGCCAACAAATCCTTTGTAGATGATGCGAAAGTCAGCGACCACCATGCCATCATCCCGACGGAGCAGTCGCCAAACTTATCTAAATTTACGGATAAAGAACGCAAAATCTATGATTTAGTCGTTAAGCGTTTCTTTGCGGTGCTTCTTCCACCAACGGAATATGTGCAGCTGACGATTCATGCCAAAATCGGGGATGAATTTTTTGTTGCCAAAGGGAAAAACATCCTAAATCCCGGTTGGAAAAAAGTATTTGCGAACGATTTAGTGGAAGAAGACGACGAAGAAATTCGCGAACAAATTTTGCCGCCTATTGAAAAAGGAGAGCTGCTTTCAATTCAAAAAATCCAAATGACGGAAGGAATGACAAAACCGCCTTCCCGTTTTACGGAAGCGACATTGCTTTCCGCAATGGAAAATCCAACGAAATATTTGGACTCGAACAATAAAAAGCTCGCCGAAACTTTAAAATCCACAGGTGGGCTTGGAACGGTGGCTACCCGTGCAGATATTATTGAGAAGTTATTCAACAGCTTCATGATTGAAAAACGGGGCGGAAAGGAAATCTACTTAACTTCCAAAGGCCGACAACTTTTAGACCTTGTGCCGGAAGATTTAAAATCTCCAGCCCTTACTGCAGAATGGGAAATGAAGCTTGAGCAAATTGCGAAGGGCAAAATGCGAAAAGAAGCCTTCCTTAACGAAATGAAGCAGTATACAAAAGAAATTGTCCATGAAATTAAAACAAGCGATAAAAAATATAAGCATGAAAACCTTTCAACGAAAACTTGTCCGGAATGTGGAAAATGGATGCTCGAAGTAAACGGAAAAAAAGGAAAAATGCTTGTTTGCCAAGATCGGGAATGCGGTTATCGCAAAACGATTTCTCAATTTACAAACATCCGCTGTCCAAATTGCCATAAAAAGATGGAATTGCACGGAGAAGGGGAAGGGAAAATTCTCGTTTGCCAATGCGGATTCCGTGAAAAATGGTCCACATTCCAAGAAAAACGAAAACATCAAACAAGCGGCAAAGTAGACAAGCGCACACTGCAAAAATATTTAAAGAAAGAAGAGACTTTCATTAATGATGCCCTTGCCGAAGCGTTAAAAAAATTAAAGCTTGATTAGCGTTTGAAAACTAGGTGGTTCAAAAGCCACCTAGTTTTTTGATAGAAAAGCACTATGGAAAAATAATATTTTTTTGTTTCAAAACATTTTATAATAATAATGATAGAATAAACTCACTATTCAGAAACTTTACAAAGTGGTGTGTAAAATGAAAGTAAATCATCGTTTTGTTGAAAAAGTGGATCCGATAGAAGAAAAGAAGCGTTTGTTACTGCGCAAAGAAATGAAGGAAGCCTATAGAAAGAACCGTGATTTTTTGTATGCGAGAAATAAGATTAACCAATTGTTTCAACATTTATTAGAAAATCCAGAAGAGACGAATGAGGAACCAAAGGCAGAAGAAGTTTCAAAGGAATATTTCCAGCTATTATCCTATACTCCTTTTAGTCAAATCCCATTGGCCCAAAATGCAAAAACGAAGGAAATGGTAGAAGGGAATCGGTTATTTAAAAATTTTCAGCAGAGCAAAGGGCAGAAAGTGTCGTTTCATAAAATATTAGAAAGTCCGATTTTCAAAAAAAGAATGTATCAAAAAGCGATTAATACCTACACTTTTCAAATGAACTTGGCGCAAAATCAATTTCGTTTATATGAGCCGATATTCTCGCAAACTGCATAAATGCCTTTGCCAAATCGTTTCCATCATGGAGCGATTTTTTTTAATGAATTTTTCAAACACTTGCCTTTTTGTTATGATTAGTATGCATTGATGAAAATGAAGGTGATGGAATTGACGAAAAAGAAAATGGCAAAAACAAATGCAATTCGTCAGTTGGAACAAAAAAAGGTAGCGTTTCAAGTGCTTACATATGAATCAGAAGGAGCTATTGATGGGGTATCAGTGGCAAAGAAAATCGGGCATCCAGCAAATCATGTTTTTAAAACTCTTGTGACAACGGCAGGACCGGGCAAAATGTTTGTGTTTATTATTCCTGTAGAAGCGGAGTTGGATTTAAAAGCAGCTGCGAAAGTTGCGGGAGAAAAGAAAGTGGACATGCTGCCTTTAAAAGATTTGCTTGCAACAACCGGATATGTGCGAGGAGGCTGTTCGCCAATCGGCATGAAAAAGCTGTTTCCAACCTTTATTGATGAATCTGCAGAGCAACTTGATTACATCATCGTCAGCGGCGGGAAAATAGGGCTGCAAATTCAACTGGACCCTAAAGAATTGGCGGAAATGGTGTGTGCGAAATTTGCACCTGTTACCAAATTTAATACATAGATAGAAAGAAGGCATATAGGGATGAGGAGAATGTATTTATGGAGGTGGGGATTTTATCTCATCGGCTTAATGATTATGTCATTAGGCATAACAATGATCATTAAGGGAGAGGATATAGGGGTCAATGCATGGGATGTGCTGCATATTGCTTTATATAAAACAATTGGTTTATCGATTGGATCATGGGTGATTATTACAGGGCTCATTATTGTTGCCTTTACTTCCCTCATGTACAGAAGTTTCCCGAAAATCGGTACATGGCTTAATATGCTTCTAACAGGCGTATTCATCGACTTCTTTTATTGGCTTTTGCCTGATACAGATTCTTTTTCCTTTCAGCTGATTTATTTTATTGCAGGGATTTTTGTGTTAAGTTTTGGCACGGGAATGTATATTTCGCCGAATTTAGGATCTGGACCTAGAGATGGGTTGATGATGTGGATTGTGGAAAAACTAGGGGGAAGCATTAAGATTGCCCGCATGTCCATTGAATTGATCGTGGCGGTAATCGGTTGGCTGTTAGGAGGCCCTTTTGGCATTGGTACGGTCATTATCGCCATTGGTTCCGGCTATATAGTACAATTTGCTTTGCCTTATTGCCAAGGGCTGTTGTTAAAATGCATCGGCGAAGAGTCGCTGGAAGGAACGAAGCCATTTATTCAAATGCGATGATGAACTACATATTTGAAAACTTACGCAAATTGAGAAAAACTGCTTCTCAATTTGCGTTTTTTATAAAGTTTAATTCGCCATCAAACAATTTTCTTCCCTAGAATCAACAAATCCCGTTTTACTCCATCTAGTTCCGCCACTTCCGGAAAATGTCCCCATTTTTCGAATCCAAAATGGTAAAACAATTGAAGACTTGGTTCATTGTGTCCAAAAATGAAAGCAAGAAGTGTTTCAATGCCAAACTTAGGGCATTCTTCTATCACCTTGCTTAAAATCTTTTTCCCCAGCCCTTGTCCCCGATATTTTTCATGGAGGTAGATGCTAACTTCTACTGTGGCATGATAGGCAGGCCGGCCATAGAAAGACTGCAGACTTACCCAGCCGCAAATATTTCCTTCAGACTCCACCACCCATAAAGGTCTCTTTTCAGGCGTGTGTTCATGAAACCACTGCAATCGATCCTCAACGGTTACAGGTTCTGTATCTGCTGTAACCATTCTGTTTGGAATTGTGGAATTGTAAATTTCTACGATGATTGGCAAGTCTTCGAGTGTTGCAATGCGGAATGTTATATCAGCTGTCATCAAAACCATCCTTTTCATTCATGAAAGTACACTTTTTACTAGTATAAAATAAAAACATTTCTTTAGGAAAATCAGATAAGAATTGAAAGCCCTTATCATATAGTGTCTGTAAGGAACTGAGTTGGAGGTGCAGGTTTGGCAAAAGCTTTAGATTCGTTTCTTGAGGAAAACTTGAAGCTACTTAAAGACAAAGGATTATACAACGAGATTGATGTGATTGACGGGGCGAATGGTCCTGTTATCGAAATCAGCGGAAAAAGGTTGATTAATTTATCTTCCAATAATTACTTAGGGCTGGCGACAAATCCACTTTTAAAAGAAGCAGCTAAGCGAGCGGTTGACAAATACGGGGTAGGGGCAGGAGCGGTTCGCACCATAAATGGAACCCTCGATTTGCATCAACAATTGGAAGAAAAAATTGCCGAGTTCAAAGGAACAGAAGCGGCCATTAGCTATCAGTCCGGCTTCAACTGCAATATGGCGGCCATTTCAGCCGTGATGGGGAAGGATGATTGCATTTTATCGGATCAATTAAATCATGCTTCGATCATTGATGGCTGCCGATTATCAAAAGCGAAAATTGTTGCATATACTCATTCTGATATGGATGATTTGCGCAAGAAAGCGAAGGAAGCGGCGGAATCCGGACACTACCGGAAAATCATGGTGATTACCGACGGCGTGTTTTCAATGGATGGCGATTTGGCAAAGCTTCCGGACATTGTGGAAATTGCAAAAGAATTTGATTTGATTACTTATGTAGATGATGCTCATGGTTCGGGCGTCACTGGGAATGGCAGAGGGACAGTGAAGCACTTTGGATTAGAAAAAGACATTGATTTTCAAATGGGAACTTTGTCAAAAGCGATTGGCGTTGTTGGGGGTTATGTGGCTGGTAAGAAGGCGTTAATTGACTGGCTAAAAGTGCGTTCCCGTCCGTTTTTATTTTCTACTGCAGTGCCTCCGGGGGATGTGGCAGCGACCATTGCAGCGATTGATATGTTGATGCAGTCTAGCGAACGGACTGAGAAGTTATGGGAAAACGGCAATTACTTTAAAGAAGGGTTAAAACGTCTCGGTTTTAATATTGGAAATTCCGAAACGCCGATAACTCCATGCATTATTGGAGATGAAAAACTCACGCAGGCATTTGCAAAACGTCTTTTGGAAGAAGGCGTTTATGCAAAAGCCATTGTGTATCCAACCGTGCCTAAAGGAACTAGCCGCATTCGCAATATGCCGACTGCTTCTCATACAAAAGAAATGCTGGATGAGGCGCTTGCCATTTATGAAAAGGTAGGGCGGGAGCTGCTCGGGGTTTAGCAAGCTGAAAAGAAAGGATGAAAAATTGAAAGGCTCCATTACAAAATATTTCGGGCAGGCGATGACCGGACAGGGATGGAAAAATCTATATAAGGACATTGTACGGGAAGCCAAGGAAGTCTATTTTTTGAAAGGCATCTTCGGCTTCAATGTTTCCAATTTATTGAAAGAAATCGGCTATCATTATGTCAATAAAGGCCATGATATCGAATTTTTCTATGATCCCCTTTTTGAAAATACCATTCAGGCAACCTTCATCAAAGGCATCGACACTTTATTTCTCCAAAGCTCTAAACCTTCCATCGAACCAACGCAACTTGGCACCCGCGATAAAGTCATTTCCTTCTATGAATGTCTAGATGAAGCAATTCTTATTCAGCACGGAGAAAGGCTCAAACAGCTTTCTGAAGAAGCGGAAAAATGGCACGACCAATGTTTTGCTTCTCTTCAAATGGCGATTCAAATTCATGATGAATGGGAAGAAGCGACGCAGCAGCATATGGATTGGAAAGCATTAGAAGAGCAAAGGGAAGAGCTGTTTGACCAAATTTTTAATGGCATTCTTCTGAATAAAACAGGGGTTTTAACCCACCGATTATTTGGAACGTTGACGCCGGATGGAGCAAAAGACTTTCTGCGAAATATTACCAGAAATTTAGAGAAAAGATATTTTATTAAAGGACTGCCGGGGACAGGAAAATCGACCATGTTGAAACAGTTGGCGCAAGATGCGTTAAAAAGAGGGTTTGATGTCCAAAAGGTGTGGTGCGGATTAGATTCCAAATCCATCGATATGGTGATTTTGCCGGAATTGAAGCTTTGCATTTTCGACAGTACCGCTCCCCACGAATACTTCCCTGAAGATGGAAGGGAAGGGGATGTCATCTTTGACATTACAAAACATTGCCAACTATCCGATGAAGCCGAGGCGAAAATTGAAGAAATTTCAAAGAAATATCG